>DATIYF010000017.1:0-107936 GCA_035517775.1 Terriglobales bacterium
CAGCGTCGTCACCGCCGGCCCGAATCATGTCGTCCCACGCAACGACTACCATCGATTCAAGCATTTGGTCGAGGACCTGACGCTGGAAGAGGCAGCCAGAGAGGGCAGACTCTATGTAGAAGCGCACGAACTGCATGAAGCGCCGTGACGCCATCATCGAGCCCCGGAACTTGGCGGCGCTTGTCTGAATACGACATGCATCCCGGCCAGGACATGGGAATTGCCGGCGAAGGCTGAGAATTTGTTAAAGTCAACCACACCCCGCAAGCACGCGTTGAAACTGGCCTAGTCCCGGCCGTGCGATTGTGAAGATATGGATCAGTATCTTCGTTCGATAGATTCGTTTGGCCGCTTGTGGTCTAATCAGTTCTCCCAAAGCAGGCGACCTGCTGACTGAGAGATCCCGTTCCGGGTAGGAGGTCTTTTTGCGTCGCACAATAGCCTTAGTGCGTCTCCTATGCGCAACCGCCCTGATATGTGGCGCCCTTCTGTGTCATGCCCAGTCGTATTCGGGCAGTTCAGGTCAAAGCGCCCCTGCAACCGCTGCGGGAAGCCCCTTTGCCGGCAGCGTGCCGACGAAGCCGGTTGCCGGAAGCATGCAGCTGTCGTTGCAGGATGCCATTGACCTCGGGCTGAAACACAACCTCGGCCTGCTGATTTCACAAGCTGATACGCGTGCCGCCCGCGGGCAACGCTGGCAAGAGCTGAGCGCCTTGCTGCCGCACGTAACGGCGGCGCCCTACGTCGCGGAATCGAAGGTCAATCTCGCCGAACTCGGGCTTTCTGGCCTGGCCACGGTCTTCCACATCTCTGCCTCGGCGCCGCCTTTTTCATACTTCGACGCTCGCGCGGCAGTGAATCAAAGCTTATTTGACTGGAAGTCCATCAATGCCGCTCGCGCGGCCGGCGAAAATGTGAGGTTGGCTGACTACACCCTCGCTGATGCTCGCGATCTCGTCATTTTGACGGTTGGGTATGTTTATTTTCAGGCCGTATCGGACGAGGCCCGGATTGCCACTGATGAAGCTCAGGTGGAGACGGCAAAGGCGCTCTTTGACCAGGCCACGGACGAGGTAAAGGCTGGCACAGCCCCCGACATCGATGCCATGCGCACCAAAGTCGAATTGCAAACCCGTCAGGAGCAACTCATCCAGGCAAGAAACGATCTCGCCATTCAGAAAATTACGGTGGCCCGCGCGGTTGGCCTGGCTCCCAGCCAGGACTTCGAACTTACCCATGAGTCGCCATATCAGCCACTCGAAAACTTGACGATCGAAGAGACGCTAACGCATGCCTATGCCGCGCGGTCCGACTACCGAGCCGCCGAGAGCGCCGTTCGCGCAGCCGAATTATCGCGTAAAGCGGCGGTCGCCGGCTATTTTCCCTCGCTTTCTTTCGGAGCGGATTACGGAACCGGAGGAGCTCATCCTTCCGACGCAGGCCGCGTGTACGACCTGCGGGGGACGCTTTCGATTCCGATCTTTACCGGCAACAGTGTTCATGGCGATATTCAGCAAGCCGATGCGCGGCTCGCGCAGGCCCGCGAGCGGCTCGAGAACTTGCGGGCGCAAATTGAGGCCGACGTGCGCACGGCGCTGCTGAACCTGGAATCTTCTGCGGAGCAGGTAACGGTTGCCCGCAGCAACATCGATCTGGCCGACCAAACACTGGCACAGTCCCGGGACCGCTTCACCGCCGGCGTGACCGACAGCGTTGAAGTGGTGCAATCCCAGGAAGCGGTAGCCAGCGCGCACGAACAGTACATTTCCAGTTTGTACGCCTATAATTTCGCGAAAATTTCGCTCATCCGGGCGCTGGGCGCCGGCGAGCAGGGCGTAAAGCAATATTTCCCAGGAAAATAAGATGGCTGACGAAAACGCATCCTCGCCCCCCGAAACCGGAGCTTCGGTGTTTTCAACACCGCCGCCGGAAAAAAAGTTTTCACCCGCGGCGCATCGCAAGCGCCGCAGGAATCTTGTGATTCTGATCTCCGCGGTGGTAGTGATCGTAGCGGGGCTGTTCTTGTGGCGTTACTTGAGCAGCTATGAGTCGACAGACGACGCTCAAGCCGACGTGCATCTTTATCCGGTCAGTGCCCGCATTTCGGGTTACGTGACCCGGGTCAACGTCAATGACAATCAATGGGTGAGCAAAGGCGACGTGGTGGTCGAAATCGATCCGACCGATTACCAGGTTGCGCTGGCGCAGGCGCAGGCAAATTTGGCCAGCGCGGAAGCTACCGCGCGGTCGCTCAATATCACCGTGCCGATCACCTCCGTGAACAGCACCAGCCAGCTGCAGTTCACTGCCTCGGGGATCCAAGACGCACGCGCCGCGGTCAGCGCGGCTGAAAAGCAACTTGCTGCTGCCCATCAGCAGGTCGAGGCGGCGCAGGCCAACGACGTGAAGGCTCAAGACGATCTGCACCGCTACAAATTGCTGGTGGATAAACGCGAAGTGTCGCCGCAGATCTACGATCAGGCGCTGGCGGCCTCCAGGTCCAGCACGGCCAACGTCGCGGCCGCGCAGGCCAGCGAGTCTGCCGCTCAGCAATTTGTTCAACAGGCGAAGAGCCGCCTGACTCAAGCCACGGCGAATCATGCCTATGCACAAACCGGCCCCCAACAGGTGTCGTCCACCAAGGCAAGGGTCCAGGCCGCGATCGCCGATGTTCAGCAAAAACAGGCTCTGGTGCAGCTGGCGCAGTTGAACCTGCAGTACACAAAGATCCTCGCTCCGGTCAGCGGTGAGGTGAACAAGACGGTCGTGGTTGGGTTGAACGTTGAACCGGGGCAGCAACTGCTCAGCATTGTGCCTCTCGATGAAGTCTGGGTGACAGCCAACTTCAAAGAAACGCAGCTCAAGCACATGCAGGTCGGTCAGAAAGCGGACATTTACGTGGATTCCAGCGGCAAGACTCTGCACGGCCGCGTTGACAGCATTGCGGGCGCGACCGGGCCGCTGTTCAGCTTGCTTCCGCCCGAGAATGCTACCGGCAATTACGTAAAGATCGTGCAGCGAATCCCGGTAAAAATTGTTCTTGAGCCAGGCGAGAATCGTGATCGAAGGCTTCGGCCGGGCATGAATGTTGTGGCCGACGTGTATCTCAGGTGACTACCGCGGCCCTCACACTCGACCAGGACATCTGGCGGCCGCGGTACAACCCGTGGCTGATCGCAGTGGTCGTGGCCCTTGCCGCCTTCATGGAGGTCCTCGACACCAGCATTGCGAATGTCGCCCTTCCCTACATGGCGGGAAATTTGGGCGCAAGCAATGATGAGAGCACTTGGGTCCTGACCTCTTATTTGGTGTCGAACGCAATCGTGCTGCCCATGACGGGCTGGCTGGCGGGAGCGGTCGGACGCAAGCGCTTTTTCATGAGCTGTCTTGCCGTCTTCACCGTGAGTTCGCTGCTCTGCGGGGTGGCGCCCAGTCTTGGCTTTCTGCTCCTGTTCCGCGTTATGCAAGGGGCGGGCGGCGGTGGGTTGCAACCTATGGCCCAAGCCATTCTTGCAGACACGTTTCCCCCGGAGAAACGCGGGCTGGCATTCGCGCTCTACGGCATCACCGCCATCATGGCGCCAACCATTGGTCCGACCCTAGGCGGCTGGATCACCTTCAACTATTCCTGGCGGTGGATTTTCTTTATCAACCTTCCGGTTGGCTTCGTCACCTGGCTCCTGGTGCGGCGCTTTGTCGAGGATCCTCCATACCTGCAGCGTCTGAAACGAGCCGGGGTCAAGCTGGATTACGTGGGTATTGCTCTTCTCGCCGTAGGCGTAGGCGCGTTGCAGATTCTGCTCGATAAGGGGCAGGAAGACGATTGGTTCGGGTCCCATTTCATCATCGCGCTTATCCTGATCTCGACCGTATGTTTGATCTCTCTGGTGGTCTGGGAATGGTTCGAGAAGGCGCCCATTATTGATGTCCGGATGTTCAAGAATTTCAACTTCGCGAGCTCAAATCTGATGATGTTCATGCTGGGCGTCCTGCTGTTCAGCAGTCTGGTTCTGATGCCGCAGTTCCTCCAGACATTGCTGGGATACACCTCCGAGCTGGCCGGCCTGGCGCTTTCCGCAGGGGGCCTGGTGCTGCTCATGGAAATGCCGATCGTAGGCCAGCTGACCACCAAGATTCAGGCACGCCGCTTAATCGCTTTCGGCTGGCTGGCATTGTCGGTCGCGATGTTCTACTCGACAAAACGAATTGATCTGCTGATGAGCTTTAGCGCCGCCATATGGCTGCGCATCGCTCAAGTCATCGGCCTGGGGTTCTTGTTTGTGCCGATTACGCTGGTCGCCTACGTCGGAATTGCGCCGGAAAAGAACAATGCGGTTGCCGGCCTCATCAATTTCATGCGCAACATGGGGAGCAGCGTGGGAACGTCCCTGGTCACCACCATGATCGCCCGGCGTTCGCAATTTCATCAGCTGCGGTTGGTGGAGACGGCAAGGATGGATAATCCGAACTTTGCGAATGCCGCGCGTGGATTGGCGCACCACTTTGCAAAGGCCGGAATCGGCAAGCACGAAGCCCTCGGAACCGCCCTCGCCAGCATTTATCGCGGGTTGCTGGCGCAGGCGGCAAGCCTGGCTTACATAGATACCTTCATGGTGCTTTGCGTGGCCGCGGGGATCATGTTCTTTCTGAGTTTTATTTTGAAGAAGAATGATCCTGGCGGCGGCGTACACGTGGCGGAATAACCGTTATGAAGCTGACATCCATCCTGTGTCCGATTGATTTCTCTGACTTTTCCGCGGCGGCCTATCAATACGCGCTCTCCTTGGCCGAGTACTACCAGGCCCGGCTGGTTGGCCTGCACGTGGTCGAGCTTTGGAAGTACCCCTTTGCCGATTATGCCGCCCATGAAGGTGACTACGCCAAATTTTCCAGAGCGATGAGCGAAGGCGGCGCGGTGCAGTTGCAGCGGTTCGTGAAGCAGCATTCAGCCGGCGGAGTTCAGCCGGAACTGGTCGTTCAATTGGGAAATGCTCCCCGCTGTATTCTGTCATTTGCCCAAAAAGAGAATATGGGAGCGATCATCATGGGGACCCACGGCCGCAGCGGATTTGACCGCCTGGTGCTGGGTTCGACTACCGACCGGGTCATGCGCAAGGCCGTGTGTCCCGTGCTCGTGGTGTCCAACCCTTCGCAGAGCGCGGTGACAATTGGCCCGGATGGCAAGCATCATTTGAGCCGAATCCTTTATTGCACGGATTTCTCGCATAACTCTGAAGGGGCCCGCGGCTATGCGGTCTCCTTGGCTGCCGAATACGGCGCCGAGTTGACTCTGTTACATGTGGCAGAGAACGCCTCCGATTCGGAGAAAGCGCATGCAATCCTTGCCGAGCGCGCCCGGGAGCTCGATAAACTGGTTTCAAAGACGGAACGCGCAAATCTCAAAGTCAGGTTGGCGGTAAGGTTCGGAAAACCTTACGAGGAAATTGTTCGTTACGCGGCCGAAGCGGAAGCAAGCCTCATAATTATGACGGCGCGTGGAGGCGACACCGCCGACCGCGCTTTCTTCGGTTCGACTACGTATCGGGTAATTCAGTTGGGACCCTGCCCGGTTCTGGCGATCCACACCTAATTGCGAGGCGCGGAAGGGAAGGTCGGACCTCCATGGTCAACATCATTACGATTGAACGTGAGTACGGATGTGGTGGAGGCGATATCGCTCGGCTGGTGGCCGATCGTCTTGGCTGGAAGCTGTGGGACCAGCTGCTGACAGAAGAAATAGCCCGACTCGCGCACTGTCCCAAGGCGGTGGTCGAAGAACATCAAGAAAAGAATGATCCGCTGTACTACCGGCTCTTCAAATCCTTCATGCGCGGAAGCTACGAAGGTGCCATCAACGCGCCCAAACTCAACCTCGTGGACAGCGAGACCATACTCAAGATCACCAGGCGCGTGGTCGAGCACGCTGCCGAGAAGGGCAATTGTGTCGTCGTAGGAAGAGGCTCACAACAGTTTCTCAAGAACCGGCCCGGCGCTCTGCGGATCTTTCTCTATGCCCCGAGGGAAGACAAGGTTCGCCGCCTGATAGCCCGGGGCAAGAGCGAGAAGGAAGCCGAGGAACTCGTCGATAGCGTCGATGCGGAACGCGCCGATTTCATTCAGAAGTATTTCCACGTCGATTGGCCGGACCGTCCAATTTATCACGCGCTGCTGAACACCGCGATCGGCGAGGACTGCGCTGCGAATATGATTCTGAGTCTGGCGCAAACTTACGAGACAAGGTGTACTCCATGACATCTCTGTCGGGGAATCGTGACGAGAGGTGGCGGTGGACAAGATCGGCTTCTTATGACAGAAGGCTTTGGCTGTACACAAGCCCAAACCGGGGTGGAACCTGCCCCTATTCCGAAGAATGAACGTCGGGAGTTCTGACGTGCTCGGGGCGGAATCCGAGGCCGACCACCCGCGCAGGAATTCGCCGCAGAATGGGGAAATCACGCAGCAACTTGAGTGGCCAGCCGACTTTCAGGGGTTTTGCACTGCGCAGAATGTTCTTGATCACGTTGTCTTGCGCAATGATTTGCAGGCGCTGAGTTACGCGCGTCGGGAGCTCCCTGCGCCGCTGGACAGCCTGCAATTCATCGCCGAACGATTCCTGCCTCAACAGCTTGCCTGCCAGGAGATTTGCGCTGGCCACCGCGTCTTGAATCGCGAGATTGATTCCCACGCCGCCAATCGGAGACATCGCGTGCGCCGCATCGCCGATACACAAAACTCCTGGCTTGGACCATCGCTCAAGGCGGTCCACGGCAACCGTCAACAGGCTGACCTGCTTCCAACCGCGCAGCTCGTCGACGCGGTCGGACAAGAATGGTTCCAGGGAGACAATCTCTTGGCGGAAGGATTCCAGGCCTTTCTGCCGCACCTCCTCTCCCTTGCCCTTTGAGATGACGAAGGCGCATTGCCAGTAGTTCTCGCGGTTGATCAACACCAGCATCTTGCCCGCTGCTATATGGCCGAAGGTCTGTCCGCGGTCCGTCGGGCGGCGGCTGATTCTCATCCACAAAACGTCCATCGGTGCGCCCAGGTCAATTACCTTCAGACCGGCGCGTTGGCGAACAATCGAATGCCGGCCGTCCGCACCAATCGTCAGGGGCGCACGAACCGCAAGCAGACCCCTCTGGGTCTGCGCGCGCACCCCCGCAACACGTCCATCCTCGTGGATGAGGTCGTTGACTTCCGCCTGCATTGTCAAATGAAATCCGGAATAGCGGCTGGCCTGTTCCTTGATGAAATCGAGGAAGTCCCATTGCGGCATCAGGGCCACAAACTTGCATTGCGTCGGAAGATGCGTGAAGTCTCCAATGGGAACGGTTTCATTCTCAATCTGACCCCAAAGTTCGCGTATCTCCTGATGAGGGAGTTTAAGGAAGGCCTCGAGAATATGGAGTTCGTGCATGAGTTCGAGCGTGGAGGGATGAACGGTGTCTCCGCGAAAATCACGGAGGAAATCAGCATGTTTCTCCAGCACCATGACGTCCACGCCCGCGCGAGCGAGAAGGAAGGCCAGCATCATACCGGCCGGGCCGCCTCCGGCAATACAGCAGCGGGTGCGGATCGTCTCCTCCATGTGAGCCATTATGCCTCCCATCCCCAAAAGATCATGCGGTTGAGGTGATTGTAGACGGCCACCTTATCTGTTCCAGGCGCATCGTAATCCTGCACGCCTGTTGCCAGCCTCCCGCGCGCTGCTCGGGAGCCGTCGTCAGCGCATCCGCCTTTACCCGGGCGATCAGATTGTCGTGCCTTACAAGCTGCCCACAGGAGCCTTCATTCGCGGGCTGCGTGACTGGACCCAGATTTCCTCGCAACTTGCCCTCACCGCGGCAGCGCTGGCGGTTCTCCAATAGCCGGGCCTCAGGTTGCGCGTCACAGTGCGCGGCCGTGGGCTACCAGTGAAGCTCGCCAGACGCACTTTGCCATGATTTACGCTGACCAGCGCTGGATCGGGAACCACGGCATTGGCCGCTTTGCCAGGAATGTGTTGGCGGAGATGCCCTATTCCCCGGTTCCAATTTCCGGGCATCCCGCGGCGCCCCTCGACAGTGTGCGCCTCCACCGGAGAGTCAGGGCAGGCGACCATCGCGGCGGACGCTTGGTGGATGCCTTACACTGAGTCCGCCCCTCGTTCAGAGAATGCGGCGAAATCCAGATCTCGGCGTTGCAGGCGGGAAGAGCGCGTGAGCGAGCCGTGTGTGCCTGAAGGCGGCCGCGGGGCCGCCGGCTCGCTCCCTCCCCGCATGGCCCGCCAACTCGGGCTGTTCGATGCCACCATGCTGGTCATGGGCGGCATTGTGGGCGCCGGCATCTTTATTAATCCTTACGTTGTGGCTGAGCGGGTCCACACTCCGGCCTTAATCCTGGGGGCATGGATTTTTGGCGGCACGGTTGGTCTGGGCGGCGCCTTCATCTGGGCCGAGCTGGCGGCAACTCTTCCCGAGGTTGGCGGACAATACGCCTACCTGCGCGCTGCCTATCATCCCGCTGTGGCCTTTCTCTACGGATGGGTGCTGCTGCTGGTGGTGCAGACCGGCGGCATGGCCGTGGTCGCCATTATCTTCGCGCGATACTTTCTCGAACTTACCGGACTGCATGCGCAAGAGTGGGTGGTGGCAGTTGCCGCACTCGGGGTTCTGACTTTCGTCAATTGTCTGGGGGTCAAGACAGGAGGCCGGACACAAAGCGCGCTCATGGTGCTGAAAATCGTGGCCATTGCCGCCTTGGTGCTGGCGGGCCTGGCGTTGGCGGGCAAATCCGAAGTCACAGCCGCTGCCGGCGGCCAGCTCTGGTCGCTTACCTCATTTGGGGCGGCCATGATACCGGTTCTTTTCGCCTACGGCGGATGGCAGACGGCAAATTTCATTGCCGCCGAAGTGAAAGAGCCGCGCAAGAATCTGCCTCGGGGCCTGGTCATTGGCGTGGTGGGAGTCATGCTGCTATACACGGGCGTGAACTGGGTCTGCGTGCGGTCACTAGGCGCGCAGGGCCTGGCGGCCAGCCGGGCTCCGGCCACCGCCGTGATGCGTCAGGCCCTCGGTGAGCGAGGCGCCATGTTTATTGCCGCCGCGATTGCCATCTCTACGCTGGGGTTTCTCAGTCAATCCATTCTGACAGCGCCGCGCGTGTACTTCGCCATGGCCGAGGATGGCCTTTTCTTCCGGGCCGTAGCCCGCCTCAGTTCGCGCACGCAGGTGCCGCTGGTCGCGATCATCCTACAGAGCATGTGGACGGTGGTGATTGTGCTCTCCGGCCGCTACGAGCAGATTCTGAACTACGTGGTTTCCATGGATTTTCTATTCTTTGGCCTGACGGCAACCACCATCTTCGTGTTCCGCCGCAGAGTTGCTGCGGGAGTTATGCCCGCCAGCGGCTACCGGACTCCCGGGCATCCGTTTACGACGGCGGCGTTTGTCGCGATATGCTGGTGGGTGGTCGGGACTACGATCTATCGTTACCCGCAAAACAGCCTGACCGGATACGGGCTGCTCTTGCTGGGCATTCCTGTTTATTGGCTGTGGAGCCGGCGAGCGCGACATGGGCGTGCAGCGTGAGCCAGTTGCGCAGCAGGCCGGCATGGATGAACGGATGAATTCGCGGAGAGAAGCAGTCTCACAATATCTGGCGTGGGCGAAGCTGCATTCGAATTCGCGCTTCAATCTGGCGGTGAGCGGGCTGGTGGATTACCCGCTGGCGGAGCTGCCGGTGCGCATCGAAGACCTGGAGAGCGGCGGCACTGGCCCTTACGGCTACGATCCCCTGATGGAGCGCCTGGCGGCCAAGGCCGGCGTACCAAGGCAATGCGTTGTCTACACGTTCGGCACCTCCATGGCGAACTACGTGGCGCTTACCGCCCTGGTTCACCCCGGCGACGAGGTGCTGGTGGAGAAGCCGACTTACGATCCGCTGCTGGCGATTCTTGATCACCTGGGGGCAAAAGTGCGTCGCTTCGAGCGCCGCCCGGAAAGGGCCTTTCGCCTGGGGCTGGGAGAGGTGGAACGCAACCTCACGCCTGAAACCCGGCTGGTGGTGCTTTGTAACCTGCACAACCCAAGCAGTACGCTCACCGACGATGCGACCTTGCGCCAGGTTGGCGAGATGGCCGCCCAGGCCGGCGCACGAGTACTGATTGACGAGGTTTATCTCGAGACCTTGTTTGACCGGCCCTGGCGTTCTTCCTTTCATCTTGGGGCGAATTTCGTGGTTACGAGCAGCCTGACTAAGGCCTATGGTTTGAGCGGCATTCGCTGCGGCTGGATCCTGGCACAACCCGAACTGGTTGAGCGCATGTGGCAGATCGTGGACTTTACTTACGGAAGCCCGGTGCACCCGGCCGAGCTGCTGGCGGTGATCGCGCTCGATAATCTTGACCGTGTGCGAGACCGGGGCCGCACGCTGCTGGAGACCAATCGCACGTTGGTAAATCAGTTTCTCGCGGCGCACCCCCAGCTGGAGTGTGAGCCAAGCTGCTTCGGCACGACGATTTTTCCCCGGCTCAATGCGGGCAATGCTTCCGATTTTGTTTCTTTCCTGCGCGAGCGATTTGAGACCAGCGTGGTGCCGGGCGAGTTTTTCGAAATGCCGCAGCATTTCCGGATTGGCTTTTGTGGGCCGACCGACTCGGTGCGCGCTGGGTTGGAGCGGTTGGGCGCTGCGCTGGAGGCTTTTGGCAAGTAGCCGCGTTAGCCCGTAGTGGGCCAATTTGACAAGCCATCACCACCACGGGCACGAAGGCTCACGAAGGAAAACCCACGAAACCAAGCCTTCGTGCCCCTTCGTGGTCGAAATCGTTTTGCTGGGCTGCCGCGAAACTGGCCCACTCACCGTTAGCTTGCCGTCGAGCAAGAGCAACAGCGATCTGGTATATCTAGCTATTGGCTACAAGCTAAAAAGTTGAAAGCTATGTTCACGCATCGGAAAGCCCAGCAAGCCGCACTTCCCATCGCAACAACCACCCATTGCGTCACGGCAGGGAGAAGCTAAGCGCATGCCCGAGGAGAAACGCCGGTATCGCTCATCCGCATGGTTCGGCAAGCCGGATAAAGACGGCTTCGTCCATCGCAGCTGGATGCGGAACGAGGGTTTGCCGGCCGACGCCTTTGATGGCCGGCCGGTGATCGGAATTTGCAATACCTGGTCGGAGCTAACGCCCTGTAACGCGCACTTCCGCATGATTGCCGAGAGGGTGAAGCGGGGAGTATGGGAGGCAGGCGGACTACCGCTTGAGTTTCCCGTCATGTCGCTCGGTGAAAGCAATCTTCGCCCGACGGCGATGCTCTACCGGAATCTGGCAAGCATGGATGTGGAAGAGTCCATCCGCGCGAACCCGATTGACGGCGTTGTGCTCTTGTGTGGCTGCGATAAGACCACGCCCTCGCTGGTGATGGGCGCAGCCAGTTGCGATGTTCCCGCCATCGTCGTATCGGGCGGCCCGATGCTCAACGGCCGCTATCGCGGAGAAGCTATTGGTTCAGGCACTGCGGTTTGGCGCTTTGAGGAGGGCATGAAGGCCGGCACTCTGAGTCCGCAGGAGTTCAGCGATGCGGAAGCCTGCATGTCGCGCTCCTCAGGCCATTGCATGACCATGGGAACGGCCTCCACCATGGCGTGCATGGTAGAAGCGCTGGGACTGGGGCTTCCTCACAATGCCGCTATCCCGGCGGTGGATTCGCGCCGCCTGGCGCTGGCCCACGAAGCCGGGCGCCGCATCGTCGCCATGGTGCGTGATGACTTGCGCATCAGTTGCATTTTGACCCGGCAGGCCTTCGAGAATGCGATTCGCGTGAATGGCGCGGTGGGGGGCTCGACCAATGCCGTGATTCATCTTCTGGCGATAGCGGGGCGCATCGGTGTAAAGGTGACGCTAGAGGACTGGGACCAGCTGGGCCGGGAGGTGCCGACCCTGGTGAACCTGATGCCCTCCGGGCAGTTCCTCATGGAGGACTTTTACTATGCCGGAGGATTGCCGGCGGTGGTTCGCGGGCTCGACGAGCGCAAGCTGATTCATCGCGGTGCTCTCACCGTCAACGGCAAAACCATCTGGGAGAACTGCGAAGCTGCGCCCAACTGGAATGCCGAGGTGATTCGCCCTCTGACGAAGCCCCTGGTCGAGCATGGCGGCATTGCGGTACTGCGTGGCAACCTCGCGCCTGATGGAGCAGTGTTGAAACCTTCGGCTGCTTCCCCGCGGCTGATGCGCCATCGCGGACGTGCGGTGGTATTCGAGAATATCGAGCACTATAAGGAGCGGATTGATCTGCCCGGCCTGGATGTGGATGAGAACTCGGTTCTCGTGCTCAAGAACTGCGGACCGAAGGGCTACCCGGGAATGGCCGAAGTCGGCAACATGGCTTTGCCCGCCAAGCTATTGAAGCGCGGCGTCACTGACATGGTGCGCATTTCGGACGCGCGCATGAGCGGGACGGCCTATGGCACGGTGGTTCTGCACGTTTGTCCGGAAGCGGCCGTGGGCGGAAACCTGGCGTTCGTGCGCGATGGAGATTTTATCGAGCTCGATGTAGAGGCCCGGCGCCTGCATCTGGAGGTCTCCGCCGAAGAATTGAAGCGGCGCAGCGCCCAATGGCAAGCGCCGCCAACCCCCGCCAAGGGCGGATACCAGAGCCTTTACATTGAGCACGTGATGCAGGCGAATGTAGGCGCGGACCTGGACTTTCTAGTAGGCTCCCGCGGTCATGCCATTCCACGCGAATCGCATTGACCGCGGCGTTCTCGTTATTTTTGCAAGAATTTTCCAGAGGATGAGTGACTATGGCTGCCAAAAAGAAAGCAAAAGGCAAAACGAAGAAAGCTAAATCAGCGGCCCACCGGAAGCCGGCGCGATTGAAGAAGAAGACGCGGTCGAAGCCGAAGGCCGGTAAGAAGCCGCAGAAAGCGGCAAAGGCGGTGCGGAAGAAACCGGCTGCAAAAATGCGGGCACGGAGAGCGCGGAGCACAAGGTTCTCCGGCGCGGCAGAAACCAGCCCGGTTTCGTCACGCCAGGCCGGAGATTTGCAGGGAGTCTCCGACGTCGAACTGGCTGATTCGGAGAGCGCAGAAGAATTGCTGGAAGAGGGCAACGCGTTCGAGGCTGGCGTCGTGAGCGGGGTTGAGGATGCGGACGACCGGGATGAGAAGCCGGTCCGCGCCCGCGAAGTTCCGGAAGACGATGTTCCTGAGGAATATCTCGACAACGACTAAACGCACTTTGGGTACCATGTTGACGAACTAAAACTTCCCCACGGCCCCGGCAATCTGGGAGAATGGCTTCCTCTTGCTTCGCGTGCGGTGAAATGAAGATAGCTGCGTCCATGCGGAAAGTGCGGGCGGCAGGGCTCTCCCGCGATGCCCAGGTCATTCTGGCGGTTCTGCTGACTGTCGTCATCGGCATATGGATTGACACGCGCCGCCTGTGGTTCTCGCAGGCGTTAGCGGACCTGGTGGCGTGGGGCGTATTGCTATGGGTGATGGGCCGCGCGGCCGCCGAAGAACGCAAGCAACTTGTGCTTTGCCTGTTGATTGCAACCCTGGGCGAGTGTTTTCTGGGCTTCGTCTGGGGGCTTTACCAATACCGGCTGGGAAATCTTCCGTTGTTCATTCCTCCGGGTCACGCCCTGGTGTATGCGGCAGGCAAGCGGCTCAGAAATCTTGCCCCCGTCTGGGCGTCGCTGGCGCTCGCGGGAGTGCTTGGAGTTGTGACTACGCTGGGCGCGCTAAAGGGCTCGGATGCCCAGGGGCTGATCTGGTGCCCGCTTTTCTTAAGCTATCTTTGGTTGAGCCGCGAGCGCTCGCTCTACACGGCGATGTTTCCGCTGGCGGTAATCATTGAAACCTATGGCACCTGGATGGGCGGCTGGACCTACCACGTGCGCGAACCCTGGTTTGGGCTTTCGACTATTACGCGGCCCCCGGTTTGGACAGGAACGTTCTACTGCACGCTGGACGCGCTGGTGATGCTCGCCAGCCGAATGCCGTGGACGGCGCGCCTGGTGGAATCTCTGCCCGCTTTGTGGCGATGGGCTGGAAAACAGTCAGTGGTGGTGGAGGCTGCATCCTCTACGGCTGAGGCTTAGGTCCGCGCTCTGCCGCAATGGCCGCGGCCGCCAGCGTCCCGGAGAGCGCGCCCGCCTCCACGCAGCCGACGTCAAAGCCGTTGCGCGTCCAGTCGCCGGCGAGAACCAGATTGCGGAATTTCGAATCTCCCGGCGCCAGGCGAAATTTTCCCGTGCCGGCCGCGCTAAGCACATATCGCTCCGAAGGATTGACATTCACCCGCAAGTACTGCGAGTCAAAGCGCTGTTCGTTGCTCTTGTTGAACGGATCCACCAGCAGATTCCAGTCGAGACACATCGGGTCTGCGGCGCTGACGCCCTTCGGCCATAGCGGGTGCACGCAGTTGCACAAGTACTGCAGGGCGGCCTTCTTCGCCTCAGCGAGTTTGCGCTCCGGATAGTCCGATTTCGTGCCCGGCTCGGGCATAGGCTCGGTTTCGGCCATCGGGCCAAAGATGTACTGCACGCTTAGCGGCTTGCCGGCCGGCGGCCAGACTTCTTTATCCAGCACCTGGCTCATATCCGCGAAGGAATCGAGCGGCTGCACATAACCCGCCATCAGGTCGAACTGCTTGCCCGCCGGGTCCACGGCCCAGCCCATCTCTTCCGCCGTCTTCTTCAACCAGATCTGAAATGACTGCGTCTGCACCGTACGTACTTCGCGAACCATCTTCGCCCAGTGGGAGTCAGCCGCAATGAGTTGCCGGCAGATGGAGGGCAGAGCGCCGAGAGAGATTCCCAGGACAACTTTGTCGAAATCCACCCCGCGGCGGAGCGTCAGAGGCTGGTTTGACCAGCCCGACCAGGCGGATTCCAAATCAATCTTGGCCGCCTTGAGCTGATCGCCCTCTACGAGCTGATCCAAAAAAGGTTGATTGGGCCAACAGGGCAGGCCGTTGATCCACTTCAGCGGCTGGTAGCCATCCGGATGTTGCGCCAGCACGCTCGGCTTCGCCGTCGCCTGCACATCCATCTCGATGGTTTCGATAAAGCGATCCTGAAGCGTGAGTTCCTTGACGCAATGAAAGAACTTGAAATTCACTCCCTGATCGCGAAGGGCAAGGTAGATGGGGCTGAAGATGGTATCTCCCATGCCGCTTTGCATCTTGTAAGAGTAGGAGCCGCAGTAGCCGAAGAACATCTGCAGCATGCCGCGCAGGGTGGTGCCGGCCTCCATGGACGCCCCTTTCGGGCGCACTCCAGGGCCGCCTGCCGTATCGCCATCCACGAAGGCGAAGCAGGCGTCGTAGAGTCCTTCGATCAGCGGCGACCAGGGCTCAGAGCAGCCGTGGCGCTCGATCCATTTGGAGTAGTCTTCGCGGTTGATGCTTTCGAAGCCGGCGTTGAGCAGATCGTCGGCGAAGATGCCGCGCACATTGGTCACGCCAAGATCGAGAATCTGCCAGGCGTGGCGAAGGTCGTCGTTGGTTGCGAGCAGATCTGCGATCGCTTCTCTCAGGCGCTTGAGAAAAAGACCGAGCAGGTAGGCGATAAGCTTATCGCCGAGCCGCGCCAGCAGCCGGTGGTGCACCGGGCGCACGTGGCGCTCGCGGACGTGCGGGCTGGCGGCAATCACGCTCACCCGCGCCAGTAAGGACTCCTGTTTCGTCTCCGTGGGCGGCGGTGCAGCCTCGAGGCCGAAGACTTTGCAGACGAAGCGATAGGCCTTGCCCAGCCAGATCACAAACTTGTTGTTGCGCAACTCAATCTTCTCGAGGTTGGCCCCTCCTTTTTGCCGGATGGTTTCTTCGTGATTGAGCAGCCAGTCCAGCGCGTAAAGCAGTTGCTCCCAGACGTCGGGCATGGGATCGCCGGGCGTTCCCGGCCGCGGCGGGAAGCTGATATGCCAGGGCTTCCACGCCCCGCCCACGTTTTCCATTGCGCTCGAATGGTCGAGGGGCGACATGGCCTCAGGAATGCACAGCTGAAACGGGCTGTCCGGTGTCAGATTGTGATCTTTCAAGTACTGGTAGCAATCGCGCAGCATTTGAAAGGCGGTGTTGTAGAAGCCGAACCAGACGTGGGGACCGTGCTCTTCAATGCGTTCGCCAATGTCGGCATTGCGTCCGCAGGCGCCCTTACCACCCAGCCGCCAGCCCAGTTGATAGATGGTGATTTCGTATTTCTCCTGCCAGGCGGGCTGCCTGGTCAGCGCCCAGGCGGTGGTCATGGAGCCGACTCCGCCCCCCAGGATGGCAATCTTTTCTTTTTTAGCAGTAGAGGTTGGCATCGCCGCCTTCGGAAATCTTAACTGGCCCGCTCGCCCGCCCACATCGGTGTAGCGCTGGCCGTCGCAACGGTGGGCGGGGCATGGCGCGGACCCATCTCGTCGTAGCCCCCGAGTATCTCAAGGGGATAATCCGAGACGCCTTGCGCCGCCTGAATTCCTGACATTACCGCTGCCTCAACCGAGCCCGCGTCCAGCCCGTTCAGAGTCCAGTCGCCGGCCAGATAGAGATTGGCGAAGCCGGAATCGTCGGAGCGCAGGCGGCAAAACTTGCTGTTGACGGTGGAGAGAACGTAGCGCTCCGTAGGCTGCACATTGGCCCGCCAGTACTGCGAATCGAAGCGGGCTTCGCCCTGCGCGCCAGGCGGCGCTGCCAGAACGTTCCAGTCGAACTCTTTCTTGCCGGATGGAGAAACGGCGCTTGGCCACAAACTGACCAGGCTCGAGCGAAGGAAGTTCAGCGCCTGCTGCTTGACGCGGGCGGCCTCTTCACTGGCGGGCGGCAAAGGGCCCTCTGATTCTTCAAGCGGGCCAACGAAGTAGTGAACGCTTTCCACGCCCGCCGAAGGCGGCCAGCATTCCCGCAGCCGCACCTGGCTCATGTCGAGCCAGGTCGAGTACGGCTCGACAAAGGCTTCGGCGAGCGGCTGGCCCGTACTGCCGCACAACTGCTCCGAAGTGCGCGCGGCCCAGAGCTGGAAGAATTGCGTCTGCACGGTTTGCACGCCGTCAAGCATTCGCTTCCAGCGCGCGTTGCGCTCCAGGCTGGCGGTAATCGGGCGCAGCGCGGCAACGGATATGCCCAGGACCACCTTGTCGAAGTCTTCGCCCAGCCGGAGCACCCGGGTTTTCGCCGGGGCACCAGCCGCGGGCCACGACTCGAAATCAACGCCTTTGAGTTTGTCGCCCTCCTCCAGTTGGTCGTAAAGCGGCTCGACCGGCCAGCAACGCAAGCCGCCGATGGGATCGAGCAAAGGCCGGTACGCTCCCGGCCCGCCTTTTACCGTAGCCTGAACGTCCATTTCGATCGCGGCAACTTCGGCGCCCTCGGCCGACAGCACGAGATTCGTCGTCCGATGGAAGAAAACGAACTTCACCCCCAGATCGGCCAGCGCCAAATACAAGGGCGTAAATACGGTCTCGCCCATGCCCGCCTGCATTTTGTAGGAGAACGCGCCCGAATAGCCGGCGAACATGCGCAGCAAGGCGCTGACCGCCGTGCCCGCCGCCAGGTTGGCGCTGGCCGGCCGCTCATTGGGACGGTCGGGTGGCGCGGCTTTGCCTTTTTCATAGTGCGCGCCGGAGTCGTAGATGCCATGGACCGGCGCCGACCAATATTCGTAGCTGCCGTGCTTTTGCAGCCAATGAGAATAATCAATGTTCTCGATAGCGTTGAATCCTTTGAACAGCACATCGTCGGCCAGCAGGCCGTAAATCGCCGTCACCCCCAGATCGAGCATTTCCCAGAGATGGCGGATTTCGTCGTGCTCCTCGAGCAGGTGCTTGATGTCCTGGTAAATGCGCTTGCGAAACTGGCCCAGAAGAAACTTCATGAGCCACGCGCCGAGGCGGTAGAACCAGGAAGCGATTCCCGAAGGGCGGGCCCGCGGATCCAGTTGAGGAGCGCGCGCCAGACGGTGGGCCTTGTGCAGCAATGTGTCCTGGCGCTGCGCCGGTGGCAAAGGCTGGCCGCGTCGCGCTGCCAGCCAGGCGAAGCCGCGATCCAGCCAATGTGCCAGCGGGCGCGAGCCTTTCGCCGGCGTGGCGGCCGGGGTCAGCTCCTCGAGGTCTTCAAACCAGCCGAGCAGCAGGCCAAGTGCGTCCACCACGTGGGTCCATGGGTGCGGGTCGCCGGGCTGCAGGGGATTCCCCGGCCGGTCGGACAAAGAAACCACCCACTGCTTCCAACAGCCCCCGACATATTCCATGAATGTGCCATCGCGCTTGGCATGAAAGGCGTCGCTCCACGACTGAAAGGGACTGCCCGGAGTCAGGTTGTGTTGAGAGCAATAGTCGTAGGCCTCGGCGATCACCCGGAAGGCGTTGAAGTAAAATCCGAACCAGATGTGCGGCCCGTGCTCTTCGATTCGCCACGCCCCGTTAAAATGGCGCCTCGAAGAGGCGCCCTTGCCGCCCAGGCGCCAGCCGTTCTGATAGATGGTTATGTCGTAGCGGTCCTGCCAGTTGGGGACCCTGGTAAGAGCGTAGGCCGTCGCCAACGCGCCGACCCCTCCACCCAGGATCGCGACTCTTTCTTTCGGCATTTTGGGTTAACATATTCATGCCTCGAACTGGGGGGAGTCAATTACATTCCTCGCGAAACGTGTCCCCGATTTCGAGAGACACGGCAGATGCCAGGGGATCAACCACCCAATCTAGCGGCGGCGTTGATCTGCTATGAGCGCCCGGTCAGAGAGTTTCAAGCCATCCGAGCGATTTACCCTGCTGCGGCGCGTGGGCGCCGGCGGCATGGGCCTGGTCTATGAAGCTTACGATCAGGAACGCAAAGTGCGGGTTGCGCTCAAGACCCTGTCGCGCCTCGATCCCGAACGGCTCTATCTGTTCAAACAGGAATTCCGCGCGCTCGCCGACATCACTCACCCCAACCTGGCCAAGTTGTACGAGCTGATCTCGGAAGACGGCGAGTGGTACTTCACGATGGAGTTTGTGGACGGGCGCAACCTGCTGGAATTCGCCTGGCAGCGGCCGCCGGAGGCAATTCCCACTCCCGGCCGCGACAGCGGGACTGACACGACGCCCACTGCTTCCCTGAGCACGGTTCCCTTGGGGGTGGTGGCGCGGCCGAAACCCATGGGTCCACTCCGCCGCACCGAACGCCGCGCATCTTTCGACTCGATTCGCAGTGTGCTCCGGCAAATGGTGGATGGCATCAATTTTCTGCACGGCGCGGGCAAGCTGCATCGCGACATCAAGCCTTCCAACATCATGGTCACCGATGAGGGCCACGTGGTGCTGCTCGATTTCGGCCTGATCAGCGAGATTCTCCAAAATACCCCCAAGACGGGTTTCATTTCCGGCACCGTGGCCTACATGCCCCCAGAGCAGGCAGTGGGTGCTCCCTTGACCGAAGCTGCCGATTGGTACGCCGCCGGATGCACGCTGTATGAGGTGCTCACCGGCCGGCTGCCGTTTGAGGGAGACGATGAGGCGATCATCAAGGCTAAGCTCGGCACGGACCCGCCTTCTCCCCAAAGCGTAATGCCGGGGATTCCTCCCGACCTTGCCCAGCTGGCGACCGACCTGCTTCGGCGCCTGCCCGAAGAGCGGCCGCCGGGAAGTGAGATTGTGCGGCGTGTGGGCGGTCCACCGGACGCCCAGGCAGAGCCGGAACTTCGCCCTGCGCTGCAGACTTTGCTGGTCGGACGCGAGCACCATCTGGAACAGTTGCGCCGCTTTCTTTCGACCGCCGAATCCCGCAAGCCGGTGCTGACCTTTGTTCACGGGCCTTCCGGCTTCGGCAAAACGGCTTTAATTGATGCATTTCTGGATGAATTGTCGCGCAACAACCGCGGGCTGGTGTTGCGGGGCCGCTGCTACGAGCAGGAATCGGTTCCCTACAAGGCCTTTGACAGCCTGGTGGATTCGCTGGTGCGCTATCTGCAAACTCTGCCCGAGGAAGAGCGCGAAACCGTGCTGCCCCATAACCGGCAGGCGCTGGCGCAGTTGTTTCCCGTGACCCAGCGCATCGTCCGCAGCGAGACTCCTTTGCCCGATTTGCGGCCTCCCGACCGGCTCGAGCTGCGGCGCATGGCTTTCGACGCGCTCTGGGAGCTGTTTCAGCGATTGGCATCGCGCCAGCCGCTGGTGCTTTTTATTGATGACCTCCACTGGGGCGATCTCGACAGCGCCCTGCTGCTGGCGGAAATTCTGCGCTCCAGCGGCCGCCTGCCGCTGCTGATCGTGTGCTGCTACCGCAGCGAGTATGCCCAAACCAGCGCATGCCTGAAAGCCATTTGGGAGTCGCGCTTCGATGCTTCGGTGGAAAGGCGCGAGCTTGTGGTCGGCCCCCTGGATACCACCGACTCAGAGCGCCTTGCCCTCACCGTGCTCACGGGAGATATGCAGACCCGCAGGCAGCGGGCGCAGGCCATCGCCAGCGAAGCCAAGGGAAGCCCGTTCTTCGTGATGGAGCTGGCCAGTTACATTCGCGAAGAGCAGACCAACCTCGCCGGGGAAGGGAAGCCCGGCCCGCGAACCTCCGAGGTCGGTCTCGACCAGATGCTATGGCAGCGTGTCTGTCAACTGCCGGAGCAGGCCCGCGCTTTGCTGGAAGTGGTGGCGGTTTCCGGGCAGCCGCTGCGCCGGCGCGACGCCTGCCGCGCCGCCACTCAAGGTGTGGACGATCCATCAGTGATGAACGTGTTGCGCACCGCGCGCCTGGTTCGCAGCGCAGGCATGACGCGGGAAGACGAAATCGAAACCTACCACGATCGCATCCGGGAATCCATCATGGCCTGCCTGGCGCCCCAGGTTCGGCGCGAACACCATCGCAAGCTGGCCCGCACGCTCGAAGAGGCGGGAGGCGATCCCGAACGGCTGGCCGTCCATTTCCATGAGGGCGGCGACGCGCGCAAGGCCGGACAATACTACCGCCTGGGCGCCGGCCGCGCCTCTCAGGCGCTGGCCTTCGATCGCGCCTGCGGCCTGTATCAGAAGGCCCTGGAGCTGCTTGAACCCAGAGATGTCGCGCGCCACGAGCTTACGGTTCAACTGGCGGATGCCCTGGCCAACGCCGGCCGGGGTCCGCAGGCGGCGCAGCAGTATCTGGCAGCCTGCGCCACGGCCCCGCCTCAGGAAATCGTCCCTTTAAAGCAGAAGGCGGCCTACCAGTTCTGCGCCAGCGGCCACGTGGACCAGGGCAAAGAAACCTTTCGCCAGGTGCTGGCGGCAGTGGGCACGAGTCTGCCACAGAGTCCACGAGCCGCCGTCGCCTCGTTGTTGTGGCATAAGTTCCGCCTGCAATTGCGCGGGCTCAACTTTCGCGAACAACCCGCCAGCGCCGTACCACCGGCCGTGCTCATTCGCCTGAATGCGCTCTCCTTTGCCGCCACCGGGCTGGGCATGGTGGACCTGGTTGCCGGCGCCGACTTCGCCGCCCGCTTCCTGCTCCTCTCGCTGCAAGTGGGCGAACTTGCCCACGTCTCGCGGGCCCTGGCCTGGCATGCCATGCAGTCAAGCGGATCCGGCGGTCCACTCGCCGAAACGAAGGGCATGCCGCTGTTGGCGCTTACGCGCGCGGCCGCCGAACGCAGTGGTGATCCCTTAGCCCTGGCCTGGTCGCGGCTGGCGGCCGGTGTCGCTCATCTACAGTTTTGCAGATGGCGCTCCTCCATCGAGATGCTGGAAGAGACCCTGACCTTCCTCCGCAAGGACTGCCGCGATGTCGCCTGGGAGATCGCTACTGCCCGCACCTGCCAACTGCTGTCTCTCAATGGGCTGGGCGAGTACAGGCAGCTGGGCGAAAAATATCCTGCCCTGTTGAAGGATGCAACTGAACGCGGTGACGTGTACGCCGCCACCAATATTGGAACCTGGATCGTGCCTCCGGGCCGGCTGGCGGCCGATGATCCACGCGGCGCGCGCGAAAGCATTCACGAATACGGATCGCGCTGGTCGCAGTCCGGCTTCCACCTTCAGCATCTATGGGCCTTGATTTCCGAGACTTACGTAGACTTGTATGAGGGAGCGGGGCGCCAGGCGGTGCAGAGGCTGGAGCAGCAGTGGCCGGCCGCCAGCGGTTCGCTGCTGTTCCGCATTTATTTGCCGCGAACTTTCTCCTACCATGTGCGCGCCCGGGCTTACCTGCAAGCCGCCGAGACTGCCGCCGATCCCAAGCCCTTGCTGGCGCGCGTCCTGCACGACTGCCGCACCCTTGAACAGGAGAAAACCCGCTTTACCTTCGCTAAGGTTTTGCTGCTTCGGGCGGGGGTCGCTGCCGTCAGCCGCAACCAGGAAGCGGCCGTCGCCTTATTGCGCCAGGCCGAGCGGGCCTACCTGGATGTCGAAATGAACGCCTATCTGGCGGCCGCCCGCTATCATCTGGCCCGCCTGGTCGGCGGCGATGAGGGCCGCGAGTTCCAACGGCTCGCGGACGAATGGATGACGCAACAGAGCGTGCGAAACCCCCAGCGGATGGTGGCACTGCACGCCCCCGGTTTTTCGACTCTCGGCGGTTAGCTGGCTGCCCGCAAGTCTGGGGAACTGCTCGGCGGCGCTTCGCCCGGTCCGACTGTCTGCACAGTCCAGGGTATTTCGATATTGGGATCATCGTCGGAGGTCAGCCGCCAGGGCAAATAGACCCGTACCGCGCCATAGGGCTCCTGCTCAATTCCCTTCCAGGTATATTTGCCCGGTAAAACGGGAAACAGGTTTTTGTCGGGCACTTCTAACGTGGCTGCGGGAAGATCCCACGCCATGGCATTGGCGACGTCCAGTTCGAAAAAAGTCCGGACCGGAATGCCAAAGAATCCGTTGGCAATGATATTGGGAATCAGCAATCGCCTGATGTCGTTGAACCGCGGGAAGTGACTGATCTTGTTGACGGTAGCCGAGGCGGTGAAAGTCAACTTGAGCAGAGGCTGGCCGGTGAGCAGGGTTGCAACCTTGAAGGCATAATCGAAGGGCGGATCGCCCGCGCCGGTCAGGGTCACTCGCTCCCAGAACTTAGGATAGCCACTCAGCCGCCCGAAGATGGTCGGCATCAGCCGATTGAGATAAAGCCGGTACGGGTAAAGATACGGGCCTTTGTACTTGTACTGACCCCCGGGAACGGAGACCCGCGGAATTGCCGCCAGAAACTCACTGTAATTGAGGCCGAGAAAGGAATAGCGGTAAGACCGGGCGTTCTCGAATGTCCCGAAACCGAGCACAACCGGGTAAGAGCCATTATGAACCGCCTTCGGGTCCGTGAGCATACCGTTGGGCAGGATGGATTGGGCATCCTCAGGTTTGACGTTTGCAATCAAAAATGTGGCGATGTAGTTGCCGGTCCAGCAGTGGCGGGCTTTGCAGGGCGATTGCGCTCCCACCTCGGGGTCCCAGCTGGAGAGCCCGGGGGGATAGTACTGCAGCGAGGGCTGCAGTGGTACCAAGGGGCCGACCAGCGGTGTTGGCCCCGAAGACGCCTGCGAAAGCAGAACGGGAGCAACCTGCCCAAGCAGGGCCCCGAGCGCTGACCATCGGCCTAAGCCTTGAAACATCGCACCCTCTATCGCCGGCCCCGGAAGCCGGGTCTGAAAGTGTACCTACTCCGACCTGTCCTCGCAACGGAAAAGAGATTATTCGGAATTCCCGTCTCACTGTTAGACTGTAGGACTACCAATCCAGCACTAATCCCGGTTCTGTAGCGGTCTCGTTCTGTGGGATGCCTCAGCCCCAAGACCGCCGTTTTCGTGAGGAAACGCAGTAATTTGCCGAAGAGTGCCGATCCGCTGCACGTCCCGGCATGGCACGTACGATGAAAGTGAACTGCCAGCGTCCGCAACTGCTTCAGTGCGTTGTAGCGATGCCGATTGTCCTCTTAGCGCTCGCCGGCTCCAGCTACGCGCAGACGCCGACCACGGGGCAGCTCAGTGGAACTATCAGCGATCCGAGCGGCGCGCTGGTCATTGGGGCGCAGGTCTCGGTCACCAGCGCGGCTGGAGTCTCACGAGAAGTCTCAAGCGATTCAACCGGCGAATACCTGGTTCCGCTGCTTCCTCCCGGCACATATCAGGTGGAAGTGCAAAAGAGCGGGTTTGCCAATAGCGTAACTCCCGGCGTCGCAGTGCGGATCACAGCGATCACCAACCTCGACGTTCATTTGCAACTGGCGCAGCGAAAAGAGAACGTCGAGGTAACCTCCGAACCGCCGCTTGTGCACACTGACACTCCCGCCCGCGGCGCGGTCATCCAAAGCAGCGAGATTCGGCAATTGCCGCTGGTGACCCGCAACTTCCAGCAACTCTTGACCCTCACGCCGGGGACTTCGAGCTCGGTGCCCAACTCCTCCGAACTGGGCCGCGGAGATTCCGTCTTCAACGTGAACGGCCAGCGCACGCTCGCGAACGCGGTAGTTATTAACGGGGTGGATGCAAGCTCCATCGGCACCGGCTCCACCCCCAACCTCGCCGTTCCCTCCGATGATTCGATTGAAGAGTTCATTGTTCAGACCAGCTTCTACGATGCTTCCCAGGGGCGCAATGCGGGCAGTGTGGTGGCCGCGGTCACCAAGTCGGGAACCAACACGCTGCACGGCGATGCCTACGAATTTCTGCGCAATAGCGACCTGAATGGCAACAACTTCTTTCTCAATCGCGCCGGCATCGGCCGCCCGCCTTACCATCGCAATGAATTTGGTGCAACCCTGGGCGGGCCGGTGGTCAAAAATCGCGCCTGGTTCTTCGTCTCTTACCAGGGAACGCGGGAGGTGAATGGAACCTCGCTCACCAACTCTCTGGGTACGGTGTTCGTTCCCGCCGACCTTTCCAACGACCGCTCGACCGCCACGATGGAAGCTCTGGCGGCCAGCTACGGCATGCCGCCATGTCCCAACCTCGGTTGCCTGGACCCGACTTCACTGACCTTGCTGCAGGCAAAGCTGCCCAACGGGCAGTTGGTGATTCCTTCGGCGCCGCATCCAATTCCCATTCCGGCCAGCGGGCCGGCCCCTCCCGTCCCCGTTCCCATCATTGCGATTTCCCGCTTTCGCGAAGATCAGTTCAACACCAATGCCGATCTTCAGCTTTCCTCCGCGAACCGGCTCTCGGCGAAATTCTTCTGGGCTAACAATCCTGAGCTACAGGGCCTCTACAATTCGTTCGGCACGGGCAACACGCTCCCCACTCCGGGCTTCGGTGCTTCGGCAAGCTTCAACCAGCGCGTTTTGGCGATCACCGACACCCACATCCTGAATCCCAGACTGTTGAACGATTTCCGTTTCGGCTACTCGGGAATTCCAACCAACTCGGTTCCGCAGGAGCCCTTCACCGCGGCCCAGCTCGGAATCAGCTCGCCGCTCGGCAATCTGTTTACCGGAATGCCGGAAATTTCGGTCTCCAATTACTTCGATCTCGGCGCCTCTCCTTTCTCCGACAATAAGGCGGCCGAAGGCGATTACACGGTGGGAGATACTTTGGCCTGGGTGAAAGGCCGGCACACGCTCAAGCTGGGCGCCGAGTACGAGCACCACAATGTTACTCTGACCTTCAACGCCTATACCCGTGGCCAAATGTTTTTCCTCGGCTTCTCTGGAGATCCCTTCGAAGATTTTCTGGGCGGTTTCTTTGACCTCTCCGGACTGAGCGTGATCGGCTCGGGAATCAACCACCGCGATAACTCCTCCTATGACCTGGCCGGATTTGCCACCGACGATTTTCGCCTGAGCCGGCGACTCACTCTTTCTCTGGGGCTCCGTTACGAATACTTCAGCCCCTATGTGGAAGCGCAGGGCCGAACTCTCGCCTTCGATCCCACCAAGTTGACGACCACGACGATCGCGGGAGCGCCCCCCGGCGACAACGTGGCGATCACCGGCGGCTTTGTGCAGGCGGATAACGCCGCCCATCCCATTCCCGGGGTTCCCACTACCCGGTCGTCGCTGGTTCCACCCGACAAGAACAATTTTGCTCCCCGAATTGGCTTTGCCTGGCAGCCCCTTCCGGAGAAAACCCACGCGTTCGTTGTTCGCGGCGGCTACGGCGTCTATTACGACAAGCCCAATTCGCGCTACATCAACCTGCAGCTGCTGAACTTTCCCTACTACACTCTCGCCGAGGCATTCACTACGCCAATCGCCACTCCATTCGTAGAGGTCCCCCAGCCGAGCCAGTTTCCGCTCGCCTTCAACGATGCAACGATCTTTCCCTACGGTGGCCCTCCCGCGTTTCTGCCTGCGCCCGTAGCCGGCGGCGTGCAGCCGGTCTCCGCCAATGGCGTCTTCCCTGACATTCATGACTTCCGCACTCCCTATGTGCAGCAATACAGCCTGGGGATCGAGAACGAATTCGCCAACCACTGGATGGCGGACGTGAGCTATGTCGGGTCGGCGGGAGAAAAGCTATTGCGCACCATGGACCTGAACCAGCCCTTCGCTCCGGTCTCGCTCACCCCCGGGCCGCTCAGCCCTGGCTTATCAAGCCTGGTGGTGACGGGCTTCGGCTTCCACCTGGTACAGAGCTCTTCCACGTCGCGTTACAACTCGCTGCAGGCCAGCCTGACCAAGCGCTTTGCCGCGGGTCTGCAATTTCTGGCTGCCTACACTTACAGCCACTCGATTGACGACTATTCCGGCGACCCCAGCGGCACCAGCGATGTGAGCGCGGTCCCGGGCAACCAGGTGATTCTGAACAATCGCGGCAACTCAGATTTTGACCGTCGCCACCGCTTCATCTTCAGCGGTACCTACGACCTGCCCAAGCTTTACCGCGGTGAGTTCAAGCCGGCAGCGGAAATTGCCAACGGCTGGAAACTGGCCAGCATAGTTACCGTCCAGACCGGCACCCCCTACTCTGTGCTGACCGATGCCACCCCTTTCGTGCAGGCCCGCGCCGACTACAACCCGGCCCAGCCCGGTTGCGACCCCAACCTGAGCGGCAGCGTCCTCGACCGCCTCGGCCAATATTTCAATACCTCATGCTTTGTTCCCGCCACCGCGGCCGGCGAGTTTGGCAACACCGGCCGGAACATCCTTTACGGGCCGGGCCAGAAAGACGTGGATATCGCGGTGCTTAAAGACTTTGCAGTCAGTGAACGAAGCTCGCTCGAGTTCCGCTCTGAGTTCTTCAACGCTCTCAACAACGTGAACTTCGCCAACCCCGTCAATCTCCTCTCCAATGCGAACGTGGGCGCAATCCTGGCCACGACTACCGGTCCACGCGCCATGCAGTTCGCCTTGAAGTTCAGTTTCTAACGCCCGGCAGCAAGAAGTTATTGCTGCCAAGGGTGTCCTGCCCGGCGAGATTTCCGAAAGGGGAAATTTGGCATCCACCACCGCGTAGCCCGGCGCGCCGCTTGCCCTTTACCGGCAACACCCACCAGCCGCGTTCCGCGCGAGGTTGCAACTGGTAGCAACAAACCTGAAACAAAATCTGCAAATACTCTTGACCCAGAATGTGAGGCCGCTCTACGATTGAGGACTGCTTTCGTAAATGCAACTGAGTTGCAACTAAGAACCCAGAGAGTAACCAGGGGCAAACGGTGTTCCAATTGGGGATGGGGCGTGTACGGCCACACGGGATTGCCATGCGGGGAGTGAGCCTCGGCACAGGGTCAGGCGGGAACCGCAGAACGATTTCTGCGCGCAAGTTCCGGCCCGGCCGGCGTGACCGGCATGCTCGCGAGCAGGCGCTGGTTGCGGCGGCGGCCAAACTGTTTGCCTCTCAGGGTTACGACCTTACCACTACCCGCCAGATCGCGGCCCGGGCCGGTTGCGCCGAAGGCCTCATTCACCGTTACTTCCATGGCAAGGCCGGCCTGCTGTTCGCCCTGATTCAGTCCCGGGTCTCCAAGGAAGTGGCCGGCCTGAGTGAACGGTTGCGGCGCGCCCCCAGCCTGGAGGAGGAATTGTTGCAACTGGTGGACTGGGAGATCGAGCGCATGTGGGACGATCGGGATTTCCTGCGGGTCATCATCCCTCGTGCCCTCCTCGACCGGAGTCAGGGCAAAATTCTCAATCGTGTGGGCACCTCTCGTCATGTTCCCGCCATTGCCGAACGCCTGCGGCAATTTCCCCAGTGCCGAAAGCTCTCTGCCGAGCGCCTGGAGGCGCTGGCCGAATTCATCAAAACCCTGGGCATGATGTATGGCTTCATGCATCCCATGGTCCTGCGCCAGGACCGCAAGCGGGCGCGCCGCTCGGCCGTCGCCATCACCAGAATTCTTGCCGCCAATCTCTGATCAGAGAACCGTTTCTATTCCCGTACATCCCGGCCGCTAGGTTTTTGCTTGACAGTTAACATCGCGAGGTGCTAACTAAGTGCACACGCGCTTACAAACGCTATCAGTTGCGTGTGCGCCTACATTCCCTTTCGCGTCTCGCACCGCATGTGGGGTTTTACTCGGGTTCACAATTTGGCTCAGATTCCGTGCTAGGAGGACTCCATGACTTCGTCCCGGAGGAGTCTTGCAGCATTCGTGCTGCTTGCGTTTTTCATTCTGGGGTCGTTTCAGAGTGCACACGCCTTTCCTGCTTTCGCTAGAAAGTATGGCCTTCGCTGTTCCGCCTGCCACGAGGCTTGGCCGATGCTCAACGCCTTCGGCCAGAAATTCAAAGACAATGGCTATCAGTTAATGGATGATCGGGATTCCCCGATCTGGCAAAACAACGGCTATTGGCCGGTGACCTTCCGCATCACTCCCTATTGGCATCGGGATAGCACCGACAAGGTTTCAACCGACCAGGCCTCCACCGGCCAGCAGAAGGTAACCATCAATGGCTTTGACCTGAGCGGCCTCGATATCCTGAGCGGCGGCACCATCTACAAGAACATTTCTTTCCTGATGGTTCCTTCCGCCGATGAGACCGGCGCCTTTCACTTTGAATCAGTCAACGTCCGCTTCGACAACGTAGCCCACAGTTCCTGGCTGAATTTCAAGATGGGCAAATTCGAATTGGATAACCTGGTCTCGGAAAAGCGCGAGATAACCCTTTCCGGCAACGGCGCGAACTATCTGATCTATCACTTCATTCCTGCGACGTGTGCCGGCTGTGCGGATGATTCCAACGTCTTCGGGCAGGTTGGCGACAACCAGCTTGGTGTGGAGTGGCTGGGGCACTCGTACGACGACCGCACCCGAATTTCCGCCACCTTGATGAGCACCAACGACGGCAACGTGGACTTGCCAACGAACAGCTACGGGGGGTTCTTTGCCGCCAGCCAGGCGTTTGACGCGGGCAAGCTGGGCTTGCAGCGCGTCGGCTTCTACGCCATGGTGGGTCAGTCGCCGACTTACTACTTAACGTCAGGCGGCACTCCGCTGGGCTTCGGTAGCCTGGGCAACAAGACGTTCACTCGGGAAGGCTTCGTCGGGCTCTTCTACCTGGGCAAGCTGGATTTCCAGGTGGTCACCCAGCATGGCGAGGATGACGCATTTCTGGCAACCGGCACAGCCGCCAACACTGCGCTGCCCACGGGCGCCCGGAATGCCACCTGGAACGGTGGGCTGGTTGAGACGCACTATGTCTACAACCCGCAGCTGATCTTTATTCAGCGTTATGACTGGGTGCGCATGTCGCAACAAGCCACACCCGGCACGCCCTCGACCCTGGGGAACATGGACCAGCTCACCTTCGGGTATCGCTATTACCCATTCATGACCAGCCGGGCCGGTCTTGCCTGGCACAACGAATATTCCTGGTTGCGTCAACGGGGAATGGCGCCAGACGGAACTGACCTAACCACCGGCACCCTGATGCTGGGACTCGACTTCGACTTCTAGAGAGGGAATGACGATGCGCACAAAGCTACTCAAGTGGTCGCTGATGATGGGCGCAACCATGGTCCTCGCGCTGTCGGGCCATTCGCAAGCCCAGCTGACAACGGAAAACATAGCCTCTCGTCTTAACATGGAAGCCCATGCTGACGGTTTGACAGGCCACGCCAAGGCGGCGGAGATGGACTATCGCCGCTACTGCGTCGGCTGTCATGGACCGTTGGGAGACGGCAACGGCGAGAACGCGACGTGGCTCGATCCCAAGCCGCGCGACTTCCAACTCGGGATTTTCAAGTGCCGCTCCACTCCGACTGGCACGCTGCCCACCGATGAGGATCTGTTCGACACCATCGCCCGCGGCCTGGATCGCTCGAACATGCCTCCGTGGAACACCTTCACGAAGCAGATGCGGATTGATCTGGTGGCTTATGTGAAGCACTTCTCTCCCCGCTTTGCTACGGAAAAGCCGGGCGCGCCCATTCAAATTCCACCCGAGCCGGAAGTTACTGCCGACCGGGTCAAAGCGGGGCGGGAGTTGTTCAAGAAAATGGAGTGCTGGAAGTGCCACGGTGTGCAAGGCATGGCCAATGGTCCTTCTTCTGCCACGCTCACCGACGACCAGAACCGCCCGATTCTGCCTTACAACTTTACCGACGGCACCCGCCCCAAGTGCGGATCTACCGACCGCGATATCTACCGCATCTTCATGACCGGTCTGGATGGGACGCCGATGCCATCGTTCTCCGACAACATCAAGCCCGACGAGGCTTGGGACCTGGTGTTCTACCTGCGAACCCTGCAGCCCGCCAACGGCATGAACACCAAGGAGCGGGAGATCGCCAAGCAGCTTAACCTGCCGCCGGTAACGCCAGATTAATCAGAGACGAAACGGAAAACAGGAGAGAGCCCAATGAAGAGAGCGTACAAGTACAAGCTGGCTGCCATGGTGCCGGCGCTGGCTCTGGTGGCGGTAGCCATTGCCCTGCTTGGCCCCAAAGTGAGTGCTGCTCCGGCCGGAGAAGGCAGCATTACCGGCATGGCCAAGCTGGATGGCAGTGCTCCGCACATGCGCGGCATAGACATGACCAAGGACCCCTGGTGCGCCAAGCAGCACGCTGATAATCCCGCCCATCTGGAAAATGTGGTCGTGGGCAAGAACAGCGGCCTGGAGTATGTGGTGGTTTACATCTCTGAAGGCCTGAGTGGCGCCGAAGCTGGGGAAAAGCCCTCGCAGGTGCCGGTTTTCGATCAGAAGAACTGCATGTACACACCTCACGTGCTGGCGATGGATGTCGGCCAGCAGTTCAAGGTGATCACCAGTGACCAGACCGCGCACAACATCCATCCCGAGCCGAACCCGATGACCGGCAACATTCCCTGGAACCGGTCGCAGCCGCCGGGCGCGCCTCCCATCCTCACCAGCTGGAAGACCGAGGAGATGATTCAGGTGAAGTGCAACATTCATCCCTGGATGCACGGATGGTTTGCCGTGGTCAAAGGTCCTTATGGCACCACGGACGATGACGGCAACTACACCATCAAAGATGTGCCGCCGGGAAGCTATACCCTGACGGCCTGGCAGGAAGAGTACGGGAAACAAACCGCTAAGGTGACAGTTGCAGCCGGTAAGCCTGCCACTGCGGACTTTACCTTCAAAGCAAAGTAAGACGGTGTGTCACCGGCGAAACTGGCGCAGCCCCCGCCTGCGCCAGTTCGCTGCTTCAAGTCGTATACACCAGACAGACAGCCAACTAGAGGCGAAACGCTATGGCCAAGTTGTTTGCCGTGACCATCATCCTTATTGCTATCGCGTCAGCGGTTCCGATCGTACGCGGCACCTGGACTCAGCCGGTGGATATCTCCACTCATGGCCACTCCATTGACGAGCAGTTCCACGAAACCATGTGGGAGGCCGGGCTGGCCTTCCTGGCAGCGCAAATCGTCCTCGGACTTTTCATCTGGACCAGCGCCGGCCGGGGCCCCGATGCCCAAATCAAGCGCTTTCCCGGAGGGGCTACGGGTTTGGTTCTGGCCGCGGTTTTTCTGGTGGGGACGGAAGTGATCGCTTTGGGGATATTCGGCGTCAATGCCTGGGCCCAGGTCTATTTCGCGCCGCCCGGGCCGGACGCCATGCCCATTCAGGTGCAGGCCGGGCAATTCGCCTTCTACTTTCGCTATCCCGGCCCTGACGGGAAGTTCGGGCCCATTCACCCCGACAAGATTGATGAGGCCAACCTGAATTTCTTCGGCCTGGACTATGACGAGCCTGCCACCAAGGATGACATTGTTACCGCCGAGATGGCCATTCCGGTGAACCGGGAAATTCATTTGCTGATGCACTCCAAGGACCTCGGGCATTCCTTCTATGTGCGCGAGCTGCGGGTGCAGCAGGATTTTGTGCCCGGCCTCGACGTCTCTCTGCACTTCACGGCCACCAAGGTCGGCAGGTACGAAATTGTCTGTACACAGCTTTGCGGGCTGGGGCATTACAACATGAAGACCTACCTGGAAGTGATGTCGCAGCAGGATTTCGACGGCTGGCTGAAAAAAGAAGCAGCCATGCAGTAGTTACGGCCCTCGCCTGCTCACGCCGCAGGGCGAGGATTTCTGGTTCGCGAGGTGATGACACATGCACGATGTATCTGCCCCTGCGGTACACCACGGTCCACCGCAGAGCTTCATCAGCAAATACGTCTTCAGTCTCGACCATAAGGTGATCGGCAAGCAGTATTACGCCCTGGCCCTGGTTGCAGTCTTCACCGGCATGGTGCTTTCCTGGCTCATGCGGCTGCACCTCGGCTACCCCGACCTGAAGATTCCCGGCCTGCATCTGCTCTCCAAGATTGGCGCTCCGGGCGACGTCATGACGCCGGAGTATTACCTGCAGTTGATGACCATGCACGGCACCATCATGGTCTTCTTCGTGCTGACCACGGCGCCCTTCGCCGCCTTCGGCAACTTCTTCCTGCCCATCCAGGTGGGTGCCGAAGATATGCCCTTCCCGCGCTTCAACATGATGTCGTTCTGGGTCACCTTCGTGGCTTTTCTGGTTCTGATCGCCGCGTTTTTCGTGGGCGACGGCCCGCCGCTCTCCGGCTGGACCGCTTATGCGCCGCTTAGCGCCGTGGGCGCGGTGGCCGGCCCTGGACAAGGTTTGGGGCAGATTCTGTGGGCGGCTTCGATTGGCATCTTCTGTATCGGCCAGCTATTGGGCTCACTCAACTTCATAACGACTACCCTCGACATGCGCACCAAAGGCATGAGCCTGATGCGCCTGCCGCTGAGCGCCTGGGCATGGTTCATCACCTCCTGCATGGGGCTTACCGCCTTCGCCGTGCTCATGCCGGCCTGCATTCTGCTTATTCTTGACCACGTGGCCGGCACCAGCTTCTTCATTCCCTCAGGCCTGGTGATCAATGATCAGCTACAGCCCCATTCTGGCGGCTCTACGCTGCTCTGGCAGCACCTGTTCTGGTTTTTTGGACATCCCGAGGTCTATATCGCCATTGTGCCTGGCATGGGCATCGTCTCGCACGTGCTCATCACCAACATGCGCCGGCCGCTGCTCAGTTATAAGGTGATGATCGCCTCCATGACCTCCATCGCCTTCCTGAGTTACATGGTTTATGGACATCACATGTTCGTCAGCGGGATGAACCCCACGTCGTCGCTGGTGTTTTCATTCCCCACGCTGGTCATCACCATCCCGGCGACCATTATTACGCTCATCTGGATCGGCAGCCTGTACGGCTCGCGATTGCGCATCAACGCCGCTTCGCTGTTCGCCCTGGGCTTTATCTCCATGTTCGTGGCCGGGGGCGTAAGCGGCTTCTTTCTGGCCCAGCCCTCGATCGACATCATGCTGCACGCCACCTACTTCGTTGTCGGCCATTTCCACCTGGTGATGGCGGTGGCCGCCATCTTCGGCATCTTCGCCGGGACTTACTTCTGGTTCCCCAAAATGACCGGCAGAATGATGAACGAAACCCTGGGCAAGATTCACTTCTGGTTCAGCTTCGTCGGCGCCTACTGCATCTTCATGCCCTTCCACTACCTGGGCATCATGGGCAACGTCCGCCGCTACGCGCAGTTCGTAGATGACTACATGCAACCGGTTCTGGGCGTACACAAGTTCATTACCATTGCCGCGCTCACCACGGGCGCCGCGCAGTTGATCTTCCTCTACAACCTGATTTACAGCCGCTTTTGGGGAGCAAAAGCTCCTGACAACCCCTGGGAGGGCACGTCGCTGGAATGGAGCACGACCTCGCCGCCGCCGTGGGATAACTTTGGCGGCAAGCATCTGGTGGTCCATCACGATCCCTATCAGTACGGGATGAAAAGCTCAACCGGCGATTACATCATGCAGACCTCGCCGGAGCCTTCGCCGACTGGAGAGTAACTGGCGGGGGAGTCATAAGTTAACGGGAATTGGGAAGAAGTCAGGGACATGGCTACTACAGTTCACGAACCACCGCAGATCAAATCGCCTCGGCGCTCGACAGCAGACTCCGGAGGCGGGGGCTGGCGCAACCTGGTTCCGGCCGGGGGAAATCTCCGCGCCGTGCGGGATGATTCTTCCCCAGCCTCACGCACCGGCATCTGGGTAGCGATCGCCGCCATCACTATGACTTTTCTGGCCTTCACCAGTGCGCTGGTGGTACGCCAGGGGGCCTCGAATGACTGGCGGCACATGCAGCTGCCGGGAATCATTTACTTCAATACCCTGGCTTTGTTGGCCAGCAGTTTCACGCTTGAGGCCGGCCGCCGCGGCTTTCGCGCCATGCAAGGCGACCTCAGCCGGCGTGCCGCGACCTTGCGTGCGCTCTATGCCACGCTCGGCCTGGGCCTGGTTTTTGTAGCCGGTCAATACATGGCCTGGCTGCAACTGAAGGCGGAAGGCTTATACCTTGCCACCAATCCCAGCAGCTCTTTCTTTTATGTGTTTACGGCCGTGCACGGGCTGCACGTTCTGGGCGGGCTGGCCGGGCTGGTTTACGTGATCCGGAAGCTGAACAGAAACCATCTGCATGGCAGCACGCTGAAGACGGCTTCCCACTACTGGCATTTTATGGATGTGCTCTGGCTGTACTTGCTTTTGGTGCTTTGGATGAAGCTCTAGTCCATACAGGAGGCGCTGTGAGCGAAGCTAATCTGACCATGGAGGCACACGGTACCGGGCTGATGGAGGCCTCGCCGTTTGCCGTGCCGGCCAAGAAGCTGGCCATGTGGCTGTTCATCATCGCCGATGCGATGACCTTTGCCGCGGTTCTGATCGCCTACGGTTTTCTGCGCAACAGCACTCCTAGCTGGCCGGAGCCCTTCGAGTTCTCGCCCTCCATCATCAACGTGATGGTCATGACCTTCATCCTGATCAGCAGCAGCCTTACCATGCTGTTTGCCATCCGCGCCGCACAGGTCAGCGACAAGGCCCGGGCCTTTACATGGATTCTGATCACGGCCCTGGCCGGCGCGGTTTTCGCCCTGCTGCACATTCGCGAGTGGCTGGGCATGATCGGCCAGGGGGTGGGACTGTTTCACAATCCCTGGGGAACTCCGTTATTTGGCGCCGCCTTCTTTTGCGTCACCGGACTGCACTTGTTGCACGTCACCGGCGGAGTCATAGCTCTGGTGGCCGTGGGCTTGCGCTACCAGAGAGGCCGTTACAAGGCCGACGATATTGAAATTCTGGGTCTGTACTGGCACTTCGTGGATATTGTCTGGATGTTCGTGGTGCCGTTGGTCTATTTGCTGAGCATACACCGCTGACCGCCAACCGGAGGATGAACTGCTATGACCCCTATGGAAGAACACGGGAACTTGACCACGGATGTTATTGTATATCTCGTTCTTTTAGGCATCGCCGGCCTGCAAATCATTCTGGCGTATAGCTATCACGGTGGCGGCGAGGGTCTGCTGGGGCGCCTGTTGATCGTGGCGGCCATCCAGGCGGTTGTAGCGGTCTTGTTTTTCATGCACCTGCGGTGGGAGAATCGGGCCATGTTGGTTTCGGTGGCGGTGGTGACGCTTTTCGTACTGATATCACTGCAGTACAGCTGGAGTGATAGCTTTCGCTTGCTGCACGGCGTGCCCTTCGCGCGCTTTCATTAAACTGATTGAAGATGACTCGGCCCCGGAGCTCGATGTGGTTCGCCGCCTTTGCCGCGGGGGTGTTGCTGCTTTCCGCCTCTCTGCCTGCGTTTGGGCAGGGCTGCGCTCTCTGTTACACTCAGGCGGCCTCTTCGGGCGCGCGCATGATTCATGCCCTGCGTGACGGCATCCTGATTCTGGTGTTGCCGCCCACTTTAATGTCGGTGGGGGTGGCCTTCGTGGCCTATCGCAGGCGCGACTATTTTCACCGCCCGGAAAGTTCACAACCGGATTTCCCCACGGAGCTCCATGGCGACGACTGAGACCATGACATCTTTCGGGTACAGGCAGAGCTTGCCTTGCAGGCTGCGGGATTACTACACCCTGACCAAGCCGGAAGTGAACCTGCTGATTCTCATCACCACGTCAGCCGGGTATTACCTGGGAAGCCAGAGTGGCTTTCGTTTTGCAGGACTGATCAACACGCTGATCGGTACCCTGCTGGTAGCGAGCGGCACTGCCACTCTCAATCAGTATATGGAGCGCGGCTACGACGCGCAGATGCGCCGCACCGCGAGCCGGCCGGTCGCTTCCGGACGGATGGCAGCGCTCGAAGCCTTCCTGTTTGGCGTGGTTCTGAGCGTAGCCGGCGGAATTTACCTGTGGGCCACGGTCAATTCGCTGGCCGCGGTGCTGGCCGTTTCCACCCTTCTATCCTATTTATTGGTGTACACGCCGCTGAAGCGGGTCACTCCGCTCTGCACCCTGCTGGGGGCGATTCCTGGCGCTATGCCAACGCTGATCGGATGGGCCGGGGCCTCGGGCACTCTGAACCTGCAGGCATGGTTCCTGTTCGCGGTGCTGTTTCTGTGGCAGTTTCCGCACTTTCTCGCCATCGCCCTGATGTACCGTGAGGATTACGCCCGCGCCGGTTACAAGATGCTGCCCGGCTTCGATGCCGAAGGCCGCTTTACCCGCGCAGAGATCACTGCTTTCACCATCGCGCTCACCGCCGTCACGTTGTTGCCGGTCTTCGCTGCCGGCCCCAGCTTGACGTATCTGCTGGCCATGGGAGCGGCGGGTGCATTCTTTCTCTATTACAGCGCCCGGCTTTCGGTCACCGCGTCGCGGGGCTCGGCCAAACACCTGGTGCACGCGTCTGTGATCTATTTGCCGGTGGTGTTTCTGATTATGATTGTCTGCAGGCCCTGAAGTTCGTTGTGATGATGGTCCCGTCCCCTTCTCGATTGGCATCGCGAATCACTCTCAGCCGTCTGGATGCGCCGCGAATCCACAGCGCGCCATCACCGGTTGGAATTTGCGCTTTGACCTTCACCCTGAGCGCTTTGTTGCTGGTTGCGCCGGCGGCCTGGGGCAAAGTAAAAGAGCATTATGGCGATGGCTTCGTGGTTGACCTGAATCACCCGGCCAGCCAGGTGGTGGATTTTGTGCACGCCGTGACGGAAGACGGAATTATCCGCGGCACCTCCGACTCCCGCGGCGCCAGCGAGCTGTATGGCGCCAGTTCGGCCAAGACCTCCGACGCATTCCCCCGCTGGACCCAAGGCGGCACGGTTCTTTTCAAAGTTCGGCCCGGCGCCCTGGCGCCCGACCACTTTTATCAAAGCAACGACCAGGGCACTGTCGTGGTGCGCTACGTGGTGCAGCCTCTAAGCGCCGATTCATGCCGCCTGCGCATTGACGCGATTTTTGAAGAAGATTCCCACCACCACCACCATCCTTCCGACGGCCTGGTGGAGAACAATGAGTTCGAGGCGATCGCGGCGAAGATAAAAGAATTCGAGAATCTGGAGCAACAGCGGCGCGAAGCTGAGGCCCAGCAACAGATGCAAGATAAGGTGCAGGACCTTGACGCACAACTGCAGCAGGAAAACACACGCCTGGATGACCTGAACAAGAAGCAGGCGGACCTGCGGCAGAAAATTCAGGCTACACAGGGCGGAAAACCTGGCCGCATTACCACGAGCGCAGAGTTGAAGACGGGACCCTACCAGGCCGCGAGCGTGGTGGAACAACTTTCTCAGGGCGATGCCGTGACCGTGCTGCAGGAGACGCCCTACTGGTACCGCGTGCAAAGCGCCAGCGGAAAGCGGGGCTGGGTGTATCGCCTGATGCTCGAGGTGGCGCAGTGAAGGCCATGCGAAGCGCGGGCATGCTGGCGGCGGTGCTGCTGCTCGGGCTCTTGTTGAATGCGCAAACCCCGAAGGGGGTGCAGCGGGAGTTTGCTTTTCCGATTACGGCGGTCGAGGCTGCGCTGAAACAGTTGGACGCTTACACCGGCGCCCGCCTGCCCACTCTGGATGGATTTATCACGACCGAGCGGGCGCAACTGCCTCACTACCAGCGTCCTTATTACGAGTACAAGATCAACCTGACCATGGCGGGAGCGACTCGCACTGAGGTGCAGGTCAGGGCGGAAGTTTCGGCCTGGTTTGAAGATCCCCAGGGTCAGCAGTCCGGCTATCAGACGCTGGAATCCAATGGCCGCCTGGAGAGCGATTTGCTGGACCGTCTGGGCGAGTATCTGACCACGAATCAGTCAAAGCTGCTGGCCGACCCGTCTGCCCTGGTGAAGCAGATCGCTGCGGTTCGCCAGCAGGAAAGCGATGCGCAGCAGCAGATCGCCGAACTCGAGCAGCAATTGCAGCAGGCACAAACCGGCAGCGAGCATGCCGATCGTGCCGAACTGGTAACCGTGGCGCGCGGCCGGATTGCAGTTCTGAAGTCGCCGGAAGAGCATTCGCCGGTTGTGCTGCACGCCCAGGCCCAGGATGAATTCGAGGTATTGGAACACCGCGGCGCCTGGTTGCGGGTGAACCTGCAAGACGCCAGTTCCGGCTGGGTGCGAAGTTCAGACGTGCGCCCCGCGGCGGCGGGGGATGATTCCTCATCTTCCGCGGACTCCGCCGGGTTCATGGTCATCCGAAAAAATGTCATGCCTTTTTCCGGCGATTGGCCGCGCCTGAAAGGTAAGCCCACGCTGTACGTTTGGGCGCGGCCGCTGGGTTCGAGCCTCAATGCGTCTCCGGCGGGACGTTTGCATTTTGCCCAGGCCCTGTTCCGGCAACGGTATCTGGAGGCCGTGCACAGTCCGCAACGGTCGTTTGAAGGCGTTGTGGTGATCTTTCTAGATGCTGGCGGCGGCGTGGCGGCGGCCAACCTGGAAGACATCGGGCAGTGGGTGGATGAGACCATCAAAGAGCCCGTCTTCCAGGCCCGGTGCTCTTTCGACCCCCGCAGCGAGTTCTTCGCCGCAGCGCGCGCGGAGGCGCAGCGAAAGCGCTGATTGAGCGTGAAGTCCAGCCACTCGCCGGTGCATCAATCGCCGCGCAACTCCTCGTGCAGGGCCTTCTCCAGGCGCTCCTTGTGTTCGGGCGAGAGCTTGCCGCCAGCCGAGGTGAGGTAGAACACGTCAATTGCCATCTGCCCTTCGGTATCAATCAAGGCGATCTCGATGTTGCACTTCTGGTAGGAGAACCGCGAGCTGATGTGGTGCAGAAGGCCCATCCGGTCCTGGGCAATCACCTGCACCAGCGTACTGCCGGCCGAGCAGCCGTCGTCAAAGGTGATTGCAGTTTTGATCTTCACCCGAGTCACCCGGCTTCTCTCTTCCGAGCGCCGGCGGTCGTGCAGCATGCGGTCCAGGTCTGCTTCTCCCATGAGCACGTCCGCAATGCTGCGCTTGAAGCGCTCCCACTCCGGCAGGTTGAGCTCGAGGGTGCGAAAGCGGTCGGTGAAGTAGAAGGTATCCACCACCGTGCCGGCGGCATTGGAAAATGCATTGGCCTTCACGATGTTCATACCCCAGGCCGCCAGCACGCCGGCGACATTGGAGAACAGAAATGGCCGGTCGGTGGTGACCAGGGTCAGCTCAAACCAGTGCCTTCCGCGCTTCAGATCGAGCTGCACGGAGCACTCCGCCAGCCGGTCGGCCATGCCCAGATGGCGCAGCACATCCTCAGGAGGATACGAGCGCAGATAACGCGTGGGTAGGCCTTCGAGAAACGCCTTGATCTTCTTTCCGGCTACCGGCGCCAGAGTCTGCAGGCGCGCCAGGTTTTCGCCGTCCACGTCGGGATGCAGCCGTTGGTCCACGCTGCGGTTCAAGTAGTTTGCGGTCGAAATGTAGAGCTGCCAGACGTTCTCCGCCTTCCACGGGGTGAGCGCTTCGGGATTCACCGCCTTGATGTCGGCGTAAGTGAGCAGGCAGAGCATTTTCAGCCGCTCCGGCGTGCCCACTTTTTCGGCGAAGGCGCGTATGGTTTCAGGATCGAAGATGTCCCGGCGCAGGGCCATGGACATCTCCAGATGATTGCCGATCAAAAACAGCACGGCGTCGCGATCCTGGGGCGGCAGGTCGAGGCGCTCCAGAGAATTTTCGGCGATCTGCAGGCTGGCCTGCACGTGGCTGCCGCCGGGCACGCCTTTTCCGACATCGTGCAGCAACAATGAGAGGTAGAGCAGCTCGGGCTGCTCCAGTTCATTCAGAATCTGCCCGTAGCGCTGATCCCACTCGGAAGGCGATTGGCTGGCGCGATGCAGGCTTTCAATGGTAAGAAAGGTGTGCTCATCTACGGTGAAGCGATGGTAGAAGTCGCGCACCACCAGAGAATCAATCAGTTTGAACTCGGGCAACAGCAGATTGAGCAGGCGCAGGGAGTGCATGGCGCGCAGCGCCTCGGCCGCGTGCGGCTCGATCAGAATCACCTGCAGGTATCGCCACAGCTCAGCGCCTTTCGGCGGAGCCGCCGCCAGGCCCGGCAAGACCTGCTCGATCCGGTACTCGGTAGTGGTGCTCAACTTCAGGCCATGATGGGCCATAAAGTCAAACAGCCGCAGCAGGAGCTCGGGATCGTGCAGGGCCGCGGGCTGCTGCAGAAAAATCAACCCATCCACCACCGAGAAATCCGCATTCGAAAGGCGCGAGCGCCAGTTCTGGAATTGCCGGTACAGCGAAGAACGCGCCGCCGGAATTTCCTCCAGCAGCTGCAGGGAAGTGCGGTGAATGGCGCGCGCATGGCTGAAATACACGCGCATCCAGTCGGCGGCATCCATGGGGCCGGTCTCGGCCACGCCGATCTCGTTGGCGGCCGCCTCGTCCTGTGCTTCCCAGGTCAGCATGTTGTCGTCGCGCCCGTGGCGAAAATGCAGAAAACAGCGCACTGCCACCAGAAACTCGAGAGCCGGGTCAAACTGCCGCCGCACCGAAGCCGGCAGCAAGGTCATCGGGTCGGGCCAGTCGCGGAGCTTGTCCATAGCGGAAATCAGCGCCAGCCATCCCGCCACGTTGTAATCGCGCAGCCCGCCGGGCGTTTCTTTGACATTGGGCTCGAGGTGATAAATTGTGCCGCCATATTTTGCGTGCCGGTCGCGGGTAATCTCCGAGAGCCGCTGCACCATGGCCTGCGACTCGCGCATGATCAGCCTGGGGATCAACTTGTCATGCAGGCGGGTGAACAGTTCCCGATCTCCGGCCAGGAAACGGCAATCCAGCAGAGAGATGGTGAACTCCACGTTCTCCGGATCAAAGCGGTCGCACTCGGAAAGCATGCGCGACACAGGGCTTACCTTCATGCGCAGGTCCCAGAGCTCCTGCGAGAAGCGGCGTACCTTGTCTTTGAAGGCCTCTTCCGTGGCCAGGTCAGCAAAGAGGAACAGCAGATCTACGTCGGAATAAGGGAAAAGCCAGCCGCGGCCGAAACCGCCCATCGCCACCAGCGCGACGTCTTGCAACGGCGCCTCGCTCGGGGCGATCAACTCCTTCCATAGCTGAGCGAGGATGTTTTCTACCAGCGCGGTCCGTTGCGCCACTGCGGCCAAGCCATGGCCGGTAGCGGCAAAGCCTTGCTGAATTCGTGAGGATTCTTCCAGGTACAGGTCGCGCAAGCCGCTGTTTAATGAAGATGCCGTAGTCATGCCGCCTGGTCGAGATTTTTCACTCTAATCGCCTGCCTGGGGCGGCGGAAATCGAAACTATTTATCGTTTCCATTAGGATAAATTATCGGCAGCGGGAACAAAAACCCCTCTGGCGGAAGGTGCTAGACCGTAAATCCAAGGGCGAGCGCATGATGCGGAGGCCAAGGGCCTTACCTCGCATCGCCTGCGGCCAGGCAGGTTCCCAGCCCCACGAGCACTAAACCAGTCGCCGCCCGCTGGCGCTTGCGCAGTTTTGCAGAGGCCCGCAGGCGCGCCCCGATAGGCGCCGCCAAGAGCGTGACGGCGAGGTCACACGAGGTGTTCAAGGCGACCGAGATCGAGCCCAGCACCAGAAACTGCGCCAGCACGCTCCCCTGGCCGCGGCTGACGAATTGCGGAATGAACGCCAGAAAAAACAGTGCGGTCTTGGGATTCAGCGCTTCGGTCGCAATCCCTTGCCAGAAGGCGTGTGTGCGGGCAGGCAGGGCAATGGGTAGCTCGCCTTCCTCTCCCGCCTTTACGATCATGCGCACCCCGAGGTAGATCAAATACGCCGCTCCGGCATACTTGACCACCGCAAACGCCGCGGCCGAAGTGGCCAACAAAAGCGAGAGGCCGGTGGCTGCGGCGGCCACATGTACCAGCCCGCCAAAGAAGGTTCCCAGCGAGGAGAGAACGCCCTCCCGTCTTCCCCCGGCGAGGGTACGCGCCAGAACGTAGAGCATGCCGGGTCCCGGCGCAATGGCCAGCAGGGAAGCGGCCCCGAGAAAGAGCAGAAACCGATGCGCATCAAGCATAGAACGATTTTACACATGCCCGGGACCCGCAAGCCGGCGTGTATGATGAGAAGAAATCCATGGCAGCCGATTTGCCGCGCATTCGCGCAGTCATTTTCGATTACGGCAACGTTCTGTGCTTTCCACAAAGCGAGGCCGATGCGCGCCGTATGGCCGAAATCTGCGGCATGAGCCTGGCGCGCTTCAGCGAGCTCTATTGGCGCTCGCGCCTGGCCTACGATCGCGCCGATCTCGACCGTGAAACCTACTGGGCCGGGGTCGCCCGGGAAGATGGCCGTACCTTCACCCCCGGTCAGGTGGACCAGCTCGTGGAAATTGACTGCACCGGCTGGGCGCACATCAATCCCGCGTCCATGCAGTGGGTGCAGCAGCTGCGCCGGGCTGGCCTTCAGTTGGTTCTGCTCTCGAACATGCCTGCCGAGATCAGCCGCTACCTGCTTACTCATCACGAGTGGCCGTCGCTGTTTCATCATCTTGTTTTTTCCTGTGATCTGCGGCGGGTGAAGCCCGAGCCCGAGAGTTATCAGGTTTGCCTCGAGAAGCTTCAGCTTGCCCCGCATGAAGTGCTGTTCCTGGACGATCGCGAGCAGAACGTTCAAGGCGCCGCGAAACTCGGCATGCACGCGCTTGTGTTCGACGATTTAAGCCGCGTGCTGGAGAAAGTGGCGCGGCGCTATCATCTACCAGTCCCCGACGCGGTGGCTTCCTCGGCCATGCCCGCCGAGCCGCTGCTGGATGAACCGTGAACCGCCGCCAGCGCGCTCCTGGTCAATCAAGACCGGCGCGCCGCGCCGGCCTGGCGCGCGCCCTCTCCAAGCTGGGCTACTGTTCCCGCTCGCAGGCGCGCGATCTGATTCTGGCCGGCAGAGTCCGCGTCAATCGGGCCGTACGCCGCGATCCTGAGTCGCCGGTGCATACCGCCGATCACATTGAAGTGGACCGGCGCCCACTTGCCCCGGAACCAAAGATCTACCTCATGCTTAACAAGCCTCGCGGCCTGGTGACCACCGCGTCCGACGAGCAGGGGCGCGAGACCGTATATTCCTGCCTGCCGCCGGGTTCGCCCTGGATAGCGCCGGTCGGCCGGCTGGATAAAGCCAGCGAAGGCCTGCTGCTTCTCACCAACGACTCCGGCTGGTCTGCCCGCGTGCTTGCTCCAGAGACGCATCTCGAAAAGACCTATCACGTGCAGATTGCCGCCCAGCCGGGCGAGGCCTTGATGCGGGCGCTGGTGGAAGGAGTTCAAACTCCGCAGGGCGATTTTCTTCGCGCGAAGACGGCCCGCATTCTGCGCTGTGGCAAACGCAATGCCTGGCTCGAGCTGGTTTTGGAGGAAGGCAGGAACCGTCACATCCGCCGCATAATGGAGAGTCTTGGAGTGGAAGTGCTGCGCCTGCTTCGGGTTTCGATCGGGCCGCTGGTATTGGGGAATCTTGCTAAAGGGGCCGTGCGTGCATTAACGCCGGCAGAGAAATCTGCGCTTGACGGCGCGATGTCCCAAGCCGAGGAACGCCGCCCTCTGCTACCGAATCTACGAAGCGGAAACCTCGGCCCCCGGCTGCATGAAGCTCGCCTTGGCGAGTGATTCGGCCGCCAGTTCCAGGTGCCGCAAGTCTTCCAGCGAGAACTCCGAACCGGAAGACGAAAGGTCAAGCCCTTTGCGGCAGACCTGAATGACGCCCAGCACGCTGCCTTGAGCGTCGAGCACCGGCGCCGACATCAGGCGCTGGATGGGCGGCTGCTCCCACTTGGCGTTTTCCTCGGGATTGCCCAGCTTCACGCTTTCAAACACGCTGGCGTGCTTCACCTTGAGGAAGCTGTTATAAAGCTCAACCTTCTTGGCGGACGCCGTGTGCGCGGCGATCGCCGAAGAGCTGGAAAGCGGAATCGCCCCCGCGGTGGCGAGTTCGGCCGGAAACAGGAAGCGCAGCAGTCCATTCTCCAGGCGCAACAAGGCCACCTCGGTCTGCCGCACGCGGAAGAGCCGCGAAAGTTCAATGCACACCGTGACCGCGCTGGTCTCGGTTTTCACCACACGCTCCAGTTCCTTCCAGTCTGGAGCGGGCGCGGCCGCCTCGCCGGCGGCCCCATCGGAAGCTGATTTCCATACACTCATCTTGGCTCTCTCTGTGGTCTCGAGGTCAGCTCGGGTTCTTCAAGGCGGAAAGAATGCTCCTGATCATCTGCAGCAGGTTGGCCGCTCCCGCTTCCACTCCCAGCTGCGACTTCTCCAGATAACCGGCGGCGCCGCTCTCCTTGAGCTTCGCCTCATTGCTCTGCGGCAGACTGCTCATCACGATGACCGGAATCCCGGCGGTGCGCGGGTCCTGCTTCAGCGCCTGCAACAGCTGCAGGCCGGAGATTTTCGGCAGCATCATGTCCAGAACAATCACGCTGGGAGTCTTGCTTTGCGCCACTCGCAGGCCTTCTTCTCCATCGGCAGCAGAAAAAACTGTATATCCAAACCGCGCAATGGCCATCTCCGTCGCGCGGCGGACGAACTTGCTGTCGTCAATGAGAAGCACGGTGCTCATGGGAATGCTTGAAGTGCTTGCGAGCGAGTGGGGGCCGACGGACGCTGGCTTCTATGCTGGGCCTGAGGCAGAATGGCATCAAGTTACCAAGGGCGGCGAACCTCCGGGAAGCAAAACTCCGCCCTTGGCGAGGATGGGGCTCAGTCGCGGGTGAGGGGAAAATTCTTCTCGCGCCAGCCGCGAATGCCGCCATCCATGGAGAGTACGTTGCGATAGCCCATTTTCTGCAGATTGTCGGCCGCCAGGGCTGAGCGGAAGCCGCCGCCGCAGTACAGCACCAGCGGCGTATCCAGGTTGGGCACGCGGGTTTCGATGTCGCGCTCGATGATCCCCTTGCCCAGGTGAATGGCCCCCGGCAGGTGATCAGCGGCATATTCGCTTTCTTCGCGCACATCCACCAGGGTGAATTTATCTTTGCGGTCGAGCCTGTCCTTCACTTCATCGACGTTGGTCTCGCGAATTCGCTGCTTCGCATCCTCAACAATCTGCAAAAACCGCGGGGAGTGCTGATGCGCCAAGGTCCCTCCTTTGGACGTCGAGCGCTGTGTACAAAGCTGCAGCGCCAGACGAATATAGCCTACCGCAACTGGAGATGACCGTTGCGTGCTAGACTCGGTCTCTCCGCTCTGCGATCACATGTCTGATCTTCATTTCCTCTCCGCAGTCGCCATGGCGGAGAAAATTCGCCTCAGGCAGCTCTCTCCCGTTGAACTCATCGAGGCCCATCTGGCTCGAATCGAGCAACTCAATTCCAGGCTCAACGCCTACGTGCATGTAGATGCAGAGGGCGGCCGCCGCCAGGCGCTTGCCGCTCAGGAAGCAGTCGCGCGAGCGGCGAATCTGGGCCCCTTGCACGGCGTTCCGCTGAGCATCAAAGCTTCGATTGACGTGGCCGGCCTGCGCTGCGAAACCGGCACGCGCCTGCGCGCGGGTAATGTCGCGGCGCAAGATGCGCCGCTGGTTTCGCGCCTGCGGCAGGCGGGCGCTATCATCCTTGGCGTCACCAACACTCCCGAAATGCTGATGGCCTGGGAGACCGACAATCTTCTCTACGGCCGGAGCAACAATCCCTGGGATCTCGCGCGCACTCCGGGCGGCTCCAGCGGCGGCGAATCGGCGGCCATCGCTTCCGGCTGTTCGGCCGGAGGAGTCGGCAGCGATGGCGGTGGCTCCATTCGCGTTCCTGCGCACTTCACCGGCATCTGCGGTCTCAAGCCGACTCCGGGCCGCATTCCCGCAACCGGGCACTTTCCGCCCTGCGCCGGCGCTTTCGCCGGGATTGGCGTGGTCGGGCCCATGGCGCGCACCGTTGCCGACCTGAAGGCTCTCTTCGCGGCGATGCAAGGCCCGGATGATGGCGATCCTTCCGCCGCGCCCCTGCCCCTGCGCTGGCCTTCCCAGAGCGAAATAAGAAACATAACGGTCGGATACTTTGAAGACGACGGCCGCACCCCGGTAACCCCTGAGACCCGCACAGCGGTGCACGCGGCGGCAGAAGCCTTGCGGCACGCCGGCTTCCAGGTCGAACCCTTTCGCCCGGAGACTCTGGAAGAGGCCCGTCAGCTATGGTGGAAATTCTTCGGCACCGTCGGCGGTATGCTACTGCGTCCCATGTTCCAGGGCCATGAGCCGGAGATGAGCCCGCTTCTCGATCAGTTTCTGGATTGGACGGCGGCCGAGCCGGCCCACACGGGCGAAAGCCTTCTCGATGCGTGGACCCAGCGCGACTTGCTGCGCATCCAGACTCTGACTCAGATGCGTGACCATGCAGTTCTGCTTTGTCCGGTGGCGGCGATTCCCGCCTTCCGCCACGGTGAGCGCAGTTGGGTGATCGAGGGAAAGACCGTGACCTACCTTGACGCCTGGAGCTATACGGAATGGTTCAACCTGTTGGGGTTTCCGGCAGCCGTCGTGCCCGTTGGGCAATCGACCGAAGGGTTGCCAATCGGAGTGCAGATCGCCGGCCGCCCCTGGCAGGAAGAGGTTGTGCTCGAAATTGCGGCCGTAATAGAAAAGGAGTGCGGCCCCTGGTGCCGGCCTCCAATCTGATCGCGCTGTGCACTGGCGTAGTGTTTTTATACTATTCCGCCAGCCCTGTACTGGCGTTAGCCTTGTAGCCCTCCAGGCGATGGCACTCTGGTTGTCTTCGCTCCGGCCGTGGGGTTCATGAGCGAAATATATAAATCCAAAGGATTTCTTCGCCGGCGCGGGCTGCCCGGGCTGATTGTTTTTCTCTTTCTTTCGGCCATTTATCTGTACGCCTTCCCGCAGCCCAACCTTATCTATCCAATCGTCGTCTTGTTGCACGTCGCGGCCGGAGTAGTGGCGACGATTCTTCTACTCATTTATCTCGTCAGGCTCTTGAGGGAATGCGGCCTGCTGGCTCGGCTGGGCTGGCTGCTTTTGCTGGCGGGCGGGATTACCGGCGGCATCCTGATCAAAACCGGCGCCCTGCGGGCCGACTGGAACCTTCTGTACGCCCACATCGTCATCTGCCTCGCGGCAGTTGGCTTTTTGTTCGCCGAGTGGGCCGGCCGCCGCGGCTGGCTGGCGCCGGGCCTGGTCCGAGCCGCTCTCCGAACCGTCCTCTGCATGGTGTTCCTTGCAGGGCTGGGCGCCGGCGCGCAGTATTTCCGCAAGGCGCGCTGGCTGAACAGCGCCATCATTCACAATCCACCCGATTCGCCCGCTACCATGGATGGCGAAGGCGATGGCCCCAAAGGCCCCTTCTTCCCCAGTTCCGCCCAGGTCTATGGCGGGCAGAAAATTCCCAGCCAGTTCTTCATGCAGTCCGATTCCTGCAAGCGCTGCCACCAGGACATTTACAACCAGTGGTTCAGCTCCGCCCACCACTTTTCTTCTTTCAACAATCAGTGGTACCGCAAGGCGGTGGAGTACATGCAAGCCACCGTGGGCACCCGGCCCTCCAAGTGGTGCGGCGGCTGCCATGACCCGGCAGTGCTTTACGCCGGCAAAATGGATACTCCCATCAAGTACTTCGTGCACAGCCCCGAGGCGCAAGCCGGTCTGGGCTGCATGATGTGCCACTCGATCGCCCGCGTGAAGAGCACCATGGGCCAGGCGGATTTCTACCTCGAATATCCCGAGCTGCACGCCCTGGCCGCCAGCAAAAATCCCGTGGTACGCTTCATGCACGATTTTCTGGTCAAGCTGAATCCTGAGCCGCACCGCCGGGTGTTCCTCAAGCCCTTCATGCGCGATCAGACCGCCCAGTTCTGTGCCAGCTGCCACAAAGTCCATCTCGATGTGCCGGTGAATCATTACCGCTGGGTCCGGGGCTTCAACGAATACGACAACTGGCAGGCCAGCGGCGTTTCCGGGTTCGGCGCGCGTTCGTTCTACTATCCCGCGCATCCCATGCAGTGCGCCGATTGCCATATGCCCCTGGTCCGCTCCAGTGATTTCGGCAACATCAACGGCTTCATTCACTCCCACCGTTTTCCGGCGGCCAACACCGCCGTTCCCACGGCCAATGAAGACTGGAAGCAACTGAAGGTGGAAGAGGATTTCCTGAAGAATGACATCCTGAGCGTGGATATCTTCGCGCTCTCTCCCGAGCCCACTCCCCTCAAAGTGAAGGCCAACGCCTACAGCCCCTCGGAACTCTCCACCACGTTCGGTGTAGGCGAAGAATCCGAATCGAAGATCACTCCCGTAAATGTGGGTGAGATTGCCCCGATCACCGCTCCCCTTGACCGCGTTCAGCCCATCGTGCGCCGTGGGGATAACGTCCGCGTAGATGTCGTCGTGCGCACCAAGAAAATCGGACACTTCTTCCCCGGCGGCACGGTGGATGCCTTCGACGTATGGCTTGAACTCAAGGGCACCGACGACAAAGGCCAGACCGTTTTCTGGAGCGGCGAGGTGGAAGATAACGGCCACGGTCCGGTCGAGCCCGGCGCCCACTTCTACAAATCGCTGCAGGTGGATGCCCACGGCAATCCCATCAACAAGCGCAACGCCTGGGCCACGCGCTCGGTCGTGTACGTGCACCTCATCCCGCCCGGCGCGGCCGATACCGTGCACTACCGCATGCACATTCCGGAAAAAGCCGGCGACAAGATCACCCTTCACGCGCGTCTCTGCTACCGCAAGTTTTCCTGGTGGAACACGCAGTTCGCCTTCGCCGGGGTTCCCGATCCCAACCAGACTCCGAGGCCGGAAGTCACGCCGAACTTCGACGACAGCAAGTTTGTCTTTACCGGGCCGCTGCAAGGCTTATCTGCCAAGGAGCAGAAAATTCCCGATCTTCCCATCGTCGCGTTGGGCGAAGATACGGTTACGTTGAACGTTGCTCCGCAAAATGCTCCGGCGCCGCAGCCCAAGGTGGTGATGACCAAAGAAGACTGGCATCGCTGGAACGACTACGGCATTGGCCTGCTGCTTCAGGGTGATCTCAAGGCGGCGCAGGCGGCCTTCGTGAAAGCCACGCAAGCCGACCCCAACAATCCCGATGGCTGGGTGAACATTGGCCGGGCCATGGTGCAGGAAGGCGATATGGAGCACGCCCGCGCCGCCCTGCAAAGAGCCTTAGCTCTGAGCCCCAATCTCGCCCGCGCCCATTATTTCTATTCGCGGGTTCTGCTCAGCGAGGGCCGCTATGACCAGACGGCCGCCGAGTTGCGCACGGTGCTGGCGCAATATCCTTATGACCGCGTGGTCCTGAACGACCTGGGCCACGTTCTGTTCTTGCAGCGCAAGTACGCCGAGGCCGTGCAGACCCTGAACCGCGTACTGGCCATTGATCCCGAAGACCTGGAGGCGCATTACAACCTGATGCTCTGCTACAAGGGGCTGGGCGATGAGAAGGACTCTCAGGCTCACGAAGTCCGCTATTTACGCTTCAAGGCCAACGAAGCAGCGCAGGCGATCACCGGTCCTTATCGCCAGACCCATCCCTTCGATAACAACGAGCGGCAGGCCATTCATGAGCACCTTTCCGTGCCGTTGCCGATTCTTGCCTCCGCCTATACCGAGCAGATGGAAAAACCTGCGCCCATGCCCTCGTATTCACGTACCACCCACGCGCCTCATAAGCGCCGCAATCCGGCATACTCGAAGATCATCCTGCCTTCCGGGGCCTCCAGGTAATGCGCAAAACCGCACTCTGCTTTCTAGCCCTGCTGCTCGCGGCGCCGCTTGCTTTCGCGGGTGAAATCCAGTTTCGCGAGATCACCACTCAGGCCGGCATTCACTATCGCCACAACACTGGCGCCTTCGGCAAAAAGTATCTCCCCGAAACCATGGGCCCGGGCTGCGCTTTCATTGACTACGACAATGATGGCTGGCCCGACATTCTGATGGTCAACGGCGAGAATTGGCCCGGCCATCCCGGCCCCCTCACCACGCTCAAGCTCTACCACAACAACCACGACGGCACCTTTACCGACGTCACTGCCAAAGCCGGCCTTGCGGTTCCGATGTTCGGTCTCGGCGTGGCCATAGGCGATTACGATAACGACGGCTTCGACGATATTTTCGTCACCGCCGTCGGCCAGAGCCATCTCTTTCACAACAACGGCAATGGCACATTTACCGACGTCACCAAAGCCGCCGGACTGTGGGGGCCGAACGAATTTTCCACCAGCGCCGCCTGGCTGGATTACGACCGCGATGGCAAGCTTGACCTCATCGTCGCCAACTACGTGCAGTGGTCCATGAAGGGAGATCTCTTCTGCACTCTCGACGGCACGCACAAATCCTATTGCACTCCTGAATCCTACAAAGGCACGTCGGTGCGCCTGTGGCACAACCTGGGTGGGGGAAAATTTGAAGACGTCACCGCCAAAGCCGGACTCTACGACCCTACCTCCAAAAGCCTGGGCATCACCATTCTCGATTACAACAATGACGGCTGGCCCGATATTTTCATCGCCAATGACACCCAGCCCAACAAGCTCTACGTAAACGAAAAAGACGGCGCTTTCGAGGAAACCGCGGTCTCGGCCGGGGTCGGCTTCAGTGAAGATGGCGTGGCCCGGGCCGGCATGGGGGTGGATGCGGCCGACTACGACCGCTCCGGCCACCCCAGCCTTATCATTACCAACTTCGCCAACCAGATGCTCTCGCTCTACCACAACGAAGGCAACGGGTTGTTCGTGGATGAAGCTCCGCAGTCGGAAGTGGGCCGCGCTACGCTGGTCACCCTGGGCTTCGGCTGCTTTTTCTTCGATTACGATAACGACGGCTGGCCCGATATTTTCGTCGCCGACGGACACATCGAAAACCAGATTGAAGAAGTGCAGAAGCGGGTGAAATACGCCGAGCCGCCGCATGTGTTTCGTAATCTCGGCGGCGGCAAGTTCGCCGAGGTCACCGATTCGCTGGGGGCGGCTTTCGCCTCTCCGAAAGTGGCGCGGGGCGCCGCTTACGCCGATATTGACAATGACGGTTTTCTCGATATTCTGCTCACCACCAACGGCGGCCCGGCGCATCTCTTCCACAGCGAAGGCGGAACCGATCGCAGCCTGCGCATCAAGCTGGCGGGCACGAAATCGAATCGGGATGGCATTGACTCCCTGGTGCACGTGGTGGCCGGCAAAGATGGCGAGTCGAAGATGCTGCGCAGCGGCTCCAGTTATCTCTCCCAAAATGAGCTGGTGTTGACCTTCGGCCTGGGCACGCACGCCAAGGCCGACAGCGTGGAGGTTTACTGGTCGAGCGGCCACGTGGATAAACTTTCCAATGTTGATGCCGGCCAAACCGTCACCATCGAGGAAGGGAAGGGCATCGTTTCTTTGCGGCCCTACAGCACGCCCTGGTCATTTGCCGATAAGAAATAGCCCGCGGGCGGTATGGCGCAGAAAAGCTCTGTGCCCTCCGCGCCCTCTGTGGTTAAATTCCTTCTGCCAATGATTTCCCGAAGCGCTCTGCTGATCGTCATTCTGTCGCTCGCCGGTATTTTTGCCGCTGGCCCGCAAGCCGCCAAGCCCGCCGACCCCGCCGAGGCCGCCCGCCTTAACAACCTGGGCACGGCTTACATGAACCAGCAGCTTTTCGAGAAGGCGCTGAAAGCTTTCCAGGACGCTGCTGCGGCCGACCCAAAGCTGGAAATTGCGCAACTGAACCAGGGAATCGCTCTGCTCAATCTAGGCAAGATCGAGCCGGCCAAGGCGATTCTTGAGGCCGCTGTCAAAGCTTCTCCCGGCGATCCGCACGCCTGGTACAACCTGGCCATGCTTTACAAAAACACCAGCGCCACAGAGGCCGCGGAGAGCGCCTTCCAGCGCGTACTCGCCATTGACCCCAATGACGCTGACACCTGGTACTTCCTGGGAACCGTCTTTTCCCAGCTGCGCCAGTTTCCCCAGGCGATTGACGGCTTCCATCATGCCCTCGCCTTGAATCCGCTGCACGCCTCTGCCGAGTTCGGTCTCGCTCGCGCCTTGCAGCAATCCGGCGACGCCACCCAGGCTCGCGAGCATCTGCAACGCTTCCAGCACATCACGCAAGACAAATTGGGTTCGCCCATCAGCCTGGCCTACGGCGAGCAAGGCAAGTATTCGCTCGCCGAGCAATCGCCCCTGGCGCCGCAGAGAGTCCTGCCCGAGATTCCTGTCAAGTTCATAGATGTCACGCGTGAGAGCGGACTGGCGACTGCAGCAGCTCCTTCCTCAGGTTTTGACTTTACCTACCTCGGCCCCGGCGCCTGCTTCCTGGATTATGACGGCGACGGCTCGATTGATATTTTTCTTCCCGGCGGCGGGTCGCAGGGAGGCATGTCTCTCTATCGCAATCTGGGCAACGGCAAGTTCGAAGATGTGACCAGGCAGGCCGGACTCGATCCTTCCCTTCATGGCCTGGGATGCGCTGCCGGCGACTATGACAACGACGGCTTTCCCGACCTTGCCGTAACTGCAGAAAGCCGCATTTTTCTCTTTCACAACGAAAAAAATGGCAGCTTCAAGGATGTTTCCGGGCAAGCGGGGGTAATTCCTGCCGGCGCGTCTTCCGCGAAATCTGAAGTCGAAGCTGTCGGCGTTACATTTGTTGACTACGACCATGATGGCGATCTCGATTTATATGTGACCAGGTCCGCCCCAGCTAAGTACCGGGCGTCCTCGGGCCACACGGGTTACAACATCATGTGGCGCAACAACGGCAATGGCACGTTCACCGACGTGACCGATTCCGCCGGCTTGTCGGGCAACAGTTCGAGCGTCGCCGCCGTGGGCACGGACTTCAACAACGACCGCGCGGTTGATCTGGTGGTGACGGGTTGGCCCAAGGGAACTACGCTCTTCGAGAATCCGCGCGAGGGCACTTTCAGGCAGGCGGAGCTCTGGCCTGCCCACTCGCCCTCGCAAGCCCGGGGCGTTGCTCTGCTTGATTTCGATCACGATGGCTGGATGGACCTTGCCATCACCAGCGAAGACGCGCCCGCTCTCACTCTTTGGCGTAACCACCAGGGCACGAGCTTCGAGCCGGCAAGCCTGCCCGATCCCCACTGGCTCCGCGCCTTTGGAGTTGCCGCTTTCGACTACGACAATGACGGCTGGGTGGATCTTGTCGCGGTTGGCGAGACGAAGGAAGGCAAAGGCGAAGCCCACCTGTTCCGAAATCTCGGCCGCGGCGGATTCAAAGACGTCACTGCCGAGGTCGGCCTCGACAAGATCAAATTGCAGGACCCTCGCGCCATCATCACCGGCGACTTGGACAATGACGGCGCCACCGATCTGCTCATCACGCAGAGCCGGGGTCCGACCGTGCTTCTGCGCAACCAAGGCGGCAACAAGAACCACTGGCTTCGCCTGGCGCTGACAGGCCTCAACGACAACAAGAGCGCCATCGGCACGAAAGTGGAAGTCTTCTCCGACGGCATTCGGCAGAAGTTTGAGGTCGCCGGTTCCTCCGGCTATCTCGGCGCGAACTCGCCGTATTTGACCATCGGCCTCGGCCAGGCCAGCCAGGCTGAGATCCTCCGCATGCTCTGGCCCTCCGGCGTTCTGGAAGATGAAGTCGAAGTCGCCGGCCTGCGCCAACAGTCTTTCACTGAACTCGACCGCCGCGGCAGCTCCTGCCCCACATTATTTGCCTGGAACGGCGAGCGCTACGAGCTCGTCGGCGACATGTTGGGCGCCGGCGTCGTGGGTCACTGGATCGGCCCCCACCAGCGCGACATTCCCCGCCCCGTCGAATACATGAAGATCAATCGTGGCGCCATCCGCGAGAAAAATGGAAAGCTCAGCTTCCGCTTCATGGAGCCTCTCGAAGAAGCTGTTTATCTCGACCAGGTAAACCTGCTCGCCGTGGACCATCCTGCCGGCCTCGACGTCTATCCCAACGAATACTTCGCCGACAATCCGCCTTATCCGGAATTCAAAGTCATTCTCAGCCGCAATGCCCGTCCCCCCGCGGGTGCCTGGGATGGCGCCGGCCACAACGTCTTGCCTGACCTTCTTGCCCATCGCTACATCGGCGGCTTCGACCTGTTGCCCTTCAAGGGATTCACCAAACTCCACAGTCTTGAGCTCGATCTCGGCCAGCCTTACGATCGCGGCCCGCTCTGGCTGCTCATGCACGGCGAAATCGAATACTTCACCGCCACGGGAATGTATGCCGCCTGGCAATCCGGCCTCGAGCCCATCTCGCCCTATGTGGAAGCGCTAGGCGCAGATGGAAAATGGCGGAAGGTCGTCAACGACCTCGGTTTCCCCGCCGGCGGACCACGCACCATGACCGCCGACCTTACCGGCAAGCTGCCGCGCGGCACGCGGCGCATCCGCATCTGGACCAATCTGCAGATTTACTGGGATAGCATTCTGATTGACCGCGCCAGCCAGAAGCTGCCCGTTCGCCTGACCCCGCTTCCGCTCACCCACGCCCAGCTTGACTTTCACGGTTTCCCGCTGAAAATCGAAGGCCACCCTCCCGGCAATGTCAAATACATTTATGAGCAGGCCAGCGCCACCGGCCCCTACACCCGCCCGGCAGGACTCTACACTCGCTATGGCAATGTGCTGCCGCTTCTGACCGCCCGCGACGACCGCATGGCCGTTTTCGGCTCCGGGGATGAAGTTGCCTTGGAGTTCGATCCTGCACATCTTCCCGCGCTGCCCAGCGGCTGGGTGCGCGACTACTTCTTCGCCGCCCACGGATATGAAAAAGATATGGACTTCTACGCCGCCGAGGGAGAAACCGTGCGCCCGCTGCCCTTCCGCAAGATGACCGGTTATCCTTATCCCGCGCGCGAGAGCTTTCCGCTCACGAGTTCTTACCTCGACTATGTTCTTAACTACAACACCCGCTACATGTCGGGCAAAGAGGCGCGAGGATACTCCTTCGACTATCCTTCCGCAAAATAGGCCTTCCTTGTGGTTCCTTCATTCTTTCTTACGGAATCGTTTTAACATTGACAATTTCCCGTCCCCCATAATCCAATAACCGGACGCATGGAAACCCAAACCGCGTCGTCCCCGGCTCCGCGCCTTCGCCGTTCGCTCACTCTTTCGGATCTCATTCTCTACGGCGTCATCGTCATTCAGCCGGTGGCGCCCATGTCGGTCTTCGGCGTGCTCAGCGAGCGCGGCCGCGGCCACGTGGTCACCACCATTCTGATTGCAATGATCGCCATGCTCTTCACCGCCATCAGTTACGGCCGCATGGCGCGCGTCTATCCCAGCGCCGGCTCCGCCTTCACTTACGTCGGCCAGGAGATCAACCCCGCCCTCGGCTACGTCACCGGCTGGAGCATGGTCATGGATTACATGCTCAACCCCCTGATCTGCATCATCTGGTGCAGCGGCCAGGCGCACGTTTTCGCGCCCGGCATTCCCTACTGGGGCTGGGCGATCTTCTTCGGGGTGGTCTTCACCGCTCTCAATATTCAGGGAGTCAAGACCTCGGCCCGCGTAAACTCGGGGCTGGCGGTGGGCATGGGCGTGGTCATCACCATCTTCTTTGTCGCCGCCGCGCGCTACATTTTTGGCCATCCTCATGACGGTGCGGCTTTTTTCACGCGCCCTTTTTACGATCCCCAGATGTTCGACGCTCGCGCCGTGCTCGGCGGTACGTCACTTGCCGTCCTCACCTACATCGGTTTCGATGGCATCTCTACTCTCTCCGAAGAGGCGGAGAACCCTCGCCGCAACATTCTGCTCGCCACTGTGCTCACCTGCCTGACCATCGGAATTCTTTCCGCCATCGAGGTCTACGTCGCACAGCTTCTGTGGCCGGCCTCGCAACCCTTCCCGAACGTGGATACCGCCTTTACCTTCGTGGCCGGGCGCGCCTGGCCGCCGCTGTTCGCCATCGTCGGCTTCACGCTGCTGGTGGCCAACTTCGGCTCGGGCATGGGCGCGCAACTCGGCGCGGCCCGCCTGCTCTATGGCATGGGCCGCAGCGGCGCCCTGCCGCGCTCATTTTTCGGAGTGGTGGACCCTAAACGGCATGTGCCCCGCAACAATGTGATCTTCGTTGGCGCTATCGCTCTGGCGGGGGCGTTTCTCATCACTTACGGCCTGGGGGCTGAGATGCTCAACTTCGGCGCGCTCATCGCCTTCATGGGGGTCAACGCCGCTGCTTTCGTCCACTACTTTCTTCGTGGCGCGGAAAAGAAAATTACCCACCTCGTGCCGCCGGTCGCCGGATTTCTCATTTGCCTGCTGCTCTGGCTGAACCTCAGCCGTCCCGCTAAAATCGCCGGCGTCATCTGGATGGCCGCGGGCATCGCCTTCGGCGCCTGGAAGACTCGCGGCTTCCGCGGCGATCTGGTGAATTTCGATTTGCCGCCTGAAGAAGTCTGACCCGGGAGGGCGCGGCCGGGAGGGCCCGACTTCAGCCGGGCCAACAACAAACCCCGAACAAGCTGTCATTCCGAGCGCAGCAGAAATCTGCTTTCCTTGCGCAAATGCCACTTCAATCGCCAATCAGCGATCCTCTCTCACTCCACATTCCACCCGCTTACCTCGACCACTGGCTTCGCCCCGCGTAGCGCAGCAGCGCTATAGGTTGCCGTGATCACCCGCTTCTCTCCCGGCAGCAGCGAGAAATAATTGTCCTGCCAGATCACGGGCAAAATCTCTTCTCCCTTCTTGCCCGTCATCCACAAGTAGGTGGTTTGGTTTCCGCTGGCGAGCGGCAGCATGCTCTCATCGGCGCCCCGATCCACTTTCAGCCGCACCAGAAACGCCAGGCTCGCGCCCGGGTTCTCTACCGTCACCTGCGTGACCCCATCATCCCCCTGCCGTTCCGTGCGGCTGCTGACCTTCAACTTCACCTTGGGCAGCTGCGAGAGCGCCGTAAAATCCGCGTAAGCAGTAACCGGCGTCATGTACCAGGTGGATTTCGCCCAATCCAGTGTCTCCGGCTTAGTGGAGAGCCAGTAGAAATTCGATCCCACCAGCTTGCCGCTCGCGTCGTTCAGCCGCAGCGCCAGAAAATAGGTGGAACTCAAATCCGCAATCTCCGGCAAAACGAAAATCCTGCTGCTGCTGTCGGCCGGCGCGTCGAGCTCCGCCTCCCTGGAAAACTTCTCCGTCATATCCAGGTTGTAAACCTTTGCCGTCAGCTTCAATTCTTTGGCGTCTTCGTACTGGCTGCTCACCACCCAGATGGCATGATCGTCGTAACCATAGAGCGGATGCAGTGCCTCCATTGCCTTCTTCGCGCCGAAATAGCCCCCGCCCGGCCGCAGATAGAAGTCATACAAATGCCAGATCAGCGACGGCCAGGCATTGTTCAGCATCCACTGGATTACGCCCGTCGAGGTGTACTTGTTGCGGCTGTAGGCCTCGTACATGGCGCGCACGCCTTCGTAAGTCATCGCCTGCGACTTCATGGCGAAATCCGGCGCGCTCTGCGCCTGGCCGTAGCGGGCGTTCAGGGCATCAGCAAAGACGTGGATGTCTTTGAAGGCTCCCCCGCCGGCATGAAAGTTCCACCAGTCGTCAATCGGCCACAGGTGCTCCTTGCCCAGCATTGTCTCCAGGCTTTCGACCGGCGGCACCGCCGGCCCCATGCTGGTTTCGGTATTAAAGCCATAGCCGCCGCCGCACCCGCCCAGGTTGCAGGTATCCTGCGGATGCGAGCCCATCGCATCCTCTTCCCAATAGTCCGGCGGCACGTAGCCGTAGGGTCCGGTCATCTTCACCCCACTGTTTCCTGTCACCGAGGTAGGCTTGGCCGTGGCCGAGGAAATCGTCGGGTTCGGCCACATCAGTTCTTTCTCCACGTTCAAATACGTCTGCTCCACATCCGGCGGCGGCGGATTGTCGCTTCCGTTCAGCCATACCAGCAGGCTGGGATGACCACGCAGCCGGTAAATCTGGTCCCGCAGCGACTGCTCCGCAATCTTGAAATCGGCCGGCTTCCAGTTCGGCCAGTGCTCCCAGTGCGAGCAGCAGACCCAGCCCGCCATCACCAGAATTCCTTCGCGGTCGGCAGTGTTGAAAAATTCCTTCCGCTCCAGGGTGCCCTCCAGGCGAATCGTGTTCAGTCCCATGTCCTCCACGTAGCGGAATTCCTCCTGCATGCGCCGGGAGTTTTCACGCAGCAGCATGTCCGGCGCCCATCCCCCGCCGCGGATCAGAATCTTCTTCCCGTTGATGGAGAACAGCCGGTGGGTGTTGGCATCGAGCTCTGAGGTGATTTCCCGAATGCCGAATTGCGTCTCGGAGCGGTCCGAGACCGCGCCCTCCGCATCCACTTCCAGGTTGAGCCTGTAAAGCTCCGGCTTGCCCATCTGCGCCGGCCACCACAGCCGCGGATGGCTTACATTGAGCTGAGGAAATTGCTCCGGCGTAAAGCTCACATCCTTCGCCTCGCCGGGCGCCAGCGCGATCTCCTGCGAGAACTGAATGTCGCCAAGCGCGCCTTTCAGGGTGCCTTTCACGGTCTGGTCCGTACCGTTCTTGAGCAGCGCGGTGACCGTCAGGTGCGCCTCATCATTCGCCGGTGAATCCACCTTGGAAATCACCGCCGGATAGCGCAGCGCCACTGGCCCGCTGGCCACGATCTCGACCGCCCGCCACAGTCCCATGTTCTTGTCCGGCGGCGCCGGGTTCCAATCCACAAAATTGGTCGCAAGATCATCAGGCAGCGGTGAAAATACCTCGACTGCGAGCACATTGGCTTTTCCAACGGTCACAATATCGGTGATGTTGAATTCATACGTGCGCCAGGCCCCCGCGGCCTCGCCGATGTTCGCGATCTGCTTCCCGTTCAGCCAGATGTTGGCCCTATAGTTGATTCCGCCAAAGTCAAGCCAGATCACCTTGCCGTGGTCGCTTGCCGGCAGCTCGAACCTCTTCCGGTACCACCACGGCACCATGAACGGGCTGTCCTGGGCCATGGCGATGTTCGAAAAATTGGCCCCGATGGGATAGGTCACGCCGGGGAAGGAGCGCAAATTCATGCCGAAGTCAGGGTCGGGATAAACCTTGTCTTTCACCAGCGCCGCCAGCACGGTGGTGGGTACGCTGGCGGGATACCATCCCTCGGGCTGAAATGCGGCCGTCGAAATCGTCTCGCCTTTCTGCTCCACTTTGCAGGAAGACTGCAACTCCCACCCCTCGCCCAAGTTCAAAGAAGCCGCTGCCTGGGCGTGTTGGGCCGGTCTCTGGGCAAGGGCAGGGAAGCAAGCAAGAATCAGAAACAGCAGCGGCAGTTTGCGTTTGAGCATAAGTGCATTCCTTGAAAGCTCGGTCTGGTTGTTCCTGACCTGGCGTCTGGTGGTCTTAGAAGGCCAGAATCATCAATTAATTCGTTTTAATGATTCGTTTCAATTTACAAGACCGCTTGCGCCTTTTCCAAGTGTAATTGCGAATCTTCTCGCCGGGCGGTCACATTGTTGCCGGGCACGATGAATTTCGCTATCCCCAACCTTCGATAGCGGTTTGAGCAAAATGGGTCGTATCAGAGCATGGCCTTCAGCCATGCCGGGGAAGAGCAAGAAAACAATTCCCGCGCCCGTATGGCGTAGCCATCACGGCAAGCCGAGGCACGGGCAGGGCGCCTTTTCCGCCCGCCGCCGTAGTTTATAATCAACAGTTCTCCCGCCAACTCCTGGAGTGACGCAAAGATGATCCGATTCCTGCAAACCCCCGGGCCGCTCAAGAAAATCATCCTTGGCGGAATTTTGCTGGTCATCTGTGGCGCCATGGTCATCACCCTGGTGCCCGGAGGGTTGGATTTCGGCTTCAGCGGCCCGGGCAAGGGCGTCCTCGCCCAGGTGGCCGGCCAAGACATCACCACCCAGGAAGTGGATAAACAGGCCCGGCAAATGTTGCAGCAGCAATTGCCGCGCGGTGGAGAGCAGGCCGCGGCCCTGCTGCCTTTCTTCGCCTCCCGCGCCGCCGAGAACATGATCAACGAAAAGGCCATCGTCGCGGAAGCCCAGCGTATGGGTCTGCGCGCCACCGATGAAGACGTGCGCGACGAGCTGCAGCACGGCCAATATGCCGCCGCCTTCTTTCCCGGCGGCAAATTCATCGGCCAGGATGAATATGAGGCCCGCTTGCAGCAGTACGACCTCACCGTTCCCCAGTTCGAAGAGGAAGTGAAAGAAGACATTCTCTTCACTAAGCTGCGCGACCTGGTCACCGGCGGCGCCGTCGTCACCAATGCCGAAATCCACCAGGCATTCCAGAAGCAGAACACCAAGGTGAAGTTCGAATATGCCGTCCTGAAAAAAGACGACGTTCTCAACGGCATTCACCCTGCCGAGCCAGAGCTGAAGGCCTTCTACGACCAGAATAAAGCCTCCTACAACAACTCCATTCCCGAGAAGCGCAAGATCGAATACGCCATCTTCGATTTCAGCAAGCTGCAGGATCAGGTTACCGTCTCGCACGCCGACCTGCTCGAGTACTACGACGAGCACCGCGATGAGTACCGCGTCCCCGAGCAGGTCAATGTCAGCCACATTCTGATCAAGACCCCGCTGCCCGGTCCGGACGGCAAAGTCGATCCCCAGGGCCTGGACGCGGCCCGCAAAAAGGCCGATGACCTTCTGCAACAGCTCAAAGCCGGCGGCAACTTTGCCGATCTGGCCAAGAAATATTCCGAAGACACCGATAGCGCCAAAAACGGCGGCTCCCTGGGCTGGATTCAGCGCGGCCGCTTTCCTTCGCCCGATCTTGAAAGCGCCGCCTTCTCTCTGCCCAAAGGCGCCACCAGCGGCGTCATCAACACCGGCTACGGCTTCGACATCATTCATGTGAATGATAAGCAGGACGCCCACATGAAAACCCTGGAAGAAGTCTCCAGCGAAATCGAGCCCGTGCTCAAGCAGCAGAAAGCCACGCAGATGGCCCAAAGCCAGGCCAACGCGCTGGTCACGCAGTCGCAGAACGGCAGCCTGGAAAAAGCGGCGGCCGCCAAGGGCCTGTCCCTCATCACCACCTCCTTCGTGGCCCGCAATGACGCCCTGCCGGGCATCGGCGACTCCCGCCCGCTCATGGATGCCATCTTCACCGAGCCCCTCAACACCCCCAACGACGTTCAGTTGAGCTCGGGCTTCGCCGTTTTTCAGGTGCTTCAGATTCAGCCGCCCTCGACGCCCACCTTCGATGAAATTCAGTCCCGCGTTGAGCAGCAATTCAAAAACCAGCGCGCCGCCTCTCTCCTCACCCAGAAAACCCAGGAGCTTTCCGACCGCGCCAAAGCGGAGCACGATCTCAAGAAGGCCGCCAAGGAGCTCGGGGCCACGGTGAAGACCAGCGACTTCGTGCTGCCCACCGACCAGGTGCCTGATATCGGCGCCATGTCCGGCTCCGCCGCCGTCGCCTTCAACCTCAAGCCCGGCGAAATCAGCGGCCCCCTCGATAATGGCGATAGCGGCGCCGTGCTCTCCCTGCTCGACCGCCAGGAGCCCAGCGATCAGGACTATGCCGCCAAGAAAGATCAGATTCGCGCATCCCTCTTGCAGAACAAGCAGGGGGAACTCTTTGAGATGTTTCTCTCTGATCTGCGCACTCGTATGGAGAAGTCCGGCAAGATCAAAATCAATCAGGATGAAATGAAAAACCTCACTCGCCCGCGGGGCGAAGAGGGCGAATAGCAGGCTGCCCTCACAAACGGAGTTTCTTCAGGAACGTACATGCCCTTCCCCCGCGCTACCGGCATTCTGCTGCACCCCATTTCCTTGCCGGCGCGGGGCGACATTGGCGATCTCGGCCCCGCCGCCTACGAATTCGTTGACTTCCTGGCCGCCGCCCGTCAGGGCCTGTGGCAGGTGCTTCCCCTCGGCCCTCCCGCCAACGGAAATTCCCCTTACTCCTCCACCTCCGCGTTTGCCGGCAATCCCATGCTCATCAGCCTGGATCGCCTGGCCGAGCGCGGCTGGCTGGCGCCCTCGCGCTTGCAGAATCTCCCGCGGGAAGTCGGCCCCATTGACTATCCGGCGCTCTCCGAACACAAACTGCCTTTACTCTCCGAAGCTGCCGGCCATTTTCTTGCGAACGCCTCCCCCGGACAGCGCCGCCGCTTCGAGGATTTCTGCCGCCAGAACGCCTGGTGGCTCGATGATTTTGTTCTGTTTGATGCCATCCGCGCCCGCCGTCCCGGCGTGCGCTGGAGCCAGTGGCCTGCCGGCATTGCCCGCCGCGAGCCCGCCGCCCTCGAAGCCGCCTGCGCCGAAAACGCCTCCGAGCTGGCCCTTCGCCGCGTCCTGCAATTTTTCTTCTATGAGCAATGGCGCGCCCTGCGCCTGTACTGCGCTGAGCGCTCCATTCGCGTGGTCGGCGATATCGCTATTTTCGTGGATTACGATAGCGCCGACGTCTGGGCCCACCGCGAGCTCTTCCGCCTGCGCCACGATCTTGAGCCCGAGGTGGTCTCTGGCGTGCCCCCTGACGCCTTCAGCGCCACCGGCCAGCGTTGGGGCAATCCTCTCTACGACTGGCAGGCCATGCGCGCGCGCGGCTACGAATGGTGGATTCAGCGCCTGCGCTGGGCCACCCAGACCTGCGACTTCATCCGCCTCGATCACTTCCGTGGCTTCGCCCAGTTCTGGGAGATTCCCGCCCACGAGCCCACCGCCATCCACGGTCGCTGGGTGGATGGGCCAAAAGACGACCTCTTCAACAAACTGCGCGAAGCCTTAGGCGGCCTGCCCTTCTTTGCGGAAGACCTCGGCATGATCACCCCCGATGTCTATGAACTCCGCGACCGCCACCATATTCCCGGCATGGCGGTCTTGCAGTTCGGCTTCGGTGATCCCGGCGCCCACATCTATCTGCCCCACCGCCTTACTCCCAACTGCGTCATCTATACCGGCACCCACGATAATGACACCACTCTCGGCTGGTGGAATTCCGGCGCCACCGAGTATGAGCGCCGCGCCGTGGAGGCCTGCGTTGGACGCGGAGAAGATGGGGTGCACTGGGCTCTCATTCGCCTGGCCCAGAATTCTGTTGCCAGCCTGGCGGTAGTGCCCTTGCAGGATGTTCTCGGTCTGGGCAGCGAAGCCCGCCTGAATACTCCCAGCACTCATTTCGGAAATTATCTCTGGCGCTATCAGCCCGGCTCGCTCAAGCCCGAGCTCGCGCGGCGTCTGGCCGATCTGGCCGAAGTGACCGACCGCCTGCCGCAGCCTGTCCCCATTCCCCCCGCCGAAGATTTCGCGGCCTGAACCTTATCGCAGGTGTGGGGACAGCCGCCCCCGGCTTGTCCAGTGGAGCGAAGCTCCACGGTGGCAGGGGCGCATCAAAAAAGCCGGAACCTTGCGGCTCCGGCTCAAGTTGGCAGTTTGCCCGGAAAAAAATCGCGTGGCGCGGACGCCCTCGCCTGATTACGCACTCCTTCTCGGCCGCACCGTCAAATCCCGCACCTGCGTCAGCACGCTCGACATCTGCAAGGCGCTCAGCTGCGAGACGAACGGCAGCAGTTCGGCAATGAACTGGTCTTTCATCAGGTCGCGCACTTCTTCCTGCCGGCCGCGCTCGCCGCCGCTCAGCAGGTCAGGCACGCTCACTTCCAGCGCCCGCGCCAGCCGTTCCAGGGAAGAAAGCGTGGGCGTCGCTTTCTCGTTCTCGATTTTGGAAACGTAGGTCCGGGGCACGGCCATGCGCGTCGCCAGTTGCCGTTGGCTCAGGCCGTTGCGCAGGCGCAGCGACCGGATCGCCGCCGCCAGGTTCAAATGCCCCCGGCTGCCGCCGCTCAGCGTGACCAGCTGCGGCTCGGGCACGGCCTCCACCATCTCGGGCTCGTCCTCGTCCAAAGCCGTGTGGCACCGGCGGCAAAGATTATTGGTTGTTCGGAATTGAACCAGCAGGCAACGGTCGCAACGAACCACTTCCCTTGAATCTACCGGGGCAAGCGTGGTGGCCATCTAGGTTTGGGAGTTGCCAGAGCGGAGGCGTCTCCTGGAACTTCAAAAACCTGCACGAAGTTCCAACCTGCAGCGTAATCTGCGGTACGATGCCTGTGGATGTCAAGGAAATTCTGGCGCGAAACCCAGAATATTCCGGCTACAACACCGGCATCTACCGGAGAAAACCGGGAGAAAACGGGTAAAACTTCATGCCCACTCGCCAGGACGCCTGGGGTTTACTAACTGAGTTCACTCAGTCGGAAAGTTTGCGCAAGCACGCCCTTGCCGTCGAGGCTTGCATGCGCGCCTGCGCCCGCAAGTTTTCCGCCGACGAAGATCTTTGGGGCGTGGTCGGACTTATTCATGACTTCGACTATGAGAAATGGCCCAGCCTCGAAGATCACCCTTACAAGGGCAATGAGATTCTGGCGCAGCGCGGCTACTCCGAGGAAATTCGCCGCGGCATCCTGTCCCACGCCGAGTACACCGGCGTCTCTCGCGACACGCCGATGGAAAAGGCCCTCTTCGCCTGCGACGAGCTCGCCGGCTTCATCACCGCCGTTGCCCTGGTAAAACCCGGCAAGTCCCTGGCCGAGGTGGATGCGAAATCTGTGCGCAAAAAGATGAAAGACAAGGCCTTCGCCCGCAGCGTCCACCGCGAAGACATCGTGAACGGGGCCGCCGCTCTGGGCGTGGATCTCGAAGAGCACATTGCCTTCTGCATCGAGGCCATGAAAGGAATTGCGGAGACGCTCGGTCTGGATGGCCGTGCCGCGAAATCCGATGCCAACCGCGAACTGGGACCTCACTCCTGAGAACCGGCTGTCTAAGGCCTGAAAACCTTCGTGTGCCTTCGCGCCCTTCGTGGTCCGTGAATTGACGAAGCTACCGGCCTCCATGCCATTGAGCATAAGTAAGGAATCCGTGATAAAGTAAGGATATGGCGATCTTGGAGAAGCAAGCCAAAATTACCAGTAAAGGGCAAATCACCGTGCCTCGCGAAGTCCGGCGCATCCTGGGCGTCACCAGCGGGGACCGCCTTGTATTTGAAAGCGACGGAAGAAGCGTCCGCGTGCGTCCGGTTCGTAGCAAACCTGCTTTCCATAAGTATCGCGGCATCGGTAATCCGCGAATCGGCTCCGGAAAGAAAGCAATCTCCCGCTGGCTGCGGCAGATGCGCGGCCAATGACTACCGCGCTTGATACCAACGTCATCATCGCTCTATGGGACAAGGATCCCGCTCTGAGCCTCCGCGCACAGATAGCCCTCGAAGCCGCATTTCGCCGCGGTCCTCTGACGATCGCAGCGCCCGTCTTTGCCGAATTGATTGCCGCCCCGGGCCGGACAGAATTCTTTGTCGATTCGTTCTTGGAAGAAACCGGCATTGCCGTGGATTGGGTGCTGGACGAGCCCGTCTGGCGCTCTGCCGGGCGTGCTTTCCAGGCTTATGCCGAGCGTCGCCGCAAGCAACGCGATGCGGGCGCCCGGCGCATCCTGGCGGATTTCATGATCGGAGCCCACGCATTCTCGCGTGGCTTTCGCCTGCTGACGCTGGATGAGCACCTGTATGAGACCGCATTTCCTTCTCTTACAATCGCGACCATATGACGCGGCCGCCGGCTGAGAACGGAGAAGCGGCAGCCTTGGTGTGCCTTCGTGCCCTTCGCGCTCCGCGAATTGACGACGTTGCCGGCCGCCGTGCAATCAAGGAATCATCCAGGGGAACATCACCTTAGCACTTCGCCCAACTTCCCGTGGGCTATCAAATCACACACCCGCGCCATGTCCCCGTACATGACTCTATCTTTTTCCACGGTGGCGCAGACCGCTCGAATCGCCGCGTGCGCCGCCTGTCCGCGCTTCGAAGTCTTGAGCGGCAGCAGAAAATCCAACGCCTGCGCCGCCGCCATGGCTTCAATTGCCAGCACGTTCCGCGTGTTCTCCACAATGCGCCGCAGCTTCAGCGCCGCCGTCATGCCCATGGAAACGTAATCTTCCTTATTGCCCGAGGTGGTGATCGAATCCACCGACGCAGGGTGCGCCAGCACCTTGTTCTCGCTCGCCAGCGCCGCCGCGGTCACCTGCGGCATCATGAAGCCCGAATTCAGCCCCGCGTCCGGCGCCAAAAATGGCGGCAGACCTTCATTCAGCGCCGGGTTCACCAGTCGCTCGATCCGCCGCTCAGAAATTCCCGCCAGCGCGCTCAAAGCGATCCCAAGAAAGTCCAGCGCAAAGGCCACCGGCTCGCCGTGAAAATTCCCGCCCGACAGCACCTCGCCTTCGCCCTGGCTCTGACCGGCAAACACCAGCGGATTATCCACTGCCGAGTTCGCTTCGGTCTCCATCACGCCGCGGCAGTGGGCCAACGTGTCGCGCACCGCGCCGTGCACCTGGGGAATGCAGCGCAGCGAGTACGCGTCCTGCACCCGCCCGCACTCGGCATGAGACTTGCGAATCTCGCTCCCTTCCAGCATCTTGCGCAGGTTCGCGGCGGTCGCCAGTTGCCCGCTGTGCGGCCGCGATCTATGAATCCTCTCATCAAAGGCCACGTCCGTTCCGCGCAGCGCGTCCAGAGTCAGCCCGCCAATTACGTCGGCGGAGTCCACCAGTGTTTCCGCTGCCAGCAGCGCCAGCGTTCCCACCGCCAGCATGCCCTGCGTTCCGTTGATCAATGAGACCGCTTCCTTGGCCTCAAGCACGAGCGCCCTGATCTGGGCCTGATGCAGGGCTTCCACCCCCGGCCTGCGTGCGCCCTTTTCGTCGAGGCATTCGCCCTCTCCGATCAGCACCAGCGCCAGATGCGCCAGCGGCGCCAGGTCTCCGCTTGCCCCCACGCTCCCTTGCGAGGGGACGAAAGGCGTCACTCCGCGATTCAGCAACTCGCACAGCGTATCAATCACCATCGCGCGCACGCCGGAGTAACCCTTCGCCAGCGAATTCGCCCGCAGCAGCATCATGGCTCGGGTCTCAGCCGCCGGCAGCGGCTCTCCCACCCCCACCGCGTGCGAGCGCAGCAGGTTCACCTGCAGCTCGCGAATCTGCTCGCCGGCAATGCGCACGTCGCTCAACTTGCCTACGCCGGTAGTGATTGCGTAGGAAACCTTGTTGCCGGCGACCATGGCGTCCACCACCGCGCGTGCTCGCTCCACCGCTTCGCGTGCATCCGGAGCCAGCAACACCGCGCGCCGCTCGGTCGCCACTTCGCGCACCGCTTCCAGCGTCAGATCGTTGCCGTTGATGTGAAGCGCCTTCAAAGCTTTGCCGTCACGTTTTTGCCTCGGTGTCCTTTGCGCCTCTGTGGTTGGGATCAACTGAGGCAGAGATCACCTGACCACGGAGGGCGGCAAACGAAACCGGGAAGCGCCCTGTTTCAGAATTCAGCGGCGGTTGTCAATCGAATTTCTGGCCGCTTCTAAGCTCTCCCAAAATGGGAAATCCCGCTAACTCCAACTCGTCAGACTACTTACGCCATTTTCCCAAACTGGGCAAATCCACAGATGTTCCGTGCGGAACATTAAGCGCGTTTCTGCCCCGCTCTACCGCCCCACTGCCTCGCGAAACACGCTCATGTACTTCTCTGGCAGGGGAGCGCTCTTCATCTGCGCGTTGGTCACGATGTGTGTGGTCTCGCCCTCAGCCAGCACCGCGCCGTCGCTCGCGCGCACCAGTTCATAGCCAAAATGCACCACCGTTTCGCGCACGTTTTTCAGGCGTGTGCGCACAAGCACCTCATCGTCATAGCGCACCGGCGCCTTGTAGCGGCAGCGCGCCTCCACCACCACGATATAGCAGCCATCCTGCTGCTCCATGTCGCGGTAGGAAAAGCCCAGCTGGCGCAGCAGCTCCACCCGCCCAATCTCAAACCAGATGAAGTGGTTGGCATGATAGACCACGCCCATCTGGTCGGTCTCAGCGTAGCGCACCCGCACCCGGCTCTCTGAAATCATAGGCGAGTGGTTGCCGCCGCTCACTGGCCACTCCAGCGCGGCTTGCGCTTTTCCAGAAAGGAAGTGATGCCCTCGCGAAAATCTTCCGTGGCGCGGATGGCGGCGTTCTCGCGCACCGCGGCTTCGATCTGCGCATCGAGCTCAGCGCGTGCGTGCTCGGTGAGCAGGCGCTTGGTCAGCCGCAATGAGGCCGGGCTGCTCTCCATGATCTGCGCCGCGAGTTCATGCGCGCGCGCCATCAACCTCTCCGCCGGCACGATTTCGTTGATCAGGCCCAGGCGCAGCGCCTCCTCGGCGGCGAAGAGCCTGCCGGTCAGCAGCAGGTCGCGGGCCTGCTTCTCCCCCACCTGGCGCAGCAGGAAGGTCGAAACGATGGCGGGCACGAACCCGATGCGCACCTCAGTGTATCCAAACCTGGCTTCGGGCACGGCCAGCGTGAAGTCGCACAGCAGCGCCAGGCCGGTGCCGCCGGCGATGGCTGGGCCATTGACCGCGGCGATTGTGACCTTCGGGAACTCATAGAGCGAGCGGAACAACTGCACCATGGTGCGCGAGTCTTTGAGGTTCTGCTCGGGGGTGCGGCCCACCAGGGCCTTCAGGTTCTCCAGGTCCATGCCAGAGCAGAAGGCCTTGCCCGCGCCGGTGAGCAAAAGCACCTGCGCCGGCGAGCGCTCGACTTCGGCTAGCGCACGCAACAAGTCTTCGATCAGCTCATAGCTGATGGCGTTGCGCTTCTCGGGGCGGTTGAGGGTGATCGTCGCGAGCGCGCTGTCGTAGGTGAGTTGGAGAGTCCTGTAGTCCATTGTCGTATCGAGCCAGCTGTTGCAACGAACGAGACGTTGCAAGCAACGTCTCTACAAACTGTGCCTGGGCAAAGCCCGTAGAGACGTAGCTTGCTACGTCCCGGCCGCGCCGTGCTGGATCTCAGTCTCCATTTTCGAGGCCGGTTCTCTTCGCAGGCGTTGCCGGCAACGTGTCTCCAGGTTCAGTCGGCGGCATGGGAACGAGTGTACCGCGCCCCGATCTCGGCGGTGGCACGCAGCAACGTATCGAGCGGCTTCAATGTGGGCAAGGCCGCATGGCGCTGCTGCAGCGCTTCAAGCACGCGCTCGGTGGCAAGGTTTCCAACCAGCGCATCCTGCGCAAAGGGGCAGCCGCCCAGCCCGCCCAGCGCGGAATCGAAGCGGCGGCAGCCGGCGTCGTAAGCCGCCAGAACTTTCTCCGCCGCCTGCTCGGGCCGGCTGTGAAGGTGCACGCCGATCTCCAGGTAACCATAGTTCGCCAGCACCGCCGCAACCAGCTCGCCGACCTGCGGCGGCCCCGCCAGGCCGACGGTATCGGCGAGAGAAATCATCTTGATGCCGTAGCCTTCGAGCAGTCCGACGGCCTCGACCACTTCTTCCGCGCTCCAGGCATCGCCGTAGGGATTGCCGAAGGCCATAGAAATATAAACCACTGTGTCGAGGCCAGCCCCCTCGCCCTTTTGCGCGATCTTTTCCAGTTCGTCAATGGCCTCATCGAGGGTCTGGTGTTGATTGTTGCGCAAAAAAGTTGGCGAGACCGAGTAGGGAAAGCCGAGCGTGCGCACAGCCTGAGTGTTGATGGCGCGCTGCGCGCCCTTTTCGTTGACCACGATTCCGATGATCTCGACATCATCGGGCGGGTCGAGCTCGCTCAGCACCTCTTCCGAGTCGGCCATCTGCGGAACCGCTTTAGGAGAGACGAAAGAGACGGCATCAATGTGCTTGAAACCCGCGCTGATCAAGGCTTTCAGGTAGTCGGCCTTGAGCGAGGCTGGGATCTGGCCCTCCAGCCCCTGCCAGGCATCGCGCGGACACTCGATCAGTTTGACAGCGTCAGACATTATTCTTCACCACCGGGACACGGGAGGCACGGAGAAAGTCACAAGACTCTCCTCCGCGCACCAGTCTCGAGACATTGAAGTTGATGAGGAGGCTCATGAAGCAGCTTGCTTGGTGTCTCCGCGCCTTCGTGGGCCAAGATCATGTTTGCAGCACTCCGACTTTGAACTCGGGGACGTCGGGGTTGAGGGCGGCCGCTTCCAGAGCCTGAGTAATGGCGGCGCGGGTCTCCAGGGGATCAATGATCTTGTCAATCCACAGGCGGGCGGCGCCGTAGCGCGGGTCGGTTTGCTCGTCGTAAGTTTTTTTAACCGACTCGTAGAGCTCTTTCCTTTCTTCTTCGCTGAGTGTCTTACCGCCGCGCTCGAGCTGGCGAACCTTGATCTCGAGCAGCGTGCCGGCGGCGGAATCGCCGCTCATGACGGCGTAGCGGGCGGTGGGCCAGGCGAAGACGAAGCGCGGATCGTAAGCCTTGCCGCACATGGCGTAGTGCCCCGCGCCAAACGATCCGCCAATGATGACGGTGATCTTGGGCACCACCGAATTGGAAACCGCGTTCACCATTTTTGCGCCGGCCTTGATGATGCCGCTCCATTCGGCGTCGCGGCCCACCATGAAGCCGTTCACGTCGTGAAAGAAAACCAGGGGGACCAGGTTCTGGTTGCAGTCCATGATGAAGCGGGCGGCCTTCTCGGCGGATTCGGTGTAGATGACGCCGCCAAATTCCAGGCGCTTGTGGCCTTCGTGATCGGTCTGCTGGGCGTGCAGCTTCTGGTTGGCGACAATGCCCACGGCGAAGCCGCCGATGCGGGCGTAGCCGCAGATGAGAGTCTTGCCGTATTCGGGCTTGTATTCGTCGAAGTGGCTGCCATCCACGATGCGGGTGAGAATTTCCTTCATGTCGTAAGGGCGGGCGGAAGAGGAATCATAGACGCCGTAAATTTCCTCGGCGGCGAACTTGGGGTCCACGGGCTTGCGCCGGTCCCAGGGCGACTGGCGGCGGTATCCCCATTTTTCGACGATGGCGCGCAGCCGCTGAATGCAAGCTTGGTCGCCGGTTTCGTGGAAATCCACGGTGCCGCTGATGGCGGAGTGCATGGCGGCGCCGCCCAGTTCTTCGGCGGAAACTTTTTGCCCAATGGCGGCCTGCACCAGAGCCGGCCCGGCGAGAAACAGGCCGCTGCCATCGGTCATGAGGATGTGATCGCACATCACCGGCAGGTAACCGCCGCCGGCGACGCACATGCCCATGATGGCGGCAACCTGCGAAATTCCCATGGCCGACATGACGGCGTTGTTGCGGAAGACGCGGCCAAAGTCATCGGTATCGGGAAAGACGTCTTCCTGCAGGGGAAGAAAGACGCCGGCAGAATCCACGAGGTAAATCGTGGGGATGCGGTTTTCGATGGCGATATTCTGCGCGCGGATGACCTTCTTCGAGGTCATGGGAAAAAAGGCGCCGGCTTTGACCGTAGCGTCATTGGCGATGATCATGACCAGGCGGGTAAAGATCCGGGCCAGGCCGGTGATGACGCCGGCGGCGGGAGCGCCGCCCCAGTCTTCGTACATGCCGTGCGCGGCGTAGAGGCCAAGCTCGAAGAACGTTCCGGGATCGGCCAGCAGCTCGATGCGCTCGCGGGCAGTGAGGCGGCCTTTGCCGTGCTGGCTCTCGATGGCCTTGGGGCCGCCGCCCTCGCGAATCTTTTCTTCTTCGTTGCGCACCTGCGAGACCAGGTCGGCCAGGAAGCGCATGTTGGCCTCGAAGCGGGCGGAGGTGGGGTCCACGCGCGATTCGAGGACCGGGGAAGGCGCGGGCGGATTAGGTTCAGTGCGTTCGGCCATGAGCGGTCGCCGGGGAACCAATTACGGTATATCAGGGCCGAGAGGGCGCGCAATTGGGATGTTGGGGGGCGATTTGAGAGTCCTCGCTTTAACGGGGTGCCCGATGGCACGATGGGCGTTTGATCTAGAAGCGCAAACGACCGCGCGAATCCTCAGCCGATTCGATGACAAAAGCGTCAGATCTTCTTGGCGGTGTCCTTGCACGCTCCATAGAATTCCTCCCGTGTGAATCCGGTTTGCCTGATCATGCGCTTCAGAAGTGTCTGGTCAAATTCAGCATAATCGTCAACTGGAACTAGTCTTCTTTGATTTGTGGGACTTGACGGAAGCGCAGCATCCGCTGGCCGCTCCCAGCACTCGTGATCACCATGGCGTACCGGCGTGAATCCGAGTTCAGTCAGGATGGCAATTACTTGAGTGCGTTTTAAGGGCGGGTATCTTCGCTTCCCCATGCCTCAGCATCGAGAAAGCTTTATCGCGCCTAGACTCGTAATGTGGTGGTCGGAGCGTTTATCGTGCTTCGAGAATAAGCTTCGTAAACGACAAACAATCGTGTGCAGGTAATATCTTGCCCAACTTGACCACGGAGCCGGACGCGGAATAAGCCCCTCGCTCGATTCCTTCGAGAGGACTGTAGCAATGTACCAATACACATCTTCTTGGAGCCTTGCGATGGCTTCTTCAGGCGTGTCGCCTCTCGTGATGATGTCGAGGTCTAGGCACTCTGCATAGATATTTTTCTGCTTCCGATACCAGAAGCATCGAAGGGGAAGAATCTGACCATGTGAGCACTGCAAGATTGGCGTACCGATCAGATAGTCGCCACACTGCGGGCAGCGCCTTACGGTACGCAGGAGCGTGCGCAACTCTTCTTCGGAAGCGGCTCGCTTCCCATCTACGCTTGGAAGTGTGCTTGAGGATGCCATCACGTCAACTCGGGCCAGGGGGAAGTTCCATCAAGGCGCGCTAGCGAACAAAGTTTAGCACCATTGTCAAGGACGGTCTTCGTCACCTGCAACGTCTATCTTAATAGACGGGGTTACCAAGGGGAAGGTTGCAAACATCGAACGGCTGGAAATCTGTGCTGATACGGGAATATGTCCCTTGACGTGCTACCGCGACTTTAGCGCTAGACTCGATATTCCGCCGTAGCCCGCCCCCCATCGCCATACAAGATATGTGTCGTGTAGAGCTGGCATGTGGCGGTGCCCTTCACCCGGCGGTGGGAAGGCCGCGCGGCTTCACATGGCCGCGGATGAATTGGACGATTTCGTCCATGGCGGTGCCGGGCTGGAAGATGGCGGCGACGCCGGCCTGCTTGAGTCCGGCGATATCCTGGTCGGGAATGATGCCGCCGACGATGACCATCACGTCCTCCATTTTGTTCTGGCGAAGCAGATCCATGACCCGGGGGACGATGGCGTTGTGGGCGCCAGAGAGAATGGAGAGGCCGATGACGTGGACGTCTTCCTGCAGGGCGGCGCTGACCACCATCTCGGGGGTCTGGCGCAGGCCGGTGTAGATGACTTCCATGCCGGCATCGCGCAGGGCGCGGGCGATGACCTTGGCGCCGCGGTCGTGGCCGTCGAGACCGGGCTTGGCCACCAGCACGCGGATCTTCGGGGCGGACATCAGGAATCATTTAACCACAGCGGGTGAGCTTTTAACCACGGAGACACGGAGGAAAGGCTTTAACCACGAAGGGCACGAAGGTACACGAAGGAAGAACCTTTTAGCCACGGAGGCACGGCGGCGGGGCCTTGAGTAGGGAGTAATACGTGGCGCTGAAGCGCCACGCTTCCACGGTGGCCGGGACTTCCGTCTGGGGCCTAAACTTCCTGGCGGAGAAGGCGTCTGCGCCTAATAGCACGAAGCGAGCCAGTCACCACCAGGCTTCAAGCAGCAAGGGCACGAAGGAAACGAGGAGGCTACATGGTTTTGACGTCGAGGCTTCTCCACAGATACCAGCAGGCCACGCTGCGATAGGGTTCCCAGCATTTGGCGATTTTTTCCATTTGCGCGGGCCTGGGCAGCTTGCGTTTGCGGTAGTGCTTGCGGATAGCGCTCTGCACGCCGAAATCGCCGGTGGGCAGCACATTCGGGCGGCGCAGGGTGAAGATGAGAAACATGTGGGCGGTCCAGACGCCGACGCCTTTGACCTGGGTGAGGTGCTGGATGACCTCGTCGTCGGACATCTGGGACAGGCGGGAGAAGTCGAGCTCGCCGCGGGCGGCGCGCTCGGCCATATCTTTCAGGTATGACGATTTTTGCTTGGAGAGGCCGACGGAGCGGAGCTGCGCGTCAGAGAGCTTGAGAATGCCTTCAGGCAGGACCGGGTCGCCGGCGAGGACGGTGAAGCGGTTGAAGATGGTCACTGCGGCCTTGCCGTTGAGCTGCTGGTAGACAATGGCCTCGGCCAGGCTGTGGAACTCGGGCGGGCCGTACTCGATTTTGTAAGGGCCGACGCGCTCGATGATGGCGCGCAGAATGGGGTCAGACTTTTTGAGATGAAGAATGGCTTTCCGCATGCGAAGGTTTGACGAAAGTCCAAGAGCGAGGATAGCACGGCGCGGGGCGGCGCGCCGGTGGTGGGAAGGGCGAGGCTGAAGGCGCGTTGGCCTTGCCAAGCAAGTCAGTTTGATGTTGGCTGCGCGCGTGCCTTATGCCCGCCACTTATTGACATAAGGCAGCACGAACAAGTACAGGCCGGTCAGCAGGAGGAAGGCAAGGATGCCTACTGCCGACAGGCCCAGCCTCTTGTTGTATTTCCCCTCAACCACGGTAATGCCGTTGACGATAACCGCCAGGGTGAAAACGATGGACAGCCAGCGGTGGCTCTGCCGAATCCATTTGCTCCAGTTCAATTGAACCTCCTCCGCCAGTGACGAATGCCAAAATGCTCTGCCAGTGGTTCCGGCAAAGCTTCGCAAGTCACTTACATATTCGGCACGGATTGTAATCGGCAAGCCGCACATTGCAAGCAGCTTTCAGGGTGGCAGAATCTCCTGGAGATGGCAGTCACATTCAAGTGTCCATCAGAGTTATGCAGGGACAGCTAAGAGAGGTAGTGCACGGTCTGCTCGATCAGGCTGGCGGTGCCCTGGTAAGGATCGCCGGGGCGGTCCCACTCCATCGACAAGTAGCCCTTGTAGCCGTGCTGTTTGAGATAGCCGAAGGTCCTGGCCATATCCACGTGAACGGTTTGGCCGTTATCGGCGACTTCGGCGTCCTTCACATGGCAGATGCAATAAGCGTGGGCGAACATGGCGTCAATTCCGCGATAGGCGTAGTCGGGGTCGTGATGGGCGAGGGTATTGCAGAAATCGGGCAGGGCGTGCAGCCAGGGGCTGTTGATTTTTTCGATGAGCTGAACCAGAAAAAACGGGTCTTCGCTGAGAGGATTATCGTTTTCGAGATTGACGACGACGTTTCTGGCGGCGGCGTAGCTGACGACTTGCTGAAGAGTTTGCGCCGTGAGAGCGAGATCGGGCTTGGCCTCGCCCGCGGGAGGAATGTTGGTGCGGATGCTGGGCGAGCCGATGGCCAGAGCGACATCCACCCACTGCTTGCCGAAGGCGACGGCCTGGCGGCGCTCGGCGGCGTCGGCGGAGTAGGGGCTGTGCTCGCCATCCACGGCGATGTTGGCGGCTTTGACGCCGGCGCCGGCGGCGGCGAACCGGAACTGCTCGAGGTACTCGGGATCGAGCGAGGCGAAGTGCGCGCTCCAGGGCTCAATCTTGTTGACGTTGAATTTTGCCGGGATCTGCGCGGCGAAATCTTTGAGGTCCATGGGGCGGGAGGCGGAGGAGTCAGGGCCAACGATGAAATTCCGAAACGGATAGGAGGCGACGGCGATGCGCTGGCGGGGCGCGGAAGGGAATTGCAGGTTGGGGCCGGCGGAGGATGCGGCCTGCGCCGAACCGGAGGCCAGCCATGCTCCTGCTGCCGCGCCGGCACAGTGCCCCAAGAAACGTCTGCGAGTGACGCCTGCCACGAAGGCCAGTGTAGCAAAGCGGGCGGAGGCGGGGACCGGAAAAGCAAACAGCAAAACTCTGGTCGTGGGACTTCGGGTCAAGTGCGGCGCGGCGCGTCCCGATATAATTTGAGGCAGTGGCTACGGTTGAAATTGCCAAACGCGCGGCGACGCGCCCTACCTGGGCTGAAGTTTCTCTCGGCAACCTGAAGCACAACTTCCGCGCGGTGCAAAAGCATGCGGGCAAGGCCGTGGAAGTGTGCGCCGTGGTGAAGGCCGACGCCTACGGCCACGGTGCGGTGCAATGCGCGCGGGCGCTGGAGGAAGAAGGCGCGCGCTGGCAAGGCGTGACCTCGCTGGACGAAGCGATTCCGCTGCGCGAGGCGGGCATTCGCGGCCGCCTGCTGCTGATGACCGGCTTCTGGCGCGGGGAAGAAGAAGAGATTGTGCGGCTGGGCCTGACGCCAACGGTGTGGGAGCCGGGCCAGATCGAGCTGCTGGAGAGAGCGGCCGGGGCGCTGGGCGTGGCCAGTCATGCCATCCATCTGAAGGTGGATACGGGCATGGGGCGGCTGGGCGCGGTGGTTGAGGACGTGCCAAAGATCATCGCCGCGTTGCAGGCGGCCCCGCATCTTGTTGTCGAGGGCCTGGCCACGCACCTGGCATCTTCCGAGGTACTGGATGCGCCTTCGGTGCCGCAGCAGCTGGCGTGCTTTGAAGAGGCGCGGAAGCTTCTGGGGCAAGCGGGCTATGCTCCACCGCTGATTCACGCCGCCAACACTTCGGCGGTGATTTCGCGGCGCGAAGCGCTATACCACATGGTGCGTCCGGGGCTGGCGCTGTATGGCTATTACCTGCCGTTTGAGCGCGCGGGCAGGGAAGTGAGCGGCAAGGAGCTGCGGTTGCCGGTGAAGCCGGTGCTGACCTGGAAGACCCGGATTCTTTCGCTGCGCGAGGTGCGGGCCAACCAGGCGTTAGGCTATGGGGGAACCTACGTTACGAAAGCTCCGGCGCGGATTGCGATTCTGCCCGTGGGTTACGCCGATGGATTGAATCGCGGCTTGTCATCGCGCGGGCGAGTGATCGTGCGCGAACACTATGCGCCGATTGTGGGCCGCATCTCGATGGACCTCACGCTTGCGGATGTGACCGGCCTGCCCGGAGTCGCGGTGGGAGATGAGGTGATTCTGCTGGGCTCGCACGACGGCCTGAGCATGGATGCGCGCGAGCACGCCTCGCTGGCCAATACCGTGGCGTATGAAATTCTGTGCGCAATTTCGAAGCGGGTGCCAAGGAAGTACGGCAGTTAGCAATGGGCAATTGGCGCCCGGCCGGGCGTTCACACTGAGGCGCCACATTACCATCCCATCCGGGTCATCCGTCCGAGGATAATTGTGCTGTAGTTGTTCATGCGCTCGGGACGCCGCTTCAACGGAGCCGGCAGAACTGCCGCGAGCCGCGCCGCCGGCTCGCGGCCAATATCCCGTGCTGGGGCAAGCCCGTAATAACGGCACGCCGCGTCCGCGCCATAAATGCCAGGACCCCACTCGACCACGTTGAGGTAAAGCTCCAGAATGCGCCGCTTGCCGAGAATTAATTCGGCCACCGGCACCAGCGACGCCTCGGCACCCTTGCGCAGGAACGAACGGCCGGTTCCGAAAAACAGGTTTTTTACCAGTTGCTGCGTAAGCGTGGAAGCTCCACGCATGCGATCGCCTTCCATATCCTCCTGGGCCGCGGTCTGGATCTGGCCCCAGTCGAAGCCATGGTGCTGGTAGAAGCGCGAGTCCTCGGCGGCGATGACGGCGTGCTGCAGGTGAGGCGAGATTTGCCTGAGCGGAACGAATTCGTAATGCTCGCGATAGGGCTTGTGGTGAATCCAGGCCTGCAGGCGGCGTTGCATGTGTACCGCGGTGGTCGGAGGATCAACCCACCGGACCGTCACCAGCATCAGCGCTGCCAGCAACCAGAGCAGCGCCGCGCCGATGACGAGCCATCGGATCAGACGCCGGAGCAGACCCTTCCGCCTTGGGGATTGGACAGGTATGGCGGGGAGTTCAGGCACAATTCAGGATAATAGGATGCCCCGGTTTCTTTTTCGCGAAAAGCAAACCCGAGGGCGAGGCCGGTTCAAGCCCGAATTTGCTTGAGTGGTCAGGAAGAAAGTGCTTTCTGGTGTTGGTTCGCGTTTTCGTGCCGTCCATTCCGGCTTGATCTCGACTCGTCGCTCGCGCCGGAAAGAACAGCGGGTCCCTCCACTACGCAGATCATCGCCTTGGCGATGATCTGCTGCGGTCGGGATGACAGAATTGGGGAATATGGCATTCCCGCTCAAGCCAAAACCGAGCTTGAGTGGGCCACTGGCCCAGCTGAGCCCCTGTTTCCGCCGAAGCGATGTTCTTCCCCTTTCGCCCGTTCGGGGCGGAATGCTGAGGGCTCAATGCTTGGTGCTGCATTTCAACGCCAACCGGTCATCATGCCAACCGCGCTCTTGTTATATTCGTCAACAGCATGCCTTCCCGCTACGCGCAATGGATGTACGACTGGGAGACGCGGCTCACCTCGGTGGACAACAACCGGGTGGTGCGTCCGCTGGAGTGGGGCGTGGAGTGGGCGCGCGGCTGGCCTTGCCGCAACGGCTATGCCGCCGGCCACGTAGGCGAAGATGCGGAGGAATTTCTTCGCGAGTACAACCAGCGCATCGTGGCCGCGAGCGACGAGTTTTACTCCTATGCCCGGCCAACCGACTTCCGCCTGGAGCGGCGCGAGGTGCAGGTGTTCAGCACGCGCGAGGTTCCCGACGCGAAGCTTGAAGCCAAGGTTCGCGGCACGCAGGCCGAGTTCCTGCGCTTTATTTCGCCGGCGCACACGCCGTATCCAGAAAATAATCTGGTGAACGCCCGCTGGTTTCCGGCGCGGGGGCGGCGGGCGGTGGTGGTGCTGCCGCACTGGAATTCGGACGCCATCGCCTACACCTCTTTGTGCCGGGTGCTGAACTGGCTGGGCATTGCGGTGCTGCGGCTGACCATGCCATACCACGATATCCGCATGCCGGCGGAGATTCGGCGGGCCGATTACGCGGTTTCGGCCAACATTGGGCGCACGCTCGATGCCTGCCGCCAGGCGGTGGTGGATGTGCGCTCGTGCCTCGACTGGCTGGAGCAGCAAGGCTACAGCCGCCTGGGGATTGTGGGCACCAGCCTGGGGTCGTGCTATGCGTTTCTGGCGGCGGCGCATGATCCGCGGGTGCGGGTGGCGGCGTTCAATCACGCTTCGACGTATTTTGCCGACGTGGTGTGGCATGGGCAGTCCACGCGGCACATCCGCGAGGGGATCGAGAAGCGGATTGATCTCGACCGGCTGCGCGGGCTATGGAGCGCCATCAGCCCGATGTCGTACTTCTCGCAGTTTGCCCGCTGGCCGAAGAAGTCGCTGGTGATCTATGCCACGTACGATATGACGTTCCTGCCGGAATTCTCCCGACAGACGGTGGCCGAGTTTGACCGGCACCGGCTCGACCACAAGGTAGTGGCGCTGCCCTGCGGACACTACTCGACGGGCGAGACACCCTTCAAATACATGGATGGCTGGCAGCTGGCGTCGTTTCTGAGGACGGGGTTTGAGTAGCAATCAGCATTCAGCGATCAGCATTTAGCGCTTGGCCGTCCGGGTTCCTGGCGGAGGGCCCGAGGGCCAAATGCCAACTCCCAAAAGCTCTAAGCTGGGTGCTGACGACTGATTGCTGAGTGCCGCCGGCGAAATGCCAAGTGCCAACTGCCAACCGCCCGTTTACAATGTCCCCATGAAGATTGCGCTGGGGGCGGACCACGCCGGTTTTTCCCTGAAGCAGAAGATCAAGCAGCATCTGCTCAGCCGGGGGATTCAGGTGGATGATCTGGGAACGCACTCGGCCGAGTCGGTGGATTATCCGGACTTTGCCCGGCGGGTAGGCGAAGAAGTAGCGGCCCGGCAGGCGGATTGCGGCATCCTATGCTGTGGCACCGGGATTGGCATGGCCATTGCCGCCAATAAGGTGCCGGGAATTCGCGCTGCCAACGTGCACACCGAAGAAGAGGCGCGGCTGAGCCGCGAGCATAATGACGCTAATGTGCTGACCCTGGGCGGCCGCACCACCGAGGAAGGCGCGGCGTTGAGAATCGTGGACCAGTGGCTGGATGCCAGCTTTATCGGCGGACGGCACGAGCGGCGGGTGGAGAAGATCAGCCAGATCGAGCGCGCGGAAGCGCGAGTGTTGGGGACGGAGTGACGCAGCGCAATAACGTCACCTAGATCTTGTCATTCCTCGCGCCAAACGGGATGGAGTGGCAAGTTCTAGAATAATAGTTGAGAAGACTATGAACACAATTTTCGGGTCTCGACCAATCCACGAAGTTGATCCTGATGTGGCCGCCGCCATAGACAACGAAACCCGGCGTCAGCATGAAGGCCTGGAGCTGATCGCGTCAGAAAATTTCGTCAGCGAAGCGGTGCTCGAGGCCGCGGGGTCGGTGTTTACGAATAAGTATGCGGAAGGGTATCCGGGCAAGCGGTATTACGGCGGGTGCGAATTCGCCGATGTGGTGGAAGAGCTGGCGCGTACGCGGGCCAGGCAGCTGTTTGGCGCCGAGCACGCCAATGTGCAGCCGCATGCGGGCTCGCAAGCCAACATGGCGGCCTACGCCGCGGTGCTGCAGCCGGGAGACACCATTCTCGGCTTGAACCTGGCGCACGGCGGGCATTTGACGCATGGGCATCATCTGAATTTTTCCGGCAAGGCCTACCGCATCGTTCCTTACGGCGTCACCAGGGAAACGGAGACGATTGACTACGACGATCTGGAGAAGCTGGCGGAGAAAGAGCGGCCGAAGCTGATCATCGGCGGGGGCAGCGCGTATCCACGGGTCATAGATTTTGCCCGCATGCGGCAGATCGCCGATAAAGTGGGGGCGCTCTACCTGGTGGATATGGCGCACTTTGCCGGGCTGGTGGCGGGCGGGGCGCATCCTTCGCCGGTGCCGCACGCGCAAATCGTAACTTCGACCACGCACAAAACCCTGCGCGGGCCGCGATCGGGCATGATTTTGTGCAAGAGTGACTACGCCGCCGCGATTGACAAGACGGTTTTCCCCGGCATGCAGGGCGGGCCGCTGGTGCACATCATCGCGGCCAAGGCGGTATGCTTCCATGAGGCGATGCAGCCTGAATTCCGCGAGTACGCGGCGCAGATCGTCACGAATGCGCGGGTCATGGCAGATACACTTTCGGGCCAAGGCTTGCGCGTCATCTCCGGCGGAACCGATACGCATCTGATGCTGGTGGATGTTTTCTCCAAGGGCATGCTGGGCAGTGAGGCGGAGAAGGCGTTGGGCGAGGCGGGCATCACGGTAAACAAGAATGCGATTCCGTTCGATACCAACCCGCCCCTCAAGCCGAGCGGAATTCGCATCGGCACGCCGGCGCTGACCACGCGGGGCATGAAAGAAGCCGAGATGCGGCAGGTCGGGCGCTGGATTTCCGAGGCGCTGCATCACCGCACCGAGGCCGACACGCTGGCCAGAATTCGCCAGCAGGTGCTGGAGCTGGCGGAGGAATTTCCTCTTTACGCCGAACGGCGGGCACAGGCGGAAGTGCGGGCGTAGGGCAAACCTCAAAAGGCTTTAACCACAACGGACGCGAAGGGCAGGAACCCTCAGAAATTCGGCCTTCGTGCCTTTAGGGCCCAGGCACACTCGTGAAGATTGCCCTCGATATCCGGCGCATGACCGAGTTCGGCGTGGGTACCTACACGCGCAACGTGGTGCGGGCGCTGAGCCGGATTGATTGTGAGAACCAGTATCTGCTGCTGGGCTCGCCGGCCAAGGCGGCCGAACTGGGAGCTTTGCCCGGGAATTTTCAGAATGTGCCCCTGCTCGAGCCCGATACCACCCTCAAGGGCTACCTGCACTGCCAGAAAATCCTGAAGGAAATGAAATGCGACGTGATGCATGTTCCGCACTTATTCTGGGCGCCGCGCCACACCCCTTGCCCGTATGTGGTCACGGTACACGACGTGCTCGATCATATGTACCGCGCCAACGGGCTGTCGCGCATCCCCCGCTCGCTGCATTATTTCTTTACTCGCGGCTCGCTGAAACATGCGGCGCGGATATTTGCGGTCTCGCGTTTTACCAAGAGTGAAGTGGAGAAATTGTTCGGCATTCCGGGCAGCCGGATTGAAGTGATCTACAACGCCATTGACGAGCGCTTTCTGCATGGCCATGCCACCGACGCCGACCGCCAGCTGCTGGCGGAGCGCTTTCAGGTGAATTATCCATTTCTGCTTTACGCCGGGAGGATCAGCCCGCACAAGAATGTAGTGCGCATCATCGAGGCGTTTTCGGCGCTCAAGGCCGAGCTGGAGAAAGATGCAAGGTATCCTGATCTGAAGCTGATCGTCATTGGAGACGAGCTGTCGCGCCATCCCGACCTGCGGCGCACGGTGATTCGCAGCGGGGTGCAAAATGACGTGCGCTTCCTGGGCTTTGTGCCCATTGAGGTGCTGCGGCTGTTTTACGACATGGCGAAGGTGTTCGTTTTTCCGTCGTTGTATGAGGGCTTCGGGCTGCCGCCGCTGGAAGCGATGGCACATGGGACGCCGGTTCTGGCTTCCAACACCTCGGCCTTGCCCGAGGTGGTGGGCAGCGCGGCGGTGCTGGTCAATCCGGAAAATGTGTTTGAAATCATGCGGGCGTTGCACCGCATGCTGCTCGATCAGCCCTTGCGCGAAAAGCTCAAGCAACGCTGCTACGAGCAGGCGAAGAAATTCTCCTGGGACATTTCAGCCCGGCAGACGCTGGCGGTGTACGGGGAGATCGCGGGGAAACGGCGAAGGACGACGATTTCGCGGGAAGAGGAAACGGCGCGAGTCTCGTGATTCTGGGCAACCAAAGGCGGCCTCAGAATGACTGAGTTCTCAGTTCCCAGTTTCAGTTCCTGTTGGCGGTCAAGAAGATTTCAGCAGCGCGATTCCCGGCGAGACCAGGCCGAGGCGGTGCAGTTTGGCGGTCAGGCGGCTGCGGTCGCCGTCAGAAGATGCGGCGGCGAGGCGTTTGCGCAGATGGGCGACTTTGTCTTTGCGGGTGCGGCGGCGGCGGATTTCTGGCCGGCGGCTGGGTGCGGACATAGAGTATTCTCCTTGAGTAAAGGCAAATTATAGTTTCTACAGGGCTTTTTGCGCCAGCCAGTTCTCGGATTGACCACGAAAGTCTCGATGGTGACGCCGTATGCGTCGGCTTGCAATTTTCCTTGCAATTGTCTGCATCTGGCCCGTTGGTGCCACATCGAATACCAACAGGTGTGTTGACACGCCACCGGGGGAACCCTAGTATTAAGCAGGTTTTATGAGACTCTCTCGCCAGGTAGCGCAGTGTTGTACCTGTTGTTGTATGCGTGTGTCTGGCGCGGGGAGGCTGCTGAGCTAAGCACTAGCTAATCACGGCACTCATACCCACCGCCAGCACAAAGATGCTGGCGGTGGTTTTTTATGGCAGAAAAAGCGACAACCCGCGGCGCGAAGCACAAGCAGGGCGTAAGCCTGTTTCCGATGTTCGTGAAGCTCGCGGGGCGGAACTGCCTGGTGGTAGGTGCGGGCAGCGTGGGCGAGGGCAAGATTCGCAGCCTGCTGGAGGCGGGAGCGAAGGTCCGCGTGGTGGCTCCGCAGGCGAGCGCGGCGGTGAGGGAGTGGGCGCAGGCGGGCGAGATCGCGTGGGAGCCGCGGGAGTTCAAGCCTTCCGATCTGGACGGCATCTTTCTGGTGGTGGCAGCGACTTCTTCGAGTGATCTGAACGGATTGATTTTCGGCGAGGCGCAGAAAAGACACGTTCTCTGCAATGCGGTGGATGACCCGGAGCATTGCGATTTTTATTATGGAGCAGTGGTCCGGCGGGGCGATTTGCAGATTGCGATTTCGACCGCGGGGAAGAGTCCGGCGCTGGCGCAGCGGTTAAGAGAAGAATTGGAAGCGCGGTACGGGCCGGAGTTTGCGCAGTTGGTGGAAGAACTGGGCGAGGCGCGCCGCGAGCTCTTTGCAAGCCAGCTGGATGCTGAAGAGCGCCGCCGGCGGCTGCATGAGCTGGCCAATGGCAAGGCCGCCGCGGCCAGCAAGGGGGCCGGACGATGAAAGGCAAAGTCTGGCTGGTGGGAGCGGGACCGGGCGATCCCGAGCTTTTGACGCTGAAAGCGGCCCGGGCGCTGAAACGCGCCGATGTGGTGCTGCACGATGAGCTGGTAGGCGCGGAAATTTTGAGCCTGGTGCCCGGCACGGCGAAGGTTCACAACGTGGGCAAGCGCGGCGGGCAGAAGAGCACGCCGCAAGGCGAGATCAACTCGCTCATGGTTCAGTATGCGCTGTTGGGATTGCAGGTAGTCCGCCTGAAGGGCGGAGACCCGCTGGTTTTCGGGCGCGCGGGCGAAGAAATGGAAGCGCTGCGCGAGGCGGGGATTGAAGTGGAAATCATTCCCGGCATTACGGCCGCGCTGAGTGCGGCGGCGGCGGCGCAGATTCCGCTTACCCACCGGTTGATCACTTCCACGCTGGTGATTCTCACCGGGCATCATGCCGATAACACCGGCCCCGGCGATTGGCCGGATCGTTTGCCTTCGCGGGCGACGGTGGTGATCTACATGCCCGGCTACAACTATGAAGCCACGGCGCGGCGGCTGATGGAATCTGGAATTGAGCCGGCGACGCCGTGCGTGGTTCTTTCGCACGTGACCTCGCCGGAGGAAAAAGTTCATCGTACGACGCTCGAAGCCCTTCCCCAGGCTCCGCGGCTGGCGGCGCCCACGCTGCTGGTGATCGGAGAGGTCGTGCGCTATGCCAGCCATAAATCCCTGCGCGAGCAGTTTGGCTGGGCGGGTGCGGGTCTGGGCAGCGAATTGTTCCCCCTGAATGTGCAGTCAGAGCTTTCCGCGCAAGCGGGAGATCAGGAGCAATCCGAGTGAGCGAGCATTGGGAGAAAATGCGGGGACAGGCCGAGGGGTGGACGCCGGAAGAAGTGATGGCCTGGGGCTTCGCCAACTTTGGAAACGACATTGCCATCGCTTCGGGATTTGGTGTGGAGGGCATGGTGCTGATTGACATGGCCACGCGAATCAATCCGGAAGTGCGGGTGTTCACGGGCGACACGGAGTTTCTGTTTCCCGAGACCTACGACCTGATTGAGCGGGTGGAGAAGCGCTACGGCATCCAGGTGGAGCGAATTTATTCGGCGCTGACGCCCGACGAACAGGAGCTGAAGCATGGCGCGGCGCTGTGGAAGCGCAGCCCTGACCAGTGCTGCCAGCTGCGCAAGATCGAGCCGCTGAAGAAGAAACTGGCAGGCTTGCGGGCGTGGGTCACGGCCATCCGCCGCGACCAGACGGCGGCGCGGGCGAACTCGGGCAAAGTGGAATGGGACGATAAGTTCAAGCTGGTGAAGCTCAATCCGCTTGCCGATTGGACCAGCCAGATGGTTTGGAATTACGTCTTCAAGTTTGATGTGCCGTATAACCCGCTGCACGACCGCAACTACCCGAGCATCGGGTGTACGCATTGCACGCGCGCGGTGATGCCGGGAGAGGACCCGCGGGCGGGGCGCTGGTCGGGGTTTGGGAAGACGGAGTGCGGCTTGCACGCGCGCCCGGCGGAAACGGTCTCGCCGCTGGTGACGCTGGAGGTCGCGGCCAATAGTGGGAATGCGGCCGATTGAGGGAACCTTTTAGCCATTGAGACCAAGGCCAAACCATTTGACCACGAAGGACACGAAGGAAGGACACCAAGAGCTAAAAGCTAAAAGCTGAACCACAGAGGACCCAGAGGGCACGGAGGAAAAAACAAAGCCTCAACCACAGAGACCCGGAGGGCGCTGAGGAAACCACCCAACCGGCCGAGGTCTTGATAGCTTCCTAAGAAGCTTTCCTTCCTGTAAGTTCGCGCGGTTTCTGCTCACCATTCACATCTTCGCACCTGCCAGAAAAATCCATCCGGCTCATCGAAATTCTTGATTGTACTTACGCGCGGCATGCGGGTTACACCATAACCATGGGTCAAAGTCAGTATGCCGTGGATCATGATGCCTGCGGTGTGGGCTTTATCGCCCAGCTGGGAGGCGGTGGTTCGCGGCAGATCGTGGAGCGCGCGCTGGAAGCGCTGCGGCGGCTGGCCCATCGCGGCGGCGTGGATGCCGACGGGCGCAGCGGCGACGGCGCCGGCCTGCTGACAGCGATTCCCGGGAAGCTGATGCGGAAGCGCGCGGCCGAACTGGGCGTGGAGCTTCCGGGCGAGTTTGGTTTGGGAATGGTATTTGTCGCGCCGCCGGAGGAAGCTGCGGTCCGAGCGGTGATTGAAAAACTAGCCGGGCAGCAGGGATTGAGCTGCCTGGGCTGGCGAGTGGTACCGACGAACCCGGCGATTGTCGGGCCGCGAGCCGGAGAAACCCTCCCCCTGATTTTGCAATGTTTCTTCGGCGGGTATCCCGAGACTGATTTTGAGAGTTCGCTGTTCCGGTTGCGCAAGGAAGTCGAGGCGCAGGCGCCGCGCGGCACTTACTTCGCCTCGCTTTCTTCGCGGACGGTGGTTTACAAGGGCCTGCTGACCCCGGAACAATTGCCCGCGTTTTATCCTGACCTGGCCGATCCTGAGTTTGAAAGCGCGTTCGCGGTTTTCCATCAGCGCTATTCCACGAACACCCAGCCCAGCTGGTCGCTGGCCCAGCCGTTCCGTTTTGTGGCGCATAACGGCGAGATCAACACCATCAGCGCCAACCGCCGCTGGATGAAGGCGCGCGAGCATGCTCTGCGCGCGAGCATGGGACTTTCCGAGCGGGTGCGCCTGCTGGAAGAGCGGGTGAGCGACTCGGCCAGCTTCGACAATGGGTTCGAGACGTTCCTGCGGCGCGGTTACACCCCGGCGGAGGCGCTGATGTCCATGGTGCCTCCGGCGTGGGAGAGCGCGCCCCAGGTTTCGAGCGAGCTGCGCAGCTTCCTGGAAGAGCAGGCGCGGGTGCAGGAGCCGTGGGACGGGCCAGCGGCGCTGATCTTCACCGATGGGCAGGTGGTAGGAGCGAAGCTCGACCGCAACGGGTTGCGTCCAATGCGTTACACGCTTACTTCGGACGGGCTGCTGGTGGTGGGCTCGGAGGTCGGGATTGCGGACCTCGAAGGCAAGCAGATCATCGAGCGGCACCGCCTGGGACCGGGAGAAATTTTGCTGGCCAATCCGGCCACGGCGGAATGCAGCCGGCCGCGGGAGTCGCTGCGGCTGAGGTCTGGAATTCGCGCCGTGGTTCCGGTTGAGAAAGAGCGCATCGCGCCGACCGGCGAACCCTGCGTTGAGCCAACACCCGAGCCGAGAAAAGTGATGGCGGCGCTGGGCTGGACCGAAGACCAGTCGAAGCTGCTGTTTCAGCCGCTGGTGGCACAGGGGCAGGAAGCGGTGTGGAGCATGGGGGATGATACGCCTCCGGCGACGCTTTCCGGGCTGCGGCGGCCGCTGTGGGATTACTGCAAGCAGCGCTTTGCGCAGGTGACCAATCCGCCGATTGATTCGCTGCGCGAGGAGTACGTGATGTCGCTGAGCGTGCCCCTCGATGGCAGGCACGTGCTGGGCTCGCCGCTGCTCGATGGCGGCCAGCTGCGCGCGCTGGAAGAAAAGATCATGCCGGTGCGGCGGATTGATTTCACCTTTCCGGCGGCGTACGGAGCGGGCGGCGCGCACGCGGCGCTGCTGCGGGTGCAGGAGGAAGCGGAACAGGCGGCGAAGCGCAAGCCGGCGCTGGTGGTGCTGAGCGACCGCGGGGTGAACGAGCAGCGGGCGGCTTTACCGGCTTTGCTGGTCATGGCGGCGGCGTGGAAGGCCATGGTGCAGGGCGGGGCATGGGATGTTCCCGTGGTGATGGAGACCGGGCAGGTGCTGGATACGCACCACGTGGCCATGCTGGTGGCCTGCGGGGCGAGCGCAGTGCTGCCGTATCTCGCGCTTGAAGAAGCGGCGAGGCTGCATGGCGATGGCGTGCTGCGCTATCGCGCGGCGGTGGAGAAGGGCCTGCGCAAGGTGATGGCCCGCATGGGCATTTCGACGATCGCCAGCTATCGCAACAGCCAGCTTTTCGAAACCATTGGGCTTGATCTGGAGCTGTGCTCGCTTTTCTTTGAAGATGCCAGCAGCGCGCTGGGCGGCAAGGGGCTGAACGAGCTGATGCAGAACTGCGTGGAGCGGCACGCGGCAGCGTACGCGGCCAAGGGGCCGGAGCTGGTGGATATTGGGCTTTACCGCTTCCGGCACAACGGCGAGCGCCACTCCAGCTCTCCCGAGCTGGTGCGGCGCATGCATAAGTACATCAAAGAGCCGACGGCGGAGAACTACCAGAGCTACACCGAGCTGGCGCAGGCGCGCGAGCCGGTGGCCATGCGCGACCTGATGGAGATCGCCGCGGGCGAGCCGGTGGCGATGAACCACGTGGAATCGGAGGCTTCGGTGCTGAGCCGGTTCAGCACCCAAGCCATGTCTCTGGGGGCGGTTTCGCCAGAGGTGCACCGCACCCTGGCCATCGCCATGAACCGGCTGGGGGCGCGGAGCAATACCGGAGAAGGCGGAGAGGATCCGGAAATCTACAGCCGCCAATCTGAGGCCAACAACCGGGTGAAGCAGGTAGCCTCGGCGCGTTTTGGAGTGACCACGGAGTATCTGGTCCACGCCGACGAGCTGGAAATCAAAATGGCGCAGGGGGCCAAGCCAGGCGAGGGCGGGCAGCTGCCGGCGAGCAAGGTTTCGGTGTACATCGCGAAGCTGCGGCATGCGGTGCCGAATATGTCGCTGATCTCGCCGCCGCCGCACCACGATATCTACAGCATTGAAGACCTGGCGCAACTGATCTACGACCTGCGGGCGGTGAATCCGAAGGCGCGTATTGGGGTGAAGCTGGTCTCGAGCGCGGGCGTGGGGATCATTGCGACCGGCGTGGCCAAAGCCGGGGCGGACGTAATCACCATCAGCGGCTACGACGGCGGCACAGGAGCCTCGCCGGTGACTTCCATCAAGAACACCGGCGTGCCGTGGGAGGTGGGATTACGAGATGCGCACACGGCGCTGGTGCGCACCGGGCTGCGCAGCCGGGTGCGGGTGCGGGTGGATGGCGGCTTCAAGTTTGCGCGCGATGTGATCATCGGGGCGCTGCTGGGGGCGGATGAATTCGGCTTCGGCACGGCGGCGCTGCTGGCGGTGGGCTGCGTGATGGCGCGGCAATGCCACCTCAACACCTGTCCGGTGGGTATTGCTACGCAAGATGAAAAGCTGCGGGCCAAGTTTGCCGGCAAGCCGGAGATGGTGGAGACGTTTTTCCGCGGGATTGCGCAAGAGGTGCGCGAGCTGCTGGCAGGCATGGGGGCGCGGTCCATTGATGAGATTGTGGGCAAGTTCGAGAAGCTGACGGCGCGAAGCCCGGAGGCGGCGCGGTCGCTGGCGGGGTTGCTGGATCCGCTGACCGACTCGGCGCAGCGGGCCTGTCCGGCGGAGGAGCTGGATACGCGCCTGCACCTGGAGCTGAACAAGACGGTGAATGACGTGGATACGCTGGCGCCGCGGAAATACCGGTTTGCCATCAATACCGCCGACCGCTCGATTGGGGCGCACCTGAGCGGCGAGATGCTGCGACGGCTGCGCAGCTCCGCCAGCAATCACCCGGTGCGATACGATTTCACCGGCGTTGCCGGGCAGAGCTTTGGTGCCTTCCTGGTGAATGGAGTGACCTTCCGGCTGCAGGGCGAAGCCAACGATTATGTAGGTAAGGGGCTTTCGGGCGGAACGATCGCCATCAGCGGAGGGAGCGAAGCCTCGCTGCGCGGCGATGTACTGGCGGGCAATACGATCCTTTATGGCGCGACCAGCGGCGAGCTGTACATTGCCGGCCGGGTGGGCGAGCGTTTCGCAGTGCGCAACAGCGGGGCGCTGGCGGTGGCGGAAGGCGTAGGCCAGCACGGCTGCGAGTACATGACGGCGGGCGTGGCCATGATTCTGGGCTCGGCGGGATTGAACCTGGGCGCGGGCATGACCGGCGGGCTGGCGTATTTCCTGCGCGACGCCATCGGCGGTTACGACTACAACCAGCAATCGGTGCGGGTGGCGCCGCTCGAAGTGCGGGAAGAAATGTGGCTGCGGACGGTGCTGCGCCGGCACCTGCAGCTGACCGATAGTCCGCGGGCGCTGAAGCTGCTGAACTCGGACGCGCCGCTTCCATTCCTGCGGGTCGAGCCGGTGCAGCCGCCGTGCACGGTGGCGGAGACCTGGAGCGCGATTCTGGGGCGGCTGCGGAAGATCGAGGCGCCGGCGCGGAATTTCCCCCGGCCCCCGGTGTCGCGGGAAGAGCGGGCGATGTTGTAGGGCCGCAGGCGCTAAAGCGCCAACGCTTCCACGGTATAATCCGCACTACTCATGGACTTTGACCAGCTCGTCACCTTCCTGGAAGTGGCCAAGCTTGGCAGTTTTTCGCGCGCCGGGCAGAAGGTGTTCCGTTCGCAGTCGGCGGTGAGCGCGCAGATCCGGCAACTGGAGCAGGAATACGGCGACCGGCTGCTGGACCGCTCGGGCAAAGACGTTACGCTGACGCCGGCGGGCCGAGTGTTCTTCGCCTACGCCGAGCGGCTCTTGCAGATGCGCGACGAATCGCTGCTGGCAGTGGCCGACCAGGGCAGCACGCCGCGGGGCACGCTGCTGATCGGGGCCAACGAGGCCACCTGCCTCTATGTTCTGCCCGATGTTTTCGCCAAGTACTGCAGCCTTTATCCCGGCGTGCAGATCAGCATCTACCGCAACTTCAGCTACAAGATCATCGAGAAGCTGGAAAATGGCTCGATTGACGTGGGCATTGTCACCTTGCCGATCAAATCGTCCAGCCTCAAGACGCACCCCATCTTTCGCGATCAGCTGATGCTGATGGTGAACCCGCAGAACCCTCTGGCCAAGCTGGAGGTGGTGCCGGTGAGCGAAATCGCCAAGCAACCTTTGCTGCTGCCCAAGACCGGATTCAGCCGGCGGCTGATGGATAAGCTCTTCCGGCCTTACGGGGCGCAATTGCAGGTGCGGATGGAGCTGCCGAGCGTGGGCATGATCAAGAGCTTTGTGGCGGCAGGGCTGGGGGTTTCGCTGATCAGCGCGAGCTTTGCCCGCGACCAGGTGCTGGCGGGCCGGGTGAAGCTGATTCCGATTAAGGACGAAGACCTGTGGCGTGAGCTGGGCCTGGCCTACCGGCGCGACCGGACGCCGACCCGCGCAACCACCACATTTATCAGTACGGTACGGCAGCTGGCGGCGGCCTCGAAGTAGGGTTAAAGTTGTGGCCGGGCCGTACCGATAGAAGAGTGTGGCAGCCAGGGCGCGCGATTTGAATTATTAATTGCGACTATCACATTTTCCGATTTCCGTTCAAGGGGCGGGATTGCTAGCCTATAGATTCAGCCTCCAAAGATAACCGCTCCAGGCGGTTACCGATGGGACCTTGAACGCCGGATGAGGGGTGTGTGATGAATAATGAATTGGAGCGCGGCCTGAACCGGGTGCTGGAAGAGCATCAGCATGAGAGCGGCCTGCACATGATCGGCGGGCGGCGCCGGTTGATTGACCGGCTGATGCAGTTTTTCGAAGAGCAGAAGATGAGCCTGGAGAAAGGCCCGAAGTCGAGCCGGGAACGCGAGAACTGAGCGAAACACGAACCGAGATATGACCTCTACTTCCCAGAACGGTGTTTTCCAGTTGTCCCAGCGAATTACAAGCGTGGGCACAACTATGACACGAATTATTGTGTCTTCTGGGGGAGGTCGCCTGGTGAGCTGAGAAACAACAAGTTCTGAACAGGTAACAAGACCCACCGCCAGAAGAAATGGCCGGTGGGTTTTTTATTGCCCGAAACGTGGGAAGCGAGGACGTCATGAACGAACTGGTGAAAGAGGCGGTGCGGCGGCCGGAGTGCGTGGTGATGAAATTTGGCGGGACCTCGGTGGAGGACGCCACGGCGATCCGGCGGGTGGTGCACCTGGTGAAGCGGCGGGTGCGGCACCATCCGGTGGTTGTGGTGAGCGCGCTGGCCAAGGTCACCGACCGGTTGCTGGCCGTGGGCCGCATGGCCGCGGAGGGCAAGCGCGACGAAGCGCGGCAAATGCTGGAGGAGCTGCGCGAGCGGCACCGGCAGGTGGCCAGCGAACTGGCGGATGGCGAGGTGTACGAGCATCTTTGGGCGGAACTGCAAAGCGGCTTTCGCGTGCTCGAGGACGCGGCGCGCACCATTGCCTCGGCGGGAAGCCTGACCCCGCGGGTGCAGGACCGGCTGCTGGGCATGGGCGAGATACTCTCCAGCAAGATTGTGGCGGCGGCGCTGCTGAAAGCCGGGTTTGACTCGGTGTGGGTGGACTCGAAGGAATGCATTGTGACCGACGCGGCGCACACGCAGGCGACGCCGCTGTGGGAGGAAACGGACCACAAACTCGAGACCGGGGTTTTGCCGCTGGTGCTGGCGGGGCGCATTCCAGTGATGGGCGGATTTGTAGGGGCGACGCGCGACGGTATTCCGACCACTCTGGGGCGCGGCGGCTCCGATTTCAGCGCTGCGGTGGTGGGCGCGGGGCTGCACGCCAGCCGCATCGAAATCTGGACTGACGTGGATGGGGTGATGACCACCGACCCGAACCTGTGCTCGCATGCGCGGCGCATCACCAGCATGAGCTTTCACGAGGCGGCCGAGCTGGCGTATTTCGGGGCCAAGGTGCTGCATCCGGCGACGCTGGCACCGGCCATGCGGCGGAACATTCCGGTATGGGTGCTGAATTCGCGGAATCCGGAGGGCGGAGGCACGGAGATCGTGGCCAACGCCAGCGAGGGCGTGGGGCGAGTGAAGGCGATCACCGCCAAGCGCGGCATTGCGGTGGTGGACGTGGAGCCGCTGCGCTGGCTGGCGCCGGAGCTGATGCACGAGGTCTTTGAAGTATTTGAGCGGCACGGCCAGAAGCTGGATCTGCTTTCGGCCTCGCGCGGCAGCCTGTCGTTGCTGGTGAGTTCGACGGCGGCGCTGCCGGCGATTGCCGAGGAGATGAAGGGTTTGGCGCACGTGCGCTGGGAGAATCATAAGGCGCTGGTTTGCCTGGTAGGAGAGAAGATCCGGCGGCGGCCGGAGGTGGCCAGCCAGGTGTTCCACGCGATTTCGGACATCGAGATGCGGATGATCTGCCAGGGAGCATCGGAGCGCAACATCAGTTTTCTGGTGGATGAGTCGCGGGCGGAAGAGACGGTGCGGCGGCTGCACGATCTGCTGTTCGCCGCGCCGCAGCCGGCGCGCCTCGCGGCCGCGCCGCCGCAGGCCATGTGCCAGGCGGGCGGGGCGTGGGGATGAGGACGACGACAGCCGCGCTGAAGTAATGACTCCGCCCGGAATAGCGGCAGGTTCCCTTCGAGTGATCCTTCCTTATTTTGTCTTGACATACGGCGGCAATGGCACCGAAAATGGTGATGAATAATTATTCATCCTGGTGAATAAGAATTCATCAATAAGCCATGCGCAAGCCGCTGAGACAAAAAGCGATTCTCGCCGTCCTGGAAAAAGGCCCGCTGGCCAGCCAGGAAGAGCTGCAAAAAACGCTGCGGCGGCAGGGATTCAAGGTAGGGCAGGCGACGCTCTCACGCGACATCCATGAGCTGGGGCTGGTGAAGAGCGCCGAGGGCTACGCGCTGCCGAACGGGGATGGCGCTTCCGACTCGGCTCTGCCTTCGGTTTCGCGCCTGATGCGCGAATTCGTGCTCGACGTGCGCCCGGCGCAGAACCTGCTGGTCATCAAAACCACGGTGGGCAGCGCGCAGCCGGTAGCGGCGGCGCTCGATGAAGAGGGCTGGCCAGAGGCCGTGGGCAGCGTGGCCGGCGACGATACCATCCTGATTGTCTGCTCCACCAAAAAAGCCGCCAGCCGCCTGGCTGCGCGCACGCAGGAGTTGCTTGCCTGATGGCGGCCAAACTCAAAACTGCAGTCGTAGGTGCGACCGGCTATTCCGGATTTGAACTGACCCGGCTCTTGCTGCGTCATCCCCGGGTGGAAACGCCTCTTCTTTTGAGCCGGCAGAGCGAGGGCAACGGCACGCATAATCTGGCGGATTTGTTCCCGGCGCTTTCCGGCAATGGGGGATATCCGCTCAAGCCGCTTTCCTGGCCGATGCTGAAAGAGCAGGGCGTGGAGCTGTTGTTTCTGGCCACGCCGCATGAGGCCTCGCGGAGCCTGGCGCCTGAAGCAGTGGCGCACGGTTTGCGGGTGATTGATCTGAGCGGGGCCTGGCGCCTGAAGCAGGCGCAGAACCGGGCGGTGTATGGATTCAAAGATGAAGATTCTGTCGCGGCGGCCGAGTTGACCCAGAAAGCCGTGTATGGACTGCCGGAGTTGAACGCACAGGAGATTCGCCAGGCCAGCGTGGTAGCCAATCCGGGCTGCTATGCGACTTCGGTGATACTCGGCCTGGCGCCGCTGCTGCGGGCCGGGATTGTGGACCGGGAGAAGGGAATTATTTCGGATTCGAAGTCGGGCGTTTCGGGGGCGGGGAAAGAGCCGACGGCGCGCACACACTTCGTTTCCGTGGCCGACAATCTTTCGGCGTATTCGGTGTTCGGGCATCGGCATGTGGGAGAAATCCTGGAGCAGCTGCAGCTGAATGCAGACGAGTTAATCTTCACGCCGCACCTGCTGCCGATTCCGCGAGGAATCCTCTCGACGATTTACCTGCATCTCAATCGAAAGATGGCGGCGGCGGAAGTGGAAGGCTGCTTCCGCGATTTTTATTCCGGCAAGCCCTGGGTGCGGGTGTTTGCCTCGCCGCGGCTGCCGGAGATCCAGTTTTCGATCAACACCAATTACTGCGACCTGGGCTTCTGCCTGGCGCCGGAGGGGCAGCGGCTGGTGGTGGTTTCCTGCGAAGACAATCTGTTGAAGGGCGCCGCCGGGCAGGCGGTGCAGAACATGAACCTGATGTACGGCTGGGGCGAGACGGAGGGCCTGCAGTGAAAATCGTGGTCAAGATTGGCGGAGCTGCGCTGGAAGAGAAATCCACGCTGCGCAAGTGCGCGCAGGCGGTAGTGGAGTGGGCCCGGGACGGGCATAGGATCGCCGTAGTGCACGGCGGCGGCAGTACGTTGACCCGCACCCTGCAGCTGCTGGGAAAGAAGAGCGACTTCGTCAACGGGCTACGTATTACCGATGCTGAGACCCGCGACGTTGCCCTGATGGTTCTTGCCGGCATGGTGAACAAGAGCGTGGTAGCGGCGCTGGTGGCTGCGGGGAACCCGGCGATTGGGTTTTGCGGCGGCGATGGCATGTCGTTTCGCGCGCGCAAGAAGCAAACAGAGGGCTACGACCTGGGATTTGTGGGTGAAATCTGCTCGGTCGAGCCGCGCTGGCTGGAGGCGATCTGGAACGAAGGCGGAATTCCGGTGCTTTCGTCGCTGGCGCTGGGCTCCGATGGCGAGTACTACAACGTGAACGCCGACCAGATGGCTTCGGCGTGTGCCGTGGCCTGCCGTGCCGACACTTTGATTTTTCTGACCGACGTTCCCGGGGTGAAGGATGCCGAGGGCAGCGTGATCCCCTGGCTGAGCACGAAAGATGTGCCGGCGATGGTGGAGCGGGAAGTGATCGGCGGCGGCATGTTACCGAAGCTCGAAGCCTGCCATCATGCGCTGCGCAAGGGCGTGGCGCGGGTGCGCATTTTGCCGGCAGCGCAGGCGGAGATGCTGCCGCAGTTTTATTTCACCAAGCTGGAATGCGGGACCGAGGTGATCGGGGCATGAACCTGGCCTCCATCGTTCGCGCCGAGCGGCAGGTCCTGCTGCCCACCTACGAGCGGCTGCCGGTGCTGTTCACGCGGGCGCGTGGATTTTATCTGTGGGATTCGCGCGGGCGGCGCTATCTGGATTTTCTGAGCGGCATTGGAGTGAATGCGCTGGGGCACAGCCATCCGGCCATTCGCGGCGTGCTGAAGCGGCAGTCCGAGCGCCTGATTCACGTTTCGAATTTGTTTTATCACGAGTACCAGGCGGAGCTGGCCAGGCGGCTGACCAGGATTTCCGGCCTGGACAAAGCGTTTTTCTGCAACAGCGGCACCGAAGCATGGGAAGGCGGGCTGAAGCTGGCGCGGGCGCTGGCGCGGCTGGAAAATCCGAACGGCCACAAAGCGAAGTGGCGGCTGCTGGCGCTGGAAAATTCGTTTCATGGAAGAACCTTCGGTTCGCTGGCCACCACGGGGACGGAAAAGTACCGGCATCCGTTTGCGCCGCTGGTGCCGGGGGTCGGGTTTGTCGCCTTCAACGACGTGGACGACCTGAAGCGGCAATTTGACGGCAGCGTATGTGCGATTTGCCTGGAGACGATTCAGGGCGAGGGTGGAATTCAGCCGCTCAGCCCGGAGTTTCTGCGGCTGGCGCGGGAGCTCACGAGAAAAACGGGCGCGCTGCTGATTGTGGATGAGATCCAGTGCGGCCTGGGGCGGACGGGGAAGTATTTCGCCTATCAGCATTACGGGGTGCAGCCCGATATCGTGACCGTGGCCAAACCCCTGGCAGCGGGACTGCCGCTGGGCGCGCTGCTGACCAGCGACCGGGTGGCGCGCGCGATGCATCCGGGCATGCACGGCACAACCTTCGGCGGGGGGCCGCTGGCCTGCGCCGTGGCGATCGAGTTCTTGCGGCAGCTTGAGGGATTGCTCGGGCATGTGCAGGAAGTCGGCGGCTATTTTCACGAGCGGCTGGATGCGCTGAAGGCTAAGCACAGTTGCGTGCGGGAAGTGCGCGGCATGGGGCTGATGCTGGGCATGGAGCTGAATTCGCCGGAAATGGGGAAGGCAGTGGTCTCGCGGTTGCTCGAGCGCGGCATTCTCATCAACCGCACCCATGATACGGTGCTGCGCTTTCTGCCGCCGTACATCGTCGAGAAAAAGCATGTGGACCAGGTAGTGCGCGCGCTGGATTCGGCGCTGGCCGAGGCGGCGACCCAGACCGGGCGGAAATCCGCGCGCCCAAAGAAATCTGCAAGAAGGAGCCAACACTAAGTGAGCAGCCAAGCGATGAACAGCACGCAGGTGGCGCCGCGGGCCTCGGCTTCGGCCGGCCTATTGGGCCGCGACCTGATTTCCAGCCGCGATCTTTCGCCGAAAGAAGCGCAGAGCATTCTGCACCTGGCCGGCCTGATGAAGGCGCGCCCCTCGGACTTCAGCACGGCGCTGACCGGCAAACAGATCGTCATGTTTTTTGAGAAGCCTTCGCTGCGCACCCGCATCACCTTCGAGGCGGGCATGGCGGGCCTGGGAGGGCTGGCGATTTTCGTGGACCAGCGGCAGGACCGGCTGGACGCGCGCGAGAAGCTGAGCGACATCGCGCATAACCTCGAACGCTGGGTGGATGGCATTGTGCTACGCACCTTCTCGCACTCCACCGTCGAGGGCATGGCCGAGCACGCTTCGATTCCTGTGATCAATGCGCTGAGTGAAGTGGAGCATCCCTGCCAGGCGCTGGCCGATTACTTCACTCTGCTGGAGCACTTCGGCGATCTGAAGAATATCTGCCTGGCCTATGTGGGCGACGGCAACAATGTGGCCCATTCGCTGTTGCTGACTTGCGCCTTGCTGGGATCGAAGATGCGGGTGGCAACTCCGGCGGGTTATGGAGTGAAGACGGAAATTGTAGAGGTTGCGCAGGGGATCGCACGGCAAACCGGGGCGGTGCTCGAGTTTATGACTGATCCGCGGGAAGCGGCCGCGGGGGTAGATGCGATCTATACCGACGCCTGGACCAGCATGGGCCACGAGCAGGAGGCGGCCGAGCGGGAGTTGATCTTTCCTCCCTATCAGTTGAACCAGGAGCTTGCTGCAGAAGCCGCGCCCCATGCGGTGTTCATGCACTGCCTGCCAGCGCACCGCGGCCAGGAGATCACCGACGCAGTAATGGATTGCGAGCGCTCGGTGGTGTTCGACCAGGCGGAAAGCCGCCTGCACGTGCAGAAAGCCATTTTGATGTTGCTGCTGGGCGGCAAACAGGGCCGCATGCCGGTGAGGAGCGCTCATGCCTGAGAAAGTGGTGCTGGCGTATTCGGGAGGGTTGGATACCTCGATCATTATTCCGTGGCTCAAGGAACATTATTCCTACGACGTGATTGCGTTCGTCGGCGATGTGGGCCAGGGCGATGATATTGATGCGGTCGTCGAGAAGGCGTACAAGACCGGGGCCAGCAAGGTGGTGGTCGAGGACCTGCGCGAGGAATTCTTGAAGGAGTATGTGTTTCCTGCCCTGAAGGCAGGCGCGGTGTACGAGCACAAGTATCTGCTGGGCACATCGCTGGCGCGGCCGGTGCTGGCCAAGCACCAGGTGGAAGTGGCGCTGCGCGAGGGCGCGGCGGCAGTGGCGCATGGCTGCACCGGCAAGGGGAACGACCAGGTGCGGTTCGAACTGGCCTATCAGGCGCTGGCGCCGGAACTCAAGGTGATTGCGCCCTGGCGGGAGTGGGATTTGAAATCGCGCGAGGATTGCCTGGATTACGCCGAGAAGCACGGCATTCCGGTAGCGCAGAGCCGGCAGAAAATCCACAGCCGCGACCGCAATCTCTGGCACATCAGCCACGAAGGCGGCGAGCTGGAAGATGCGGGCAACCCGCCGCTCGAAAGCACCTGGCAGCTTACACGCTCGCCGCAGGAGGCGCCCGACCGCGAAGAGCACGTGGAGATTGGGTTTGAAGGCGGCGTTCCGGTTTCGGTGAACCGGATGAAGGTGGGGCCGGTGTCGCTGCTTGAACTGCTGAATGAAATCGGCGGGCGCAACGCGATTGGGCGAGTGGACCTGGTGGAGAACCGCTTTGTGGGAATCAAATCACGGGGATGTTACGAAACTCCGGGGGGAACTCTGCTGGTGGCCGCGCATCGCGAGCTGGAAGCGATCTGCCTGGAGCGCGAGGTGGCCCACTTCAAGCAGCACATCGGCCTGAAATATGCCGAGCTGGTCTATTTCGGGCTGTGGTTCACTCCGCTGCGCGAGGCGCTGGAGGCGTTTGTCGAGGTCACGCAGAAAGACATGACCGGCCAGATCACGCTGGCGCTGTACAAGGGCAACGTCTCGGTGGTGAGCCGCAAGTCAGAGAACTCGCTCTATCGCACCGATCTGTCTTCCTTCACCATGGGCGAAAGCTACAACCAGAAGGATGCGGAGGGGTTCATCCGCATTCTGGGGCTGCCTTCACGCTCGCGGGCGCAGTTGCGCGCCGAGGCGGCCAAGCCGGAGGTTGCGCGATGAAGATGTGGTCGGGGCGGTTTCGCCAGCCGCTCGATTCCGGCTTTGAGCGCTGGCAGCGCTCGTTCGAGTTCGACAAACGCCTGCTGAAGTATGAACTCGCGGCCAGCGCGGCGCATGCGCGCGCGCTCAAGGATGCCGGCATTCTCGCTTCCGAGGAGCTGGTCTCAATCCTGCAGGGGCTGAAGCAGATCGGGCAAAAAGCCGCGGCTTCCCCGGAATGGTTGCAAGACCATGAAGCCGAGGATGTGCATCATTTTGTCGAGCAGCAGCTGGTGGGCTTGATTGGGGAGGCGGGCTACAAGCTGCACAGCGGGCGTAGCCGCAACGAGCAGATCGCGACCGACCTGCGGCTGTACGTGCGGGCGAGTATGGATCAGCTTCAATCTGATCTGCCGGAGTTTTTGGGCGCGTTCCTCGGCCGGGCCGAACAGGCGGGCGACGCGGCGCTTCCGGCGTACACGCACTTGCAGCGGGCGGAACCGGTGCTGGTGGCGCACTGGTTGCTGGCCTACGTGGAGATGTTTCTGCGTGACGCGGAGCGGCTGGCCGACTGCCGCAAGCGGATGAATGTTTGCCCATTGGGCTCGGGAGCGGTGGCCGGCGCCACGCTGCCCCTTGACCGGCGGACAATGGCGAAGGAACTCGGCTTTGACGCACCCACCGCGAACAGTCTTGATGCGACCAGCGACCGCGATTTCGCGCTCGAGTTTGTCAATGCGCTCTCTTTGCTTGCGCTGCATCTCAGCCGCTGGGCAGAAGAGATGATCCTGTTCTCTTCGCAGGAATATGGCTTTGTCGAACTGCCCGAGGCCTATTCCACGGGCAGCAGCGCCATGCCCCAGAAGAAGAATCCAGACCTGCTGGAACTGGTGCGGGGCAAGGCCGCCCGCGTGCTCGGCGATGCCACTGCGCTCATGGTCACAGTCAAGGGCTTGCCTCTCGCCTACAACAAAGACATGCAGGAGACGCAGGAGCCGCTGTTCGACGCGGCGGAAACTCTCACCTCACTTCTGCCCCTGGCCACGGGCTGGATGAAGGCGGTGGCATTCGACTTCGAGCGCATGCAGCATGCGGCGCGGGCGGGGTTTATGAATGCCTGGGCCGCGGCAACTTATCTGCTGCAGCGCGGAACGCCATTCCGGCTGGCGCACGAGCAAGTTGGCAAGGCGGTGCAGTTGTGCCTGGAGAAGGGCTGTGAGTTGCGCGATCTGCCGTTGCCTGAGTTGCAAGAGTTGAACCCCGCATTCGATCAGGATTTTTATCCCTGCCTGGAGTTGCCGGCGGTGCTGGCGATTCACGACGTACCCGGCGGGACGGCTCCGGCGCGGGTGCGGCAGGCGCTGGCCGAGGCGAAAAGGAGAGTCGAAGCTATGCAGGGGGAAGTTCATGCGCACGCGTGAAGCGGCTCTGCCCGATGCCGAGCGCATACACCAGCTGATTTCCGCCTATTCGGGCGATGGCACCCTGCTGCCGCGCAACTTTGCGGAAATCTGCGAGAACGTGCGCGACTTCATCGTTCTGGAGCGGCGCGGCTGCATTATCGGCTGCGGGGCGCTGCACCTTTACGGCCAGCACCTGGCGGAGATTCGCTCCATCACGGTGGACCCGGAATATCAGCGCTCCGGGGGCGGAAAGAAACTGGTCGAGGCCTTGCTCAAGCAGGCGGAAAAGCACCAGGTAAGCTGCATCTGTCTGTTCACGCGCAAGCCCGAGTTCTTCGCGCATCTCGGTTTCACTCTGGCGCAGCGCGAAGACCTTCCCGATAAAATCCACAAAGACTGCTGGGTGTGCCCGCGGCTGCACTGCTGCGACGAAGTGGCCATGGTGCGCGGCGAGCTGCCCAGGTTCGCCATTCTTCCCGAGCCCGCCGGCATGCTGGTGAAACTCGAAGCATGAACCGTGCGGCGGGTTTGCCAGTCAGCTTTCTTCCAAGGGGATTCTCCTTCTCGGCGGTGACGGCCGGCATTAAAGCCAGCGGACGCTCCGATCTTGCCCTGGCCGAGGCCTGCCAGGGCACGTCTGCGGCAGCGGTGTTCACGAAAAATCGGGTGGTCGCCGCGCCGCTTATCGTGGGGCGCGAGTCGCTGGCCAGAGCGCGCGGCCGGGTGCGGGCTGTGCTGGTGAATTCCGGCAACGCGAACTGCGCAACCGGGAATGCCGGTCTTGAAGCCTGCCACGCGGCCTGCCGCGCGGCGGCGCGATTGCTGGGCGTGAAAGCGGCTGAAGTCTTTCCTTCTTCCACGGGAATCATCGGGGTTCCGCTGCCGGCGCAAAAAATCGTTGCCAAACTTCCGGAACTGATGGCGCGCCGCGAAGCGAGCGAGCAGAGCGCGATCGCTTTTGCACACGCCATCATGACCACCGACAAGCGGCCCAAAATGGCCATGCTGGGGCTGCAATCGGCCCGCGCAACCGCCTCCGTTCTCGGCATCGCGAAAGGCGCGGGCATGATTCATCCCCAGCTGGCGACCATGCTGGTGTATTTGTTCACCGATGTGAAGGCAAATGCGAGGGAGCTGAAGACGCTTTTGCGCCAGGCTTGCGATCAGAGCTTCAATTGCATCTCGATAGACGGCGATACTTCCACCAATGACACCGTTCTGCTGCTGGCCAGCGGTCAGAGCGGCATGGCGCTCGATTCGCGCGCCACACGCCAGAAATTTTCTGCGGCGTTGCTCGAAGTCTGCCAGTCACTGGCCGAGCAGATCGTTGCCGATGGCGAAGGCGTGCAGCACGTCATCCGGCTGCGCGTGGAGCAGGCAAGGAGCCGCAACGAGGCATTGCAAGTGGCGCGGACAATTGCACATTCCCAACTGGTCAAGACGGCGTGGGCCGGGGCCGACCCGAACTGGGGACGGATTCTCGCGGCGGCGGGGCGGAGCGGAGTGCCCATTGATCCTGAGCAGATCGAAATCGAAGTGGGAAGCCAGATTGTTTTTCGCCGCGGCGGCGTGCTGCGGTTTGACGAAGCCAAAGCACATGAGGAGCTTTCCCGGCCATCATGCGATGTTCGGGTGAAGCTGCATCGCGGCAAGGCGTCGGTGAACTTTCTGACTTCCGACCTGACGGCGGAATACGTTCACATCAACGCCGACTATTCCACTTAAGTACGCGCCTCGAGCGGCCCACGCCAAACCCGAACTCAGGCCTGCAACATCCGGCGGAATGGCCCGGAGCGATGCTTGACGGACTGCCCCTCCAGCAAACCCCGCCTGCGCCGGTCAAAGATGCGATAGGCGCCCAGCTTGATCCAGTCGTTGATCACAAACCAGGCCAGCGCGTAGCCCCAGATCAACAAAGCCCATTGCCAGCTGATGGGCGACATGAAGATCCCATACACCGCCGCCAGAGTGGCCAGCGCCTTGGTCACGATCGCAGCCCAGAGCAGCAGAGGCGCGGGGCGAATGGACCAGAACGGCCCGCGCGTGCGCGTGACGAAAATGGTGAGATGGCCGGCCACCGCCAGCTTCAGGAACATGAAGGTCTGAATGACATCGCGGTTCAAATGGAAGACGCGCTCCGCCAGGTAAAACAGAAGAAACGACGCGATCACTCCGGCAATCCCCAGCACAGAAGAGATGCCCATCACCAGCGGCATGTCCCAGGCTTCAGGATGGTTGGCATAGCGCACGCGGTCGTAGGCAATGGCCAGGATCGGGCCGTCGTTCAACAGGGCCAGCAGAACCAGCATGGCCGCGGTCACCGGATAGAAATTGAAAATCAGAATGGAAAGGGTCATGAACAGAAGCACGCGGATGGTTTCCGCGATACGGTACATGGCATAACTGTTCATGCGCTGGAACATCTTGCGGCTTTCTTTAATGGCGTCCACGATGACCGAAAGACCGGGGTTGAGCAGCGCGATATCGGCGGCGGCGCGCGCGGCGTCGGTGGCGCCGGAGACGGCAACGCCGGCATCGGCAAGCTTCAGAGCAGGGGCGTCGTTCACGCCATCGCCGGTCATGCCCACGATGTGGTTTTCCTGCTGCAGCACCTGGACGATATGAAACTTGTGCTCGGGAAAGACCTGGGCGAAGCCATCCGCCTGCTCGATGGCCTGGGCGAGTTGGCCGGCCTGATAGTTTTTGGTATCCGCGAGAACGGCGGCGTCCACGATATTCTGGCCCAGGCCGAGCTGACGCGCCATCTCCTTGGCGATGGCAAGCTGGTCGCCGGTCACCATCTTCACCTTGATGCCCATCTCGGTGGCGGTGGCGATGGTGGATTTGGAATCTTCGCGAGGCGGGTCAAAGAGCGGCAGAACGCCGAGAAAGCGCCAGGTCTGGTTCGGACCGCTGCGGGCCACGCCCAGCGAGCGAAAGCCGCGGGCGGCAAATTCGTTGACCGCCTGCTCCACCACGCTTCGAACCCGGGCATCGCCGGCCAGCCCAAGAATCACCTGCGGCGCACCCTTGGTCACGCGGAACTGACCGGACTGCGGCCCCTCCACGGTGGCTTCGGTGCGTTTGTGCACCGGATCGAAGGGCAGGAAATGGAGAGTATGGTACTTCGCCAGTTCGCCCGCGTTTTTCACGCCGCCCAAGACGGCAAGATCAATCGGGTCCTCGCTTTCGGCGCGAGAGGCGAGCGCGGCAGCAAGAATTACCTCTTCGGGTGAAACGCCATCTACGCAGAAAGGGACGCCCAGGGTTAATTTGTTCTGGGTCAGGGTGCCAGTCTTGTCGGAGCACAGCACATCAATGCCGGCGAGTTCTTCCATGGCGGCCAATCGGGTGACGATGGCCTTTTTGCGGGCCAGGATTCTTGCTCCCACAGCCATCGTCACGGAAAGCACAGCGGGCATGGCGACCGGCACCGCCGCCACCGTCAGGACCAGGGCAAACTGCAGCGTAGTGAGCATCGGGTCCCCGCGGAACAGGGCGACGATGAGAATCAGGACCACCAGTGCGATGGCCAGAACGATGAGAAAATCGCCGATCTTGAGAACCGCGCGCTGAAAATGGCTGACCGTGTGGGCGCTTTCCACCAGGTGCGCGGTTTTGCCGAAGTACGTCTTCTGACCGGTAGCGTAAACCAGAGCGTCTATCTCACCCTGCTTGAGGATGGAGCCCGAGTACACCGCATCCCCGGGATTGCGTGTGACCGGCAGAGACTCGCCCGTCAGAGCCGATTGATCCACCTGCACCGGGTCGCCATCAAGCAGGCGGGCGTCGGCGGGAACGATGTCACCGATTTTAAGATGCATCCGGTCGCCCGGCACCAGTTCCCGCGCCGCAACCGTCGTCCACACTCCGCCTCGCTTCACCCGCGCCTGAAGCGCCAGCGTTGCCTTGAGGGCGGCGATGGCGTTGCCGGCCTGGAATTCTTCCCAAAAGCCCACCCCGGCATTCATCAGCAGCAGGGTCAGGATGATTACGAAGTCCTCCCAGTGGCGAACCAGGGCCGAGAGAACGGCGGCTGCTTCGATCATCCAGGGAATCGGGCCCCAGAAATAAGAAAGGAATTTCAGCAAAGGATTGACTTTTTCTTGCGGCAGTTCGTTGAACCCGTATGTTTGCAGGCGGGCCTGGGCTTCAGCCTGTGTAAGGCCATCGCCGGAAATATTCAGGCGCGATTTGACCAGCTCGAGCGATGCGGTTCCCAGGTCTTCGGCGAGATTCTGGCGAGATGGAACGCGATGTGGGAGGGCCATCGGGGACGCCTTTCCGAGCGGAGCTTTCATTATGACGCATCACGGTGGGTCGCGCCGCATGTTTCGCAAAGGACTGCGGGCGGGCAGGCGTGCAACCTTCGCCTGGGATTCAAAGTCTAAGCTCGCGGGAGAAACTGAAATGGCAACCAGAAAAAAATCCGGACGTCGTAAATATGGCAAGGCGGCAGGAAAAAGAGTGGCAAGCGCCATGCGGCGCAAGAAGCGCGGAACTCTGCGCTCGGGCAAAGGTGGCAAAGGCGGCAAGGTGAAGAGCCGCAAACAGGCTATCGCCATCGGGCTTTCGGAGGCGCGGAAAAAAGGAGCCAAAGTGCCGCGCAAAAGAGCGGCCTGAAGCGGGCGCTCCGCCGGAAGTGGAAAGCAATGCCAAGGCCCGGTCTCTCAGAAGAGAGCCGGGCCTGAGTATTTTGCTGTTCTATCCAGCCGCTAATCTCCTGCCTTGGCCTGTTCCTTGGCCTGAGCAGAGTATTTTCTAACCGCGGCGAGGAAAGGATGCGCCGCCGGCGGCGGGCTGACTTTACCGTTCAGGATTGCGGAGAAGGTCTCAGGCTTTCCATACAGCACCTGAGTCTCGTCCTTATCTTGCGTAATGGCCGCGCCATTCAAATCAATTCCGGCGAAGACGCCACGGGCGCGGGAATAAGTGAGCACTTCGGCCCGCATCTTCCAATCCGTGTCAGCGCCGGCATTGCGGCCCACCGGGCCGGCGGCGGCCGAGGCATCCGCTCCCAGCTTGAACTTACTGGCGAGCAGGTGCTGCATGCCCTGGTCATTGGTCACGACCATCACCAGGTCCACGGCTTGGCCGCCGAGTTGCAATCCCCAGCTTCCACCGGTGATGGTGATCGGGGCCGGCGCGCTCCATCCGTGGGCAGTGCGGCAGGTGGCAACGCCCTTGCCGTGGCTGCCCCCAAATCCGAGGGCGATCTTGATCATCGAGGGAACTACGGCCACGCACTTCGCGTCTTCCATAACTTTATCCGGAATCGCGTTGTCCGGCGTCGCCATGATTTCATTCAGCACCTTCGCCGAAGCGTCAATGCGCTTGGCGATATCAGATTGATCGCTGCTGTCTGCCGCCCAGCACATGCCCGCCAAAAACAGAAGGCTTATGCCCGAAACAAGGACACTTCGAAATAAATTTCGATTCAGTCGGTTCATCGCTGCAAACTCCTTAGAAATGTTTTTGTGATTCCTATCAACTCGGGCCCAAGCTTCGACCCTAGCTGCTTCCGCCTTAAGGGTCTATCCGGTCTAGCCTGTATCCACTGCCTGATTCGCCCCCAGGGTGCCGCTTAAACTCTGGCGGGCGGAAAAAGTCAGACAATCCATCTCCAGCTACAGAAGGTCTGGCTTCGTAATACAGGGAATTTTGGATTGTTCTCAGTTTGGCTGCATCTCCATACTGCGAACTGAGCGAGCTTCCACTCCGACCCAGGCTTTGCGCCAGCCGGCCACCTCCGGCGGTAAAGCGGTTCGGTCTTTGAACGGAGGCACGCTTGGCCCGCCGGCCGGTTCAGCACAGCGCAGTAAGAACCGCGGCCACTCACCCGGGCAACTCCGCAAGACCCAGGCTCGAAGGTTGGGCGCGCGCCCCCAGCGCGCGTCTCGCAGATCTCAACGTTCCTGAACTCCGCGTTCCCGCGGACCCGCATTACCGAATAACCACGGAGGAAAAACATGAAGCCGAATTCTCTGCAAGAACTCTATGTCGAACAACTCAGCGATCTCTACGACGCCGAACATCAGATCATCAAGGCGCTGCCTAAGCTGATTGACGCGGCCAAATCGCGCGCGCTGAAAACCGCGCTCACCGAACACCTGCAGGTCACCAAAACCCACGCCAACCGCATTGAGCAGATTTTTGAGCAATTGGGGAAAAAGGCGAAGGGCGAGAAATGCAAGGGCATGCAGGGGGTCATTCAGGAGGGAAGCGACCTGGTGGAAGAGATCAAAGACGTTGCCACTCGCGACGCCGCCATCATCGCCTCGGCGCAGCGCGTGGAGCACTACGAAATGGCGGGCTACGGCACCGCCCGCACCTACGCCGAGCTTCTGGGTCACGAAGAGGCAGGCAAAGCTTTGCAGCAGACGCTGGATGAAGAAAAAGAAGCCGACCAGAAGCTGACCGAGCTGGCCGGCGAGGCCAACGCCAATGCGGCCGAGGGCAAGACCAGCAAAACCGAGAAGGGCGCGCGGGAAAAGCACGTGGCCTAACTTCCGCGCAAGACTCAGGCCGCGGCGCTCAGCGAAAAAGGAGCAGCCGCGGCCTTTTTCTGCCTCTGGCGTGTAATGGCGCATGCGCCATGGCGCGCGTGCAAGACCTGCACCGCGCTTCATACAGCAAGACCCTAAGGTGATTACATACACAGCCGGATGGTTGAATCCGCCACTGGGAACTAACCTCGGGAACTGCAAACGCTTTTGGAATTTGTCAAAACATCGGCCCTTGCCGAGTGATGGCTCAACCAAAGCGCGGCAAAAGAGGAGGTCCAAGTGGCTGCTTGCGTATTGCCTTCCACCCGGGTTATTCCAGAGGTCAATGTTCCCGCGAACGATGCTCTCGTTCTCGAGCCGGAGGGGGTTCTCGTGGCACGCGCCAAAGAGGGCGATGATGCTGCCTTCGCCACTCTGTTCGACCGCCATAAAAAGCGGGTGTATTCCCTCTGCCTGCGCATGACCGGCAATATTTCCGAAGCCGAAGATTTAGCTCAGGACGCCTTTATCCAGGTGTTTCGCAAGCTCGATACCTTCCGCGGCGACTCGGCCTTTTCCACCTGGCTGTACCGGGTGGTGGTGAATACGGTGCTGATGAAGCTGCGCAAGCGCAACCCGCGGCAGATTTCCCTGGATGAGCCGGTGCGGCTGGAATCTTCTTCCGTGCCGCGCGATGTGAGCTGCGGAGACGCGAGGCTGGAAGGGGCGGTGGACCGCATCGCGCTGATCCGCGCCATTCAGAAGCTGCCTGAAGGCTGC
>DATIYF010000018.1:0-110167 GCA_035517775.1 Terriglobales bacterium
GCTGATCTTCTGGTTCATTGGCCTGGTGCCCGACCTGGCCACGCTGCGCGACCGCTCAGATAACAAGGCAGCCAAGATCATCTACGGCATTCTGGCGCTGGGCTGGCGCGGTTCCGCCCGGCACTGGCACCGCTATGAGACCGCTTACCTGCTGCTTGCTGGGTTGGCTACGCCGCTGGTGCTCTCGGTGCACACGGTGGTCAGCTTCGACTTCGCCATCGCCATCGTGCCCGGCTGGCACACCACCATCTTCCCGCCTTATTTCGTCGCCGGCGCCATCTATTCCGGCTTCGCCATGGTGCTCATGCTGGCTATTCCCATCCGCAAGATCTATGGCCTGGAGGACTTCATCACCGAGCGCCATCTGGAAAACTCGGCCAAGGTCATGCTGGCCACCGGCCTCATCGTAGCCTACGGCTACGGCATGGAAGCCTTCATGGGATGGTACGGCGGCAACAAGTATGACTTGTTCCTCATGTGGAACCGCCTGCATGGGCCCTATCACTTCTGGTACTACTCGCTGCTGGCCTGCAACATCTTCATTCCGCAGCTGTTGTGGATTCGCAAAATGCGCACCCACCCGGTTTATCTGTTCCTGATTTCCACCGTGGTGCTGACCGGCATGTGGCTAGAGCGTTTCATTATTGTCGTGGTCAGCCTGCACCGCGACTTCCTGACCTCTTCCTGGGGCATGTACTACCCCACTCGCTGGGATTGGGCCATCTTCATCGGCACCCTGGGCTTCTTCGTGGCCTGCATGTTCCTGTTCCTGCGCATTCTGCCCATGATCTCCATCTTTGAAATGCGCACTCTGCTGCCGGAAGCGGAGGTCAAAGCGGAATGAAGCACACCCGCAATTACGGCCTGCTGGCGGAGTTCGATACCCCCACACACCTGGTGGAAGCTGCCATGGCGACCCGGGATGCCGGCTACAAGAAGATTGACGCCTACAGCCCCTTTCCGGTCGAGGGCCTGGCCGAGGCGATCGGCTTCCATCACGATCTGGTGCCTCTGATTACCCTGATCGGGGGAATTCTCGGCGGCACCGGCGGCTACCTGATGCAGTGGTGGATTGCGGCGGTGAGCTATCCCACCAACGTCGGCGGGCGCCCGTATAACTCCTGGCCGGCGTTCATCGTGATCACCTTCGAGATGACCATTCTCTTTGCCGCCCTGTTTTCTGTGCTGGGCATGCTGGCTCTGAACGGGCTGCCCATGCCCTACCATCCGGTCTTCAATGTGCCCCGTTTTGCCTTCGCCACCAAGGACCGCTTTTTCCTGATTGTCTTCGCTTCCGACGCCAAGTACGACGCAGTGCAGACGCGGCAATTTCTCGAAGGCCTGGGCCCGCGCTCCATCTCGGAGGTGCCGGATTAGCCTCTCGGCCAAAATCCGGGCTGTCATCCTGAGCGCAGCCGGCGTTTCGCGCAGGCCAGCGCGGTCGAAGTCGAAGGACCCCGTGCCTGCCGGTCCATCCAGGAATTCTCTGCGCGCTTTGGCGCTGGCCGCTGCCCTGTTCACCCTGGCCGGCTGCCGCCAGGATATGCACGACCAACCCCGCTTCAAGCCCCTGGCCGAGAGCGATTTCTACAGCGATCTGCGCTCCGCCCGTCCGCCGGTTGAAGGCACGGTCGCGCGCGGCGAATTGCACGCCGATACCTACTTCTACACCGGCAAGATGGGCAGCAATCCCGGCGATTACATGCCCTTCCCGGTCACCGGGCAGGTGCTCGAGCGCGGCCGCCAGCGCTTCAATATCTATTGCGCCCCCTGCCATTCCCGCGTGGGAGACGGCAACGGCATCGTGCCCTCGCGCGGCTTCGCCCGCAAGCCGCCTTCCTACCACATCGAGCGGCTGCGCAAGGCGCCCCTGGGATATTTCTTCGACGTCATGACCAACGGCTTTGGCATCATGCCCGACTACGCCTCGCAGATTCCGCCCCGGGACCGCTGGTGCATCGTGGCCTACATCCGCGCCTTGCAGCTGAGCCAGAACGCTACCGCGGCTGACGTGCCCTCGGGGCAGGCCGTTCCTTCCCCGCCGCCGCATTTCGAAGAGCCGGGCTCGGGCGCCACCCTGCCGGTGCTGATGCCGCGATCCCCAAGCCAAGAGGAGTCCAAATGAGCACCGTCATGAACAATCTCGATGTGCTCGGGCTGCCGGTGGCGGAAACCATTCAGAAACGCTCCTTCGCCGTGGGCGCGGCCTTCGGCGTGCTCGCCGTCATCGGCTCCTTTGTCGGCCTCGATCAGTTCTACCGCTCCTATCTGCTGGCTTACATGGATTGGCTGGGGGTGACCCTGGGATGCCTGGCCCTGCTCATGCTGGTGCACCTCACTGGCGGCGACTGGGGCCATGCTATCCGCCGCATTCTGGAGGCGGGCTGCCGAACTTTGTGGCTCATGATCGTTCTGTTCGTGCCCATCATCTTCGGCCGCACCCGGCTGTACATCTGGGCGCGCCCCGAGGCAGTGGCCCACGATGCCCAGCTGCAGCGCATCACCCAGCTCTATCTCACCCACTGGGGATTTCTCTTCCGCGCCGCCATTTACTTTGTCATCTGGGGCTTGCTGGTCTTTTTCCTCACCCGCTGGTCGGACGCGCAAGATAGCCCGCCGCTGCGCCCCCGGCCCGGCAGCCTGCGCGCCTTAAGTGCGCCCGGCCTCATTCTCTACGGCTTCACCATTTCCTTCGCCGCCATCGACTGGGTCATGTCGCTCGACCCGCGCTGGATCTCCACCATCTACGGTTTGATCTTTGTCGCCGGCGAGGCGCTTTCCGCTTTGTGCTTCGTGGTCATCGTAGTCGCCATCCTGGTGAGCTATCAGCCCATGTCGGAATATATGCGGCACAAGTATGTTCATGACTACGGCAACCTGATGCTCGCCTTTATCATGCTGTGGGCGTACTTTTCCTTTTCCCAGTGGCTCATTATCTGGGCGGGCAATCTGCCCGATGAAATTTCCTGGTATATGGCGCGGCTGAGCGGCGGCTGGGCCTGGATCGGCCTGTTCCTGGTGCTGTTTCACTTTGCCGTGCCCTTTGCCATGCTGCTGTCGCGTTCCTTCAAGCGCAAAATCGGCTCGCTGGTGTGGCTGGCCAGCTGGGTGCTGTTCATGCGTTACGTGGATTTGTTCTGGCACATCGAGCCCGTGTTTCACCCTGCGTTTCACGTGAGCTGGCTCGATATTGTTCTGCCCCTGGCCATTGGCGGGCTTTGGCTGGCGGTCTTTTTCGGCAATCTGAAGGCGCGGCCGCTGTTGCCGCTCTACGACCCGCAGACCCAGGCCGTGCTGGAAGCGGCGCACGAATCATGAGCGAAGAACCAGTCAAACACGAGGAAGGCCACAGCGAAACCGGCTACGAGCGCCAGGATCTGGGCGCCAAACCCATCGTCCTGTTTCTGGGCGGGCTGGCCCTCACCTGCATTCTGGTCTATTTCATTCTGCGCGGCATGTACGCCTACCTCGATGCCCGCGACCGGGCCAAGCAGCCCGCGCTCAACCCCATGAAGCCTCCACCCCAGGCCCTGCTGCGCGATGAGCACGCGAGCGTCGTGTACCAGCATATCGAGCGCACCTTTCCCGAGCCGCGCCTGGAATCCGATGAGCGCACCGAACTCCATGACTTCCGCATGACCGAAGAGCAGGAACTCAACAGCTATGGCTGGGTGGATCAAAAAGGCGGCGTAGTACACATCCCCATCGAGCGCGCCATGCAGCTTATCGCCCAGCGCGGCCTGCCGGTGCTGCCGGAAAGCGAAGCCGGCGCCAAAACCGCGGAATCCAAGCCGGAGAAGAAAAAGCAGTGAGTCTTAGAGAACAAAATTCGAATTGCTTTCTTTGGGCGGCCATGCTGCTGCTGGCGCTTCCCGCCTGGGGCCAGGGAATGAACCGTGCTGTGGCCCAGGGCAGAACTTCCATGTCGGCCAGCGTCACCCCTCCCGGCCTGGAGCACGTGGGCATCGAGCAGAGGCTCAACCAGCAAATTCCGCCGGATCTCATGTTCCGTGATGAGACCGGCAAGCCCGTCCGCCTGGGCGACTACTTCGGCAAGCGGCCCCTGATTCTCAATCTGGTCTATTTCCACTGCACCATGCTTTGCCCCGAGGTGCTCTCCGGATTGACCGCCGCCATGAAGGTGCTGAAGTTCGATGTGGGCAAGGACTATGACGTTCTGACCATCAGCTTCGACCCGCGCGATACCCCGGAAATTGCCGCCGCCACCAAAGCCGAATACATCCGCCGCTACGGGCGGCCGGGCGCCGCCGCCGGCTGGCATTTCCTCACCGGCCAGCAGCCTTCGATTGACGCGCTCACCAAGGCCGCGGGCTTCGGCTACAAATACATTGACGGCAGCGGACAGTTCGCCCACGCCACCGCCATCATGGTGCTCACACCCGATGGCCGCCTGGCGCAGTACTACTACGGAGTGGAGTACGCGCCCAAAGATTTGCGCCTGGGGCTGGTGCAGGCTTCTGACAACAAAATCGGCGGCGTGGTGGATGAAGTTCTTCTTTACTGCTATCACTACGACCCGGCCACCGGCCGCTACGGGGCGGTGATCACCCGCGTGCTCAAACTGGGCGGAATTGTCACCATACTGCTGCTCGGCTTCGGCATTGCGCTTCTGCTCCGCCTGGGCCCCAGAAATTCGGGTCCCAAAAAATCGAGCCCAGGAAGTTCGGGACCAAAGGGCAAAGCCTCGGGGGAAGCATCGGGAAGGAAAGGGAAAGGAAGAGAGCAGGGCGGGTCTCATAGTTATGTTTGATAATTTTCCACTTTGGCCGGCGCGCGCCTCGGTTGGCGCGGCGAACGTTGACGCGCTCTACATTTTCCTGGTGGCGCTGTCGGTGTTCACCTGCGTGGCCATCTTCACCATGATTCTGGTCTTCGCGGTGAAGTACCGCCGCCGCCCCGGGGTCGTCGCCGAGCAGATCGAAGGCTCCAATGCCCTGGAGATCACCTGGTCCGTGATCCCTATGATCATCTTCCTCTTCATCTTTGCCTGGGGCGCGGTCATTTACTTTCACGAGCGCACCCCGGCCCGCGACTCCGCCCAGATCTACGTCGTGGCCAAGCAATGGATGTGGAAGCTGCAGCACGAAGAAGGCGTGCGCGAGATCAACGAACTGCACGTGCCCGTGGACCGCGACGTCGAGCTGATCATGACCTCGCAGGACGTGATTCACAGCTTTTACGTGCCTGCCTTCCGCATCAAGCAGGATGTGCTGCCCGGCCGTTACACCACGTTCTGGTTCCGTGCCACGAAAACCGGCACCTATCACCTGTTCTGCGCCGAATATTGCGGCACGCAGCACTCCGGCATGATCGGCCAGATCGTGGTCATGGAGCCGGCGCAGTACGAAGCCTGGCTGAGCGGCGGTCCTTCCATTCCCTTGCCCCAGGCGGGGCAGAAGCTGTTTGCCGAGCTGGGCTGCTCCACCTGCCACCGCGCCGATACCCAGGGCCGCGGTCCCAGCCTGGAAGGCGTCTTCGGCAAGCCGGTCATGCTGGAAGACGGCCGCACCGTGATGGCCGATGAAAACTATGTGCGCGAGTCCATTCTCACCCCGGCCGCCAAAGTGGTGAAAGGCTTCAAGCCGGTGATGCCGGTCTTTCAGGGATTGGTAAGTGACGAGCAACTTAACGCGCTGGTGGCTTACGTGAAGTCGCTGAGCCAGCCGCCGCCGGAGCAGGGGGTAAAGCGGGCTTCCGCCACCCCCCCTACCGTAGAGACGCAGCAGAAGTAAGACCAGGGGTAAACAGTTATGGCTACCGCCGCAGTCACGCCCGAACGCGAGCATTACTTAAACCAGGAGTATGGCATCAAGTCCTGGCTGCTGACCACTGACCACAAGCGGATCGCCCTGCTCTACCTGGTCTCGATCACTTTCTTCTTCTTCATCGGAGGTTTTCTCGCGCTGCTGATTCGCCTGGAGTTGCTCACCCCCGCGGGCGACCTGGTGCTGGCCGATACCTACAACAAGCTGTTCACCATGCACGGCCAGATCATGATCTTTTTCTTCCTGATCCCATCCATTCCCGCCGTGCTGGGCAATTTCCTGGTGCCCATGATGATCGGCGCCAAAGACCTGGCTTTCCCCCGCATCAACCTGTTGAGCTGGTATATCTACATCGCCGCGGGATGCCTGATGCTCTACTGCCTGGGAACGGGCGGCGTGGATACCGGCTGGACTTTCTACACCCCGTTCAGCACCGCCTTCAGCAATACCCGCGTGGTTGAGGCTGGGCTGGCCATTTTCATCGCCGGCTTTTCCTCCATTCTTACCGGCCTGAACTTCGTGGTCACCATTCACCGCATGCGCGCCCCCGGCATGACCTGGACCCGGCTGCCGCTTTTCATCTGGTCGCACTACGCCACCAGCATCATCATGCTGCTGGGCACGCCGGTGCTGGCCATCACCTTGGTCATGGTCGTTCTCGAGCGCACCCTGCATCTCGGCATCTTCGATCCCCGGCTGGGCGGCGATCCCCTGCTCTTCCAGCACCTGTTCTGGTTCTACTCTCATCCCGCGGTTTACATCATGATTTTGCCCTCCATGGGCGTGATCAGCGAAATCATCCCCTGCTTCTCGCGCAAGCGCATCTTCGGCTATAACTTCATCGCCCTGGCCAGCATCAGCATCGCCGTGATTGGCTTTCTGGTCTGGGCCCATCACATGTTTGTCGCCGGCATCTCTCTTTACTCGGCCCTGATCTTCTCCCTGCTCAGCTATCTGGTTGCCGTACCCTCGGCCATCAAGGTCTTTAACTGGACCGCGACTATGTACAAAGGCTCCATCACCTTTTCCACGCCCATGCTGTACGCCTTCGGCTTCATCGGCCTGTTCACCATGGGCGGCCTGACCGGACTCTTTTTGGCGGCGCTGGGCATTGATGTCCACGTCACCGACACCTATTTCGTGGTTGCCCATTTTCACTACATCATGGTCGGGGGAGCGGTGATGGGCTATCTCGGCGGCATGCATTTTTGGTGGCCCAAAATATCCGGGCGAATGTATCCCGAGAATTGGGGAAGGCTGGCGGCCCTCATCGTTTTTATCGGCTTCAACCTCACCTTCTTTCCCCAGTTCATTCTCGGCTACCTGGGAATGCCGCGCCGCTACTGGCAGTATCCCCCGGAGTACCAGGTGCTGAACGTGCTCTCCACCGCCGGCGCCACCATCCTCGCCGTGGGCTATCTCCTGCCCATGGTGTATTTCCTGTGGTCCATGCGCTACGGCAAGATCGCTGACGACAATCCCTGGGGCGCCTCCGGCCTGGAGTGGATGACCAGCTCGCCCCCGCCCACTTTCAACTTCGAAGAAACTCCCGAAGTCACTTGGGAAGCCTACGATTACGCCAATATCCCGGCCCCCGAGGAGGTGCAAGTTGGCGGATAGCCAGGTCGCAGTGGAACACGACAATCCCGCCCTGCGCCATCATTTCGCCACCCAGGAACAGCAGCGCGAGGCTGCCTCGCTCGGCATGTGGCTTTTCCTCGGCACCGAAATCATGTTCTTCGGCGGCATGTTCTGCGCCTACCTCATTTACCGCTACTGGTATTACAACGAGTTCGCCGCCGGCAGCCGCACTCTGAACATCTGGCTGGGCACCACCAACACCGCCGTCCTGATCTGCAGCAGCTTGACCGTGGCCCTGGCCGTGCGCGCCGCCCAGACCGGCAAGCGCAAGCTTCTGCTGGGCCTGCTGCTCGCCACCATGCTCTTCGGCCTGGCGTTTCTCGCCATCAAGGGCACGGAGTGGCACGACGAATACGTCGAGCACCACGTGCCCGGCATGGGCTTTCAATTCGATACCACCGTTCCCCAGCACCCCGACCAGAAAATTGACCCCCAGCACGCCCAGATTTTCTTTTCCCTGTACTTCACCATGACCGGCATTCACGCCTTGCACATGATCATTGGCCTGGGCATTTTTATTTACCTGACGGTCATGGCCTGGAAGGGCCGTTATACGCCCGAGTACCACACCCCCATCGAGATCGGCGGCCTGTACTGGCACTTTGTAGACATTATCTGGATCTATCTGTTTCCTCTGCTTTATCTGATTGATCGCAAGAAGTGAAGATCGCAAGAAACCAAGAAGGCAAGAATTAAAGAAGGGAAGAATTGAAGAAGACAGGAACTGAAGAAGACAGGAACTGAACAAGAAACGAGCCGCTATGTCTGAACACATTCTGCCCAGCAAACTCTACTACGCCATCTGGGCCAGCCTGCTCTGCCTCACCGTGATTACCGCGGCCGTTGCCTTCGTGGACCTTGGCCCTTTCAACACGGTGGTTGCGCTGGTCATTGCTACCTTCAAGGCCCTGCTCGTGGTCCTCTTCTTTATGCATGTGAAGTACACCAGCGAGAAGATGACCAGGGTGGTCATCTTTGCCGGCATCTTCTGGCTGCTGCTGCTGCTGTTCCTCAGCCTGGCCGACTACACCACGCGGCTGCTGCGCTGAGCTTCGCCCAAGACTAAACAGTCAAGACTGAGGTGTCCCGGCACCTCGGGCATCTTGCTGCAGATTTGCGCTATACTTCCCCGCTCGGTCGAAATCACGCGCGGGGGTGTGCTATGCCGTTCTGCAATGCTTGTGGCGGAAATATGGAGGCTGGGGCGCGTTTTTGCCCCAAGTGCGGCGCGCAGGCGCCGGCCGCCGCGGTCACGCCTTCTGTTCCCGCTGCTTCTCCTGCTGCGCCCACGCCGGTCGCGGCCACCGCTCCAGCAGCGCAGGCCGGCGGCGGCAACGCGCTCAAGATCATTCTGATTGTTCTCGCGGTAATCGTCGGCCTGGGAATTCTCTGCGTGGGTGCGGGCGTGATCTTCATTCACCACGCCATCAGCCGCACCCATGTCACCAGCCGCAGCGGAGAGGTGAAGGTAGAAACTCCATTCGGGACCGTCGAGAGCACCGAGGATGCCGGCGAAGCCTCGAAAAATCTGGGCGTGGACGTATACCCCGGCGCTACGGTGGTGAAGAACAGCTCCGCCAACATGAATTTTGGCAGCGTGCACACCTCCGCCGCCGAGTTTGAGAGCGGCGACCCGCCCGACAAGGTCGCCGATTACTACCGCTCGCGGCTGCCGCAGGTGAGCACCACTTCCTCCGCGGACGGCCACTACAGCCTGATTGCCGGCAACAACAACAACCTGATCACCATCAACATCGAGCCTCACGAGGGCAAGACTCACATTCACATCGCCCACGTCGTCAAGCCTGGGCCATGATCGCCCGATGACCTTCTTTATGCCGAAAGGCTAAGCGCGCTGAGCGCGGTGCTGTCGGCGCCGGGGGTGCTCTCGATACCCAGCAACTGCAGATTCTGGGTAAGCGCCGAGTAGGCCTGCTGCGCCTGCGTCAGGTTGCCCGCCTGCAGGTCCTGGCCCAGGGTATCGAGCAACTGGCTGATCGGGTTCGATTGCGGCGCCTGGGTTGCTCCCGCCCCGTGATGATGGTGGTGATGATGCAACTGCGCGCTCTGCTGCACGGTCTGCTCGACCTTGGCGAAATCCTGCTGCGCCGAGCTCAAGTTCCCCGATTGCAAATCGCTGCCCACGGCGTTCAGCTCCTGTGCCAGCGGGCTGTTGCTGCTCGAGAAACCGGCCGGAAGGTTCTGCTGCAGGGCGCTGTAGTCGGCCTGGGCCTGCGTCAGGTTGCCTGACTGCAAATCCTGCGCCAGTTGCTGGAACTCCGTGCTTAGGGGCTGGGTTTGGCTGTTCTGTAGGCTGCTGAGCTGCGAAAACAGAGTGCTTGCAATGCCTGCGATGGACATACTGACGACCTCGTAACCGCGAATCTCGGAGGCTCCTGCTGGCTGGCGCTCCGGCGTGGCACGCCCGCAATCTCTATCGCAAGCCGCCTGCCAAACTGCCCCAGCCTTCCGCGCCCGCAAATGCTTGAAGTCGCGTGCCCTCGCCAGGCCGCTTCTCAGCCGTCTCTAACCCGGCGGCAGAAATGGCCCATGCCTCTCCGGGGGGTGGGCAAAGACCGCCTGCATCGGCCGCCCATTCTTCCTTCGTGTACTTTCGTGCCCCCTCGGGGTTTGCCTGGCCTGGCTGCTGCCGCCGATACGCTACACTGTGGGGCTTCAACCCCATCACCTTGCCTTCACTGCCCGACGAATTCGCCTCTCTCGCTGCCGCCGCCAAATCGGCCCGGGTGGATGCCGCCGCCCTGGCCCATGATCTGCGCCGCCAGATCAGCGGCGAGGTCCGTTTTGATCCGGGCAGCCGCGCTCTCTATGCCACTGACGCCTCCAACTACCGCCAGGTCCCCATCGGAGTGGTGCTTCCCCGCAACAGGGATGATGTTCTGGCCACGCTCTCCATTGCCCGCGAGCGCGGCGCTCCCATCCTTTGCCGCGGCGCCGGCACCTCGCTGGCCGGCCAATGCTGCAATGTCGCCCTGGTGCTCGATTTCTCGAAGTACATGGCGCGAATTCTGGAAGTCGATCCCGTCCGCCGCGTCGCTCGCGTCGAGCCCGGCGTGATTCTCGACGACTTGCGCGATGCCGCCGAAAAGTTCAACCTCACTTTCGCTCCCGACCCGGCTACCCACAGCCGCTGCACTCTTGGCGGCATGATCGGCAACAACTCCTGCGGCGTGCATTCGGTGATGGCGGGCAAGACCGACGACAATATCGAGGCCCTCGAGATCGTTACCTACGACGGCCTGCGCATGAAGGTCGCCGCCACCGCCGAAGCCGAGCTTGAAGACGCCATCCACGGCGGCGGCCGCCGGGCCGAAATCTATTCCGGCCTGGCCTTCCTGCGCGATCACTATGGCCGCCTCATCCGCGAGAAATATCCCGAGATTCCCCGCCGCGTCTCCGGCTACAACCTGAATTATCTGCTGCCGGAAAACGGCTTTCATGTGGCGCGCGCTTTGGTGGGCTCCGAGGGCACCTGCGCCACGGTGCTCGAGGCCGCCTGCCGCCTGGTCGAAAGCCCGCCGCAGCGCGTGCTGCTGCTGATCGCCTGCCGCGACGTCTATGAGTGTGCCGATCGCGTGCCCCAGATCATGGCCCACAGGCCCATTGGTCTCGAAGGCTTCGACGATCTGCTGGTCCGGTACACTCGCCTCAAGGGCTTGAACTCCGAAGGCTTGTCGCTTCTGCCGGAGGGCGGCGGCTGGCTGCTGGCCGAATTTGGCGCCAGCACCGCTCAACAAGCTGAAGCGCAAGCCAGAAATCTCATGGCGGCCCTGGGCCGCGAGCCTGCTCCCCCGAGCCTGCGTCTGCTCACCGACCCGCAGCCCATGCGCTCTGTCTGGGATGTCCGCGAATCCGCGCTGGGCGCCGTTTCCCACGTACCCGGCGAGCCTGCGGCCTGGGAAGGCTGGGAAGATGCCGCCGTTGCACCCGAAAAACTTGGCCTCTACTTGCGCCAGCTGCGCCGCCTGATGGATTCCTACGGCTACCGTGGCGTGCTCTATGGACACTTTGGCCATGCCTGCGTCCATCAGCGCATCACCTTCGATTTTCACAGCGAAGAAGGCGTGCGCCGCTTCCGCCAGTTCCTGGCGGAGGCCGCCGATCTCGTGGTCGGCCTCGGCGGCTCCCTCTCTGGCGAACATGGCGATGGCCAGGCCCGCGCCGAGCTTCTTCCCAGGATGTTCGGCCCCGAACTAATGCGGGCCTTCCGCGAATTCAAGGCCCTCTGGGACCCGGAATGGAAGATGAACCCCGGCAAGCTGGTCGAGCCCTATCGCGCAGATGAAAACCTCCGCGTCAACCCGGCTTATCATCCCTGGGAGCCCACGACGCGCTTTCAACTGCCGGAAGACCGCGGCAGCCTGCCCTATGCGGTGCAGCGCTGCGTTGGAGTCGGCAAGTGCCGCCAGACGCAGGGCGGCCTCATGTGCCCCAGCTTCCGCGCCACCCGCGAAGAAGAGCACTCGCCCCGCGGCCGCGCCCATCTTCTATGGGAGATGACCCAGGGCGAAGTCATTCGCGGGCAATGGCAGGATGAAGCCGTCAAGAACTCCCTTGACCTCTGCCTGGCCTGCAAAGGCTGCAAGAGCGATTGCCCGGTGAGCGTGGACGTGGCCACCTATAAGGCCGAATTCCTCTCTCATTATTACGAACAGCGTCGCCGCCCCCGCAGCGCCTATGCCTTCGGCCACATTGATCGCTGGGCCCGCCTGGCCTCGATCGCGCCCAGCGTGGTAAACCTGACCACCCAAATGCCCGGATTGAGCAGCCTCGCCAAGTGGATCTCCGGCATGTCGCCGCAGCGCCGCATTCCCCGCTTCGCTCGCCAGACTTTTCGCGCCTGGTTCTCGGCCCGAAAAGCCCCGCGGCCGGATCGCCCGGCCGTCCTCCTCTGGCCCGATACCTTCAACAACTATTTCCTGCCGCAGACGGCCAGGGCCGCTGTCGCAGTGCTCGAAGCCGCCGGCTTTCAGGTCCAGTTGCCTCGCCCCGGCCTGTGCTGCGGCCGTCCGCTCTACGACTTCGGCCTGCTCGACCGCGCCAAACGCCTACTGCTTGAGATACTGGAAGACCTTACCCCCGCAATCAACGCCGGCACCCCGCTCGTCGTGCTCGAGCCCAGCTGCGCGGCCGTCTTCCGCGACGAGCTGCTCAACCTCTTCCCTAAGGATCCCCGTGCCCAACAGCTTGCCCGCCAGACCTTTGTTCTCAGCGAGTTCCTGGAGGCCCGTGGCTACCAGCCCCCTCCATTACACCGCCAGGCCCTGCTTCACGGCCATTGCCATCAAAAATCCATCATGAAGATGACTGCCGAGGAAGCCCTGCTACGCAAAATGGGCCTGGAGTTTCACGCCCCCGCCTCCGGCTGCTGCGGCATGGCCGGCTCTTTTGGTTTTGAGCGCCAGAACTACCAGATCTCTCTGGCTATCGGCGAACTTGAGCTGCTTCCCGCCGTGCGTGGGGCTGCCGAAGACTGCTTGCTGATTGCGGATGGCTTCAGCTGCCGCGAACAGATCGCCCAATGTACCGGCCGCCAGGCCCTGCATCTGGCCGAAGTGATTCACATCGCCCTCCGCGACGCTGATCTCGCCTGAAAAAGACCCCCGCTCATCATTCTCGTTTCTCGCCGCGAAAACCGCTCGCGGCCGCAAAAGCGATCACTTAACTTATTGATTATAAGGACGTTATATAGCGACTCGCCAGCTCGGCCGGTTTCTGGGAGAATAATTGGTACCCCACCGGGTGGCTCCGCTCCCCAAGCCTGCCGCCACAAAATGGTGTTCCCAATGGCCCTCGATACGGAAAACTCCCTGACGCTTACCGAGGCGCGGATCAAGCCCGAGCCCCAGGCCTCCGCCGCGCTTTCCGGCTCCGTGCTGGTGCTGATTCAGTTCGACGTCTGCGAAGAGATCAAGCTTGACCGTCTGCGGGAGATTTTCGATGCCCGCACCGTTCAGCAGCCGACTTTCAAGCATCCCGCCCCGGGTTATGTCCGCTATCAGCGCCCTCCGGTGGAAGAGACCCTGGAACCTCTCGTCTTAGAGAGCGGGGAACGCCTGCACGGCCAGATCAAGTACTACGACTACGGCGTGCTCAGCGTAATCTTCGAGCTGCCCTTCTCCGGCGACTGGGATGCCCTGGTACGTCTGGGCGGCCGCTGGATCTGGGACGTGGATTTCGAGCGTCATGCCTCGCGCATCGCGCGCCAGCGCCTGGAGCAGGCCGCTCCCGCCCTGGTCAAGCCCTACGCCGAGTGGCTGAGCGAAGACTATTTCATCTTCCATGTCCGCGAGATCCCAGGAACGCCCTCAGCCGCCGAGCTGTGCACGGCACAGGGACCACGCATCGCCCAGATCGTTCGTGGCGAAACCGCGCAGCTCTCCGAAGGCGAGCGCAACGAGATTCTGCAGTCTCGAATCTCTTACTATCCCAATGACCTGGCTGTAATCGGCTGGAACGCGGCTTTCGTCTATGACAGCGATCCCGGCGCCGAAACCGCCATCCAGCTGCTGGAGTACGCTAACTCGCAGTTGCTCGAGTTCCGCCACTACGACGACCTGCTCACCCGCGAACTGGAGAAGGTTTACGATTCGCTCGATAAAGGCACCGGCATCTTCGCCCGCTGGCGCCTGGCCCGCGCCGCTACCAAGCTGCACACGGTCCTGCTCGACGTCACCGAGCTCACCGAGCACGCCGATAACGCCATCAAGTTCCTGAGCGACATGTTCTCCGCCCGCCTGTACAAGCTGGCGGCCAGCAAAGTCGGCGTCCCTGATTACAAAGACCTGGTGAACCAGAAGCTCCGCACCGCCGAGGACCTCTATCGCTTTATGGTGGATCAGTTCAACCAGAGCCGCGCCTTCGCCCTGGAACTGATGGTGGTGATCATTCTGGTGATCGAGCTGGTGTTCTTCTTTGGCGGCAAGGGCATGTAGTTTTGCAATCCACCCATGGCCACATGCTGAAGCGCTTCAGCGCGAACGGCCTATGACGGCCTGCCCGGGTGCCGACGCCAGGAACTCAACCGGCCGCAGTGATCTGACAACCCTACTCCGCCACTCCCACCTTCTTCACCAGCTCCTTGAACCGGGAGTCGCTTCGCACATCGTCAAACAGCGGGTCGAAGGTCAGCCACAGCAGCCACTCCGCCTGATCGTCGTAACCTTTGGCGAGGTAGTCGAACTCGCGGTCGCGCTCCCCCAACGCCCCGTAAACCAGGCCCACGTATACCGGCGAGACGTAGCGCTCTCCGTCTAATCCGCCCATCTCATTCAGGATTTTTCGTGCCCTCGCCTTGTCGCCCGCTCGGGCATAACCAATGCCCAGCCCGGTCATGGCAAACGTGCTCTCGGGATTCATAGCCCGCGCCTTCTGAAACTCCTGGTTGGCCTCTGCGTTCTGTCTCTTGATCAGGTGGCACATCCCCGAGGTAAGGTGAGGAACCCAGAAATCCGGGAAGGTCTGCACCGCCTTCTGCGAAACCGCCAGGCACCCGTCATAGTCCCGCTTCAGGTAGTAATCCCAGGCGAGAAAGGAATTCACCTCCGGCGACAGCGGATCAATGGTCAGCGCCTTGTTCATCTCCGCGATTGCCTGGTCGGCTTGGCCGATGGAGGCAAGATACTCGGCGTAGGTGTAGCGTGTCGAAACACTGTTCGGATTCAACTGCAGCGCCCGGTGAAATTCCCGGTTGGCCTCGGCCAGCCGCCACTCGTGCAACAGGGCGTGCGCCAGCGCCTCATGGCCTTCGGCCAGATTGTCGTCAAAGGCCAGCGCCTTGCGCGCGGCCGATTCCGCCTTGGGCAGCGCCTCCCGCGGCGAGAGCAGCCAGTCCGATTCGGTCGTATAGGCGTCGGCCAGCCCGGCATAGGCCAAAGCATAGCTGGGATCATCGGCGATGGCCTGGCTGAAGTAGGCAATCGCCTTGTTCATGCCGTCGCGGGTGAAAGTAAATTCCGCATACCGGCCTTCCAGGTAATTGCGATAAGCGTCTATGTTCTCGGTGTAGTGCCTCTCCAGTTGCTCCTTGTCCTGCTCCGCCAGGTTCACGGCCAGGGCCTCGGCCACTTTTTCCGAGATGGAATCCTCCACCGCGAAGATGCTGGTCAGGTTTTCATCGAAGCTCTGCGCCCACAGCGGCCGCCCGTCCCTCACCCGCACCAGTTGTACGGTGACGCGAATCCGCTGGCCTGATTTTTGGATTTTGCCGCTCAGCAGCGAGTCCACGCCCATTTCGCGCGCCGCCTGCGCCGGCTCCACTTTGCCGCCGGCATAGCGCATTACCGCGTCCGTGGGCCGCACCGCCAGCCCGTGAATGTTGCTCAGCTTGGTGATCACCGCGTCCGTGACGCCTAGCCCCAGATGCTCGTCGTCCCCGCTTGCCGCCAGCGATTGAAATGGCAGCACGGCCAACGAGTGGGTGCCTGCTTCAGCATTTCCAGACCGCATTCGCCAGAACAAGATTCCGCCGGCCATCAGCCCCGCCGCCAGAACTCCCAGCGCGATTCGCTCCCAGCCCGGCCGCGGCGCAGGCAGCAGCTTTCCCGCCACCCCGGCTTCCTCCGCCTCGCTCTCCTCCTGAATCAAAATCTGCGCCGTGGTGTGGCGCTCAACCACCAGTTCCTGCTCCGGCTCGGCCGGGTTCGCCACAGGGCAGACAAAGCGATAGCCTCGGCCCGGTACGGTGGCGATGTAGCGGTTCTCTCCCGGGCTTTCCCCCAGCGCCTTGCGCAAGGCCGAGATGTTCTGGGCGAGGTTCACCTCTTCCACAAAACTGTCGGGCCACAAGGCCTTCATTAATTCGTCTTTCAACAGCACCCGATCGCGGTTTCTCACCAGCACAAGCAGCGTGTCGAAGGCCTTCGAGGTGAGCGGGATGGCTTCGCCTTGCCGCCGCAGCAAGCGCCGCGTGCCCTCCAGCCGGAAATCTCCGAACTCGTATAACTCGTTTATTTCTGGCGCCATAGGGAGAAACAACGGGGAAGGCCCAACGCAAACTAACAAATCCTAAGAGATTTCAGGCCGCCGCTCAAGACATTTATGACCGCCAGCCGCCAAGCTGGGCGCGCTTTCCAGAAAGCCGGGTGCCAGCCGGCGGCGGAGAAAGCCAGGGAAAGCCCGTGAAAGCCAAGAGAGTTATGGCCATCTCGATTCAGACCGAAGAGACGGTGGTCATACGTAAAGGTAAGGCCGAGGCCTCGGCCACATGCCCGCAATGCGGCGGCGCGGCTCCCATGATCACGCCTGAGCAGGCGGCGGTTTCGCTTTCCCTGCCCATACGTGCGATCTACCGCGCCATCGAAGCCGGTTGTTTGCATTATCAGGAAACCTCACAGGGCTTGGTCACGGTCTGTCTCTCGTCGTTGCGCAAGGCCCCGCTTCTGCTTTCCGGAAAAACCAGTCCGCAAATCAAACAATAAGGAGATTCCTCATGCTCACGATTTCCCAGGCAGTCTCACGCAAAACCTCCGGCCGCGCCAGGATGGCCGCGCTCGCTGCTATTCTCGCTCTCTCTGCCCTCGCCCCCGCGGCTTCCGCCAACTGCGACAACAGGACCTCGGGCGGCTCCGGCGGCTCCGTCTCCTCTGCCGCCTTGGCCTCCTCTTCCGGCTCCAGGTCTTATTCCTCCATCGTCGGCTTGTGGAATGTCACTTTTCTTTCCGGCGGTCAGGTGGTGGATGTGGCCTTCGATGCCTGGCACGCCGACGGTATCGAAATCCTCAATGACTACACCAACCCCATCAACGGCAACGTCTGTCTGGGTGTGTGGGCCCAAACCGGCAGCCGCAGCTACAAACTCAAGCACCCCTCGTGGTACTTCGATGGCAGCGGAAACCTGCTGGGGACGGTGGTGATCCGCGAAACGGTCCGCCTCAGTTCCGACGGCAACAGCTACACCGGGACCTACACCTACGACATTTACGACGTTTCCGGCAACTTCCAGGAGGAGCTGACGGGACAGATCAAAGCCACCCGCATCAGCGCCGATTGACCGTTCAAAGACGGCTCCCCGCCCTGCCCGGGCGGGGAGTCAATCCTCAGTTTTCCAGAATCACCTGAGCGATGGCCTGCTCGGATGTATGGGAGAGGGAAAGCGCCACCCGCACTGCACCCATTTGCAAAAAAAACTCCGCCGCCTTGCCATGAAAAATCATGGCCGGCCGGCCGCCGGGCTCGTGCGTCACTTCCACATCGCGCCAGCGCACCCCCCGCTGCCAGCCCGTGCCCAGCGCCTTCATGGCTGCTTCTTTGGCGGCGAAGCGCGCGGCATAGCGCTCCACTCGGTTGGCCTTGGAGTCGCAATACCGCATTTCGCCCTCGGTAAAAACTCGCCGCAGAAAGCGCGCGCCAAAGCGCTCAATGCTCTCTGCTATGCGCGGCACCTCCGCAATATCAATTCCCGTCCCCACGATCATGCCCGCTACGGTAGCACAGCCCGCGTGCCGTAAAACTGCGAACCAGAAACTGAGAACTGAGAATCACGACGATGCGGGGCCGACGTGGGGCCAACCGCGCGAAGTCTGGCCCGGGCGAAAGTCGAAGCGGCTGCCCGGCTCAGCCAGGCTTGGCGGCACAGAGGCAGAGAGCGGCCGGTTGTCAATCGAAATCTGGCGGCTTCCTCAACATTCCCGAAACGGGAAATCTCCCCCAACCGCATGCAAGCAAATCACATCCGCCCAATTCCCAAAACGGGGAAATCCACAGATGTTCCCTGCGGAACATTCGCGCGATCCTGCCCATCACACTCGCCAGTGATCGCCGCGCCAGTTCTTCACTGCCTTCTTGATGTCCTTGCGCCCCAGCTTTTCCGTGGCCGCCCGCCCCGCCAACGCCACCACCTCTTCGTCAGCAGCGAAACGCAAGCCGATCAACTGGTCTTCACTCAGCAGCATGATCTGCGCCCGCTGCGACGGCATAAGTCCCGCCAGCCGCAGCCGCTCTTCCAGCCGGATGACGCGGTCCTGCACTTTTAACGCATACATCCTCATCTTGAGCACCGCCAGCAGCAGGGCCAGGGCGGCCACCACCCGCCATGCCGGCAGCCAGCCGGGATGCTGCACCAGCAGCACCACGGTCACGATGAAGGTGATCAGGAATACTGGCAGCACGAAAAAGTGAAACAGCGGATCGAATCGGGTGTGATTGGCAAAGTTCTGCGGAGATTTTTCGGCCATGGTTCCTCCTCTTGTCGCGTCGCGCGTCGCCGTAGTGTAAACCAGAGCGAGGGGCGCTCACAGCAGGAGGTCGCCGCGATAGATCACTTCCCCTGCTACCAGCCGCGCATCCGGGGAGAGCTTGTGTGGCATGGCCGGGCCGGCGGCGTCAATGTGAAGCACTTGATGACCGTGGGCCACCAGCCAGTCGGAGACCAGCATGCGATGGCAGCGAAAGAAGACCCGCTCGGCGCACATGTAGGCGGTGCGCGAGTGCCCGGCCAGTTCAATCAGTTCTGAGGCAGCGCGCTCGAACTCCGGGGTGAGCATGTAGTCTGCGTAATTGCGAAAAGCAGGGCTGCGCAGGGCGATATTGGGAGAGTCGTCGCGGTTTTTCTTGCGGTGGCCGCCCAGCGCCTTCATCCATACGTAGGCGATGCCGGCAGCGGGCAGCGACTTTTCCAGCGCTTCGCGATTGAAGTGCGGCAGGCGGCGCGACATGGGGAAGGCGCGAATATCCACCAGGGTCTGAATGGAGTGGGCCTGCAAAGCCGCAAGCAACTCGTCAAGCGGGCGCGTGGAATGGCCGATGGTGTAGAGCGTCGCCAAGCTTCACCGGGCAATCACAGACTTCTATGAGATGGCGGAGGCGGTCTGCTCGAGAGCTTGCGCCACAGCCGCATCCTGCTGCGGGAGTACCGTGCGCAGATCGAGCAGCACGCGGCCTTCTTCCACGCGCGCGACGACGGGCGGCTCAAAGGAACGCAGGCGCGCGGCCAGCTCCTCCGCGCTCAGGCCCGGGCAACTCAGGGCAAGCAGGCGAGTGGGCAAGGTGGCGGAAGGCGCAGCGCCGCCGCCGATGAGAGACTCGCCCTCCAGCAACTCCACCGAGAGCCGGGAAGTCTTCACCCGTTGCGCCAGAGCTTCGGCGCGGCGCGCAATCTCCTCTTTGGAAAGGCGCATCATGCGCAGGGCGGGAATGGTCTCGTGATCGCGCTTCACGTAGGCGAGCAGAGTCGCTTCGAGGGCGGCGCAGGTGAGCTTATCCACGCGCAGGGCGCGGAACAGAGAATTGGCGCGCATGGCGGCGATGAGATCGCTGCGGCCGCTCAGAATGCCGGCCTGCGGGCCGCCCAGCAGTTTGTCTCCGCTGTAAGTCACCACGCTCACGCCGGTGCTCAGGCGGTCGAGCACCCCCGGCTCGCCGTTAATGCCGGCGGAGGTCAGATCGAAGAGCGCGCCGCTGCCCAGATCGTCCATTAGCGGCAGATTATGTTTGGCGGCCAGGGCCACCAGTTCTTCCACGCCCGGCTGCGCGGTGAAGCCGGTGATCTGAAAATTCGAGCGATGCACGCGCAGCAGCAGCCGCGTGTTCGCATTGATGGCCTTTTCGTAGTCGGCCAGGCGGGTGCGATTGGTGGTGCCGACCTCGCGCAGAATCGCGCCGGATTTGGCCATCACATCCGGAATGCGAAAGGAGCCGCCAATTTCAACCAGCTCGCCGCGGGAGACGATGACCTCTCCGCGGTCGGCCAAAGTGTTCAGCGCGAGCAGCACCGCGGCGGCGTTGTTATTGACGACGATGGTGGAGACTGGTGAGCCGGCGCCGGAAAGCAGGCTGCGGAACAGGCGGTCCACATGCGCGTCGCGGCGGCCGCGCTCGCCCGCGGCGAGATCGAACTCCAGATTGGAATAAGTGCCGGCGGTCTTCTGAAGGTGCGCGAGCGCAGCGGCGGAGAGCGGGGCGCGGCCCAGGTTGGTGTGAAGGATCACGCCGGTGGCGTTGATGACCGGCCGAAGGGAATAACTCAATGCGGCGCGGAGCTGGCGCTCGATGGCCGGGGCCAGTCCTGAGACGGCCAGGTCCACGGCGCTGGCGTCGAGATGAGCTTCGGCGATTTCGGCGCGAAGGCGGGAGAGCACGGTACGGGCAGCGTCCGTGACCGCCGCCTGCCCTTCATTCGAAACCAGCAAGGCGAGTTCGGGCTGGCGCAGCAACTCATCCACCGAGGGCAGCTTGCGGTACAGATCGGATTGAGAAGCCGTTTTCAACCCGATGATTATGACATGGTGGCCGGGAGCTTTTAGCTCTTAGCCCTAGCTTGCAGCTCATCGCCTCGAGTTCCAGGCTTCTTGCAGATTTTTGCCTTCCGCGCTGCCTTCTGCCAAACTGAAGCGGATGGGGCGCATTCACGTTCTTCCCGAACACGTGGCCAACAAGATCGCCGCCGGCGAGGTGGTGGAGCGGCCGGCCTCGGTGGTGAAAGAGCTGCTGGAAAATGCGCTGGACGCGGGCGCTACGCGGATCACGGTGAATGTGGAAGCGGGCGGCAAAAAACTGATTCAGGTCACTGACAATGGCTGCGGCATGGTGCGGGACGATGCGCTGCTGGCCTTCGAGCGCCATGCGACCTCAAAGATCAAAAACGCGGAAGACCTGCTCAGCGTAGCCACCCTGGGTTTTCGCGGCGAGGCGCTGCCCTCGATTGCCTCGGTGGCACGGCTGCGGCTGGAGACGCGCGCGCCGGAAGAAGATGCGGGCACGGTGATCGAAATCAACGGCGGAAAAATATTTAACGTGCAGCCGGCCGGGCTGCCGGCGGGCACTTCCATCACGGTGCGCGATCTGTTCTTCAATACTCCGGCGCGAAAAAAGTTTCTCAAGGCGGAATCCACCGAGCTTTCGCACCTAGCCTCGCTGGTGACGCATTACGCGCTGGCGCATCCGGAAAAGCATTTCGAGCTGCACGCGGCCACACACGCCATGCTGGTGGCGCCGCCGGTCAGCGAACTGAGCGCGCGCGTTTACCAGGTTTTCGGCAAGGAAGTTCTCGAGCAGCTGATTCCGGTGACGGCGGTGCAGGCTTTGGAGCGCACCGGACTGCCGCAGGCCCCGCCATGGCGGCGGGAAGATGCAGACACTGAAGATCAACCGGAGTCTTTCGGCGAGATGCGCCTTCGGGGCTTCGTTTCGAAACCGGAGATCCAGAAGCTCAACCGCAATTCAATTTACGTTTTCGCCAACGGGCGGCTGATTCGCGACCGTTTGATTCAGCACGCGCTGACCGAGGCCTACCGCAACATCATTCCCCCTTCGGTCTATCCGGTGGTGCTGTTGTTTCTGGAGCTGCCCAGCGGCGAGGTGGATGTGAATGTGCATCCCTCAAAGACCGAGGTGCGCTTCCGGCAGCAGACGCTGGTGCATGATTTCGTCCGCGAGTCGGTCCGCGCGGCACTGATGAAGGCGCGCCCCGCGCCGCAATTTGCCACCGAGATCACGGCGCGCCCCAGCGCCAGCCCCTCGCTGACGCCCGGCAGCCGGGCCACGCCGGTGGATATTGCCGCCTGGCGCGCGTTATATGGGCCAGCAGCGCCGCCGGGATTTGCGCTGCAGCCGCCGGTGGTGCCGGCGCAAACCGAGCGGCTGAACTTTCAGGGCGAGGCGATTGCCGTGGAGGCCAACGCCGCGGTCTCGCTGGCACGCGCTCCGCAACCAGTCTGGCAGGACGCCTGCGCCCCGCCGCTCGAGAGCAGCGAGCAGGAGCCGACGCTCTCTTCTCTCGGCACGCTGAGGGCGCTGGGGCAGATTCGCAATTCGTTCATCCTGGCGGTGAATGAGGATGGCTTGTGGATCATTGATCAGCACGTGGCCCACGAGCGGGTGCTGTTTGAGCGAATCCTGAAGCAGCGGGCGGCCAAGAAGGTGGAGAGCCAGCGGCTGCTTATGCCGCTGGTGCTGGAGCTGACGCCGGCACAGCAGGCGGTATTCGCGGAGATTTCGGAGGAGCTGGGCCAGAACGGCTTTGAGGCCGAGCCCTTCGGGGCCCGCAGCCTAGCAGTGAAAGTTGCGCCGGCGGGAATTGAAGGCGCGCAGGTGGAGAAGATGCTGCAGGAACTGCTGGAGCAGCTGGCGCGGGAGGAGCAGCGGCTGAACCTGGAGAAGGTGCGGGCGCGGATTGCGGCCTCCATTGCCTGCCACGCCGCCATCAAAGTCAACATGCCGCTGGAGCAGAACAAAATGGAGTGGCTGCTGGCGGAGCTGGCGAAAACCGAATGCCCGATGTCGTGCCCGCACGGGCGGCCGGTCGTGCTGCGCTACTCCATGAAGGACATTCAGAGGGCGTTTAAGAGAATCTAGCTGTCAGCACTCGCCATTCAGCACTCAGTTGGACTCGTGGCATTCGGAACTTAGGGCCAAGATCGCTCGGGGCTTGAACGGCTGATCGCTGAATGCTGAATGATGAGTGCTGAATGCTCACCGCATCTATGGACCTTGAGCAGCTTCGCCGCGAGAAGTGGCGCCTGAACGGGCAGCCGGTGCGCACGCTGGAGGAGGCGCGTTCCTTCATCGAGTCGGTGGGGTTTTGTCTGATGTATCCCCTGCGGCCGCCGGTGCTGGTTCCGACTTTCATCGGGGCATGGGCGGGCGCGGAGGAGCGCCTGCCCGTCTGGCAGCAGGCGTTTGCCGACCCGCGGGCGGCCGAGGCGACCGAACTGATGGTCCGTTTGCTGCGCGAGCGCTACGCGTACGAAGCCAATCTGTTCGATGAGAACAATGCCTTTTTGCTGGCAGCTTCGGTGTTTCCGTATTTTTATGCGCTGGTGGGTGAGAGGAATCCGAAGCAGGCGCCGAAGCCAGGGGCGAGTTCCGGATATTCGCAGCTGGCCTGCGATACGTTTGCCGCCATTCAGCGGGGCGGGCCCATCTCGAAGCAGAAGCTGATGGAGACGCTGGGAGGCGGGGTTTCGGTGGCGGCCATGGACCGGTCGCTGGCGGAGTTGTGGTCGAAGCTGCGCATCACGCGAGTGGATTACAGCGCGAGCGAAGGGTCGGTGTGGGACGTGCTCTATCGCTGGGCGCCGGATGCGGTGCACGAGGGAATCGAGCTCTCGCTGGCGGCGGCGCTCTCGGCACTGCTTTCCAAGTATCTGGATTGCGTGGCGGCGGCCGACCAGCAGGAACTGGAGAGCTTCTTCGGAAATTTCGTGGCGCGCTCGCGGGTGCGGGAGGCGGTGAATGCACTGCTGGCGGCGCGCGAACTGGAGTTCCTACGGGTGGGGAACCGGTCGCTGGTGCGCCTGACGCCGCGAGGGGAGACGGCACGGCCTGCGCGCCCCGAGCAGGCGGCGAAGGGTTGAGCCTGTCGCCAGAGAGAAAACCCTCTCACCCAGGACGCGCAGGTACAGGAAGGAAGGTCTCACCACGAAGGGCACGAGGGCGCAGGAAGCAAAGCTCTTCGGCCTTTTCCCGTGCCACGCCTAGATCGCTCGTTCCGGTGCGGTACTTATCGAGTGGAGACGTAGCAAGCTACGTCTCTACGAGTGGCCGTGTAAAATCAGTAGCCGCAGGATGACGGAGAAGGCGCAGCGGAAACTCATCATCGCCCTGGACGGCCCGGCGGGCGCGGGCAAGAGCACGATTGCCTCACGGCTGGCGCGCAAGCTGGGCTACGTGAACCTGGAGAGCGGGGCCATGTACCGGGCGCTGGCGCTGAAGGCGATCGAGTGGGACACCTCCTTCGAAGATGAGCCGGCGTTGCTCAAGCTGGCGCACGAATCGCATATTGATCTGGAGCCGACGCTGGGTGGCAATCGTGTCTTGCTGGATGGGCGGGACGTTACGGCGCGGGTGCGCGAAGCCGATGTGACGGAGGCGGCGTCGCGGGTTTCGGTGCATCCCAAGGTACGGGAGTGGATGGTGGCACGGCAGCGGGAGATGGGGCAGGGCGGGGGCGTGGTGATGGAGGGGCGCGACATCGGCACCAAGGTTTTTCCGGATGCCGACGTGAAGATCTTTCTCGACGCCGACCCGGTGATCCGGGGGAGGCGGCGGCTGAGCCAGCAGGCGCGGCAGGGAGCTTCCGAGGAAGCTCTCATCAAGGAGTTGCGCGAGCGCGACCGGCGCGACCGCACGCGGGCCACTTCACCGCTGCAACCGGCGGCGGACGCGGTGGTGCTGGATTCGACTGCGCTCTCCGAGGACGAAGTCCTGGAGCGGGTGGAAGCGCTGGTGGGCCGGAAGCTGGGCGAGGCGGGAGAGTAACTCCCGGCACAAGCCGGCAACACTCAGGCGCTAATGTGCAGGTGCCGCAGCGATGCGACCAGGGGCGGGCCGTCGTAGGCCAGGCCGGCCAAGCTCTTGCTGGCCAACCTGCCCAGCAGGCGCTCTCCTTTCGGGGTGAGCTGCAGAGCGTGAGAGCGGCGGTCGTAGCGGCTGCGGCGGGTGCGCACCAGTCCTTGCCGCACCAGGCGCCGTACCGTGCGGGCGGCGACGCGATGCTGCAGCATCAGGCGCCGGCTCATGGCTGAAATATTGGCGTCCATATCGCGGGGAAACGCCTTTAAGGCCAATAACAGATCGTAGGCGGCGCCATCCAGGCCAGCGGTGCGGGCGGCGCTTTGCCGGGTATCCAGAAACTGCTGCAGCTGCGACCAGAATTCAAGAATGGGCTCGCCGTTGCTTCTTTCGCTGTTCATAAGACCTGACTCCCTGAAATGCGGATGTAGTTAAGTTGGTCTATGGAGCGCCCGGTTCTGAGGACCGAGGGCGTTCGTGGCTGCCAGAGAAAAACCGTACAGGAAGGAATCAGCAGCGAAGAACACTGGAAAGACTGGCGATTTGCCGCCCAGAAGGAAGATGCTGCGCCGGCAATCCAATGGGGGAGACTGCAGCCACCCCAGCGGCGGCGAGGGCGACCGCATGCAAGCCGGGCAATTTGCCATCGAACTGAATGAGCGGCATGCCGCGATGCGGCCGAAGCGACGCCTTGACGGCGTGAACGCCGCCCGCGGCGCCGGGGACGCAGGGAAACAGGCACACCAGGGCGAGACTCACTACCAGCAGCAGCGCGAGGCAGCCTATGCAGCGAAGTCTCACCTCTATAGTCTGGCGCGGGGGACGGGGATTGTCAAAAATTAATGCTGGGAGGGCGCGGGCTGAGGAGTTACGGTGGAGCGGCGTACCCCGGTCATGACCTGCATGCGGAGATGACGCATGGGCTGGCCGATGGCGGCGATGAGCAGCACGGCGGCGGCGATCGCCACGGCGTCGCGGGCGGTTTGCATGGAGCCAAGGGCCACCAGAAGAGACGTGGCGATGGCGGCGGGCTGGCCGGCGCGGAGGGCCAGGGTCAGGAGCGTGGTCAGTACGGCCGCCAGCACCGAGGCCCAGAGACGGGGCGGGTCGACAATGCCGGTTTGCAGAACATTGGGGGAATTGCGGGCGTGCATGAGGAACACCGCCAGAAATCCCGAGCCCAGGCCGAGGAAGTGGCCGACGATGATGTTATAAGTGCGGGCGCTGCGGTCGCGCGGGCGCTCTACGAGTTCGTAGGCGGTTGGACCCAGGCTGGCGAAAATCAGAGGCTGGCGCGTGGCCCATCCGGCTGCGGCCACGGCCAGGAGCAATGCGCCCTCGCCCAACCCGGCAGTTGCCAGCTCCGCGCCTCTTCGCAGCGTCAACCCGCACCCCCTGCTTGTGAAGAAGGGATGCTGCCGCGAAGCGGGGCGTTGCCGGGAGTTCCTGGGCTGCTGGTCTGGAGGCGGTTACGAACGAAGTGTATTCAAGTCGTGCGAGGTGAGATCAGGAATGCTTGCCTTCGTGGTAGTGAAGGGCCTCGGAGAAGCCAATCCAGAGATCAATGATGCCGAGTCCGCTGCAGACGCCGCGCACGAAGCTGTTGGCGAAGAAGGTCTGCCATTGCGGGGAGCCCCAGAGCAGGCTGTTGTTGGTCCAGGAAGGGCTCCAGGGAAGAATGATCAAGAGCATGCCGACCGCTGCGCACCCGAAGACGAGGAACAAAGTGGCGATGCGATGCAGCCAGACCCCTGGCTGCGCCACAGAGCCGGCGAGCACGGGTTTTTCCGCCGGCAGGCGGGGCGGCTCCGCAGCGGGCGGTTTCACCGGCACGTGAGGGTCAGCGCTCACGCTATACCTCCGGTAAGTTTCGCAGGAATCAAGAGAACCAGATGCGCCCCGCTGGAGCGAGGTTTGCGGCTTAGACACATCTACGCATTTTACGACTTCAAAGCCTGTATGCGCTCGGCCACGTCACGATAATCAATGTTCAGGCCATAGACTTCGAGAAAATGACTCAGCGCGGCTTGCTTGTTTTGCGCCGCTTCGTAGGAAGAAGCCAGTTCGTAGTGCAGAGCGAGCGAAGTTTCGCCGTCGAGGTTGGGCAGCTTCAAAGCCCGCTCATACCAGCGGACGGCGGCCTGGGGCACGCCTTTATCGAGGAAGCACTGGGCCAGCCAGGTGTAGGCCTGCATGAGCTGGGGGAAAGACTTGCCGCGGTCGGCGGCCTGGCAGACTTTCTGGAACTCTCCGATGGCCTCATCGAGCAGGCCCATTTCGCGGAAGGCGACGCCGAGGTTGTAGTGGGTCTCGCAATCTTCGTCGGCGCCGGAATCGGCTTCGAGCTCTTCGCGAAGTTCGCCGAACATGCCGGCAAGGTCCACTCCCAGGGAGGCTTCTACCTTGGGTCCGCCGTTTGCCGGTTCGGCAGGGCGAGGCTGGTAGGTGAAAGTGGAAGGGAATGGCGAGGCCTCGCGCGAAGGCGAGGAAGCGGGCGCAGAGGCGGCCGCCGCCATGGCGGCAGGAGCCTCCGGATGCAGGGCAACAGGCTCAAACGGAGCCGGTGAGGCCTCTGGCTGCATAGTGGGCGCGTGCGCGGCCGGAGGTTGAAAGGTTGGAGGCTGCGAGATTTGAGGTTGAGCGACCGAAAGCGGCGGCGCTTGCGCGTGGGAAGCTTGGGCGACTGCGGCCGGTGGTGCGGACGGGGCCGGAGCGAGGAATGAGTCTCCGAGTGAGCTTTCAAGATCAGCGACAAAGTCTCCAAACCCGCTGGGCGCTTCGGAGGAAGCGGCGGCCTGGGCAGATTCCACTGGCTCCGGCTCCGGTTCAGAGGCCCGGGCGGACTCCACCGGCTCTGCTTCGGGTTCTGCAGCCTGGGGTTCAGGCTGAGTGGCGGAAGCGAAGGCAGGTTGTTCCTCGCTCGCGGCCGGCTGCATCACGTGCACGGGCTCAGAGGGAGCAGGCGGCGCGAATGAGATAGGAGGAGGCGTGACAAGCGCGAAAGTTTGCTCGGCGGCCGCGGCTTGTGGTTCGGGCGCAGGTTCCTCTGCAACGCTCTCGGCAGGCGCGCCCGAAGCGGCCTCGAAGGAAGCGCCTTCAGCTTCGGCGGATTCGATCTCCGCCTTCAGCGCCGAAAGGGCTTCCGCGTCAGCCCCCACCTGCTCCAGTTTGCTGAAGGCCGTGCGCGCCTCCTCGAGCATGGACTGGCCCAGGTAGAAGCGAACTTCGTCGGTCAATTCATGGGCGATGGCGCTCGATGAAGCGGCCGCCGCCTCCCCAGGAATTTCTGGTTCGGCGACTGGCTCATGGGCAATGGCTGGCTCTTCGGAGAGGGCGCCTTCCCATTCATCCGAAAGATCAATCTCTTCCTGGCCCTTCGGCTCAGCAGCGTGCGCTGCCGCATGAGCTTCAGGAGCGGCTTCGGCCGCAGGCTCGGCGGCAGATTTTGGCCAGGCTGTGGCAGGAGCGTGCCAGAACAGTCCGGAAGGCTTGCTGACGGAGGGCGGGGGGGCTGCCGGTTCCAGAGAGCTCGCCTCGGCCGCCAGGTCTGACGACTCGCCTGCCAAGCCGGCGGCGGAAGCGGCGAAACTCATCTCCTCGGGCAGGGGCGAATCTTCCGTTGAGGTTGAACTCACGGCCGCGCGCGCTTTGTATTTCTCGGCCAGTTCGCGGTATCGGGTGGCCTCCTCGGCCTGGCCGGCATCGTGATAGATACTCGCCAGGGTAGCGCAGCAGGCTGCGGCTTCGGCGAAACGGCCGGCGCGGGCGTGCAAGGACGCAAGCCGCTGGTTCAGGCGCAGGTCGCTGGGCGCCTTGGGCAAAACGGCCAGCAACGGCTCCAGGGCCTTGGCCGGCATATTGTAAGAAAGGAACAGGTCGGCATCGGTGAGAGCGCCGCGAATGGATAAGGCCAGATCATCGGCGTAGCGCTGCTCAATGAAGGGCGCGGTTGCTTCCAGTTCCTCCACCAGGCTGGCGCCTTCTTCGGCCGTGATCAGGGCTGCCGGCGAGCCACCCAGCTGGCTGGCTACCTGCTGGTAATTGCGCGCATGGATCTGGTTCTGTGGCTCCAACTGCATCAGCTTCTGGTAGTAATCGCGGGCGCGGGGCAAGTCGCCGGACTGCACCGAGCTGTGCGCCAGGAGCTCATAGACCTCAGCGATATGCGTGTTATCGCCCGCCTTGGTCAGCAACTCGAGCAGAATTTCCAGCGCGGCGGTGTTTTCGCGCACGTGGCCGATGCAAGCGTGCAGAGTATCCAGAACTTTGGTGGCATTTGAGGCCAGCAGGCGGTCCGAGTACTGCTGGAAGACGCGCAGAGCGTCTTCAAAATGACCGGATGCGATGAGGGCATCGGCGTAGGCGATGACTGAATCCACATCATTGTGGACTGAAAGCAGCTTGCCGGCGAGGGTGCCGGCCTCGGGCAGGCGGCCGGTGCGGACGTAAGCCTGCATCAAGACGCGAAGCCCATCGGGATGAGAATCGAGGTCGGCAATCTTTTCCAGGTGCTGAATGGCGCCGGGCAGGTCGCCAGATTCAAAGGCGATGCGGCCGCGGAGCAGAAGCGCGGAGCTGTTGCCGGGATCGAGCGCCAGCATGCGCTGCAGCAACTCTTCGGCGGGCGCGATGGCCCCGCGGCTGCGCAGGGTCTCCGCGGCTTCAGAAAAAATCTGCCAGGCTTCGTTCTTCTTGCCCAGGCGAACATAAACTTCGGCCAGGCGGGTGCGCATGGCCACGTTCTCGGGGTCCATTTCCAGAGTTTTCTGGAAAATTCTCGCGGCCTGCTCCAGTTCGCCGGTGCGCAGGAATTCTTCGGCGACCTGGCGGTACTGGGCGCGGGCATCATTGAACAAACCCTGCTGGGTATAAAGTTCGGCGAGGCGGAGCACGCTATCGAGCGAGGGCTTGAGCTTGCTCAGCTTCTTGTACATCGCGATAGCCTTGACCGTGAAACCCTGGGAGGCATAGGCATCGCCGACGCTCTTGAAGCATTCCACCGCCTGATCGTGTTGGCCGAGGCGGGCGTGCAGATCGCCCACCGTATTGAGGACGGTGAGCTCCTTCGGGTCGGCCTTCAGGACCTTCTCGTATTCCACGATGGCATTTTGCAGCTTGCCCTGCTGGACAAATTTCTCAGCAGTGCTCAATGCCTTCTGCTTGTTGAACCCGAACCCAAACGCCATAGAATTTGCCGGCTCCGGCTGTTGTTAGTCCGAAAGCCACGCCGCTCAGGGAGAAAGAGCACTCGCGCATGCACCCGATTGTCGGCATAAGGCCGATGAGCCGGGTGGTCTATCGGACAATGGCCATTGTAAGACTGAGAAGGAGGAAGCGCAGGTTACCAAGGGTTACCAGTAGGGAGTGTACGACCGAGTTACCCGCAGCTGCGGGCGCTCCGGGGGTAACTCCTGGATGAATGAGGAAGGTTCAGGCGCGGGCGACCGCGGCCAGCACAAAGAACAGAAGCACCAACAGCATTGGCTTGGGCAAATGGCGTAAAAGCTTCCAGACCATGATGCTCATACTGACCCTCCGCGCGCGGGGAGATACCGCGAATGAATCTGTCGAGCTAGCCCCAGGGCTCGGAATATACCGCGAGCCGATGAGGGCTTCTGGCTGTTTGTGGCCGAACGGCAGAGATTGTACGACAAAAATCCATCAGGGCAAGTCCTTTGTTTGATCTCTTGTGCTCTTTCCCTTTTTGGCGCGTTCTCCGCGGCGCGGCGTAAGTAGCGGGATAATAATGATTTTGAGGCTTTGCAGGGCCCGAGACGAACGGCCTTGACCCAATGAGCGCTTCTCTAGCTGACTATCTCGCCCAATTCCGTATGCGAGGCGATGAGTGCGCCTATGCGCAGCGGCAGGGCTACCGCATGGTGCGCACCAGCTATCGCGAGGTTGCACAAACTGCCTACCGGTTTGCTCGCGAGCTCGAGGTGCGTGGAATCAAGAAGGGGGACCGCGTGCTGCTTTGGGGGGCGAACTCGGCCGCGTGGGTGGCAGCGTTTTTCGGTTGCGCAATTTGCAGCGTAGTTGCGGTCCCGATGGATGAAGCCGCAGCGGACGATTTTGCCCGCCGCGTGACTGATCAAACTCAGGCCCGGGTGTGGGTCTGCGCGAGGGAACATGCGGAAACCAGCCCGGTGCCCGCCGTGGTGCTGGAAGATTTGCCACAGACCTTGGAAAGATACGACCCATCGCCGCCGGCCGTGGCCAAGCCCGCCCCGGAAGATTTGCTGGAGATTGTGTTTACCTCGGGCACTACGGCACAACCGAAGGGGGTGGTGATTACACATGGCAATGTTTTGGCCAACATGGCGCCGCTGGAAGCAGAGATTAGGAAATACTTGAAGTACGAACATTTTGTGCATCCGGTGCGGTTCTTAAATCTGCTACCGCTGAGCCATGTCTTTGGGCAGTTTCTGGGGATTTTTCTTCCGCAGCTATTGGGAGGCACGGTGATCTTTCAGGAGGCGCTGAAGCCTGCCGAGGTGGTGCGGACGATCCGGCGGGAACGGGTTTCAGTGCTGGTGGCGGTGCCACGAATGATGCAGTCGCTAAAGGAAAAAGTGGAACGCGACCTGGAAGAGGCCGGGCGGCTGGAGGAGTTTCGCCGCAGGTTCGCCGCGGCCGCAGAGCAGCACTTTCTGCGCCGCTGGTGGGCGTTCCGGCGGGTGCGCCGGCAGTTCGGCTGGAAGTTCTGGGCGTTTATTTCCGGCGGCGCGGCGCTGGACCGCGCAACGGAAGAATTCTGGCGCAGGCTGGGTTATGCCGTGGTCCAGGGTTACGGACTTACGGAGACGACGTCGCTCATTAGCGTGAACCATCCATTCCACCTGGGGCAGGGTTCCATTGGCAAAGTGCTGCCGGGGCGGGAAGTAAAGCTGGCGCCGGACGGAGAAATTCTGGTTCGCGGTGGCGGAGTGACTGCCGGCTATTGGAACGATCAGGCGCTTCGACCGGCGGCCGATGAGGAAGGATGGTATCGCACGGGCGACATCGGCGAACTGGATGCAGAAGGCCATTTGTATTTCAAGGGGCGGAAGAAGGACGTGATGGTCACACCGGCAGGGATGAATGTGTATCCCGAGGACCTGGAGGCGGCACTGCGCCGCCAGCCGGAAGTGAAGGATTGCGTGGTGGTAGCCCTGCCGAGAAATGGCAACGCCGAGCCCTGCGCGGTGGTGATTCTGCGCGATAGTGATAGCGACAAACTCGAGGGCGTAGTGAATCGCGCCAACGAGTCTCTGGCGGAATATCAGCGCATGCGAAGCTGGTTCGCGTGGCCGGAAGAGGATTTTCCGCGTACCTCGACGCAGAAGTCGAAGACGGCCGAAGTACAGAAATTCGTGCTGTCGAGGCTGGGGCAAAAATCCTCGGGCGATGCGCCGCCGAGTTCGCTCTCCGGCTTGCTGGGCAGGGTGACGGGCCGAGCGGAGCAGAATGTTTCGGCGAACGCCAGCCTGGACGCCGACCTCGGGCTGAGCTCGCTTGACCGGGTCGAGTTGCTGGGAGAACTGGAAGAGCGGTATCAGCTGGACCTGAGCGAGACCCGCTTTGCCGCGGTCAATACGGTCGGCGACCTTGAGCGGTTACTGCACGGCAAGGCCGCGCCGCGCGCAAAGTTTCACTATCCGCTCTGGGTGCAGCGCTGGCCGGTCATGTGGGTGCGGCTCCTCATTCATTACGCGCTGCTACGGCCGGCGGTCTTTCTATTGGGCTGGCCGCGAGTGGAAGGCCGGGAAAATTTGCGGGGCCTGCGCGGGCCGGTGCTGGTGATTTCGAATCACATTGGCGACGTAGACCCAGGCTTCATTCTGACCGCCTTGCCCGCTCGTTTCCGCCATCGCCTGGCGGTAGCCACTGGCGGGGAAGCACTAGAAATTCTGCGCACTCCGCCGGCCGGCCGCAGCGCAGTGGGCAAGGCTTATGACCGGGTGAAATGGATATTGGGGGTCAGCCTGCTGAATCTTTTTCCCCTGCCGCGAGAGGCCGGCTTCCGGGAAAGCTTTTCCTATGCCGGCGAATGCGTGGACCGCGGCTACAGCGTTCTGATCTTTCCCGAAGGCCGGCACACGGCCGATGGCAAGCTGCTGCCTTTCCGCGCCGGCATCGGACTGCTGGCCAACAATCTCAGCATTCCCATTGTGCCCATACGGATTGAGGGCTTGTTCGAGCGCAAGCAGGCCGGCAAGAGCTTTGCCTGGCCGGGCCAGATCCGGGTGAAAATCGGCGCGCCGGTAACGTTTCCTTCCGAAAGCGACCCGCAGCAGATTGCCCGGCAACTGCGCGAGCGGGTGGCGTCGTTGTGAAATCAGAGTGCCGTGCCCGCCAACACTTGAGCGGGCCAACTCATCCAAAGCCCCGGTATAGTATTGGCATACCTGGCCCAAAAAATCATTGGAGGCGGCTCCTATGCAGCTTGATCTGAAGCAGTGCGCTCGTGGTGTACTGGCAGTCTTTCTGGCTCTGTTTTTTGCCGTGCCGCAGAATCTGTTTGCCCAGGCCGCGGTCCACGTAGTGGACCCCTCCGAACTGCAGCAGGCTTTGCTGGAGGCCTCGCAGGCGCGGCAGCGCAACCTGGAGCAGCTGCAGAAGTTCTTTTCGACCGGCAAGGCCGAAAAGGCGCTGCGCTCAGCCAACATGGACCCGCAAAAAGTACAGCGGGCGATCGCCTCGCTGAGCGATGCCGAACTGGCGCAGCTCTCGGCCCGCACCTTCAAAGCTCAGAAGGATTTCGCCGCCGGCAACATGAGCGACCGCGATCTGCTTCTGCTGTTGTTGGCCGTGGCCGCCCTGATCCTGATTATTGTGGCCGTACGGTAGGACCCAATGCGGTTACGCTTTATCCAGGCAATTGCCGCCGTGGTTTGCCTGAGCGCAATGCTCGCGGCCTCAGGCCCGGCGGAGATTTTGCTGGACGTTCCCTTTATCCCCCAGGAAAAGGACGGCTGCGGCGCGGCCAGCATTGCCATGGTAATGCAGTACTGGCAGCACGAATGGAGCAAGCCGCTGACGCCGGGCTCGGACCCGGCGCTGATTCAGCGGGCCCTCTATTCGCCGGAGGCGCACGGGATTTATGCCTCGCAGATGGAGAGCTACTTTCGCCAGCAGAACTTTCGCACCTTCATCTTCCGCGGGCAATGGGCCGATCTGAAACAGCACTTACAAAAAGGGCGGCCTCTGATCGTCGCCCTCAAGCCCGGCGGTGATTCGCCGTTGCACTATGTGGTGGTGGCCGGACTGGATGAGGAAAAATCTCTGGTGCTGGTAAACGATCCAGCGCAACGCAAGCTGCTCAAGCAGGACCGCGCGAACTTCGAGCGGGAATGGAGTGCTGCTGACCGATGGACGCTCCTCGCTTTGCCCATCCTGGGCCCCTCCTGATTTCCGCCATTGCGGTTCTCCTCTTAGTCCTCTGCGCCCAGGCGCTGCCAGCGCAGGCCCCGGGAGCTTCTGCGGAGGAACAGGCCCGCCAGTGGGCCGCCCAGCAGATGTGGCAACAGATCGTTGACCTGGTCCGCGGCCTGCCGAAGCCTTCCGCCGATCTGGATTTCTACTACGGGACGGCGCTTGCCCGCCTGGGCAAGGTAGAAGAAGCGCGGCGCGCCTTGCTGGCCGGCAGCCGTCTTAGCCCCAAAGACGCCCGCTTTTCCGTTGAACTGGGCGGTATTGCCTTTCGCCAGAGGCATTTCGTGCGGGCGGCCGCTTATTTGCGCCAGGGCTTGAAGCTCGCGCCGCACGACGCCTATGCCGAGAACTTTCTGGGCACGGTCTATTTTCTGCAGGGCAACCTCAAGGCCGCGCTGAAGTATTGGAACCGCGATGATAAGCCGCACGTGGTGCGGGTGGTAGAGCGCCCGGCGCCGGATGTGGACCCGCAACTGCTCGATTCAGCGCTTGCGTTCTCTCCGGAGAGCACCCTGCGGTTTCCCGATCTGATGACCAGCGAAGCGCGGGTGGGCGCACTGGGGGTTTTTCCCAACTATGAATTCAACTTACAGATTCGGCCCGATGGCAAATTCGACGTCATCTTCTACAACGAAGCGCAACAGACCTGGGGAAAGAAAAAATGGCTCACGCTTGCGCTGATGCTCCGCGGCCTGCCCGCCGAGACGGTTTATCCCGAGTATTACAACATTCACCACAAGGCGATCAATTTCACCTCGCTGTACCGCTGGGATGCGCAGAAGCGCCGCATCACGGCAAACCTCTCCAGCCCCTTCGACCGAGCCAAGCGGAATTTCAATGTGGGGCTCGATCTGCGCGACGAAAACTGGCGAATTGTCGATTCCTTTACCGGCCCGGCGCCGCTGCGGGGGGCGCTGAACCTGCGGCGCGAGGCAGTAAGCGCGAATTTTCTCTCCATTGTGAACGGACGCTGGCAGTGGTCGGCCGGTGGGGAAATCTCTCATCGCGATTTTCGTGACGTCGACCCCGGAGTGGCCCTCACGCCGGAGCTTCTCCTCAAGGGTTACCAGCTCAAGCAGACCAGCAGCCTCGATGCCGAAATCTGGCAGATGCCTGAACATCGCATGGACCTGCGAGGCGGCGGCGCGGCCGCTCTGGGGCGCCTCTGGTCGCAGCCGCCGCACTCCTTTGCCAAGCTGCAGGCATGGGAGAAGTTCCACTGGTTTCCCGAGCCCGCGGGCGACGATTACGAGATGCAGCAGCAGATTCACGCCGGCAAGACATTCGGAGATTTGCCCTTCGACGAACTCTTTGCCCTGGGAATCGGTGGCGACACCAATCTTATGATGCGCGGCCACGTTGCCACGCGCAATGGCCGCAAAGGCAGCGCTCCCCTGGGGCGGAATTTTTTCCTCTCCAATTGGGAAGTGGATAAGAACGTCTATCACTACGGGCCTGCCACGATTAAGGTGGGACCGTTCTTCGATACGGGCACGATTACCGATCCCGATCCTGGCCTGGGCTCACGAAAGTGGCTTTGGGATACCGGGCTCCAACTCAAGGCAAGGATGCTGGGCGCCGAGGTAATTGTCTCGCTGGGCAAAGACCTGCGCTCGGGGAACAATGCGGTGTACGTGACCCTGACTTCGGTGAGCTGGCAGTGAGCTAAGGCTCGGCGCCGGCGCTGAACTCCTCTGCCGATTGTTCGGCAAGCCGGGGATATGTGGTCTTCTTGCGGCGGCGCAAGTCGCGCGGCAACTGCGAGCGGGTAATCCATAGGCCTGCAGCCACCGTGGCTGCCCAAGTGATGGTCATCAGGGCGAGAGCTTCAACATCAGCGAGGCGGGCTCCGGCTGGCACGAAGCGCCCAACCTCGTAGCTCAGCCATCCTGCGGCGAGCGCGGTGCCGGCTGCTTTGCAGAGTTCGAGCCATTGCAATTGAAAGAGTGAAACCAGCTTGCGGCGGTGCAGCAAAACAGCGACGGCCAGCGTGTTGGCGGCAATTCCTACGTCGGAGGCCATGGCCAGCCCGACCGTGGAGAAGGCATGAAACAGCGCCTTGTAAACCGGAATCGAGGCGATGGTGATGAGCGTACTCGCCACCATGGGCGTGAGCGTGTCGCCGGAGGCATAGAAGGCGCGGGCATAGAGCCCTTGCGCCGCCCACAACGCCAGCGACAGAGAAAACCAGAAAAAATAGACGGCGGTGTGCTGGGAATCAGCCAGATGAAAATGGCCCCGGTGAAAGGCCAGGTCCACCAAAGGTAGCGCGGCCGACATCATGAGGCTGCTGCCCAGCACTGAGGCTGCCGCGATGCGGTAAATTGACCCATTCACCGTGGCGGCAAATTCGCCCATGCGTTTTTCGCTGAACAGCCGCGCGAAAAAGGGCAGCGAGGCCTGCCCGGCAGCCTGCCCGAGCACAGAGATGGGCACCGCAAACAGACGCTTGGCGTAATTGAGGCGGGCAATATCGCCGACCACGCCGGAGGCGAAGTAGCGCAGAATCCAATCGTCGGCGGTGACCAGAGAAACGCCGAGCATCAGGGGAATGGAAAGCCTCACCCATTCGCGAAATGCCGGATTGCGCACATCGAACGAAACGCTGTAGCCCGTGCCCACTCGCGCCGCGCCGATGGCATTGATGAGAAATATTCCCAGGAAGCTGCCGGCCACCGCGCCATAAGCCAAAGAAGAGATTCCCAGGCGATGAGAAAACAGCAGTCCGCCCACGATGATTCCTGCGTTATAGACCAATGGGCCGAAGGCGGGCAGCAGAAACAGCCGCCGCGAGAGCAGCACCGCCGAGACCACGCCGCCGACGTAGAAAAATATTTGGGCGGGCAGAAGAATTCGCGTGAGGTGCACGCACAGCGCCAGCTCGTCAGGCCCGAAGCCCTTGAACATCATGCGGTCGAGCTGGGGAGCGAAAATTTCCGCAATCACGATGCCCACCATCAGCACCGCGGTCATTATGGTGATAATGACCGAGAAGGTTTTCTGCGCCGCTTCTTCCTTGTTTTCGGCGAGAAAGCGGGTGTAGATGGCGACGAAGGTAATGGAAGCGGTGCCGCCGGCCACCAGGTAGTTCAACCAGTCGGGAATGGTGAAGCCGGCCACATAGGCATCGGTCTGCGGGCCGGCGCCGAAGGCCCAGGCGATATACATTTCGCGCACGAAGCCCAGGACGCGCGAGAGCATGACCGCCGACATCAGCAGAAGCGTGGCGGAAAACGCCGAGTGCTGATGCGAGGGGCGCAGCAGGCGCAGGGCGCGGCGCAGAACGCTTCTGCCTGCCTGCGGATTTTCCGCGACATTCGCCATTCTCGGGCGATTCTACACGCAAAGATTGAGCGCATTGGGTATGCCCCAGGTTCGCGCGGCTCACAAGAGGGCACGTACTTTTGACAGGCTGATGCAGCGCGCCACATAATCCGAGTCGTGGCCAAACCCGACTTGATTGCAGGCGAGATTCGAAGCGCAGTTCTCAGGCGTTCGTTTCGCAAAGCGTACCCAGAGGCGGTGCGCGGGGAAGGGGTGTACCTCTGGGACGGCGACGGCCGGCGCTATCTCGACTTTTCCGGCTCCGCGGCGGTGAACTTCATCGGTCATGGAGTACGGGAAATTTCGGCGGCGATGTCGAGGCAAGCGGGCATGTTGGAGTTCGTGCACAGCAGCCAGTTCAGCACTTCCGTGGCCGAGCAATACGCGCAGGAGTTGCTTGAGTTTGCCGGAGAAAACTTTCGTGGCGGTGCGGTTTATTTCACCTGCGGCGGCTCGGAGGCAGTGGAGACCGCGCTCAAGCTTGCCCGCCAGTACCAGGTAGAGATCGGGCATGGCGAGCGTTACCAGATTCTTAGCCGGGAGCAGAGCTATCACGGCGCAACGCTGGGCGCTGTGTCGGTCTCCGGCAATCGGCGGCGCCGCGAGATGTACCGGCCCATGGTGAAAGAGTTCGCCCACATTGGGTATCCGTATTGTTATCGCTGCGCTTACGACTGCACCGACGGTTGCCGAAACTGCGGCCAGCAATACGCAGCGGAACTGGAGCAGGCAGTCGAAAAGGTCCAAGGTGCGGCTGCCGCCTTTATCTGCGAGCCGGTCAGCGGCGCAACTTTGGGCGCGGTAACTCCGCCGCCTGGCTACCTGCAAAGCATTGCGGAGATTTGCCGCCGCCACGGAGTGCTCTTCATTGCCGATGAAGTCATGACCGGGATGGGCCGCACCGGGCGCAACTTCGCCGTGGAGCATTGGCAGGCCGCGCCCGACATTCTGGTGGCCGCGAAAGGCCTTTCGAGCGGCTATGCCCCGCTTGGAGCGGTGATTGCCAATCAGAGAACAGTAGAGGCGATCGCCGCCGGCTCGGGCGCATTTCTTCACGGCTTCACCTACAACGCGCATCCTGTTTCGCTGGCGGCTGGACGAGCCGTGCTGGCGCACTTGCAGAGAAGCCGGCTGGTGCAGGCGGCCGATTCGGCCCAGCCGGGAACTCCGGCGCAGGAATTGCAATGGTCGCTGCGGTCCTTATTAGATTCGCCTGTGGTCGGCGATGTTCGTGGTCTCGGACTGCTTTGGGGAGTCGAGTTTGTGGCGCAGAAATCGAGCAAGAAGCCGTTTCCCGCAGAACTGAACTTTGCCGGCCGCGTCGCGCAGGCGGCGCTCCAACGCGGGTTGCTCGTTTATCCCATGCAGGGCTGCGTGGACGGCATCTCCGGCGACCACCTGCTGATCGCTCCGCCGGCTGTCATCACCGCCGAGCAAATACAGTGGAGCCTCGAGCAATTGCGCGCGGCGGTGGAAGAGGCTGCGCGGCAAACCTGAGGCCTTCCCCGGTGCCCTCAGTTTTCTCTGTGGTTGAGAATTCTGAAATTATCTGAAGAAAACAAGACAGCTATCTCTCCGGTTATCAGCAGCTTCCCCAATGTTCCAGGATTGACCCACGATTTACCTGCAGAGCATTGCCGCCATCTCGCCTTCCGCGCAAAGTCGCGAAATGGGAGGCGACTTATGGCAAGCCCACTGATTGATTTCTGCGAGCAGGCCGACCCGGCGGTTCTTACCCATGTCAGGCAGGCGCGGTTCCATCAGGCCAACCGGGTGCAGGGCAGCTTTCTGGCCCGGGCCGAAAAGCGCGTGCTGGTATGGATGGCCGAGCGCACGCCCGGCTGGATGAACTCTGATCATCTGACGGCGCTGGGCTTTGCGGCGCAATGCCTGGCCGGATTGAGCTACGCCCTGGCAGGTTCGAATACAAAGTGGCTGCTGGCCGGGATTGTCTTTCTCGCCCTCAACTGGCTGGGAGACAGCCTTGACGGTACGCTCGCACGCGTGCGCCAGCGGCAGCGCCCGCGCTACGGCTTTTACGTTGACCACATTCTGGATAGCTTCGGGGCGGTCGCGCTCATGGGCGGTTTGGCTCTCTCGGGATTCGTGCATCCCTATATCGCGGCCGGCATGCTGGTCGCGTTTCTATTGCTTTCCATCCAGTCGTACCTGGCGGCGCACACGCTGGGAGAATTCCGGCTTTCATTCTGCAGCTTCGGCCCGACCGAGGTGCGACTTCTGCTGGCGGTGGGGGATCTGGCGCTGCTGCGTTGGCCGGTTGTGCTGCGCGGGCGTTACCGCCTGTTCGATCTCGGCGGGGGGATCGCCCTTATGGGTATGGCCGCCATGCTGCTTTTCTTCACCGCACGCAATATTCGGCAGCTCTACCGCGAGGAGAAGATTTCGTGATTGCCGGCAATGGGCGCGCAACCGGCCTCCGCTGGCTGAAGTTTAATGCGGTGGGCGCGATCGGAATTGGCGTGCAACTGGCAGCCCTGGCCCTATTCCGGAGTGGCTTGCGGCTGAATTATCTTGTGGCCACAGCGCTGGCGGTTGAGGCCGCCGTGCTGCATAACTTTTTCTGGCACGCACACTTCACCTGGGCTGATCGAAACGAAAAAGGCGGGCTTCTTTTTCGTCTCGTCAGGTTCAGTTTCACCACTGGAGCATTTTCGGTCTTCGGAAATCTCGCCCTCATGCGGTTGCTGGTTGGGGCCGCACATTTGCCATACCTGCCGGCGAACGCAATTACCATCGCCGCCTGCTCGCTGGCAAATTTTCTGGTGAGCGATCGCTTCGTGTTCGTCGCAGAGCTGAAGGCAGATTCCTGACGCTCAATCCGGGTGGAAATGGCCGGGCATCTGCCGCTCTACCGACCAGATGTCCTCGGGTTTCTGCTCGAAAGGATATACGTGCACCATCCAGCCAAAAACCTGCGGCAGAAATCTTCCGCCGGCGGCGTCGCAGGCTTCCGGCGTGCTGATGGAGCCATCAAGCCCGAACTTGGGGTGCGGGCCAAGCATCTTGCGCCCCTCGCCCCGCGGAGGCAGGCAGAGGTTCACGTGCGCGTGCCACTGCGCAACGCTCAAAGGGATGCGCTCGTTGAGCTCCTCTTGAGTGGCGTTGCGCGGCGCGGTATACATCACACCAATCAGCTTGTAACCGTCGCCATGTTTTTCGTAAAGCAGCGAAGTGGGATGCTCGGGATTGAAATAAAACAACGCCTCGAAGGCATAGCGGTAATTGGTGAAGTGATACATCTTCTGCGGAACGTTGGGCAGAAAAATCTGGAAGCCATCGTCCAGGGCAGCGTGAAAGTCTTCATACTGGGCTGCAACACGCCGGGCCGCTTCCACTACGCTCTGGGCGCGCTTTTCGTCCCCGGGCCCCAGCGAGCGCAGGGTCGTCATCTTCATGTGCGGGCCCATATCCATGTGGCGGTCTTCCATGGAGCGCATGGCACTCATGCTGCCCTGGCCGCCCATCCCCGGCATGTCGCTCATGGTGGAGCTTGGCGGTGCGCTCTCGCGGGAGTTTGCCGGAGGAGATGGGCTCTGCTGTCCCCAACTAATTAGGCTGGCGAGCACGATTGCGGCGACAAAAAGAGTCCCCCAAGGTTGGAACCTCATAATATTGCTTTCAACCCTCCAGTCGGCCCGTTGTTGCGGCAAATCCGGGTCCGGACTCCGGCGCTCCAGGATTATTTCCCCACTGCCTGAGGTGCTTCCTGCGCCAGCCCAACGAAAGCAAGAATCTGCGCCGCGGCCTGCCGGCCCGAGTGCACACAATCGGGAACGCCGATGCCACGATACGCATTGCCGGCCAAGGCCAGGCCGGGCAATTGCCGCAGCAGACGCTCTATTCGCTCCAGCCTCTCCAGGTGCCCGGCCGCATACTGCGCCATCGCCGCCTTCCACTTGTACACTCGGGTGAACCGCGGCTCAGCCTTGACGCCGAGAATCTGCCCCAACTCACTCCGCACCACATCGACAATTTGCTCTTGGGGAAGATCGAGAATCTGCTCATCCCTCGTGCCGCCCAGAAAGCAGCGCACCAGCGCGCGGTCCGGCGGAGCGCGGTGTGGAAACTTGTTGTGCACGAAGGTAGCGGCGAGCATGCGCTTGCCTTCGCCGCGCGGAACCAGAAATCCAAAACCGGGCGGCAGAGCGGCGCGCACCTCCGGTCCGTAGCCCAGTGTGACAGTAACCGACGAGCTGTAGTGGATGCCGCGAAGTTCAGTGGCGAGATCGCCGCTCGCCGTCTGAAAGAGTTCGGCCCCGGCGTGCGCGGGAGTTGCCGCGATCACGGCGTCAAAATGCTCCGATCCAGCCGCGGAATCAATCTGCCAACCAGGGCCGCGCAGGCGCAGTGCTCGCACCGGGAAATTCACCTGCAAGCAGGCGGCAGGCAAATGCGCCACCAGCGCGTCGGTCATCTGCTGCATGCCCTGGCGCAGCGAAGTGAATAACGGCCGCGGGGCGGCCTGCGCCATCTTCTTGCGGGCGGCGATCATGGCCCGTCCCAGACTGCCGTACTGCGCCTCCATCTCGGCAAAGCGCGCCAGCACGGCGCGAACGCTGAGTTCAGCGGCCTCGCCGCCATAAACTCCCGATAGAAGTGGATCCGCCAAGCGCTCCACCATCTCCGCGCCATAGTGCCGTTCGACCAGAGACGCCACCGATTCATCCGACTCTGCTCTGCGCGGGGGATGGAACCATTCCCGCATCATGCGCAACTTTGTGCCCGTGGAGAAAAGCGGCGAGAATAATGCCGGCAAAATTTTCGTGGGCACCATGAACATCAATCCATCGGGCATGGCGACCAGCTTGCCGCGCACCAGAATGTAGGTTTTGCGCTCGGGGTCGTTCGAAGCGATCAGATGATCTTCCAGGCCAAGCTGCCGGCAAAGCTCGGCCGCCCAGGGTTTTTCAGTAAGGAAGGAATCGGGCCCGCCCTCGATCAGGCAGCCCTCCACAGATTCGGTCTGCAGCACGCCTCCCAGCCTGGGGCTGGACTCGAAGACCACGTACTCCAGAGGCAGCCCCGAGCGGCGCCGCTGCTCAAGCGCAAACGCGGCGGAAAGTCCGGAGATGCCCCCGCCGAGAATGGCGATGCGTTTCATTCCGATAAACCCGAGGTCTGCAAACTTCCGGCGCGTTCCAGCCGTGCGCGTGCCAGGCCGGCGAGAGCAGCCGTGAGCAGAGGAGAATCATTCAGCGATTCTGCGCGCCACAGCCGCATACCTTGCTTTTCCGCGAATTGCCGGAAGCCGATATCAATGTCGTAGAGCACTTCCACATGGTCGCAGAGGAATCCAATCGGCTGCACGAAGATACCGCCGTGGCCTTGCGCCCCGAGTCCGAGAATCGTTTCCTCCACCGTCGGCCCCAGCCAGGCTCCGCCCGACATGCCCTGGCTCTGAAAGGCAAATTTCCAGTCTGCCGGCGCCAGACCCGCCCCGTGCGCCACCAGCATTGCCGTCTCCTTGGCCTGAGCTTCATAGGGATCGCCCTCGGCGATAGTCCGCTGGGGCACGCTGTGGGCGGTGAAAATCACCGGCAGTTTCGTACCGGCCGCGGCACAGGCCGCGCTCCAGCCAGTACACAACCTCTCGGTGAAGGCTCTGATCAACAGAGGATGGTCGTGCCACTCCTCAACAAAATCGAAACGGAAGCCGAGGCCGCTCTGGCTCACCAGCGCCGCCCGGTAAAGGCCCACGCTGGTGCGGGAGTTCTGCGGCGCCAGGCAGATGGCGACGGCGTGCTCAATGCCGTCGCCGGTCATGGCCTTCACCGCCTCCGCAACGTAAGGCTTCCAATTTCTCATTCCGACATAAACCGGCAGTCCCAGTTCGCGCGCCAGCAGTTCTGCCTGTTTCAGAGTGAGCTCGGTGAGGGGCGAGCGGCCGATCAGTCCGTAGCGATGCTTGACCTCTTCGATGACCTGCGGCGGCATGGGCCTGCCGCCGGTCACCTGGCGCAGAAATTCCGGAATCTCCTCCGCCGAGTCGGGGCTGCCATGGGCAAGCAGCAAGACGGCGACTTTGCGGCCGGAAGGCATGCTCTTATTTTGCCAGAGGGCGGCCCGCCGTCGCGCCGTAGGCCGCGCTTCTCTGCTGAACGAAGGCAGCCAGAGCTTTCACGTTCTCCACTGGCGTTTCCGGCAAAATGCCGTGGCCCAGGTTGAAGATGTGACCGGGGCGGCCGCGCGCGCGGCGCAGAACGTCTTCTGCCCGGACCTCGATCTCCTTCCACGGAGCAAACAACAGCACGGGATCGAGGTTGCCCTGCACCGCGCCCGTTTCTCCAAGGCTGCGCCAGCCCTGGTCGAGTGGTACCCGCCAGTCCAGGCCTATTACATCTGCGCCGGTTTCTTTCATGGCCGGCAGCAGCGCGGTGGTCTCGGTGCCAAAATAGATGACCGGCGCCCCGCTCCTCTTCAGGCTTTCAATCAGAGCTTTGCTGTGCGACTGAACGTGCAGGCGATAGTCTTCCACGCTCAGGCATCCCACCCAGCTGTCAAAGACCTGAATCACGTCGGCCCCCGCCTTCACTTGCGCGGCCGCGTACTCGGAAAGTACCGCCACCAGCCGCCGCATCAATTCATCCCACACCACGGGCGCGGCGTACATCATTTTTTTGGTGTGAAGGTAATTCCTCGATCCGCCGCCTTCGATCATGTAACTGGCCAGAGTAAAAGGCGCTCCGCAGAAGCCGATCACGGGCAGGCGCGGGCCGAAATGCTGCGCCACCCGCCGCACCGCTTCAGAAACATATTCCAACTCGGCCGCCCGCCCGGTTTGCAGGCGCTGCACGTCTTCCGCGCTGCGCACCGGCTGTTCGATCACCGGGCCTTCGCCGGCTGCAAAATGAAAGGGAAGGCCCATCACTTCGAGCGGAAGAAGAAGATCGGCAAAAATGATGGCCGCATCCACTCCGAGCGCCTCGGCCGCGGTGATGGTGACCTCTGCCGCCAGCTCAGGTTTTTTGCAGATTTCCAGCAGCGAATGCTGCTTGCGCACCGCGCGGTACTCGGCCATGTAGCGGCCCGCCTGCCGCATGAACCACACCGGCGTGCGCTCCACCGGAAGCGCGCGGCAGGCTCTCACGAACAGAGATTCAGGGGCAGACATGAATTTCTAAATGTAGCATCTTGGCACCAGCTTCGCCCTTTGGCGCGCTCCCCACAAGTTCCCTCCGCTGTGAAAATCTTTTCACCCGTGGCCCGCGGAAGCATCGCATTTCATTCACCTGCACGGAGTTTTCTGGCAGCGAAACTGCACTTTTCTCCCCCGTACCACTGTTGCGGTCAGCGACCGCAAACCGCAAGAAACTCTAACCCAGAGGAGAAATATGTCACTGAAGCGGTTATTCGTACTGGTAATCTCCTGCCTGGCGCTTTCGCTTTCCGCGATGGCGTATCCCTTTCCGCAGCACAATGGCGGTTGGGAAGGCCGGAGAGGCCGTCCTCCTGTTGCTATGCCAGAGCCATCTTCCATGGCCATGGCAGGCATGGGACTCGTCGGACTCATAGGAGCAATTCGGCGCAAGGCCCGCGGCTAACCGGCCGGGGCTTCGTTGTCCTTAACCAAGCCGGGGCTCGCCGAGCTCCGGCTTTTTCCTCTCCGCTGGCACCAAAAGAGTACCCTCGCGTCCCGCCGCATACCGCTTATCATCTTGAAAGAATCGGTGGGAGGTTCGGTATGGCGGCCAGCCAGGTAGTTCTATATTTCGACCGGGAAGAGGATGCTCTTCGCTTTACCCTCGCTGCCAGCTCAGTCATGTCGGAAGGCGAAATGCCGCGCCGCGAAGAAGCCGGGGCCAAAATCGCCCGCGAGATCCGCAAGGCTACGCGCATCACGGCGGAAGGTGCATTAAGCTCTGCCGAGACTTCCGAACCGGCCCTGTCCTCCTCGGGCGGGAAGTGCGCATAAGACCCGCGTCGGCTCCAAGCCATCCCCTCTCAGAAGTCAATGGCGATCTGGTTGAAAATTGCCTTCCCCCGGTTGTCCTACTCTCTGGCACACATGGGCCATTCTCAAGTTTCCGGGGGTAGCTTAGTCTCCTGATTGAGCAGTTCTGGGGGAGGGCTGTTCGACGAGCGTCCCGCGACTCTAACCGAGTCCGGGGCGTTTTCGTTTTGGGCGCAAAGAAGGTTTGGGCGCAGCGGTTTTTCGGGGACAGGCCGGAAACAGCAGGCAACTTAGGTGTTCCACAGCTCCTACGGAATCAACAGCAGCTTGCCTGTGGTTTTTCGCCCTTCCAGGTCGCGGTGGGCCTGTTGGGCCTCAGCTAAAGAATAGACGTGTTCAATGCGCAGCCTGAGTTTGCCCGCCAGCATCATGGTGAATACACTTCCGGAGCGCTCGAGCAGTTCCTCGCGGGTGGCGATGTAATCCCGCAAGGATGGCCGGGTAAGAAACAGCGACCCCTTCTCAGTCAGGACGATAGGATCAAAGGGCGGCACGGCGCCGCTCGCCCCGCCGAACAGCACCATCATCCCGCGCGGACGCAGCACGTTTAGTCCTTTTGCAAAAGTGCTTTTTCCCACCCCGTCATACACCGCATCCACGCCCCGGCCCCCCGTGAGCCGGCGGGTTTCGGCTTCGAAGTCGGCTTGCGTGTAGAAAATAATGTCATCGGCGCCGGCGGCCCGGGCCAGCGCGGCTTTCTCTTCGGTCGAAACCGTGCCGATCACTCGCGCGCCCAGGTTATGCGCCATCTGGACCAACAACTGGCCCACGCCACCGGCCGCTGCGTGCACCAGCACCGTATCGCCCTTGTTGATGGGGAAAGAGGAGTGCGTGAGGTACTGGGCGGTCATACCCTGGAGCATGGCGGCGGCGGCTTGGCGCTCACTGATGCCCGCAGGAATGGGAACCAGCCGCTCCTCCGGCACGCTTGCGTACTCGGCGTAAGAACCGGCAACGCCCGTCCAGGCGACACGATCTCCTGCCTTGAGAGACTTCACCTCAGAGCCCACCGCGCTCACTACTCCGGCGCCTTCCTGGCCCGCCACGAAGGGCAGAGCAGTCTTATAGCGGCCCTCGCGGTGATACACATCCACGAAGTTGACCCCAGCGGCTGAGACCTTGACCACGGCCTCATTCGGTTTGGCTCGCGGCGCGGGCCGGTCCGCCAGTTCAAGGACCTCAGGCCCTCCTGTGTGTTCGACTTGGATCGCTTTCATGTCTGTTTGGATTCGCCGCCCGGGGCAATGATTCTAGTCTTCGGGGGGAAGTGGTCCAGCGTCGCCTTTTGCTGCTTTTCTCTCCCCGGGAGGAATTCTGCGAACAAGCGCGCTATCCCGTTTCGGGAAAAGGCCGCATCCAAGTGTCGGGAGAGGCCCCATCCAGCGGTTCTGCGCCGGCAGATTGTTCCCATCGCCAAGTGATCAACAGGCATTGGCTACTGGTTTGCAGCAAATACCCTTGCCGCCAGTTGGGCGGGTGGAGTATCATGCGCGGCCTGTGCCGAAAGTAATGGCAATTCCACCATTTAGGCGATTGACCGTGCAAAACTGTGGAGAGTAGGATTTTAAAATCTGCTAATCAGGGGGCGCGCGCTTCGGCACGCTGTAAGTCGCAGAGAAACATGAGGGTTACCAAGGTTCAGCTTCTGGCCACGCTGGCCATCATCACGGCCCTAGGCGCGACGGGATGCCAAAATGCCCACCCGGCCGCCATGCTTCCGGCGCCGCAGGCAGCGGCTCCGGCACTGACTGCCAATTCCGGTCAAACGACTGCCGCAGAAAGCAAATCCAAGCCCGCTGAAGCCGCTCCGGCGGCGCCTAAGCCCGATCCTGTGGCGGCTTTAATCGCCGATGTGGAAAAGGAATACCAATCCGGGCAGACCAATCTGAAGGCCGGAAACACCGATGCCGCCAAGCAGAATTTTGACCGCGCCTTCCATCTGCTGACGGGCAGCCCTCTGGACGTGAAGTCGGATGTGCGCCTGCAGCATGAGATGGACCTGGTGGTCGAGGCCATGAAGCAGGTCGAAACCGACAACCAGCAGACCGATGATGCCGAGGCCCAGAAATCCGAGCCCGCCCCGATTGACGAAGCCAACGAAGCCACCGCCCCGGTGGATGCCAACGTAAAGGCCAAAGCCGAGGCCGAGGTCAAGGTCACGCGCTCCGATCTTCCGCTCATGATGACTGATCCGGTAGCCTCTTACATCAGCTACTTTTCTGGCCGCGGCCGGCCCATCCTGGAGCGGGCTTTGATCCGCAGCGGACGCTATCGCAACATGATCGAGCACACCCTGGCGCAGGAGGGCGTTCCGCAGGACCTGATTTATTTGGCCCAGGCGGAATCAGGGTTTCATCCTCTGGCCCTTTCCCGGGCGGGCGCGCGCGGCATGTGGCAGTTTATGTCGAGCCGGGCTGCGGCGTACGGCCTGGAGCGCAATCGCTGGATAGACGAGCGCCAGGACCCGGAGAAATCCACCCAGGCCGCCGCCGAGCACCTCAAAGACCTGTACCAGGAGTTTGGCGACTGGTACCTGGCCATGGCCGCCTATAACTCCGGCCCTGGCGCAGTCCTGAGCGCGGTGAAGCGCACCGGCTACGCGGACTTCTGGGAGCTTTACAAGCGAAACGTCCTGCCTCGGGAAACACGCAACTACGTCCCCATCATTCTCGCCATGACGATTATGGCCAAGAATCCCGAGCAGTACGGCTTGACCGGGTTGGCGCTGGATCAGCCGGTTCCCGACGATACGGTAAAGATTGACTATCCTGTAGATCTTCGCCTGGTGGCGCAATGTGTGGATACGACTCCGGAAGCGCTGCAGGACCTGAATCCCGAACTGTTGCGCTGGACCACCCCGGCGGATGGCCCCTTCGAACTGCACCTGCCGGCGGGCGCCAAAGATGAATATCTGACCTCAATCGCGCTGATTCCGCAGGGGATGCGGGTATGGTGGCGCTATCACAAGGTGCAGCCCGGCGAGACCCTGGCTTCTATTGCGCGCAGCTATCGCACCACGCCCAAAGCGATTGCCGAAACCAACGATCTGGATACCGAAGCTGCGCTGCTGCCAGACACGCGGCTGGTGATTCCCATCAAACCGGGCCAGCATGCCATGTCTGAAGACGCCCGAACCTACGCCCGCCATCCCATTCGCTACCGGGTGCGGCGGGGCGACACGGTAGAAACCGTGGCCGACAACTTCAATGTTCCGCCGGCCATGGTGCGCCACTGGAACCGGCTGCGGGGCAATAGCTTACACGGGCGCCACGTTCTTTACATCCATCTACCCATCACCCCGGGCGCGCGTGAGGCCTGGGCGCCCAAGTCAACCCGCAAGGGCAATACCGAGAATACTTTACGTGCATCTTCCAGCACCATCGTGCGGCACAAGGTAAAGCGCGGCGAAACCCTCAGCTCGATTGCTTCCTCTCATCACACGACGGTGGAAGCCCTGAAGCGCGATAACAGCCTGTCGCGCTCGCTTCTGCGTCCGGGAATGATTCTGATTATCCGCCCCGATTGATTTCCAAGCCTTGACCAGTTGGAAGCGTGCCGCGGCACCGCAGCCCGATCCCGTTTCGCCCATCCAGTCAGTGTAAGATGCACAATACTGCACGGAAACCAGAAGTGCTGCGCGCGGCCCGCTGGTTGTGCTGTGCTATAATCGCGCGCCGTTCGTGGAAACGGTTGCCGTGCAATTGGTCTTATTCTATTTCTGGCGCATCTCGCGCTTCAGGCAGCGCCCGGCTCTGCAGGCAGCCGGATTTCAGGAGGAACCATGAGCTTTGAAGAGACCTTGTACCTTCGGGATGATGAGATGGATGAGTTCGGTGATAGCGGCGCCTACAGCGATTCGCTAGAAGAAGACTTCGAGGAAGAAGAAGAGGAAGAAGAGGCGGAAATGCCCGCCATGAGCGAGCCAGAGCCTGCTCCGGAGCCTCCCTCGGCGCCGCCCATGGGCGGAGGTGGGACTCCGAAACCGGCCGCGAAAAAGCCCGCGCGCAAAGCCGCCAGGAAACCGGCCAAGAAGAAGCCCGCGAAAAAGAAACCCGCCAAAAAGCCGGCGAAGAAAAAAGCAGCCAAAAAGGCCCCTAAGAAGAAGGCGGCGAAGAAAAAGCCCGCGCGCAAAGCCAAGAAGAAATCCCGCCGCTAGCAGCATTTCTCGATGAGGGACGAGGCTGAGCCTCGTCCCCTTCTCTGCACGCTCGCGCTGAGAGCACGCTACCTCTTTCCGGCGACGGCCTCCAGGCACTTGCCATAGAGCTGCAGCAGATGAGTGGCGTACTCATCGGGCTTGGAGGCCGGGCCACCGCCCTGAAAGCCCACGCCGGCGGAAACGGTCTTGCCGTAGCCGGTGGTCATGGCGATGAATTTCATCAGATCGAGAGCAATGTCTTCGTCGCGGCGCGCACCGGCGCCTGGCACTTCCATGAATGCCTCCTTGGCAGGAACCATGATGCTGGGAATCTCGTCATCCATTGGTACAGCAAAAATCATAGCAGCTTAGGCTTTTCATCGCAGGTTGCCGACTTCAAGACCGGGCAGCCACCAAGGGCGCAGGGAACCAGGCGCGGTGCAAGGCCACATGCCGAGCCGCGGACGAACGCCTGCTAAACTTAAGGCTTGTCTCCGCGAAAAAAATCTTCGGCGGTTGCGGTCGAAAGCGTTGCGACAGTGGCGGCGCCGGGGCCTTCGCCTGTGCCCAAAGCGGCGCCGCGCGGCGCTCCCAAAGCCGGCGAGCGGCCCGGCGAGAGCCGCATTTTCCTGATTGATGCCATGTCTTTCATCTTCCGCGCCTATCATGCCATGGCGCGGCAGCGAGGCATGTCCACGCGCAGCGGCCTGCCCACGGCGGCCACTTATGTCTTCGTCAACATGCTGCGCAAGCTGCGGGAGGATTTCTCTCCCGAATATCTGGCCGCGGTCTTCGACGTCGCCGCCCCAACCTTCCGCGATCAGCAGGCCGAGGCCATCACCAGCGTCCGCCGCTTTGACCTGAAGACCCAGACTTTTCAGGAAGTCGAGTACCGCGGCTACAAGGCCAACCGCTCGGAGATGCCGCCCGACCTGGCCCAGCAAATCCCCTATATCCGGCGCGCGCTGGAGGCCTACCGCATTCCGATTCTCGAGCAAAAAGGCTACGAAGCGGATGACGTGATCGGCACGCTGGCGCGGCAGGCGGCGAAAACCTACGTGGTATACGTTGTCTCCAGCGACAAAGACATGCTACAGCTGGTGAACGAGCGTGTACTGGTGCTGAATCCGCCCAAGGACAATCTGATTTGCGACGCCGCCAAGGTAGAAGAAATTCTGGGCGTGCCGCCGGAGCGCGTGGTGGACGTGATGGCCCTGCGCGGAGACACGATTGATAACATCCCCGGCGCGCCCGGTATCGGCGATAAGGGTTCGGTGGAGCTGATCCGGCGTTTCGGCAGCGTGGAAGCCGCGCTCGATCGCGCCGCCGAAGTGGAGAAGAAGACTTATCGCGAGTCGTTGCAGAACAATCGCGAGACCGTTCTGTTCAGCAAGCAGATGGCGGCCATTGATGTAAACGTACCTGTCGAGCTGGACGTGGATGCGATGAAAGCCGGCCAGCCGGACGTGGAAGCCCTGCGCACGCTGTTCACCGAGCTGGAGTTTACCTCGCTGCTGAAAGAACTGCTGCCGGTGGTGGAGGTGAGCGAGGCTCATTACACAGAGGCGAAGACGGCGGCCGATGTCGAGGGCGTGATCAAAGCACTGGCGCCAGGAGTGGCGCTGGCCATTGCGGTTGAGATCAGTGAGGCCCACGAAGTCGAGATCGAAGAGGAAGACGAGGAACAGCCCGAGAGCGCGATGTTGCCGCTTTCGGCGGAGGCCGCGCCAATACAGCCCGCAAGGAATATCGCCATTTCGGCGGGGATAGGAACGGCGGTCGCAATTCCTGCGGCGAACAGGGAGGCGCACTCGCGCCTGCAGCAGGCGCTGGAGAATCCCGCGCTGCTCAAGTCGGTTCATGATTCGAAGGCCGCGATGCACACGCTGGCCGCTCAGAACATCACGCTGCACGGCCTGCGGCATGATTCCATGCTCTACTCCTATCTGCTCGACCCGACCTATTCCTCGCACCGGCTCGCCGACGTGGCCTTGCGCCGCTTCAATCTCAAGCTGAGTGGAGGTCTGGCTGAGGCTGCCGACATCACCGGCCGCCTGGCTGCCGCGCTGCACAAAGATGTGCAGGACGCCGGCCTGATCAAACTGTATGAAGAAATTGATCGGCCCTTAGTTACGGTGCTGGCGCGCATGGAAGATGCTGGAGTAAAGATTGACCGCAATGCCCTGTCGGAAATGTCTTCTCGCTTGGAAAAAGAAGTCGAAGCGAAGGCCAAAGAGATTTACGCGCTGTGCGGAATGGAGTTCAACATCAATTCACCCCGCCAGCTCGGCGACGTGCTCTTCAATAAGCTGAATCTTCCCAAGCCGGTGAAATATGGCAAGGGCAAGACGATTTCGACCGCGGTAGATGTGCTGGAAGGTTTGGCCGCCGCGCACGAGGCGCCGCGCCTGGTACTGGAGTTCCGCCAGCTGTCCAAGCTGAAATCAACTTACGTGGATGCGCTTCCTGCGCTGATCAGCCCCGCCAGCGGCCGCCTGCATACCACCTTCGGGCAGACTGGTACAGCCACGGGCCGGCTCTCTTCTGCCAATCCTAACTTGCAGAACATTCCTATCCGAACCGAGCTCGGCCGCGAGATTCGCGCCGCCTTCACGGTTGAGCCCGGCCACGTGCTTCTGGCCGCGGACTATTCACAGATCGAGTTGCGGCTGCTGGCCCACTTCTCGAGAGACCCGCTGCTGGGGGAAGCCTTCCGCCGCGGCGATGACATTCACACTCTGACGGCATCGCAGGTCTTCGGAGTGCCGCCGCTCATGGTGACGGCGGACCATCGCCGGCAGGCCAAGGTGGTGAACTTTGGCATCGTGTACGGGCTTTCGGCGTTTGGACTGTCACAGAATCTTGGCATCGAGCAGAGCGAGGCCAGGCAGTTCATTGATGCCTACTTCGAAAAATACAAAGGAGTGCGGGCATGGATTGACCGCACCCTGGAAGAAGCGCGGCGTGAACAAAAAGTCAGGACCTTGTTTGACCGGGTGCGGCCCATTCCCGATATCAACAGCAAGAATGTCAATCTGCGCGGATTTGCCGAGCGCACCGCGGTAAACACTCCGTTGCAGGGCACGGCCGCCGATTTGATCAAGATCGCGATGATCAGAATTGATGCCGCTTTGCGGCAGCGTGAACTCAAGTCGCGCATGACCTTGCAGGTGCACGATGAATTGGTGTTCGAGGTGCCCGAAGCCGAAGTGAGCGAGATGAAGACCCTGGTGCGCGAGCAGATGGAAAACGTGCATCCGCTCTCGGTGCCGTTGCTGGTGCAAGTGGGAATCGGGCCGAACTGGCGGGATCTGGACTCAGAGACGTAGCTTGCTACGTCTCGGATGTAGCGCCTAATCGCGGGATGAGGCGTGGCAAAGCAACCTCTCTACGGGGCGAGGGCGGCGTTGATTGCGGCAGCAATCGTGCCGGCAATCCGCTTCATCTTCTCTTCTTCTTCCGCCTCCACCATCACCCGCGCCAGCGGCTCCGTTCCCGAGTAGCGGACCACAATGCGGCCGTTGCCATCGAGCTCGCGCTCGGCGGCGGCAATGGCATGCTGAATTTCTTTCACCTGGGCAAAGGGCACTTTCTCGCGCACGCGAACATTCTGAATGGTCTGGGGGAAAATCTTCAGGTCGCTCACCAACTCCGCCAGCGGGCGCCCGGTGCGGGCCATCACTTCCATCACATGCAAAGCCGTGAGCAGTCCGTCGCCGGTGGTGGCGTCGCCGTCGCGGAAAATGACGTGCCCCGATTGCTCGCCGCCGAGCGTGGCGCCGTTCTTCAGCATCTCTTCGAGCACGTACTTGTCGCCCACGTTGGCCCGCAGCATGCGAATTTTGGCGTTGCGCAGGGCGATCTCCAGTCCCATGTTCGACATGGTGGTTGCGACCACAGTCGAAGCCGCCAGCGCTCCCCGCGCCTGCATGTCGCGCGCTGCCAGCAGCAACACCGCATCGCCATTGACCACATGGCCGGCGGCATCGCCGAACAAAGCCCGGTCGGCATCGCCGTCGAAGGTCACGCCCAGATCAAACTGGCCGGGCTTTTCGGCGATAGCCTTGGCCACGGTTTCCGGGTGCAGAGCGCCGCAGCCTTCGTTGATGTTCCGCCCGTCGGGAGATGCGTTCAGGAATGTCGCTTTCACACCGCACCAACGAAACAATTCCGGGGCCTCGGCGGTGGCAGCGCCGTTGGCGCAATCCACCAACACGCGCAGCCGGCTCAGATCAATCTTCACACTCTTCGCCAGCCACTCGATATAAGCGCGCCGCAGCTCAGCCTGGCCGGGCAGACTGGAGGGTGGCTTTGATTCAGGCTCACGCGTCTCGGCGTCCTGCACGAGCGCGAAAATTTCCTGCTCAATAGCCAGCTCATGCGCATCCGGCAGTTTGTAGCCATCGCCGGAGAACACTTTGATTCCATTGTCGGTCCAGGGATTGTGCGAGGCGGAAATTACCACCCCCGCGGCATATCCGCGCGACCTCGCCAGATAGGCGACGCCCGGCGTGGTGAGCACGCCGGCGCTATCGGTGGCGACCCCGCAGGAGGCAAGCCCGAGCGCCACGCGGTCCGCAATCCACGCGCTCGATTCGCGCGTATCCTGGCCAATGACCACGCGGGCCGCAGGATTGCCGCGCACCAGATCATGACCGAGCGCCCGGCCGATCAGATAGGTAGTCTCAAGATTCAGGGGGAATTCGCCGGCCACGCCGCGAATGCCATCGGTCCCGAACAGTTGCCGCGCCTGAGAAGTCATTCTGGTTGCGCCGGCGTTAGCGCGATTCCCGCCCCATCGCCGACTTCTCCATGATAACCGTAACCCGAATCGGCCTCGGGTCCACTACCTGCACCAGGGGATCAGGAACGTAAGCGGGAGTGGTAAAAACATCCTGCCCCATGGAGCCGCTGACATCCACGGGATCGGTTACCGCCGCTTCGACCGCCTCGACGCGCTTGCGTGGGCCGACGATGGTAATCACCGGCGGATCGGCGGTGATGCGGGCAATGTCGTAACCGGAAGCAAATCTGCCCACCACCCGCGGATGTACCTCCACCTGGCGTTCCAGTCGAGTATCAAAGCTCAAATGCAATTGGCTGGGAATCACCTGCACCACTTCCACGTCGTAGGGGTGATGAATTTGCTGCGCGGTGAGCGAGAAAGTATGCTCGCCGGGCTTGATCTGCGAGAGATCAATCTCGGGATGTACATCCGTAGGCAGCAGGCGGCGAATCAGCCGCTCAGGCCCGCGCAGGCGGATCTGCGCCTGCGGAATCTGCTCGGAGCTGATCTCAAGGCTCTGGGGGAAATTGCGGAACTCGATCGGCACTTCCACCGCCACTTCCGCGGGCTGATCGCGGGCCACCGCCAGCCACAGGCCGGTCGCCAGGGCAAGAGAGACAACTTTCAGCCCCAGATTATGCAGCACGTAGCGCTGAAAAAAGTCCACCATGCTAGCGGTCCGCTCCCTGCCTGAGGCGCGAATCCTCGGAATCAGCGGCGCGCGGGCTTTCGGCTGGCGCTTCCTCCAATGGCTCGGCCTCGCTGCTGATGGCCGTGGGCAGCGTCGAGGGCGGAACATAACGGCGCAAAAGTTGTCCCATCTGCTCGCGCAGTTGCTCCACGGTCATGTCGCGTTCAATCTTGCCGCCCACCGCCAGGCTGATGGCCCCGGTTTCCTCGGAGACGACCACGGCAATGGCATCGGTTTCTTCGGTCACCCCAATACCGGCGCGGTGCCTGGTTCCCAGCTGGGTAGAAAGCACCGGATTCATAGAAAGCGGCAGAAAGCAGGCGGCCGCGGCAATGCGGTCTTTCTGCACGATCACGGCGCCATCGTGCAGCGGCGCGCTGGGACGGAAGATCGTGGCCAGCAGATCATAGGAAAGCTTGGCGTCGAGCAGGACGCCGCTTTCGATATAAGTGCGCAGGCCGATCTCGCGCTCGATGACAATCAGCGCCCCGGTCTGGTTCTGAGAAAAAAGATTGCAGGCCAGCACAATGTCGTCGTAGGCGTCGGTTTCTGCGGCGAGAGTGCGGCTCAAGGTCAGCCGCCGGCCCAGGCGCGCCAGGGCCTGGCGAATCTCCGCCTGAAACACCACGATCAGGGCAAAGACGGCATAGGGCAGCAAAGTGCTGATCAGCCAGTTGAGCGTGACCAGCTCGCCCAGGCGTGAAAAGTAAAAGGCCAAGCCCAGCGCTGCCACGCCCACCAGCATGTAGGCGGCGCGCGTGCCTTTGATCAACGCCAAAAATTCGTAGATGATGACCGCCACCAGCACGATGTCGGCAATGGAGACTACCGACAAATGCGGCCAGGGTGCGGTGGACAACAACATGCCCGAGGGCCTCCAGAGACGGTCAGAAAGCTTAGCTCATTGTAATGCAGCGCCGGAAAGCCGCCTGCGAGAGACACGACTCTTACGGATTTTCCTTACCCTTCACCGTGGCGCGCAATGTGCCGCGCGCCAGGCGGGCCGAAATGTCATCGCCCGGGCGTACCGTGGCTGCGTCCTTGAGCAACTGGCCTGAGGCATCAAAAACCAGGGCGTAGCCACGATCGAGAATGGCAATGGGCGAGAGCGCTTCAATCTGCCGGGCGAGCTGCTCCAGGCGCGCGCCACAGCGCAGCAGGATGGTGCGCATGGCCGCCGCAGCCGCGCCGGCCTTGATCTCCAATTCCTTGCGCGTTGCCTCGAGCATAAGGCGCGCGTCATAGTGCCGCACCGCCCCGGCCAGCGCGTCAAATTGCCGCCGCAAACCCTCCAGTATGTCGCGCTCGGCGTGGAGCAGGCGGTTCGAAAGATCATCGAGCCGCTGCTGGCGCCTGCGGATTGCATCCATCATGCGGGCAAAGGCGCCATGCTGCGCCAGTTCGGTGAGGCCCTGGCGCGCGGTCAGCAGGTGGAAGCGCATCGCCCGCTCCAAAGTTTGCCGCAGGCCTTCCAACTGCTCCTCGATTTCCTGGCGCGAGCGGATCACCAGTTCCGCCGCCGCCGAAGGCGTAGGCGCGCGCAGGTCGGCGACGAAATCAAGAATCGTGAAGTCGGTTTCGTGTCCCACGGCCGAGATAACGGGAATTCTCGATTCCGCCACCGTGCGCGCCAGTGCCTCATCATTGAACGCAGCCAGATCTTCGGCCGATCCCCCGCCGCGCGCCACCACGATCACCTCCACGCTGCGCGAGCGGTTGAAGTAGCGAATGCCGCTAATCACTTCATGCGCCGCCGCCTCTCCCTGCACCTGGGCGGGAAAGATCAATACGTTCACGCTGCGGTGCCGCCGCTCGAGAATGTTGAGGATGTCGCGCAGGGCCGCCGCCTGTGGCGAGGTGACGATGCCGATTCGGCTAGGCAGGGCGGGAATCGGCTTCTTGCGGGCGGAATCGAACAGCCGCTCGGACTCCAGCTTCGCTTTGAGCTGCTCGAAGGCGATCTGCAGCGCGCCCGCGCCCTTGGGCTCTATATACTCGGCTGAAATCTGCAGCTGGCCGCGGTCTTCGTAGATAGTAATGCGCCCGCGCACCACCACTTGCATGCCGTTTTCCGGCCGAAACCGCAAGAGCCGCGCCTGCGAGCGGAACATCACCGCGTGGAGCTGCGAATTGTGGTCTTTCAGAGTGAAGTAGAGGTGCCCGGAGTCATGTGCGCGAAAGTTGGAAATTTCCCCCTCCACCCAAACGTCCGCGTATTCGCGCTCAATGTGCGTACGAACCGCGGCCACCAGTTCACGCACCGTCCAGGTTCGGCGCTCGGGTGGCCGGAAGCTGAAGCCCATTTGATCGGAGAGAGACATTGGGGGAAGTTTACCGCAGTAGGCAGACGAAGCGCCGATTCCCACGGCGGTTGACCTAGTGCCGGAACCGCCCCACCACATAGAGCACAACCGTGAGCAGCACGCTCAGCAGAATGCAGGTCACGAGCGGGAAATATACCGTCGTGTTGTTGCGGCGATAGACAAAGTCACCCGGCAAGCGGCCCAGTGGAAGATGGGTCCGGCCGGCAAGAATGAGCAGAGCTCCGCAGGCCACCAGCAGGAGGCCAAACACGATCAGCATTTTGCCCAGCCCTGCCATCGCATTTTCAGTGTAAACAAATTACATTCCACGCTGCCAGGAACGAAGCGAAGGCGGTGGGGTATTCCATAGCTGGCTTTGTCACGCAAAGAACTTGACGAATCCGCCCGGGTTCCGCTACTCTTTCCTTTTATGCTCGAACATCGCCCGCGCCGCCGGCACCCGCACCAGTCTTTCCGGCCTTCGCACGCCCGCGCGGTGGAGGACTTGCGCTTCATTCGTGAAACTATGGAGCGCTCGTCCTCCTTTACCGCCGTTCCGGGCTGGGGCCAGGTCGCTATGGGCGCCACTGCGCTCGGCGCCGCCTGGATTGCCCGCTGGCAGCTCCATCCCTGGACGTGGCTGCAAGTCTGGCTGGGTGAGGCGGTAGTGGCTGCGGCGGTGGTGCTGGCGGCTACCTGGGCCAAGGCGCAGAAGGCCGGTCTGCCGCTCACCAGCGGTCCCGGCCGGAAGGTGGGCTTGAATTTTCTGCCGCCTATGGCGGCCGGCGCTTTGCTCACCGTCATTCTTTATCGCGCGGGGCTGGTGCGCGCGCTCCCAGGAACCTGGCTTCTGCTCTATGGAACTGGCGTGGTTGCGGGCGGCGCTTTTTCTGTGACCAGCGTGCCGGTAATGGGCCTTTGCTTCATGCTGATGGGTATGGCGGCGCTGTTTTCGCCGCCGGCATGGGGCAACGCCTTTATGGCCGCGGGCTTCGGCGGGCTGCACATCGCTTTTGGACTTTGGATCGCAAGGAGGCACGGTGGGTAGGCCCAAACTCGCCATTCCGCGCCACTCGCTGGCCGAAGACCCTGCGCCGCGCACCTTTTCTCGGCGCCACAGCGGCGAACTGCCTGATCTCGATCGCCTGATTCATGAGCGCATTCGCCTGGGTATCGTCAGCGCTCTTGCCATCAATGACTCGCTCAGCTTCAACGACCTGAAGCGGCTGCTCAAGACAACCGACGGCAACTTGAGCGTGCATGCCCGCAAGCTGGAAGAGGCCAAATACATCGCCTGCAGCAAGTTTTTCGAAGGCCGCCTGCCGCGCACCGAATACCGCCTCACTGCCGTTGGCCGCAAAGCCCTGGAGGAATATTTACGGCAGATGGAAGACCTGATCCGCATGACCCGCGAAGACTGACCTCCTGCTCCTCAGGCCGCCGTTCCCGCGATGCTACAATGCGCGCGATGAAAACGATCGCAGCATTAGCCACCCTTCTGGCCGGCGCCATGCTTTTGAGCGCTCAGGCACCCTCCGCCGTCGAGACCACGGCTGAGCCCATGCATCACCTGGCCCTGGAAAATCAGTACGTCCGGGCGTTCCAAGTCGAGGTGCCGCCGCATTCTTCCACGCTCTTGCACCGCCACCGTCATGACTACATTTACGTCGTCTTGGGTGCGGCGGAAATTTCCAATGAGGTCGCCGGCAAGCCTCCCGCTGCCATGAAAGTCCAAGAGGGCGAGGTAAATTTTGTGCCGGGAAACTTCGCCCACGTCATGCACAACCTGGGCGCCACGCCGTTTCGCAATGTCACCATCGAACTTCTTCAGGATGAGCAGGCACACAAGAACCCTCCACCCGCTTGGGGCGAAGAGCGCGGCCTGCACATTCTCGAAGGTGGGACCGAGGACATCATGTTCGTGAAGGATGGCGTGCGCGTCTCTGAGATCGAATTGCAGCCCGGCGGCGTGATTCCCCGCCATCACCACGCGGGGCCGCATCTGTTGATCGCACTGACCGATCTCGATCTCCGCAGCGACGAGGCGGGTAAGGGGATTTCGCCGGTCCGGGTTCAGGCTGGGGACCTCAAATGGGTGCCGGGCGGCTTCACTCACACTCTGACCAACGCCGGCAAGCAGGAAGCAAAATTCGTGACCCTCGAATTCCACTGATTCCTGCAGAATTGAGCACACCACGCCGCTTTCGCGGGCGTACTCCCCTGGGCGTCGTGATCGGCTGGCCGGCCTGGTTCGCGGCGGTCATACCGTGGCCGCCACCGCGCTCAACATCGCCGATCATCGCAAAGATTTCCCCATGCCCGAGCCGCGCGCTGCTATCTATTGTCCGAAGGCTTAGAGATTGCTTCAGGCCGGAATTCCCAGCAGCGCGCCCTCCTGCACCGCCTCCACGCGGGCGCCGATCCAGCGATTGGGCGTGTGCTCGCCGGTTAGATGCAGCTTCAGATAATTGTCGGTGAGGGCTTCGGTAAAAGCTGGCTGCCCAGCTTTGCCGGTCTGCGGGTTCAAGGTGATCGCAGCCACCGTCTTGCCGATAAAGCCGTGCATAAAAGCGAGCTTCTTGCTCGCGGCAAGCTCGCGCAGAATACGGTTGCGCTCTTGTGCCGCCTGCGCCGTCACCTGCGCCTCCATGGCCGCGGCTGGCGTGCCCGGCCGCGGCGAGTAAGTAAACACGTGCAGATAGGTGAAGGGCAGATCCTCGACCGCCCGGCGTGTTTCCTCGAACTCGGCGTCAGTTTCGCCGGGGAAGCCCACCATTACATCGGCGCCGATGGCCGCATCCGGTATGGCCGTGCGAATCTTGTGAATCCTTTCCCGATAGTGCCAGGGCCGGTATTTGCGATGCATTCGCCGCAGCACGCCGTCGCTGCCTGACTGCATCGGCACATGGGCGTGCCTGGCGATGCGCGCCGACCCCGCCATTATGGCAATCAGTTCGTCGCTCCAATCCATTGGCTCGACCGAGCTGACGCGAAGTTTCTCAAGCTCAGTCTGCGCCAGAATCGCGCGCACCAGGTCTGCAAAGCGTGGCTTGCCGGCGAGGTCGCGGCCCCAGCGGCCCAGATTGATGCCCGAAATCACCACCTCGCGATAGCCGGCCTCGACCAGCGTGTTCAGTTCCCCAAGAACCCGTTCCAGGGGCAGCGAGCGGCTGTGGCCGCGCACCGAGGGAATCACGCAGAACGAGCAGCGGTTGTCACAGCCATCCTGCACCTTCAGATTCGGGCGGGTGCGCTGCCCGGCGGCATCGAAGACGGGCGCGGCCAGCAGTTCCGTGTGAGCGAAAATATCAGAGACAAAAATTCCGCTTGTGTGCTCTGCCTGAGCCTTGACCAGTTGAGGAAGCGGAACAAATCCGGCGGAAAGCGGACGGCTATCTTCAAACCGCCCCAGCGCGATCTTGGCCAATTCATGCTTGTGCGAGTTGCCGATGACCCGCGAAACCCCGGGTAGCGCCGCAACCTCCTGCGGCGCCCGCTGCGCGTAGCAGCCGGTGACCACGATCTCGCAGCCGGGATTTTGCCGCCGGATGCGCCGAATCGCAGCGCGCGCATCCTGGTCGGCGGCGGCAGTCACCGTGCACGTGTTCAGCACCACCAGCTTCGCCCCCGAAGGCGAATCCGCGCGCGCCAGCCCGTGCTCGCGCAACTGTTGCTCTAGGGCGGCGCCGTCGGCCTGGGTGGCCCGGCAGCCGAAATTTTCCACGTAAAAGCTGGGCACGCTTCTATGGTAAACGATGCGGGAACGAGCCTGCTGCTCCACACCAGGCGCCCGCGCCCATCTGAAGAAGACACAAATCCCTTAGTGGAGAAGAATCGGGAAGACGGGAGGAAGGCGAATCAAGTCCGCCGATTCGGAAAAACCTTCGAAACCGTGCTTTTTGCCGGCCACCCGAGCGCAGCCGGTTAGCTCAGGCCGCTGCCTTACGCCGTCGCCGCCTGCCGCCGCTGCATGAAACATTCGCGGCAAAACACCGGACGCCCCTGGGTCGGCTTAAATGGCACCGTCGTTTCTTTGCCGCACTGTGAGCACACTGTACGCGTTTCCACCTTCGCGTAGTTGGTATGCGGCTGGCCCACTGGCGCTGCCCCGAGTACCGAGACCCGTTTGGTTTTGCAGGCCTTGCAGCGCTTGGGTTCATTTCTGAACTGCTTATCGTGGAAGAACAACTGTTCTCCCGCGGTAAAGACGAAGTCGGCGCCACAGTCCACACATTTCAACACCTTGTCCTGGAATTCCATTGAGAGATGCTCCCTTCACCTGCTCCCCGTCGTGGCACAGCCTTGGGCCCGCCACAAAACTTCGCGGAGCTTCCGCTGACACCCCCCTCAATTGTTCCCCTTGAAGAACTTCCCCTGGACTCGGCCCGCCAAGTCCCGTGAAAAATGACCTGGGTGTTGCCTTCGACTGCACTCACCCGCGCATCCGCCCGCCAAGCGGGGACGCCCCGCAGACGAGGCGATTTAGAAAATGGAATGGGCCGCCACCCGGGAGCAGCGGCCCTGCGGACATTTACTCTTGTTCTTTTCTTTGTTTCTTCCGGCTGCGCTTGCGCGCCAAAGCTTCCTTCACCCGCTTTTTCTCACCGGGCTTCAGGTAAAAGGAGTGACGTTTCACTTCCTTGATGATGTCTTCTTGCTGCACCTTACGCTTGAAGCGGCGCAAAGCATTTTCGAGGGATTCACCCTCCTGAATCCTGACTTCCGCCAACCGGCTACACCCCCAAACTCGTCCCACTTGGACGGGATAGTTATTGCAAGGTTCTACGGCCAAGTCAAGCAATATATGTGACTTTTGGGCATAGAAAATGCGGCCCGGAGCGTCTCAAGATGCGTCCGGGCCTCAAAAAATCAGCTTCAGGGCCAACTGCAGTTGCCGCGGGGCGTAGGCGCTGGTGATCTTCAGGGGGTTGGCAGTCTTTTGGAAATAAGCCGGGAAGTAATTGAAATCAATATGTTTATCCACCAACACGAACTGGCCCAGTGTATTCTGGAAGCCGTCGGCCGTGGTTTGCACCCGCGCATTCAAACGATTGAATAGATTGAAGGATTCAATCATCACGTCCAGCTTCACCCGGTCGCCCAGATGCAGCGTGCGCGCCAGCCGCATGTTGGTAGTGGCGTAGTCCGGGCCCACCAAGGAATTCCGCCCCACCCCGGGCAGCCGGTCGTTGCTGCTGTTGCCATCCTGATTGGCATCCCCGATCACCCGCGCGTCCACCGGACGGCCGCTACCCAGCGTAATAATGCCAGACACCTTCCAGTTGTTGAACAGCGTGCTCAGCATCGGCTGGTCGCTGGCAAAGGGCCGCGGGCTGGCGATCCACGAAAACACGAAGCGGTGCCTCTGATCGGTCACGCTCGGCCCTTTCTCGGCATTCGGCGCATAGGAGTTCTGCACCGTGGCCGGCTGGCCTGCCACCAGCGCATCCTGCCCGTCGTCAATGGCATGCGCAAAGGTGTAGGCCAGCCGAAAGTAAAGCCCCCCTCGGGCGCGGCGGTTGATCGAAACCGTCATTCCGTTGTAAGTGCTGGAAGCTGCGCTCTCGAAGACATCAATCGAGCCCAGTTGCGGAATTGGCCGCGCCAGCGGATTGATGCACGGCGGAAACGGGCAAGTAGCCGAAGTGGTCATCTGCCAGGTGGAAAAAGACTGCACCGTGTCGTAGCCGAGCAGATTGAGGCCCGAGCTGTCATAGACGGGATAACTCACGTTCACCGGCGGCGGCAGGTTCACATCGCGCGCGCGAATAAGATCCTGCCCGTGAACGTACGTATAGGAAACGCCGGCCGCGATGCGCGCCCCCATTTCCCGTTCCAGGCTCAGGCTGGCCTGGTGCACTTCCGGCGTGCGGAAATTGTGGGCAAAAGCTGAAACATCGCTCTCCACAAACTGCAGCAGGCTGGCGGGCGGCGTGCAAACCGTTGCCGAGGGTGCGCATGTAACCAGCGCATTGGGGTATTGCGGGAAGATCTGTTTCGCGTAGTAGTTGGTGTTGTTGAGAAACAGAAAATCCCCGTTCAGCCCGTTCTCGCTCTGCACCGCCGAGTTATAGATTTGCGGAATGCGGGTGTAGAACAGGCCGTACCCCGCGCGTATCACCAGCGGTTTGCGGTCGCCCAGCGAGTACGCCAGCCCCACGCGGGGGGCGACATTGTTGCTATCAAGCGGCACCTTGCCCGAATCCGGCCAAAGCGGATTGGTTACCAGCCCCTTCTTGGTGAAGGTCTGCAGGTCGTAGCGCGCTCCCAGGCTCAACCCGAAGTGTTCCGTGATCCGCATGCTGTCCTGCAAGAAGGCCGCATACTCGTTCGTATCCGGATTCGTAACAAACGGTCCGAAGTTCTGCACATAGTAATGCGGCACCTGATGGGCGTAAGCCCGCAGTGGTGTCAGCTCCAGCCCCCCGATCTGTGGCGCAAAAGTAAACGGGTTCACCTTGATGGGATCAAAAATGTATTCTCCGCCGGAAAGCGAGGGAAAGAAGTTGTAAATCCAGCTGAGCAGGGCATCGCCGCCCAGCTTCCAGGAGTGGCGCCCGGCCTCCAGGCTCAGCGTCTCAGCCAGGTGCAGGCGGTGCTCGCGCGTCTGCCGCGGCAGGATGGAAGAGCGCCCAAAGCCATCCATGATGTTGGTAATCTTGGTGAGCGGCTCGGACGTGTTGCTGCTCGATTGCTGCAAGTCGCGCGAAAACTGCGCCCGCAGATGGCTGACGAGGTGAAAAGAAAGGCTGCTGGTCAACGAAGCCGCTGCGCTCTCTGTGGCCACCTGCTCTTCTCCGTTATCGCTGATGCCGAAGGTGGTCAGCGGGCTGGTGGGGTCGAGAAACACGTTGTTCAGCCCCGAATAGCGCGACGTGTTGATTCGCAGCGAAAGAAAATGGCGCGGAGAAATGGCCGTCTCGACCTTCAGGAAGCCGGCATTCCCCACCAGCTTTGCCGGATAAGCGCCGGCCTGTTTGGAAAGCTGCGCTGCCGCCGCGAACACCAGCGCCTGATCGCTGGCCTCGTAATCGCCGGGGGTAACCGGTCCCGGCCCCGGCTGCGGCGTGACTGCCGAACTGCCGTCATCAAACTGCACCACTGTAGGAACGTGAAAAATGTGCTGGTCGAACCCGGCAAAGAAAAATGCCCGGTTGGGCTTGATCGGCCCGCCCAGCGTGAAGCCGAACTGATGCTGCTGGCTCCTGGGATTGAACCCGGTAAACGCCGGCGCCGCGTTGAAGGCGCTGTTCTGCCCATAATAAAAGCCGGTGCCATGAAAGTGGTTCGAGCCCGACTTCGTGACCACATTCACCACCGCCCCGCCCGAGCGCCCCAATTCCGCCCCATAGGTGTTGGAAGAAACCCGGAACTGCTGCACGACTTCATTTGAAAACTGGTACGGCGCACGGTACCGCCCTCGCGCCTGCGAGAAAAAGGCGTTGTTATCATCCGCGCCATCCACCAGGTAGCTGGTCTGGAAGCCGCGAATTCCGCCGAACGCCAGGTCGCCGTTGCTCGAGGACATCAGCCCCCGCGGGTCCTGCGTGACGCCGCCGGTAAGCAGCGCCAGGTCCGTGAAGCGCCGGCCGTCCATCGGCAACTCTTCGATGGCGCGCTCGTCAATTACCGATGAGACCGTGCTGGCCTGCGTTTCCACCCACTGCGGCTCCCCGGAAACCGTAACTGTCTCCTTCGTTCCCGCCACGGCCAGCTTGAATTCAATTTCCGTGGCCGCGCCCAACTCCACCCGCAGGTTCGGTGTTATCTGCGGCGACATCCCCGGCGCCTCGGCGCGCGCCAGATAGTCGCCCGGCGGCAGCAGTTCCACCGCAAACCGGCCCTCGCCATCGCTCGTAGCGAAGTAGCGCAAGCCGGTCGCCACGCTGACCACGGCCACGGTTGCGCCGCGAATGCGAGCGCCCGCCGCATCGCTGACCGCGCCGCGCACGGCGCCAGTAGAGGAGTCCTGCGCCACAGCCAGCGGAAAGGTCAGGGCGCACAGGACCAATATCTTGAGGCGGAAAGCAGAACCACAGCCGGCGCGGCGAAACATAGAACTCCACCTATGGACAAATCAGGTTGAGTCCAGCCGGCTGACGGGCCGAATTGTTGTATAGCACTCCCGCCCCGCCGCTGTCTGTGCCCAGCGCAGATTTTTCTCGCCAATTTCCCGACTCGGGAAGAAACCATCCAAAAAGCGCTAAGTCTCTCCCTCCGCGGAAATACCAGATTTTTCCTTCGTTCATCGGGGCATTCCGGCGCGGTTGCGTCATCCGCTCCGGGGCCTCCCCTCATCTCAAACACCGGCCTGAAACGCAGTCAATTCCGCGCCACCATCGCATGGAGGAAACCTATGAGAATCTTCGGAGTCCTGGGCACGGCTGTTCTCTGTGTGCTTCTCGGACTCACTACCCTGTCATTCGCTCAACAGGATCAGCCTCGGCAGGAGGAACCGCCCAAGCAGGCTGAACCGAAACCGGCCAAACCCGCTCCCCCGGCCAAGCAGGAGGAGCATCCCCACGATCAGCAAAAGCCCCAGGCGCAGGAGCGGCAGCAGCAGGATCGCCAAAATCAGGATCGCCAGAATAACGACCAGGCCCAGCGCGCCCAGCAGCAACAGGAAAAGCAGGCTCAGGAAGAGTCCAAACGGGCGCAGGAAAACCAGGGCAAGCAGCAGAGAGAAGAGCAGAAACAAGCCGAAAAGCAACAGAAAAACCAGCAGAAGCAGGCTGAGCAACAGCAGAAGGAAGCTCAGAAGCAGCAGAAGAACGAGCAGAAACAGGCCCAGGAAAACGCCCAACGCGAGCAGAAGAACAATAACAAGCGCGCGGCTAAACCCGCCGAGCCGGAACAGAACCGGCAGGTAGCGCAGCAGCAAATGCCGCAACGGGCGCAGGAAGTGAAGCGCTCAGAGCACGGCTCGCACGGCCAGCCCGACCGCGAGGCCCGCATTCCCCAGAACAACTTTCACGACCACTTTGGCCGCGAGCACCGCTTCGCCATCCATCACCCCGTGATCGTGGATAACGAACCCCGCTTCGAGTACAGCGGCTACTGGTTTGAAATCGTCAACCCGTGGCCGGTCGATTGGTCCTACGATGACGACTGCTACATTGACTACATGGACGACGGCTACTACCTGTTCGATCCCCTGCACCCCGGCATCCGCATCGCCGTGGTGATCTTGATGTAGCTGGCGCTTCCGCTTTCACCATTCGGCCGGGGCCAGCCCCCGGCCTTTGTTCCCTCTCTCCGTAAATCCTTCCACGTTGTCATCCGGAGCGAGGTTTGATCTTCGCCAATGGGGAGATCAAGCAAGTCGAAGGATCCCCTGCCTGTCCTCGTTCGTTAGGTTCTGCGCAGTGAGGGATTCCACAAACTGTGTGGGGACAGCCGCCCTCGGCTGTCCGGCGGAGCGAAGCTCCGCAGGGCCGGCGTTTTGCGAATCCAGGGTGGCGCGGGCGCCCTCGCCCGCGAGAGGCCTAGGAACGTGCGGAAGGCGGGCTATGGCGTCGCTCACCCGCTCCGCACGCTCGACAATCTCCTCGTATGCACGGGTGGGAACTCCTCGCACCGCCATCGCCTCCCCCAGCGAGCCCGAGATCCTTCGACTCCGCCAGGTCGATTCGCAAGCGAATCGGCGAGCTCCGCTCAGGATGACAGTGGGGGAAGAGTCGCGAACATTGGTCGAAGAACTGAGAGCTGACTGCTGAATGCTGAGTGCTGAGTGCTGAGTGCTGAGTGCTGACAACTACTTCCCCCTCTCCACCACCCCGCCCTTCATCACGAAATTTACTTTCTCCAGCAGCGAGATGTCCTTCAGCGGATCCCCCGGCACGGCCACAATATCCGCCAGCTTGCCCGCCTCGATCGTCCCGATCGTGTCCTGCATGCCGAGCAACTCAGACGCCGTCACCGTCGCCGCCCGTATCGCCTCGGCCGGCGTCATGCCCCACTTCACCATGTAAGGAAATTCCTGCGCCGGATTTTCCGTCCAGGGAAAGCCCCCCGCATCCGTGCCAAAGGCGATCTTCACTCCCGCCTTCATTGCCCGCCGGAAAGTGTCTTCGTGAATCGCGGTCATCTTCACCCACACCGGCGAACCCTCCGCCGCACGGCCCTGTGCCACATAAATACCGACGAAAATCGTTGGCACGTAATAAACGCCGTGCGCCGCCATGGCCTTCAGATCGTTATCGGCAATGTAGTATCCGTGCTCGATCGTATCCACGCCAGCTTCAATCGAGTTGTGCACACCTTGCAACGCCATGGCGTGTGAGGCGACTTTGTGGCGCTCACGGTGGGCCTCATCCACAATGGCCCGCAGTTCGTCCAGCGTGAAAGTCGGAATGTCATCCAGCACGCCATCCGGCCGCACGAAGTAACTGCGGTCGGCATACACTTTGATCCAGTCGGCCCCATACATGATCTGCTCGCGCACCGCCTTGCGCCCTTCTTCCGCTCCATCCACCACCTGCACACCGTGCGGCACCGGCACATTGGGCGCATACCCCAGCAGCGGATACGCTCCCGTCACATCCATCGCCCGCGTCGCCACCTGCATGCGCGGCCCGGGAATTACTCCGTTGTTGATCGCCCTCTTCACATCCACGTCGGAGTAGCCCGCGCCCTCGGTTTCGAGATCGCGAATGGTAGTGAAGCCATAATCCAGAGCGCGCCGCGCATTCACCGTAGCCAGAATCGTGCGGTACTGCGGCGATTCCTTCAGCAGCTGATAGTCGTAGTCCGCCGCGGTCACGTCGCCCTGCAGCAGCACGTGCGTATGTGCGTCAATCAGGCCCGCTAGGCAGGTCTCGTCCGAGAGATCAATCACCTGCGCTCCCGCCGGAACCGCTCCGCCAATCTCCGTGATTTTTTCTCCTTCGATCGTGACTGTCACATTCTTGCGCGGCTGCTCATCCGGCCCGCCCAGCACCGTGCCGCAGCGCAGAACCACCGCTTTCTCCGCGGCCGCAGCTTGCGCCTTCATCACCCATGCAATCATCAACAGACACGCCGCTACCACGCCGAGCGTCCTCATGGCCTTCTCCAGATTCATTTCTGCATTTCCTGTGCGCGCATTGTGGAAATTTCTCTCTTCGAATGCAACTGTTTTCTTCCCGCCCGCGCTTTCCCGGAACAAATGCCTATCGCAGCACGGCTTGCAGCAAAATCTTTCAAAATTTTCTTCACCGGCACTTTCGCGCTAAGAGCGCCAGGCAAACTTTTCCTCCACTGCACCAAACTTATGGAATTGACCACCCTGCGCGATGAGCATAAATTTTTCCTCACGCCACCAAGTCAACCAGCTGTCAAACGCCGCAAGATTTGCTCGGGAAACTTCCCTAAAGGTGATGACGTGGAGAGAGACGTCAACGAATGGCAGACCTATCGTACGCGCTTTCTGGTTCGCGCCCGGCAGTTGACCGAGCCGATGAGCTTTCACGATCCCATCGGCCTCCGCGAGCAATGTGGGAATGCCGGAGATTATCTGGTGGAGTCGGCCGTTGGCGTCCGGCGCATCATGCCGCGAAAATTTTTTGAGGATGTCTACGTCCCCATCGAGCCCGAAGCTTCAGCCCCAGCCCCAGCCCCGGGTCACCCACCGCTTGTACCAGTCCTTGCGAGCATTGCGGAGCCGAAAGCAATCGCGGTTCCGTCTGTGGAAAATAAGGCGCTCAGCCCGCCCATGCACCCCAGCCACTAATTGCTTGAGATGCAATATCAATGAAACTACAATATATAGGGATTTCCCCTTGACAGCCCCCATATAGGGTTGTACTGTTTGCATCCCAGGATGCTTTTAACGCCACTGAGGCGTGCTCAGTTGAATCCTTGGGCGGCGGTGGTGATGCGGTGACCGTTTTCCGTTCCGGTTCATTTCCAAACCCCCTCGGGAAACGATAACTGTCTTACAATCAATGCTTTGCCGTGCTCACGAGGTGATTTTGTCTGCCGCGCGGCCGGGCTGAGCGCCGTCCCTTTCGCGCCACTTCGTCTGGCTGGAAGGCTGTTTCGGCGTCACTGCGAATGTCTCGGAACAGAAATAACCTCCACCTTGGGTATGCGAAAGCGCCGGAAGGGCAGTTCATTCGCTCGAAAGCGCCGCTCATGAGAGATCACACAAAATTCGGAATCATCTAATCACGAACGGGCCCACCCGCCCGCAGGGAGAGAACCAGAAATGTCGGAAGTCACTGAGAAGCGAGCCCCCACCGCCGAGACCCCCGTCAGTGCGGCCCCGGTTGCCCCCATTTCCACCCGCAAGGCCCCCGGCCTGAACTTCCGCCGTTTCTTTACCAAGCCCGGAATCTCTCCCTACGACGAAGTCGAATGGGAGCTGCGCACCGCCCAGATCACCGACGCCAAAGGCAACGTGATCTTCGAACAGCAGGAGGTGGAAGTCCCCAAAGACTGGTCCATGACCGCCACCAACATCGTGGCTTCGAAATATCTGCACGGCACGCTCGGCACGGCCGAGCGCGAGACCGGCGTCCGCCAGTTGGTGGGCCGCGTCGCCGAGACCATCCGCGACTGGGGACTCTCCCAGGGTTACTTCCGCACTCCCGAAGATGGCGCAACTTTTCACGATGAGCTGGTCCACATCCTCATCCGCCAGTACGCCGCCTTCAACTCGCCAGTCTGGTTCAACGTAGGCTGCGACCGCATTGAGCCGCACTCCGACGCCCAAAACTGGCACTGGAACCCGCGCACCCAGACCGTCGAATTCGGCGCCGTGGGCTACAGCAAGCCGCAGTGCTCGGCCTGCTTCATCAATTCGGTGAAGGATTCTCTTGATTCCATCCTCACCCTGGCCAAGACCGAAGGCATGCTCTTCAAGTGGGGATCGGGCACGGGGACGAATCTCTCGCCACTTCGCTCTTCTACCGAAGGCCTGAGCGGCGGCGGCACCGCCAGCGGTCCGCTCAGCTTCATGAAGGGCTTTGACGCCTTCGCCGGCGTCATCAAGTCGGGCGGCAAAACCCGCCGCGCCGCCAAGATGGTCATCCTTAACGTGGACCATCCCGATATCGAAGAATTCATCCTCTGCAAGCAGAAGGAAGAGGCCAAAGCGCACGCCCTCGTCGCCCAGGGCTACGACGGCTCGCATCCCGATTCCGACGCCTACTCCTCCATCTTTTTCCAGAACGCCAACAACTCCGTCCGCGTCAATGACGATTTCATGTATGCCGTCGTCCGCGATAACGGCTTCACCACCCATGCCGTGAAAGATGGCCGGCCCATGCAGAACTACAAGGCCAAAGAGCTGCTGCGCCTGATCTCCGACGCCACCTGGCACTGCGGCGATCCTGGCATGCAGTACGACACCACCATCAACCGCTGGCACACTTCGAAGAACACGGCCCGCATCAACGCCTCGAACCCGTGCAGCGAGTACATGTTCCTCGATGACTCCGCCTGCAACCTGGCCAGCCTGAACCTGCTGAAATTCGCGCCCAACGGCACCTTTGACGTTGAGGCCTACCGCCATGCCGTGGATATCCTGATCACCGCGCAGGAAATCATCGTGGATAACGCCGGCTATCCCACCGAGATGATCGCGCGCAACTCCCACGACTATCGCCCGCTCGGCCTGGGCTACGCCAACCTGGGCGCGCTGCTCATGGCCTGCGGCCTGCCCTATGACTCCGACGCCGGCCGCGACTACGCCGCCTGCGTCACCGCCATCATGTGCGGCGAGGCCTATTTGCAGTCCTCGCGCATCGCCGAGCTCTGCGAGCCGCTCGCTCCGGCCACCGAAGCCACCAAGAGAGGCCTGGCCGAAACCAACCTCGGCGCTGACGTTGCTCGTGTGGCACCGGGGCTGCGCCCCGGTCAGGAGCGGAGCTCCGCTTTCCCCGGCTCAGCCTGCCCCGGCTGGTACATCAACCGCGAGCCATTCCTTGATGTCATCCGCATGCACCGCGCTTCCATCAACGCCATCGGCACTCATGCCGGAACAGCCGCTCCGGCGGATCGCACTGAGGCCGCTCAGCTCCCCGAGCTCATCGCTGCCTCCAAACTCTGCTGGGACGACGCTCTCGCCCACGGCGAAAAGTTCGGCTATCGCAACTCGCAAGTCACTGTTCTCGCCCCGACAGGAACTATAGGTTTCATGATGGATTGCGACACCACCGGCGTAGAACCTGACCTGGCCCTGGTGAAATACAAGAAGCTGGTGGGCGGCGGCATGATCAAGATCGTGAACAACACCGTGCCCACGGCCCTGTTCAAGCTGGGCTACGATCACGATCAGACCGATGCCATCGTCAGCTACATTGACGCCACCGGCACCATCGAAGGCGCGCCCCATATCGAAGACGGCCACCTGGCCGTTTTCGATTGCTCCTTCAAGCCGGCCAAGGGCACGCGCTCGATCCACTATATGGGGCACCTGCGAATGATGGCGGCGGCGCAGCCGTTCATCTCGGGCGCCATCTCGAAGACCGTCAACCTCCCCGAGTCGGCGACCGTGGAAGACATCATGGAAGCCTACCTTCAGGCCTGGAAGCTCGGCCTGAAGGCGGTGGCCATCTATCGCGACGGCTGCAAGAAGTCGCAGCCGCTGAGCGCCGCCGGCACCAAGACCGCTGAAGGCAGCACGACCCGCGTGGGGACGGCCCTCCAGGTCGAAGAACAGGACGTCAACGCCCCGCCCCGCGCCGTGCGCCATCGCCTGCCCGAGGAGCGCATGTCCATCACCCACAAATTCAACGTGGGCGGGCATGAGGGCTACATCACGGTGGGCCTCTATCCCGATGGCAGCCCGGGCGAGCTCTTCATCAAAATGGCGAAAGAAGGCTCGACCGTCAGCGGCCTGATGGATAGTTTCGCGCTGGCCGTCTCCATCGCCATTCAGCACGGCGTGCCGCTCAAGCTGCTGTGCGAAAAGTTCGCTCACACCCGCTTCGAGCCCAGCGGCTGGACCACGAATCCCGATATCGGCTTCGCCAAGTCCATCATGGATTACATCTTCCGCTGGCTGCAGTCGCGCTTCCTGACCGGGCAGCAGCAGTTGCTGTTCGAGCACCTGCGGCCCAAGCCGGCGCTCGGCCCGCAACCGGAAGGCATCGGCGATATGGAGGCTTCGTCCGGCCCCAGTGTAGGGCGGTCGCCCTCGGCCACGGCCGGCTCCGTTCATGCCGCCGACGCCCTGGCCGGCCTGGTGGATATGGGCGACGCGCCCATCTGCAGCTTCTGCGGCTCGATCATGACCCGCAACGGCAGCTGCTACCGCTGCATGAGCTGCGGCTCGACCAGCGGCTGCAGCTAGTGTGCTTGTGTGGGGGCGGGGCTCTGCCCCGCCCGGGTCTATGTGGGGACAGCCGCCCTCAGCCTGCCCTGAGCGAAGTCGAAGGGGCTGTCCGGCGGTGCAAAGCTCCGCGGCGATTTTGGGTGGACACGGCTTTAGCCGTGCCGCAAGCCTCCCCCGAAGTTGCCATCCTGAGCGAGGCGCTTTTTGCCGAGCGAAGGATCTGGGCGAGCCACAGCACAAGCGCCAGGCGAGCCTCCAAATTGGGATAGCCACGCAAGGGCACGATTTCCTAGCGTCAGGACAACAAAGGGTTCCGCTGTTTAGCGACGGATTCCGAAACGGGCGGGGCCTTGTTCGGATGGAGCTGGCTATGACTCGTACCGCACAGTCGGTCGACCTCCGGCGAGGCAATCACTTCGTTCCCGCATGCTATCAGCGCGGCTTCGCCGACGCCGAAGATAAGGTGTGGGTCAGATTCGCTAATGGAACCCTCAAGCACCTGACCCCGGAGGGGGTCGGCCTCAAGAATGATCTGTACATCTTCGAAGAGAATGGCGTGCAGACCGACAAGGTCGAAATCTTCTTTGACCGGCATGTGGAGAATGATTTTGCGTACCTGTCGAGAAGGATAAAAGAGGAAGCGGACCAGTTCTCGCAAATGTCCGGGGACGAAGCGGGCGTGTTGTTGCGATTTGTGGCATCGCAGGCCGTCAGAACGCTCGGCCACAAAGCGACGATGTCGGAACAGGCGAATGGAGCGCCAATAGATGCCAGCACATTCGTTCGTGTCATGGTCCGAAAAATGAAGGCGGTCCTTGACTATTGGACTCGAAATCCTCCGACGATCCGATTTTTTACTCCTCTGCCCAATATCGGTGAAACGTACATCACGGGAGATCATCCCGTCGCGGTTCTTCTGATAAACGATAATCAAATCTGGGAGCCGACCGGCAGGCCCGTACAAGGAATCACAAACCTCAACGACATTCTCCAACATCCGAAACCTGTGTTCATGGTTGCCCTCTCGCCATACGTCAGTGCTTCCATAGTACGAACCGAGCCGGGGAAGATTCATCCCCCGAGAACCGTTGAGCCGAAGGATGTCAGGGAGTTCAACACCCTCATTCGCCACCAATGCAAGATTTTCACGCTTGCAAGAGACCGGGATTCCTTGAGATAGGGCTGATTCGAGCGTCCGATTTGCGGGGTAGGTGTGGTGACCCAGGTCTCGCTGGGCGGGTGGCCGACCTTTCGGCACATTTGCCTTGAGCAGAACTAAAACCCCTCGGGGCGCCCCATCCCTTCGACTGCGCTCAGGGCGGGCTTTGCGCGTCCTTTGCGCAAGGGTGGGACCCGGACTCGCGCCGTCTCGGGTTTTCCGCTCTCAACGGTTGCCTGTTGCGCATTGCTTGTGGCAGGTCCTGCGTCAGGTAAGAGGGCCGCGGCGCCCATGCGGGGCGTGATCGAGGTTGGTTCTCCTACCCAGGGCTAACGTCCTGGGCTATCGTATGTCGCAGCGCTGCGCGCCTACGGTCTCGCTCAGGGCAAGCTATGCGGGGCGTGGCCGACCATTGGGACGCTTGTTGGCACGGCTGAAGCCGTGCTCTTTCACGACCGTCCCGATGGCTGGACGGAAAAGCAAATTCCTCGCTGCGCTCGGAATGACAACTTTCCAGGCCGTCCCGAACAGCACAGGGGCTTTGTCCACACACCTATATGTGTAATACTCTACACATGGCTACCAATCTGGCCCTGGACGACAAATTGATTCTGGAAGCCCAGCGGGCGGGCAAGCACAAGACCAAGAAAGAAGCGGTCACGGCGGCGCTGGACGAATACATCCGGCGGCGCAAGCAGCTTCGCATCCTGGACGTATTCGGCGAGTTCGATTTCGACTCGGCCTATGACTACAAAGCCGGGCGGCGCCGGCGCTTGTGATCGTGCTTGTTGACACTCCCGTGTGGTCGCTGGCCTTGCGCCGCCGGCCGGGCGATCTGAGCGGGAAGGAAAAGGCCATCACGCACGGCCTGGCGGAGTTGATCCGCGAAGGACGCGCCGAGATCATGGGCGTGATCCGGCAGGAACTGCTCTCCGGCATTCGGGAAGCGGAGCGGTTCGAAAAGCTGCGCGGCTACCTACGAGCCTTTGACGAACCTAAGCTGGATCTCCGCGACTATGAAGACGCAGCCCGGATGCACAACCAGTGCCGCGCCCGGGGCGTGGCCGGTTCGTCCATTGATTTTCTGATCTGTGCCGTAGCCTATCGCCGGGATTGGCAAGTATTCACCACCGACCACGACTTTGAAAGATACAGCCGCGTGCTGGGATTGAAGTTATACATTCCGTCCTGAGACTGCCCTCAGGGCAGGCTTTTGCGGGGCGTGCGCAAAGGTGGGACCCGGATTCGGGCCTTCCCGGGCGGGCAAGCACAAGACCAGAAGAAGCGGTCACCGCCGCGCTGGATGAATACGTCCGGAGGCGCAAGCAGCCGCGCATCCTGGGCGCATTCGGCGGGTTCGATTTCGGCCCCCTCCCAACTTGTGATTCCGAGGGTAGCGAGGAATCTGCTTTGCACAGCCTGCCGTCCCCAACCGTTCCAGCCCGTAAGCGCCAGCCCGCCTCGAAGGACTACAATGCCCCCGCCCGGTAATCCGAAGTCAGATCAGGAGCGCGACATGAAAACAAGAACGGCGGTATTGTCTTTCGCCCTATGCTTTGCCGGAGTCACGATGTGTTTCGCCGGCAATCCCAACATGGGGACATGGAAGCTGAATGAAGCGAAGTCGAAACTGGGCTCCGGGGGAGCGAAGAATACCATGGTGATGTACGAGGCTGCGGGCGACAGCATCAAGGTCACCGTGGAGGGCGTTGACAACGACGGCAAGCCAACCCACAACGAGGGGACCGGCAAGTTCGACGGCAAAGCTTACCCGATCACCGGCGACCCGACCGCCGATATGCGGTCCTACAAGCAAGTCAACGCCCGTACCCTGATGTTCACCAACACCATGGGTGGCAAGGTTACGCTGACCGGCCGCATTATGGTCTCGGCCGATGGCAAGAGCCGCACCGTCACCACCCACGCCAAAGATGCGAAAGGCAAGGCAGTCAGCGTCACCGCGGTTTACGACAAGCAATAGCGGACCAGGCGGGCGCCCCCAGGTCTCGCCGGGCTTGCGAGACCTGGTCCTCTAAGTGACAAAAGTGGCCGTAATTCAATCACTTAGCTGTCACGCCAATTCCGTCGTGAGGGTTGTGACGTGACGTTGTGTTGCGTACGGAACATTGGAGCTGGCGGAGATCAGCGGCTCCTCCGGGCTGGCTCCCATACACTATTCTCATGACCGAACCCGTGGACTGGAAGACACATGGCGTCAAAGTGGTGCGGGCGGGCGAGCTCGACACCAACACTCCGCAGACGCCGGGCATGACGCGCGCCGCGGCCATCACCCATGCGCGCACCGGCGCCAACCAGCTCTGGGCCGGCACAGTGGTGGTGCAGCCCGAGGCCAAGACCGGGCCGCACCATCATGGGGAACTCGAAACCGTGCTGTACGTGGTGCGCGGGCGGGTGCGCATGCGCTGGGGCGGCCACCTGGAGTATTCCGAAGAAGCCGCCGCGGGAGACTTCATCTACGTGCCTCCTTATGTGCCGCACCAGGAAATCAACGGCGGCGATGACGTGTGCGAGGCGGTGGTGGTGCGCAATGGCCGCGAGCCGATCGTCGTGAACCTGCCGCTCGAGACGCCGGAGCCGGCCAGCGCCGGCCGTCCCGGCATGCCCTTCCATCCCAAGGAAAAGTCTTCGGGTTGAGCAGGCGCGCCCTTCCCAAGCCGTCCTCGCCGATCAACGGGCGGACAGGTCTATCCGCCCCGCACACGCAAGGTGCCGCTTACTGGTTCCCGGTCACCTGCAAGTCATTCGTCACCGAAAAGACGCCAGGCACAGTTTTGGCCTGGATCTCGGCTACGTTCTTATCGGCCTGGCTGTCCACCGAACCCACCAGGGTCACGTGCCCATTCTCCACAATAATGTGAATGGACTGCACCGCCTCCCATGAATACTTGGTGAGCTGGGGGCTGCCGTAGATGGCGCGGAACTCGGCCCGGCGAATGCGGTCGTCGTTCGGCGAAAGCGGCAACACTTTGATCTGATTATCCACGTTGGTCACGCCTTCAACGCCCTTCACAGCATTGCCCGCGTCCGACTTCAGCGTGGGATTTCGTACCGCCCCCATCAGAGTCACGGCGCCATCGGGCGAAACCTTGTACGAAATGGCGTCGAAGACCCCGTAGTAGGGCAGCATGACGATCTGATGGCGAACCTCGGTGGTAATGCGCTCGATTCCGCGCTGGCTCAACTGGCCGCTTTGTGCCGCAGGAGCAGCCGGCAATGCCGCTGCCGCGAGCGCCACACCCAGAACCAGAGCGACGCTGAGAGTGAAAGCCTTCATAGGATGGTCCTCCTTCTACGTGGGAAGTTTTTCAGAACGGATGGCCCAACACTGAATAGATGTTCCAAATGGGCCAGAGGATAATCTGTATGAAACCTTAGAACCGCCGCGAAAAACCCTGAGCTTTTCCGGAAGCACAGTATGCCGTTTCCGGGCCCGGCACAAGGTGGGTGCGAAGCTTCAGGCCAACGGCCGGCGGCTACCCCGGCGCACGGGTCCTCATCCAACAGGCCGGGAGATGCGTCATGATTCGCAAACTGAAGTCCGGCGAGTACCGCCTTTATTCTCGCAAGAAGAACGCCAAGACCGGTAAGCGCCGCAATCTGGGAACGTTTTCCACACGCAAGGCGGCCCAGGCGCACGAGAGGGCGGTGCAGTACTTCAAGCACAAGTAATTGAACCTAAGTAACTTATAGGATTGCGCGGGCAGCAACTCGGGACCCCGGCCAGGGTTCTAATATCGGGCGAGGTACGTCATTGCCGGGCGCACCCGCCGAAGTGCCGGATGAAGAGGAGTGCCAGGGCGCCGCTTCCGCCAATTATGCCAAGCAAGAAGACAAGGCTCGCATCTATCTTCGCATTGCTGCTGCTGGTCTGCTGCGCCGGCGCACCGGCCCGCGCTTCGGTTACTTTGCTGCTCGAAGAACCTTATGGCCACCTGGGGGCCTTCACCGGGGTCGGGCACGCCGCGGTTTATCTGCCGCGAGTTTGCGCAGAAACGCCGCTGAAGTTGCGGCGCTGCCAGCCGGGAGAGAGTGGCGTAGTGCTTAGCCGCTACCATCACGTGGGCGGCGATGACTGGGTCGCCATTCCGCTGATTCCTTATCTTTACGCGCTCGACAAACCGGCCGATGTTCCGCTCTATGCCGACGACAAGCTGGTGGCGTTTCTGAGAAACCATTACCGCCGCAACCATCTGGAGTCAGTCGCACCGGACGATCCCGATGGCGAGCCGCCGCGAGGCAACTGGGTCGAGCTGGTGGGCGCGGCCTACGACCGCGCGCTCTACGGATTTGAGGTTGAAACCACCGCCGCCCAGGACGACGAGCTGATCGCGCGATTCAATGACGCGCCCAATCGCGAGCACTATCATGTCCTTTCTCACAACTGCGCCGACTTCGTGGCCCGGGTGCTGAATTTTTATTATCCGAAGGCGGTGCACCGCAGCTACCTTGCCGACGTCGGCATCATGACGCCCAAGCAGGTGGCCAAGTCGCTGGTAAAGTACGGCCGGCGGCATCCGGAGATGCAGCTTTCGACCTTCATCATTCCGCAGGTGCCGGGAAGCCTGCCGCGCAGCACGCGCGCCCACGGCGTGGTGGAGTCATTTCTCAAGTCGAAAAAGTACATGCTGCCCACGGCGGTGCTGCATCCCTTCATCATTGCCGGGCTGGGGACAGCGTATGTGGTCACCGGTATCGGCCGGTTCAACCCGGCGCACAACGCCCTGGTGCTGAATTCCAGCCATGAACTGGGGCCGCCGCTGGCGGCGGAGGAACGCAAGGTGTACGAGGAGCGGCTGGAGGCGCTGCTGGGCCACGGCCGCGACGGCGCCAAAGCCTGGCGTGAGCTGCAGGCCGAGGCCCGGCCTGCGTTCGATTCCTCGGGCCAGCCGGTGCTCGAAGTGTGGGACGGAGAAAAAGTAATCAGCATCGGCCTGACCCGCGGCAATATTCTGGATGGGGGCACGCCACCACAGGTGAGCCAAGACCTTCTGGCGGCCCGCCTGCGGGAAGAGTTGCATCCTGGCGGAGATCCCCGGGCCGCGGCCAGCACCGTGACCAGCGATTGGGAGCTGCTGCGGCGGGCGAACCTGGCCAGTGAGAGTCCTGCCGATACGCCGGTGCTCCAGTGGCCCTAATTCTGCGGGCTTCCCATTTTCGCCAATCGTCATCTAAGCAGGGCGGCGGCTGTAAAGTAACGCAACTGGCAACAAAAACAGAAGTGCAGGGTTTTTGACTTTGAAGCGCGAAGGAGAAAAATCCATGCATCGTGCATACCGGCATCTGGGTTCGTTCATTCTGGCGGTGGCCATCGGCGCGCCGCTCATGACCACAGGCTGCGCCGTTCACGCTTATCGCGTGTATGATCCCGACCACCACGACTACCATCGCTGGGACCATAACGAGGAAATCTATTACCAGGAATGGAGCGTGGACACGCATCACGATCCACATCGCGACTTCCGCAATCTTCCGCCCGACGACCAGAAGCAGTACTGGAACTGGCGGCATGACCACCCGAACGGCGACCGTGACCATGATCATGATCATGACCACGATCATCACTAGACCCAGACCGGGCTGATGGATGGCAGGCGCGGGGCTACAGCGTTCTCTTGATTGATGCCGCCGCCCTGGCGGTGTAGTGTAAACCTGCAGTTTTGGAACTGGCAGCCTTGCCCTTCACGGGGTGACTGCACACGGTGGCCCGGGCCGGGCCTTTGCAGTTTGACCGCCCTGGAAGCCGTCCCTGGCTGCCAGTTCGCAGTTTCTCAACCCTAAGGCTTCTAGCTCATAAATCACACCCTCGAATGTCATATACTTTTGCGGCTTGAGGGTCGGGCCGTGCGAGGCAGACCCCACGGAGAAGCATGAGCGCTGAGGCTGAAACGGCTGCCACGGTTTCCGACCGCGCCTGGGAGGCGCTGCAGGGGGCTTATGACCTGCAGGTGCACGTGGCGCCCGATGTGATTGGCCGCCGCATTGACGACTTAGACCTTGCCCATGAATTTCTGTCGCATGGGCTGCGCGGGTTCGTGCTCAAGTCGCACTATATTCAGACCGGCGAACGCGCAAAGGTGGTCAGCAAAGCGGTGCCCGGCATTGCAGCCTTCGGCGCCATTACGCTCAACCATGCGGTCGGAGGCCTGAATCCGGTGGCGGTTGAAATCGCCGGGCGCTCGGGCTGCAAGATCGTGTGGATGCCCACGGTGGACGCGGAGAATGAAACTGCCGGCCTGCCCGGCGGCGGCCATAAGAAGCTGCCCTTCTGGGCGGAGATTCAGCGCGAGCTGGCCGCCATGGGAATCTCGCCGCCGCGCATGACGGTGCTCGATGGCGAGGGGCAGGTTTCGCAGGCGGCGCGCACCTGCCTGGAATTGATCGGCAGGCACGATATGATTCTGGCCACCGGCCACCTGGGGCGGCACGAGATTTTTCCGCTGGTGAAGGCGGCGAAGGAGATGAAGCTGAGAAAGATTCTGATCACTCACGCGGAATTTCCCTCGCAGAATTTTTCCGCCGAAGAGCAGGTGGAATTGGCCGAGCTGGGCGCCGTAATCGAGCACTGCTTTACGACCATGCACACCGGCAAAGCGCCGTGGGAAGCGGTGATGGAGAGCATCCGCAAAGTGGGGGCGGCAAGGTGCATCATGTCCACCGACCTGGGACAGCCCATCAATCCGCCGGTGGCCGAGGGCTTCGCTATGTTTGCGCAGAAGCTGCTGGAGAATGGATTTTCGCTGGAGCAGGTTCGACGGATGGCGGTGGTGAATCCCGCGGGGTGGGTAGGCTAGATTCCCTGCCTCGATCGAAAGGCATTCACCACGAAGGGCACGAAGGTACACGAAGGCACGGCATTTCACCACCAAGGGCACGAAGGTGCACGAAGGCAACCATGAGCGATACGGCGAAGGCCATCCACGTCATCAGCGCCCACGCCGCCGATTTCGTCTGGCGGGCGGGCGGAGCCATCGCGCTATACGCGGAGCGCGGCTACAAGGTGCGCGTTCTGTGTCTTTCGTATGGGGAGCGGGGCGAATCGGAGCGGCTATGGAAGCAGCCGGGCATGACGCTGGAGCGGGTGAAGGAATCACGCCAGGCCGAGTCACAGAAGGCGGCCGACATCCTGGGAGCTGAAATCCGCTTCTTCGATTCCGGGGACTATCCGCTCAAGCCTTCGGAGGAGACGATCCAGCAGATGGTCGAGGAATTTCGCCGCCTGCAGCCGGAGTTCATTCTTACTCACTCGGCGGCCGACCCCTATAATCCCGATCATCCCGCGGCCTGCGAGTTGACCTTGCGCGCGCGGGTCTACGCCCAGGCCGCGGGCTATGCCGGCGAGGGCAAAAAGCTGGGCGCGCCGCCGGTCTTCATGTTTGAGCCGCACCAGCCCGAGCAGTGCGACTTTAAGCCCCAGGTGCTGCTCGATATCACCCCGGTGTTCGAGCGCAAGCGCCAAGCCATGGAATCCATGGAGGCCCAGGAGCACTTGTGGCACTATTACACGGAACTGGCGGTGCGGCGCGGGGTGCAGGCAGTGCGCAACTCGGGGCGAAAAGAGATCAAGTACGCTGAAGCCTACCAGCGGATTTATCCGCAGGTAGCGAGCGGGCTCTCATGAAGTGCCCAGCTCCAGGTTTTCCGGAAGGCTTATGAAACCTGCCGTCATCCGCAACATTGAGCGCACCCCGGCCGAGCTGGTTCACCTGCTGGGGGAATTGGGAGTGGCCACGGTGCATGAAGCGCAGGGCCGGACTGGCCTGATGCGGCCTTACATGCGGCCGCTCTATCCGGCGGCGCGGCTGGCCGGGCCTGGGGTCACGGTTTCCTGCCATGCCGGCGACAATCTGATGATTCACGCGGCGATTGAAGTCTGCCAGCCGGGCGACGTTCTGGTGGTGGCGCCGCGCTCGGAGTCCAGCGATGGCATGTTCGGCGAGTTGCTCGCGGTCTCGTGCCGCGCCCACGGCATTGCCGGGCTGATTATAGACGCCGGGGTTCGCGACACCGCCGATATCACGGCCATGGGCTTTCCGGTGTGGTCGAAAGCCATTTCGGCGCAGGGGACGGTGAAATCCACCGCCGGTTCGGTCAACCTAGAGCTGGTGTGCGCAGGCGCGCTGATTCACCCCGGCGATGCTGTGGTTGCCGATCACGATGGCGTGGTGGTGGTAAGGCGCGAAGACGCTCCGCAGGTGGCACAACTGGCCCGGCAGCGCCAGCAGAAAGAAGAGGGCACGCGGGACCGGCTCAGCTCAGGCGAGCTGGGCCTCGATATCTATGACCTGCGTGCCAGGTTGAAAGAGCTGGGCGTGGAATACTTCGACACCAAGCCGGAAGATTAGACCATCGCGGCTTTCCTGGGCCGGCGAAATCTTACCCCGCGGCTCCTTCTTCCGGGGCGCCGTGGCGGCGCAGCAACTGGGGCAGGTTCTGCGAGAAAGCCGAGCGCGGCAGCACCATGTCGCAGCCCACCTCGTGCGCCTTCTGCTTCAGGTCGCCCTGCACGTGAGAGAGGAACCCGATAATCGAAGTTCCTTTCTTCAGCTTGGTCTTGAGCTTGGGAATCAGGGTCAGCGGCTTGGCGTTGGCATTATTCAGGTCGAAGATGATGAGAGAAGGCTTCTCCTCGCCATTCTCTTTCATATGATCGAGCAGATCTTTTTCGGTCTTGACGAACTCGACCTTCACGTTCATCTTGCGGGCGGTTTCCTGGATCTTGGCCAGGAAAAACAGGTCGTCCACGAAGGCGAAAATGCGGGAATTATCGTCTTCACGCGCGGGCAAGGGCTCGGGCTCGGCGGGAGGGTAAGCCGCGGTAAATCCGGGGCGGCCTCCACGGCCATTATTGCCGGCCAGCGCCGCCCGGTAACTGTGATCCATGGGCGCGGTGTAAATGCCGCCGTGTTGCTGCCGGTCGCGGCCGGGTCGTCCGCCATGATGGGGCGGACGGCGACCCCGCCGCCGTCTGCTTCTCCCTCCGCCTCCGGAGGGGTGTCCGGGTCCTACATTCATAAAAGGGTTTGTCTCGTTATGTAGAGTGCTACGTTCGTTCTCCGCCTTGACCGGCGGAACCCACTTGTCAGTATCCCCACCTACCGCTCTTTGGGAGCATTCCGCGTGGCATATCAGTGGAGCACGCGCAGAAACCCAATCCGGCTGGAACTCGCTCGTGAATGATCTGTGTCCGTCGCGGCGCCTGGAGCCAGTAGGCGCGGGGGCCCGCCAGGGAGCTAGGCCACTGGGAACAAACCTGATGGTAATCCCCGAGGCCAAAGAAAGGCAAGTCCTAAGTCAAGATACTTTTGCACAAGGGTAACCGCGGCTGGGGGTGGGGCGTGTCATTCGGCGCTGACCATGCGCGCCCATTGCATGGCCTGCCAGTAGGCCTCTGCGATCTCGCTTTCGGTGAGGTGAAGCTGGCGGGCCAATTCAGTGGCATTCTGCCACTCGCCCGATTCGCGGGCCAGCATGAGCTGATAGAGCGGCCGCAGGCGGCTGGCGCCCCCCAGCAGCACCGCCTTGGTTTCCTGGTCAAGCGGCAGACTGTTCACCACCTCGAGCATGGGCATTTCCAGGATGGCATCCATGAGCGAGAGCAAGCCGAGGAAGAATGGGTCCGAATCTCCATGGGGGATTTTGGGCGAAAGCAGCTCGCAGAACCTGGCCCGCACCAAAGCCGCGGTCACCAGCTCGCTCGATTTCTGCCGTCCGCCGGCCAGGGTTGCCACCAGCCGCACCCAGCGCCGCACCTCGCGCTCGCCCAGCAGGGCCAGGGCATGGCGTACAGAGTGGATCTCGTTGCCGAAGCCGAAGGCGGCGGAGTTCAGATAGCGCAGCAGGCGGTAGCACAGGGAGGCTTCGCTCTTGATGAGCGCTTCGATCTCGCGCGTATCCAGCTCCGGCTTAGAGACCGCCTGCAGCATGCGCAGGTAGTTGATCTGGTTGCGGGGAATCTCGCGGGCCGAGAGCACCTCAGGCCGGCGGAAGAAATATCCCTGAAAATAGACGAATCCAGCCTTGCGGGCGGCGGCGAACTCTTCCCGGGTCTCGACTTTTTCTGCCAGCATGCGGCAGCGCCAGGGGCCGTAGCGCTGCACCAGCTCTACCTGCTCCTGGGGAGTGGTGCGGCGGAGGTCCACTTTGATGATATCGGCCAGCTCGGTCAGGGCGCCGCGGGCGTCATTGGCGATAAAGTCATCCAGGGCAATAAGATAGCCGGCCTCCCGCAGGCGCTGGCAGGCGGCCACCACCAGGTCGTCAGGGGGCACGGTTTCCAGGATCTCGACCACCACCTGGCCCGGCGGCAGCAAGGTTACGTATTCCTTGAGCAGCACTTCGCGGGTGCAGTTGACGAAGCCGCGGCGCCCCGCGCAAAGCACGTCCAGGCCCATCAGCATGGAGCTGTCGAGCGTGCTGCGGGCCGCGCTTTCAATGTCGGCGGCACGAAAGTAGTTCTCCACTCCGTCACGGAAAAGGAGTTCGTACCCGAAAACCTGCTCTTCCCGGGTCAGGATGGGCTGGCGCGCGACAAAGCGCGAATTAGGGTTCGGGCTCGGCTTGCTTCCCGGCCCGGCCGGAGAGGCAGAGGTGCTCATCTGAGGTTCTATCGGTCAGAGTGGGGCAAAGGTTTACTTGGAGGGAGGAATCCGCTTGGTCGAAAGTGTAACCGCCGAGATCGCAAAGGATTGGCAGGGAACGCCGAGATTGGGAGAAGAGCAGCCCTCAGCTCAATTCACGGTCAAAGAGACCTGGGTTGTTTGCTGGGTTGTGGAATTGGTTCCGGAGGAACCGGTCACGGTGATTGTGTAGCTGCCGGCGGGCGTGCCTGTGCTCGTGGAACTGCTGCTGCCGCCGCCGCAACCCACTCCCAGGGCAGCCGGAATCAGTACGGCCAATCCCAGCAAAGCCAGCCAGCGGCGCTTGCGCGAAGGCGCTCCGGCGAGCACTACCCCGGCAAACAAGGCGCCGGTGCTGGCCGCCAGCCAGCCGGCGCGGCCCTGCCGGGCATCGGCAGAAGTGGTCGTGATGGCGCTCGAAGCCACGGTGGTTACGGTGAGGGTGGAGGTGGCGCTGGTCGTGGTCGAATTGAGAACCACCGAATTCGGCGAAAGCGAGCACGTCACCTGCGTGGCCGGAGAAACCGAGCAGGTGAGATTGACCGTTCCGCTGAAACCGTTCGAGGCCGGCGAGGAGACGGTAATCACCGAAGTCGGCGCTCCCCCGGGACTGGCGGTTAGAGACGTGGGCGCGGCCGAAAGCGTGAAGTTATTGGTGACGGTTTCGGTGAACGAGGTGGAAGTGGAGCCCAGATAATTCGAGTCGCCCGAGTAAATGGCCACCACGGTGTGCGTGCCCACGGTCAAGGAGTTATCGGTATGGCTGGCGGCGCCATTCGCGCCGATGGTGGCGGGGCTGCCGTCATTCACTCCATCCAGGGTGAATTGCACGGTGCCGGTGGGAGTGGGGCCGCTGCCCCCGGTCGCCGCCACCGTTGCCGTAAAGGTGACAATCGAGCCCGCGGGAATCGAATTTGAGGGCGAAGCGCTGATGGTGACGGTGGTAGCTGCCTGGGCTACGCTGAAGCCAGGCCAGGCCTGGGCCAGCAGGTTGGCATCGAGCGAACCCAGCCCGGTCACTTCGTCGTAATTCGCGGTCGCGCTGTAGCCGATCTGGAAGGGCGCCGAAGCCGGGCAGTTGGTCGAGCCTTGCGTGCAGGGCACGTCGTTATTGCCCGACGTGATGTCGTGAAAGGCGAGCGGCGTGCTGGTGTACAGCGTGTAAAGCTCAGGGTTGATGTTGCCCAGGCCGCTCGAATGCGTCGCCTGATTGAGGATGGCGACAATCCCGCCCATGACCTGCGCCCCTACCGAAGTTCCCCCGACCACGCTCAAAGAGTTGTCGCCGGCGCGAAATCCATTGACGCAAGAGCCCTGCAGGCAGAAAAGGTAGCTATCGTGGTCGAGCGAGGCGCTCAGCGCCACATCGGGCACGTAGCGGTGATTAGCCGCGGGCACGCCGGTCACCGTCTGCCAGGCGGGCTTGGTGAAGAATGTGCTGGCGCCGCCGCCCGAGGCGGCGAAACTCGGGTTCGCGCCAGTGTTGTCACTCGGAGTGTCATTCCACGAGGTTTCAGGAATATAGCTTAAGGCGGAGCTGATGGTGTCGCTGCCGCTGGCGCCCTGCCAGTATTGCGTGGTGGAGGTGCTGGTGGCATCGCCGGTAAACTCCGTGCCGCCGACGGCGGTCACTTCCGGAATGGAAGCCGGCATGTCTACCTGCAAGCCCTGGGTGGCGGCGGGAGCATCGTCGCAGTCGGCTGCTCCGGTATCGCCGGAGGCCGCGGTCACCGTCTGCCCCTGGGTATTGGCCTGCTGAATCCATCCCCGCACCATATTGGCGAAGGCCGGGCCGTTTCCCGGTTCACACAGGCCGTAGCTGGTGCTAATGACCGGCGCCTTGGGAGTCATGGTTTGAATCGCATACTGCATGGCGTTCCATACGTTGGTGGTGCGGTTGTTGCAAGTGGTCCCTGTGCCCCGACCGGCATAAACGTAGTAGAGAGTGGCTCCTTTGGCCACACCCACGGACCACTCAACATCCAGCTGCGCTTCTGCCAGATCGCCGGTGCAGGAGATAGCCGTACCCGTGTTCGTCGCAAGAACCTGCTGGAAGTTGCTGGTGGTGCGGGCGGGCAGGCCGGCGGCAGTGCGGAATGAATCTACATCCCCGGTGCTGATGGTGGTTTGCCCCAGCACGGCGATGCCCTCGCCGGTGCCATCGAAGCCGGCGTTATACAGTGGGGCCACGTCGTAGATGGTGGCGAAGTCGCCGGGCGAAAGAAAATGGGATCCGGATTGCGACGAAGTGAAGTGCGGATTGGCCTCTGCCGCGGAAATGGTCCGCGCCTGGACGTGCGGATGCGGCTGGAAATTATTCAACTGCAGGAAGCCCTGCACCACATCCGCCATGGCCGCAGGCACCTCGGGTTCGGTGGCGTTGGCAAAGCGAGTCTCGCCGTTCACCTGGTAATTGTGAATCTCGGTATGCAGGGCGCTCTGCACTTGCGCTGCCGTGCCGCTGAAAAACAGGCTGTTGCGGCTGGGGCTGACGGCGCCGACGGTAAGCCCCTGCGACCTGAGCCAGGCCGAAACCTTGGCCAGGTCGCTGGCGCTCATACCGAAGCGGGCCCCGAACTGGGCGTGGGTGAGCCACTTGTGATAGTTGGGGGAAGTTGGGTCCTGCTGCTCGGCCATGAGCTCATCCATCGCCGCCTGCTGGCTGGCCGAGGGGCGGAAGGCGATCATGACGTTCATCTTCATCGCACTGCTCACCGGGCCACGGTCAAACTGGGGCCGCGCCAGGCCATGAACGTTGCCCTGGAGCGCGGTCATCTGGCTGGCATCCACGGCTTGGGTGATGCGGCTTTGTGGCGACGACTGCGCCCGGCAAACTGTAGAGCCGAAAACGGTAAGCAGGCAGGCAAAGAGGCAGGCAAAGACCCTGGAATTCCGTCCCATCCCATTCCTCACTGGTTCGAATGTGCTCAATCTATAGGGTGGTGCGCTGATGGTGCGTAATTTGTATGTAAAATGATAACCCTGAAGATCGGATTTCCACCCGTACTTCTTCACTCAGAGGTTCACGTCCTAACAATAGTTGCCTGAGGTTACCCTCGGTGACGCTGGAAACGGTGCCGGCCCTCTATCGGGCGGCAAGGACCCCAAGCAATGGCCACCAGGGGCGCAAAGGGAATACGAAGGGGCTATTTGGATCTTTCATAGGCTGCGGGCGGCAGCCCGGTAATTCTCAGCCCCGAATGGCCTTTATGGCGGATATTCAGCCCGATGAGCAAGGCAGTGATCTGCTCGACGATGCGGGCATTTTCCAGCTTACCGCCGTCAATGGCGCGGACGCCGGGAATCTGAATCGCCAGTTCGCGGACGCTCTGATTGGCCGCTGCGTCGTCACCGCAGACAATCACGTCGCACTCCACCGCAGCTTCGGCATTCAGCAGGTCGGCGGCAACATTGTGGAACGCCGCGACTACCGGAATGCCCTTGGGTAGAAGCTCGGCGGCTTCTTCCGCGGCCGAGCCTTGCCAGACTCCGAGCGTGCGCGTGGCGCGGCCCCCCACGCTGGCCGCCAGGGGAACGGTGGTATCAATCACGATGCTGCCGGGCCTGAGCGCCGTCTTGATCTGCTTGAGCAGCGCGGCATGGCCTTCGAAGGGAACGGTAAGAACCACGACTTCCGCCGCGGCGCAGGCGATTGAGTTCTCTTCGCCGGAGACTTTGGCCTGAGGGACTCTTTGCCGGATCTTTTCGGCCGCTTCCTGGGCCCGCCGGGCATCCCGCGAGCCGATGATTACAGTTTCGCCCGCCCGCGCCCAACGCAAGGCCAGGCCAAATCCCTCAGCGCCGGTGCCGCCCAGGACGGCGAGGCTGCGGCCCATACTTAGGCGAACTCCGCCACCAGCGCCTCTTCGGCGGTGAGCGGCTGGGGTTGCAGCTTGATCTGGATGCGGCTGTAAGTGGTGTTGCGCTCGGCGGGAATGCGCCCGGCTTCCAGAATCAAGGCCTGAAATTCTTCCGGGCTGGTGTATTGCCCGGCGGTGGCGCCGGCCTCGCGGGAGATGTTTTCTTCCATCAGGGTGCCGCCGTAGTCGTTGGCCCCGGCGTGCAGGCAGAGCTGCGAGAGGCGGCGATTGAGCTTTACCCAGGAAACCTGAATGTTGTTGATCGAGCCCGCCAGCAGCACGCGCGCCAGGGCATGAATCTTGAGGTGCTCGGCCAGGGTGGGTCCCGGCCGCGCGATTCCCTGGTGAAAGAGCAGCGTGTTCTGATGCACGAAGCCGAGAGGAACAAACTCGGTGAAGCCGCCGGTTTCCGCCTGAATGCCGCGCAGCAGCAGCAACTGATGGACCCAATGCCCCGGGGTTTCCACGTGGCCGTACATCAGAGTGGAGGTGCTGCGGATGCCGCAGCGGTGGGCGGTGCGTATGACCTCAAGCCATTGCGCGACCGACAGCTTATTGCGCGAGAGCACCAGGCGCACATCGTCATCCAGAATTTCAGCGGCGGTGCCGGGTAGAGTATCGAGGCCGTTCTCCCGTAGCATAACCAGGTATTCGGCCAGCGCCATGCCGGTCAGATCCACGCCATAGACGATTTCCATGGGCGAAAAGGCATGAATGTGCATGCCCGGCGTGGCCTGCTTCACCGCCCGCAGGATGTCGCGGTAGTAGAAGGGCGGAAGCCCGTGCGGCAGGCCGCCCTGGATGCACACTTCGGTGGCGCCGATCTTCCACGCCTCTTTCGCTTTCTGCGCAACCTGATGAAGGCTGAGGAAATAGGTGTCGGCTTCGCGCGGGCCGCGGCTGAAGGCGCAGAACTTGCATCCCACAAAGCAGACGTTGGTGAAATTGATGTTGCGATTGACGACGTAGGTGACCAGGTTGCCGGCCAGTTCCCGGCGCAGGTGATCGGCCGCAAGCAGCAGGCCCAGCAGATCATCGCCTTCGGCATGGCCCAGGCGCAGGCACTCGTCGCGCGAAAGGCGGCCGCCATCCTGCGTCTCCATCACGCGCTCGAGCGCGCCGCGGACTTCCACAGTAATTGCGGGAGCAACCGCGGACCACGCCAGAGAAGGGAAGTCTTCCAGTTCGGATTGCGTCAGGATTCGAGCCATGCGCGCTCCTCAGCGAAACAAGTCGTACTTTGCCGGGCGAAGCAGCTCGCGGCCGCGGCCGCGCCCGGGCCGGTACAAAAAACCACGAACGATGCAGGCCGGCACCCCCGCTAGCTTGCCGCAGACCAGGCCGGCGGCGCAAGCCAGTTCGTCAGCCACGGCTTCCACCGTCGCGTGCAGCGGATAGCCGTGGCGGTCGCGGCGCCCGCGGTAGTCGTGCAGCGGGCGCATGCCAGCCACCCCGATGGCGGCCTCGGTCAGGCCCTCGCGCCAGGGGCGCCCAAAGCTGTCTGTGATGATGACCGGCACCGAGACGTTCAGTTTTTTTTTCAGCTCGCGGTGCAGTTTCAGGGCTGAGCGGTCAGGATCGGCGGGCAGAAGCACCGCATGCCGGCCGCCATCCACGTTCGAGACATCCACGCCGCTGTTGGCACAGATGAAACCCTGGCGGGTTTCGGTAATCAGCACGTTGCGCTTGCGCCGGAGGGTACGCTTGCTCTGCGCTAGCGCCAGCTCGACCACCCGGGCGTCAAGGCCGTAGCGCCGTGCCCGGGCGCGGCTGGCCCGCGAGGGCTGGATAGATTCCAGCTTCACAAGCTGCCCTTCGGCCTTGGAGACGACCTTGTGCTTTACCACCAGAATGTCACCCGGCAGCAGCGCTTGGCGGTTTTTCGCGAGTGCCTGCAGTAGTTTCGCGCTGAGGGAATCGCCGGGCTGAACTTCTCCCGACAGGGCGATCGGGAGAAGGTGAAGCTCGCGCGCCTGCGCGGGGCCGGCCATCAGTCGCTCGCCAGCGGCACGCTGCCGAAGCCCCAGCTGCGCGCCAGGCGCTGGGCGCGGCTTTGGCCGGGAGCGGCGGCGAGCTGCTGCAGGTCAGTGGGCGTGTCTACATCCAGGGCGATGCCCGGCAGCGACAGCACGACGCAGGGCTTTCCGGTCGTCCGCGCGGCGCTCAGATGTGGCTTGAAACTGTCATTGCCGAAGCGCAGGGGAAATAAATCGGCCGGGCGGCGAAAGGCGGCATTAGTGCCGCGCCCTTCCGAAGACGGCACCAGCACCGAGCCTTCCGCCGGCGCTGACCTCAGGATGCTTCCGATTTCTTCGGCGCCAATGAGCGGAATGTCTCCGGGTATGACCAGGGTGAATTCTGCGCCTCGGGAAAGGCAGACCGCGGTGGCCATCTCGATGGCGTCGGTCTCGCTGCGGTTGGCGTTGTCAGGGATGACTTCCAGCGTGAGGCGCTGCGCCAGGTCCAAGGCAAAAGGGTCGCTCGTGACCAGGGCAAGCTGAGGGCGTTTGGGCCACTCCGCGAGCGCTTCCAGCACATCCTGCAGCATGGCGTGGGCAAGTTCGGTGCGCGCTGGCTGATCAAGCACCTCGGCCAGCCGCTGCTTGGCCTGGGCGAGATTTTTGACAGGGATGAGAATCATAAGTACGCGACTTTCGCCGCCCTTCGGCCCGCAAACCGGAACCTCAAGCCGCGGAAGAGATGGAGGCCGCCGACAAAACCGCGGCCAGGGCCAGCCCCACCCGGTCCTCCGCCGCCTTCATGAGCGTGCCGGCGCATTGCACCGGCAAGCCCCCCTGCCGCAATTCCGCAGCTTCTGCGCTATCGCTCTCATCCGCGACCAGCACATCGAGAAAGTCGTCATAAATCCGCGCGATCCCCGCCAGCGATACTTCCAGCCCCTGCGCCGCCATCAAGGCGCCTGCCGGGCCGGAAACGGCCGCCCGGCCGACAATCGGGCTGACGGCGGCGACCGGGGCCGCCGTGTGCCGCAGGGCCTCGCGAACACCCGGCACAGCAAGAATCGGCCCAATGCTGGTCACCGGATTGCTCGGCGCAATCAAGACCGCTTCTGCCGAAGCTATCGCCTCAAGCACTCCGGGCGCGGGCGTGGCCGCTTCGGCTCCGGCAAAGCGCACTGCCCTCACCTCATCGCGAAACTGCCGCTGCACGAAATACTCCTGAAAGCTGATCTCTCCCCGCGGCGTCGTAACCATGGTGGCCACCCGAGCATCGGTCATCGGCAGCACGCGCGACGCAATCCCCAGACTGGCCGTGATCTCGGCCGTCGCCTGCGTGAGCATCTTCCCCTGCTTCAACATCTGAGTACGCGCAAGGTGCATGGCCAGGTCGCGGTCGCCGATCTGGAACCACCCCGGCTGACCCATGCGCCCCATGGCCTGCAGGCAGAAAAACGTATCGCTCTGCACGCCCCAGCCGCGCTCGCGGCTGAGCAGCCCCGCCAGCAGGTAGGTGATGGAATCCAGATCAGGGGAGACATGCAGTCCCCACCACTCAAAATCATCGCCGGTGTTGACGATGACGGTCAACTCTTCGGGTGGCACAACCTGGCGCAGGCCATCTACGAACTTGGCGCCACCGGAGCCGCCGCTGAGTACGGCGATCACGCCGCCATCCTTCGCGCGTAACCGCGCGCATCGGCCGCAGCTTGCACCCGCTCGGCCAGCAAGCTCGAGCGCGAGCCCGCCGCCAGAAATTCAGGGTACACCGGCAGCCGCTGCCGCAATTCGAAGCCGCGCGCGGCCGTGCGCCGCTCCAGTTCATCGAGATGGGGCCAGGGTTTCTCGGGATTAATGTAATCCGGCGTCAGCGGCGAGACCCCGCCCCAGTCGTTGATGCCCGCCTCCAGCAGTTCCTCGTAATACGGCGAAGAAAGATTCGGGGGCGCCTGAATGTTCATCTCCGGCATCAGCAGCCGCGCCACCGCCACCGTGCGCAGCATCTCGCCGCGCGTGGGCTCCGGCCACTCGTGCATCGGAATGCCCGGCTTCACCCGAAAATTCTGGATGATCACTTCCTGAATATGCCCGTAGCGCTCGTGCAGCTGGCGAATGGCAAGCAGAGAATCCACCCGGTCTTCGAGCGTTTCTCCAATGCCGATCAGAATGCCGGTGGTGAAGGGAACATTCTGTTTGCCGGCATCCTCAATGGTTTTCAGGCGTCGCGAAGGCACCTTGTCGGGCGCGTTATCATGCGCCGCCCCGCGGACCAGCAGCAGAGTGTTGGTCGTCTCCAGCATCAGGCCCATACTGGGGGAAACGGCGCTGAGGCGCTCAATCCATTCCGCGCTCAGCAGGCCAGGATTGGGGTGCGGCAGCAGCGTGGTTTCCCGCAGCACCAGTTCGCACATGGCTTCCAGATACTGCAGGGTCGAGCTGTGACCCAGGCGCCGCAGCGTTTCCCGCATCTCCGGGAAGATCAATTCCGGCTTATCGCCCAGGCTGAAAAGCGCCTCGGTGCAGCCCAGCCGTTCGCCGGCGCAGGCCACGGCAATGACTTCATCGGGGGTCATGGTATGAGCGCCGGTTTCACCCGGATCGCGCCGGTAGGTGCAATATCCGCAATAGTCGCGGCAAAGGTTGGTCAGCGGGATAAACACCTTGCGCGAATAGGTGATCACGCCTGGCCGGAAGCGCTCTTTGGCGGCGAATGCGGCCGCCAGCAAAGCCGGCAGATCGTGGTCTTCAATGTACAGCAACCGGCAGGCCAGCTCGCGCGAGACCGGCAGTCCGCGGTCGAGCTCCTCAAGCAGCGAAGCCGTTCCCGATGTGCTTTCCCTTTCCACTTGCATGGTTCCTGGCTCGCCTTTCCGCTTGCCTGAATCATACATGAGCGCAAACCGCAGAATGCCGGACCTGCTTATATGCACCTTCTCCGCCCCGGGTTTCCTGCATCTGTCCTGCCCCGCGCCTGCCGTGATACAACTCTGAACGCATGAGCGTGACGCCGGCCGAATTCCGCAGAGCCATGGGTTGCTTTGCCACCGGTGTGACCGTACTTACCATGAATCACCAAGGCCAGGTCCTGGGCATGACGGCCAATGCTTTCGCCTCGGTTTCTCTGCAGCCCCTGCTGGTGCTGGTGTGCGTGGACCGCCGCGCCCGCACCCACTCCCATCTGCACGCCAAAAAGCGTTTCGGGGTGAATGTGCTGGCGGAGAATCAAAGAGAGATTTCGGAATACTATGCGCGCGAGATTACCGCCGAAGGCGGGCCACCCGGAGGCCGCTTCGAGCATACTCGCCACGGCACGCCGGTCTTGCACGGAGCGCTGGCCTACCTGGAGTGCCGCCTGGTCTCTACCCAGGATGCCGGCGACCACACCATTTTTATCGCAGAAGTTGAGGAGGTCGTGGTGCGCGCAGGCGACCCGCTGTTGTATTTCCGCAGCGAGTACCGGGCGATTGGGACGGGCGTGGGGCGTGGTCTCTCCGCCCCGGACGTGGAGGGAAAACCGAGATCCGGGAACTGAGAACTGGCTTTCCTCATAGGAAACCAGCGGCAGACTGCGCCCGCCGGCGCGCGAAACATTTTGCCCGGCCGCGCATCCAATGGGCAGATTCGAAAGGACTTTCTATGACCGACAAAGCAACCCAGGCAGAAAAGATCGCCAGGACCGACGAAGAATGGCGCCGCCAGCTTTCGCCCGAGCAGTATCAGGTCGCCCGCCAGGCCGGCACCGAGCCTGCCTTCACCGGTAAGTACTGGAAGACAAAGGAGAAGGGCACGTACAACTGCGTCTGCTGCGGACAACCGCTGTTTAGCTCGGAAACCAAGTTCGATTCCGGCACCGGCTGGCCCAGCTTCTGGCAGCCGCTCGAAAAAGCCGCCGTCGCCACCCACACCGACCGCAGCTACGGCATGGAGCGCACCGAGGCCCTGTGCTCGCGCTGCGATGCCCACCTGGGCCACGTCTTCGAAGATGGCCCCGCGCCTACCGGCCTGCGCTATTGCATGAACTCCGCTTCTTTGGATTTGAAGCCGGAAAACAAATAACACAGAAACGCTTAGCCACGGATCAACGCCGATTCCCACGGAGTTTGTTGCAGCCTCATCCGCGAAGATCAGTGAAATCCGTGGCTCGTGCTTGCGGTCCCCGCCTGCGCGCAATAAAAATGCCACGGATCAACGCCGATTCTCACGGATTGAGTGATCCGTGAAGCCCGGCGAAAATCCGTGGCCTTCTTGTGAGAGAACTCTACGCGCCGACCGTAACCGCCTTGGGCGGCTCGGGCATGGAGGGCTTGGCCGCTTCCGGCGCCTTGCCCTGGCTCTGAACTCTGTTCTCTGAGGCGCGAACCTGCACGCTGCCCTTGAGCACCGCGCCATCTTCCACGCTGATGCGCTGGGTGAGAACGTCGCCGGTGAGCACGCCTTCGCCGCGGATATCGAGGCGGTCGGTGCACTGAATGTTGCCCTTCACCTTGCCCATAATCACCACTTCGCGGGCGGTGATGTTGGCAGTCACCGTGCCGTTGCGGCCCACGGTGACGCGATGGTCGGCCACGTTGATGCTGCCTTCAATCTTGCCGTCAATGTAGAGCGACTCGGCCCCGGTCACTTCTCCCTTGATCACAAGGGAGCGTCCGATGGTGGCCTGCTCGGTGGGACTGCCGGCCGCGCTCAGCGGCGCGAACGAAGTGGAACTCTGCGGTTTGGAATTCTCGTGTGATTGCAACATCGCTTCCGGCTTCTCCTGGTTCCGCCCGGCGGCTCTGGGGATGGGCCGCAATAGGCGAGTGTCTGAGGTGATGGCGCTTGGCCTTCCCGAACTATCGCATGCGCTTTGGCCGCTGAGCAGGTTACGGAAGGACAGTCGGCGGGTAATGTTCCCTCCTGTGTAACCGGGAATCCGGGCCGGCGTGCAACCGCCGGTTTCCAGCATGACGAAGGTTGATTTCAAGCCTAGGGCGCGGGTATTCCAGACAACACCGGTTTAAGAACTTGCCGCATGGCTGTACATGCACCACCGTGCTGTAGTTCGCCGCCGGGGGCTTTGCCATACTGCGCGGTCAATGGGAGGCTGCGACGCCCGCAGCCGGCCCAAACACAAACAGGAAAGAAGAAACTTCCATGAAGAACCGAATGCTGATGGTTTCGCTCGTGCTTGCGTTGCTGGTATTGCCGGCGGCGGCGCAGAACGCCCCTGACAAGTCAGGCTTTCAGGGCCATTTCATTGGGATGGGCTGCATGCAGGGCAGCGATCCCGTGGGACTCGAAATTAATGTGGCCAATGACACCGTGGTGCTGTCGAAGGTCATGGGCGGCGGCGAGGTCGTGCCTACTCATTTGGAGGGTACGCCCAAGTACGCCAGCGAAGACGGCGCCAGCGTCATGTACGTCGCCTTTAAAGCCGATTCCATGAACCGCACCTTCGCCATGCGCCTGCTGCCGCACGATGCGGCCAGCATCTACGGCAACGGCATCATGGTGGGCAAAGACGGCACCAGGTACCCCATGCCCAAGCTGGGCTTTTTCAAGGTCGAGCCGGGAGATACTCTGGAGCACCTGTTTGCGGTGCTGAAGGACGAATGCAAAGACAGTAAGTAGGGATCAGGCGCAGTAAGTCTCTGGCTACTCCGAAGTGCAGTGACGAGGAATCTGCTTTCACCGGCAGAGAGGGAAGCGGATTCCTCCGCCCGGCGAGGAACCACGATCTGCGGAAGTTTCAGCCTCTCCGCAGCCATGAATCCCCAGCGCTCAGTCCCTGGGTCAGTTCTTCCCACTCCTCCAGGCACTTACCCAGGGTTGCGCGATGCTGTGCCAGCTCGCGGCCCACGCGCGCGCTTTCTCCGGAGCTGACGAAGGTCTGCAAGGCGCTCTCGCAGGCGGCGATGGCGGTTTCCAGGCGGCTGATCTCCGCCTCTAATTCTTCCACCCTCTCTTCCATCTGGCGGCGCTTGATGGGATTCAAGCGCTTGGACTGCGCCTCGGCAGACCTGCCGGCTCCATTTCCATTTGCCGGTGCAACCTGTGGAACGGGCGCGGCCACGGGCGTGCTCACGGCCTGCTGCAGCGCCGCCGCTCCGCCCTCTTTGCGCCAGCGGTAGTCCTCGTAATTGCCGGGGTAGACCTCGACCCGCCCGTCGCCAATCTCAAAAATGCGCGTGGCCAGCTTGTCAATAAAGTAGCGGTCGTGGGAGACGAAGACCACCGTGCCGGTGTACTTCGACAGCGCTTCCAGCAAAACATCTTTGGCGCGCATATCGAGGTGGTTGGTGGGTTCATCGAGCAGCAGAAAGTTGGCCGGCTGCAGCAGCATGCGCAGCAGCGCGTAGCGGTTGCGCTCGCCGCCCGAGAGCACCCCGATGCGCTTGTAAACGTCATCGCCAGAAAAAAGAAAGCAGCCGAGCAGGCCGCGCAGCTCGGTTTCGGTGGAGCGCGGAGAAAATGCCCCCAGATCATCCAGAATGCGGGCCTCGGCGTCGAGCTCTTTGTACTGGTCCTGGGCGAAGTAATCGGAGTGCGCGTTGTGGCCGAGGCGGAACTCGCCGGCGGTGAGCGCTTCTTCGCCCGCCAGCAGCTTGATCAGCGTGGACTTGCCTGCCCCGTTCACCCCCACCAGCGCGATGCGGTCGCCGCGCTCAATGACAAAGCTGACGTTGCGAAACACCTCTTTTGCGCCATATGACTTGGCCACGCCGCTCAACTCCGCCACAATGCGCCCGCTGGCCTTGGGCTGCGGAAAGGAGAAGTGAATGGTCCGCTCCTCCTGCGGCAGCTCGATGCGCTCCATCTTTTCCAGCTCTTTAATCCGGCTCTGCACCTGCTTGGCCTTGGTCGCCTGGTAGCGAAAGCGGTTGATAAAGACCTCTAGCTGCTCGATGCGTTCGCGCTGCGTGCGATAGGCGGCCTCGAGCTGCTCCAAGCGCTGGGTCTTGGTGGCCAGATACTTGTCATAGTTGCCGGGATAAAAGTGCAGCCGCTTGTTCCAGATTTCGGCGATCTTGTTGACGGTCACGTCCAGAAAGTAGCGGTCGTGGGAGATGAGCACGAAGGCGTTGGGATACTCGGCCAGATACTCTTCCAGCCAGTTGCGGGCTTCGAGGTCAAGGTGGTTGGTGGGCTCATCGAGCAGCAGCAGGTTGGGTTTTTGCAGCAGCAGCTTGGCCAGGGCAATGCGCATCTGCCAGCCGCCGGAGAATTCTTCGGTCTGCCGGTGCCAGTCTTCTTTGTGAAAACCCAGCCCGGTGAGCACAAGCCCCACTTGCGCCTCAATGGCGTAGCCGTCGCGGGTGGTGAACTCATGCTGCAGGCGATGGTAGCGCTCCGCCACCTGATCAAACTCCGCTGAGGTATGGTCGAGCTCAGCCATCTGCCCGGTGAGATGTTCCATCTCCTTTTCCATCTCCAGCAGCTCAGAGAACACGGACATGCATTCGGCGAAAACGCTGCGGCCGGCGAGGGAAAGCCCATCCTGCGGCAGATAGCCGGCGCTGATGCCTTTGGCCGTGCTGATGGCGCCGTAATCGAGAGTTTCGATCCCGCCCAGTATTTTCAGCAGCGTGGTCTTGCCGGTGCCATTCGCCCCCACCAGGCCGATGCGGTCGCGGGAGGTAATCAGCCAGTCGGCCTGCTCGAACAGGAGCTTGTGGCCATAGCGCTTTCCGGCAGAAGAGAGCTGGATCATGGGGCTTACTTCCATATTCTCATACTGTTGGGACTATGGTTTCCGCCGAGAGGCAGCCGGCCGGGCCTCTGGCGAGGCCGGTGAGTCGCGAAATGCGTGTGCGAAAGTCGCACAACCCGAGTTGGGATTTGCCTGGCCCCGGGTATCACCCAAGGGTCGAAAGCCGAAATTAGGGCCTGTGCGAAAGTCGCACAACGGGATTAAAAATGAGGCGGCATCGGGTTTCAGAGAGGCTTGAGGGGTCAATCAGTCCCAAAATGGGAATTTGAATGGAAAGGCTTGCGCTTCTGCTCAGGAATGAACTCGCGACTCAGGCCCTTCGCGGGGAGCTGCCAGCCGCGCGGCGCCGATGTGCTCCAGCGCCCGGTCCACCACGGCCTGCAGTTCGCGGGCGTACTTCACTTCGCGCCCCTTGGCCAGAATGCGGCGGGTTTCCTCCGCACTGAACCAGGTCGGGTTGCGATCTTCTTCCTGGGGGCGGACAAGCTGAGTGACTTCCATCAGAAACGCCTTGACCACGAACTCGCGCACTCCCGGCGGCTTCCAGAAGACGCCCTTGGAATGAATATAGAGGTGAAAGTGCCGCGGCTCGACGGCGCCGCGCACACCCGCTTCTTCCCTGGCCTCGCGCTCCGCGGATTGGCTGTGCGAAAGCGAGGCGATGGGAGCGCCCTTGGGGAAAGTCCACTTGCCGCCGCCGTTGGTGTTGATCAGGAGGAATTCCACCATCTCGCCTCGCCAGCGGTAACAGACGGCGGCCACCTGCAACGGCAGCGTGGAGTGGGGCGAACTGCGAGAACCCATGGGCTGGTCTCCGGGCCAGGCTTCTAACAGCGATGATAAAGGCAATGTGTTGCTACAGTGTTAAATTTGCACCGAAAAAGGGGCACCGGGAGGGTACGAAAGTGGAGCCCATTTGCGTGGTGGTGGCGGTCAGCAGTGGTGGTTTGGCATTCGGCACTTGGCCGTTGGCATTTGGCCGTAGGGCGAAAAGGCGGGCCAAGAGCAGATTCCTCCTCACCGCGCTCCTTGGAATGACAATACGCGGGCTTTTCGCGGCGCGTTTTTCTCTGGGTCCTCTGTGCCGCCTTTGCGAACTTTGCGGTCAAAGGCTTTACCGCCGAGCTCGCGGAGGATTCGCCGAAAGCACAGAGAATTCTACTTCTCGAAACTGTGCATGGTGTTCAGGATGGTGGAAATCACCTTCTCGTCGCCGACCGCGGTGTTGAGCATCATGTGGTAGAGGTAGCGGGTGGGCCAATCGGCGCCGAAATAGTGCTTGATGAAAGTGATGCGGTCCTGGTCCACCGAATCCACGAGTTCCTCGGCTTCGGCCAGGGTTTTGCCGCTGGCCTGGACGCGCCGCAATTTTTCCACGCGCGGGGCGTAGAGAAATACGTGAAAGGCGTCGGCGTGCTCGCGCAGGAAGTAGGGCGCGCCCCGGCCTACGATGACGCAGCGTCCGGCCCGGGCGGCATTTTCCATCACCTGCTGGCCGACCGCGACCATGCGGTCGGCGTCGAAAGGTTCGGTTCCCTTGAGGGGCATGCTGCGCTCGTAGCTGCCGCGCCAGAAGACCTTGGCCAGGCGGTGAAAGGTGCTGTCCACGCGCTCATCGCAGCGGGCCACGGCCGAGGGGTCCACCTTGGCGACTTTAGCGATCTCCTCGGTCAAGGCGTTATCCCAAAGCTTCCAGTCGAGGCGGCGGGCCAGTTCGGCGGCAACGCCACCGCCTCCGCAACCATATTCACGCTCGACGGTGAGGATGCGAAACACGTTTTTTCCTTTCCGCTAGTGGGCGGCCATGCCGCGGCCCACGGGCGGCTTCTTCATCAGGAAGACGGTGGGAATCATGGCCAGAATGATGACTCCCAGCAGCCAGAAGTTGTCAATATAGGCCAGCATGTTGGCCTGGCGATAGACCGTGCCGTGCACCATGGAATAGGCGCGCTGCATGGCGTCGGCGGCGGAGTAGCCGTGGGCCTCAAGAGCCGAAGCAATGCCATGCAGGGTGTTCTGCAGCGAGGGGTTGGCGGCGGAGAGATGGCTGGAGAGGCGGGCCTGGTGATACTGGGTGCGCCGGTCGAGCATGGTGGTGACCACGGAAATTCCCACACTGCCGCCGATGTTGCGGGCCAGGTTCATCAATCCGGAAGCGGCGTTGTTTTTCTCCCGCGGCAAAAACGCGTAGGAGGCGGTATTGATGGGCACGAAGAGAAACGCCAGGCCGGAGGCCTGATAGACGCGGGCCATTACCGCGGTATGAAAGTCTATGCCCAGGCTGAAGCTGGTCATGTGAAACAGCGAGAGCGCGAGCAGGCACAGGCCAAAGACAATGAGCTTGCGGGCATCGTAGCGGGAGAGCAAAAAGCCGACAAACGGCAGCACGGCCATGATGAGCAGCCCGCCCGGCGTTAAAGCCATGCCGGCGCGCTCGGCAGTGTAGCCGAGCAGGGTCTGCATGTACAGGGGCAGCAACAAGGTGCTGCCCAGCAGGGCAAAGCCCAGCATGAACATGAGCAGAAAGGAGGCGGCGAAGGTGCGCTCGCGAAACAAGTGCAGGTCAACGATGGGATCTCTGTGCCGCCACTCCCACCAGATGAGAAAGAGCAGGGAAACAGCGGCCACAATGGTCAGAAACAGAATCAAGTGCGATTCGAACCAGTCGTCGCGCTGGCCCTTGTCGAGCACCACCTGCAAGGCTCCCAGGCCAAGCGCCACCAGGCCCAGGCCGATGTAATCAATGCGGGTCTCGGAGAGCTTGCGGCGGATGAAGAAGGGCGGGTCGTGGATGAGGCGCGAGGTCAGAAGCAGCGAGAGGATGCCAACCGGAATGTTGATGAAGAAAATCCAGCGCCAGGTGTAGTTGTCGGTGATCCAGCCGCCCAGGGTGGGGCCCAGGGCGGGGGCCGTCACCACGGCCACGCCATAGACGGCAAACGCCATGCCGCGCTTGGCGGGGGGAAAGGTATCGGCCAGAATGGCCTGCTCGCTGGGCTGCAGGCCGCCGCCGCCCGCGCCCTGCAAAATGCGGAACACAATCAGGGTGGCCAGATTCGGGGCCAGCCCGCAGAGAAACGAACTGATGGTGAAGAGGGCGACGCAGCTCATGTAGAAGCGCTTGCGGCCCACGATGGAAGACAGCCATCCGCTGAGAGGAAGAACAATGGCGTTTGAGACCAGGTAGGAAGTCAGGACCCAGGTGCTTTCATCCACGCCGGCGGAAAGGCCGCCGGCGATGTGCGGCAAGGAGACATTGGCGATGGAAGTATCGAGCACCTCCATGAAGGTGGCCAGAGTGACCGCGAGGGCGATGATCCAGGGATTTACTTCGGGAGGCGCCTGGGGCAGGCCGTCCATGGTCAGGCTGGCGCTGCTCATTGGCGCAGCCAGACCTTGGGTTCGCAGGACATGCCGGGGCGCAATTCGTGGCCCCTGGTCTCGCCCCGGTCGAAAGTAATCTTCACGGGCACGCGCTGCACCACCTTGACATAATTGCCGGTGGCATTCTCCGGAGGCAGCAGGCTGAACAGCGCACCGCTGGCGCCGGCGATGCTCTGCACGTGGCCCTTGTAGGTCTTGTCGGTCGCGTCCACTGCAATGCTGACCGGCTGGCCGGGGCGCATGTCGCGAAGCTGGGTTTCTTTAAAATTCGCGGTGACCCAGATGTCATCGAGATTGATGATCTTCATCAGTTCCTGGCCGGGTTGCACATTCTGGCCGACCTCGGTGGTGCGTCCGCTGACGATGCCGGCGACCGGCGCGGTGATCACGGTATAGCTCAAATCCAGTTTGGCCTGCTCGAGCTGTGCTTTTTTCTGCAGCGCGGTGGCCTCGGCGCCGGCGGCGCGGGCGCGAATGGCGGCCACCTGCTGCGGCGCCGTTCCCGCGGCGCGCAGGTTGGCCTGCGCCTGGGCCAGCTTGGCCTCCGCTTGCCGCACCTGCTGCTGCGCCGCAGCCGTCGCCGCCTGGGCCGAGGCTACGGTGGCTGCATTCCACTTGGCCAGCGCCACGGCCTGGTCATATTGCTGCTGGGAGATTTCTTCCTTACCCACCAGTTCCTGATAGCGCTTGAGATCGCTTTGCGCCTTGATGTTATTGGCCTGGGCCCCCTGCAACTGGGAGTTGGCGGAGTCATATTGCTGGCGGGCGGCGGCCACGCCGGCGCGGGCGGCCAGCACATCAGCCTCGGCCGAACTCATCTGGCTGCCGGTGTTGACGGTGGTAATGGGCACGTTGACTTTGGCGGCGTCCGCGGCGGCCTCGGCATCTTCGTAGTCCGCCTGGGCGCGGTCCACGGCGACCTGGTAGTCACGGGGATCAATCTGGATGAGGGGCGTTCCGGCCTCGACAAACTGGTTGTCGTTGACCAGAATTTTCGTGACGTGGCCGGAAACACGCGCGCTGATGGGATTCAGGTGGCCGTCAATCTGCGCGTCATCGGTGGATTCATAACTGGTGAGGTAACGCCACAAAAACACACCCGCGACCAGCAGCACGATGGCCCCGATGATCAGAAGCACGCGAAAGCGCGGGTTGCGCTCATGAAACTGGCGCCAGCGCAAGTCCCTTTCCGAAGCGGGCAGGGGGGCCTGCACTCTTTCCTCTTTGGCCGCAGCCTGCGGTTCATGGATGGCGGTATCGGTATTCTGGTCCATAGTGGTTCGCTCGGCAGTCTTTACTTGCCCATGGTCTGCAGATATTGCCTTACGCCTTCCTCGGCAAAACCCATGGCTCGCGCCAACTCGACTTTGCTCAGATTGTGCTGGTAAAGGCTGGAAATATAACTCTCGTGGGCGGCGGCTACGCTCTCCTGGGCCTGCACCACCTCAAGATTATCAGTGACTCCGGCGGCAAAGCGGTCCTGGGCCTGGGTGAGGGCCTTTTCCGCCAGATCGACCGAGCTGCGGGCAACTTTCACCTGATCATCGGCGGCGGCCAGATCAAGCAGGGCGGTGCGGACTTCATAGTCAATCCGGCTGCGCAGATCGGCGAGCTGCTGCTGGCTCTGGCGCAGAGTGGCTTCGGCCTGCAGGGCGTCAGCGTGAGCTTTGCCCCCGGCGAAGACGGGAATCTTCAAAGTGGCGGCTGCCTGAAACGCGCCGTGAGAATTGTTGGGCGTAATGCCAGTATCGCCATAGTTGCCGCCCGCTTGCAGACTGGGATAGTGCTCGGCGGTAGCCGCGCTGCGGAAACTCTCGGCGGCCTTTACCTGCAAAAGCGCGGCCTGGTAGTCGGCGCGGTCCTGGTAGGCGCGGCGCAGGCTCTCTTGCAGACCCAAAGCGGCAAGAGGCGCATAGGGAGCGGTATCGGTCAGAGCGAACTCCTGCCCCGGGGGAAGGCCGATGGCCCGCGCCAGCTGCAGCTTCTGCTTGGCGTAATCATTGCGGGCGACGATCAACTGCTGCTGGCGGGTTTGCAACTCCACCTGGGCGCGCAAGGCATCAATGGCGGGAATGACGCCGGCCTTCAACTCGTCGGCGGCCTTGTCATAGAGCGCCTGGGAAGTCTGCACCTGCGCCTGCGTGGTCTCGACGCGGGCGGCGCCAGAAAGCGCCACCAGGTAGGCATTCCCCACCGCCAGCACTACGATATCGCGCGCATCTTTATAGGAGTACTGCGCGGCCTTTTCATTCAGGGCGGCGCCGCGCTCACGTTCGATGGCGTGCCAGTCAAAGACGGACTGCGAGACGGCCACCCGGGCATCGAAGAAGCCGAAGGGGCCGACCACAGTGGGGAATCCGGGAAAGCGCAGGCCTTCGGCCGCCAGATCCACCTGGGCGGCGTTCTCACTGATGGTGGCGCTGAGGTTGGGCAGCAGTTCGCTGAGCTCCTTCCATTTTTCTCCGCGGGCGTTCAGGCTGGTGTCGCTTTGCAGAAGCAGCCCCAGGTTATTGCGCAGGCCGCGATCAATCGCCTCTTTGAAAGAGAGCGGCAGCACCTCTGGCGTGGCCTTGCCTTCCGGTACGCCACCCACGAAGGGGCTGGAACTGGGAAGAGAAACGGAGCTGTTCGTGCCGGCCGTGGGCGAGGGATTGCTCGAGTCGCCGCTTTGGCCATGAGCGGTCAGAGGCGAGAAGAGAAGCGATGTCGCCATAAGAAATGCCGCCGCCAGGCCCAGACTCCCGGGCCGCTCCCTACGCTCTCTGGCGGATTGATCTATGCCGATTGACCTTTGCATATGAAAAACAAAGGTAAGACTTTACGCTGGCCGGAGCAAACTATCTTGATTCAAATGCCGGCCCTTGAGATGCAAAGGATTGGGGCCGGGCTGCGCAGCACGCGATCCATAAGTGGTGCTGAGCAAGCGAGTTACCGCAGGAACGCGGCCCTGGAAACAGAAACCTCCCTGGCCCATCATCCGACGCGCTGCAGCAAGCCATGCTGGAGAAATGTTTCGATCACGGGAAGGCAGGTTTCGGCGGGGACGCCAAGTTGTTCGGCCAGGGCGATGAGGTCATTTTCGCCATCGGCGTAGGCCAGCACGTCGAGCAGAAGCCTGGCGGAGGGGGCCTCGCCCGCGCGGCTAAGCATGGGGTACAGCCCGCGCCTTCCCAGCTGGGGCTCGCCCACGCTGGTGGTGCGGTAGGAGTAATTGGCTTCCAGCAGAGCCAGGCAGCGCTGCAGGGCCGCAAACGCCCCACCGAGGCCGGCGGGAGAGATCAAATCGAGATTATCAAGAGAAGTGTGATACTCGGGATAGGTGCCGTACTTGGAGCGCATGAGGGAAACCACCGGCAAATCCACGCCCGGGCTGCCATACTGGCGCTCGTCGCTGCCGCGGTGAAGGTAGCTGTAAGTGGCGCAGCCGGGGCAGTGGCGCCTGATTACGTGGCGGGTGACGCGGTCGGCGAGAGTGTTGGCCCGGCGCGACTCCAGAAAGGAATAAGCACGGTCATCGCCCACGCAGGTCACGACGTATCCCGCGATGGTGTTGCGTTTCATGGCTTCCAGGTTTCGACTCAGGTACGCCAGCGCCCCGATGGTTTCCGGTACAAACACCACGCGATACGTATAACGGCGCGCGGGGAGCGAGAGCAGCCAGCGGGCCAGCGCCGCCGTGACTACCGGACCGGAAAGTTCGTTGTTCGCCATTGAGGGATGGCAGATGTAGGTGGAAAGCAGCACCTCGCGTGTTTCCCGGCCCGGCAGGATCACCTCGCCGTAACTCAACGATCCGGGAGCGAGCGTGCTGTCAATGACGACGCGATACCTGCCCGGGCGCAAGGATGCGCGCGCCGTCTCACTCAGGCAAAACCCCCAGGCGCGCTCGTAGTACGAAGTGACGTAAGGTATGGCGCCGGGCAGGGAAGGCAGGGAATGCAGGTGAGGCTGCAGTTCTTCCAGGGTCATTTCCGCTGAAACCGGCTCGGAATAGCCCACCACGTGCAGATTGTTCTGCTGAAAATCAATGACGCGCTTTCCCTCTCTGTCGCTCACGTAGGCGTCGCGGATGTTCCACTCGTCGGGCACGGTCCAGTCGAAGGCTTTGGTTCCGGAAGGCACTTCGTGAATAGTGAGCCCCGGCACCAGCTTTTGCAGATAGCGCAGTGTCTGCCGTGTTCCTTCTCCTGTGATGCTGCGGCAGATGGGGAAAAGATCGCGCGCCCAGGCGTACATCTCCTCGCCCACAGTTGCGGGCGGGGAAGCAGCGATTTGAGTCTGCACGGGCATACCTATTCGGCGCTGGAACGGCTGGCGGCTTCCTCGATTGCGGCGCCTTCCTCGATCAAAGAGACGGGGTCCTCGTCCAGCATTTCGCATGCAGTGCGAAAGAAATCGCCGGCGCGCACACCGAGAATCGGCCCTCTTCCTGCGGCCGTGGCTCGCATCAGGCCGCGCGATAGCAGCCTCGCCTGCAGCCGGCGCAGGTCGGCGCCCGACTTTCGCGCCAGGTCGCGCACATAGTACACCACGGTGTTCGTGGTCGAGCGCCCGTCGGGCCAGACGATTGTGCCCGAAAAGGTCTTGTCATAGCGGTAGTTCACGCCGTGGAACTTCTCCACATAGTGCACGAAGGTACCGCCCCGGCTCAGCGGACAACCGACGCAGAGGATGAGGCAATTCAAGCGGTGCAGGGCGGCCATGACCGACTCCGGCCCAAAGCATTCCGTGGTGGGCAAAGCGCAAAGCTCCGGGGCGAGCGGCCCTCGAATGGCGAAGCTGAAAATTGGATCGGCGGTGCGGCTCACTTCCGGCCACGCGCGGAAGCGCTCGGTGATCATGCCCACCGTGCTCGGGGTGCGGCGCAGCTCGAAGGGCTCGCCCTTGGTAAAGCTGTAAGTGAAAGCGGGCATGACCAGTGTGCCTTGCGGCCCCAGCACTGAGAGCACGGTTTCGATCATCAGATCGAGCCGGCGCTCATCGCTCATGGGCGGAAACTGCGCGGCCACCATCGCATCGCTGTGCATCAGGGCCAGATCTCCTGGGCGCAGGCCCGCCCCGATCAGAGCATCCCGAAGAATCTCCGGAGAGATCGTTTTCATGCCTCGGGCTCCTGGCAGGGCAGGCAGGCGCGTAGTTTGGGAGTCTCCGGCTGAAGTACCACAGCAGACTGAGCAGGTTTCAAGGGAGCGCCGCTTCTCCAAAGCAATGATTCTGCCTGAAAAACCGGCGCTGAAACAAGCGCAAGCGGATGGCGAAAGCTGGTTCGGCCCGCAGAACTCGGTCGCCGGCGGACCCTTCTGGTGACACAACTTTACCCAGTTTGACGGGTTCTTTACGTGCACAGACTTTTGTAACGGCAAATACCCGCGGCAGGCCGAAACCCGGCCTTCCGCTGAGCAACCGGATGCATCTAAGGCAGATATCGCAATCTTTTGGAGGACTGAACTTGAAAAGACTAGTCGCTGTCGCAGGCTCGTTCGCAATCCTTCTTCTTTGGAGCAGCGCCGCATTCGCGCAGGGCGGCGACGTGGCCATTGGATTTGGCACCCTGATCGCTCCTTCTTCAGCCAGCGCCACGGGACAATATCTGCCCCAGACCGAAGGCGGCGGACTGTACCCGAGCATCAGCGCGGATTTTCTGATCCGCCACCGCATGGGAGTGCAAGGCGAGCTCTCCTGGAGAGGCGGCCGCAACCTGTACGGAGGATATTTGCCCGACCGGCCGCTGCTCTACAGTGTGAGTGGGATCTGGGCGCCCAAATTGGGCGACCATGCGGGGGCAGAACTTTCGGCCGGGATTGGCGCCACCAGCGTCCGCTTTTACACCGGCACCTATCAGTGCAGCTTCGTGACCTGCACCGATTACAGCAGCATCAACCACTTTATGGGTGTGTTCGGGGCGGGCATCAAGTATTACGTGCACGGGCATATTTTTGTGCGGCCGGAAGTGCGCTTGTACTTGATTCACGACAATTTTGAATTCAGCTCGGGGCGGGCCGTGCGCGCGGGCGCTTCGATCGGGTATTCGTTCTAGGCCGGAGCGTTCCCAGGAACGAGAATCGCAACCGCAGGGAACGCAAAGCTTGGGCTAAGGGCGCAGCGGTCCCTGAATTTACCAGAAGAGCAGACCTGGGCTCTACTCGCCGCCACCTCTTCTGGAACATTACAATGAGCCTGCATCTTTCGGTTTTCGGATACAGGCGGCGTGATCGAATTTCTTCGCAAGTGCGTTTACGTTCCTCGAGCCATCTGGCGGAACCCGTCGAACCACGGAGAGCGGTGGCGGCGCCTGGGGGTGTTTCTTGCCTGGCAGGTGCGCAAGCGCCTGGTGCGGCGCCCGCTGACCGTGGCGGTGTTCAACGGTCTGCGCTTTAAGGTCTATCCCGATTGCCAGGTCTCTCCCGGTTTCATCTACTACCGCATGCCGGAGTGCGAGGACATTGCATTCATTCGCGAGCACATCCAGGGTGGAGTTCTGGTGGATATCGGCGCCAACGTAGGCTCGGTCAGCATTCTTCTTGGCGACCGGGTGCAGCATGGCTTGCTATTCGAGCCCAATCCCGTGGCGGCGGCGCGAGCCCGTGAAAATCTCGCTTTGAACCAACTCGCTTTTGAAGTTCACGAGCTGGCGCTTTCCGACTCTTCTGGAACGGTCGAACTGGAGAATTCCGGCGGGGTGAACAGCAGCAATCGCACGGTGGTGGGGTTCAAGAGCGCCAAGCCTACGCGCCTGGTGCCGCGTATGACTTTTGATGACTTTCTGCGCGGGCGCCCGCCGCTCGAAATAAGCATCGTCAAAATAGACGTCGAGGGCCATGAAAACGCTGTGCTGCGCGGCATGCGGGGTTTTCTGCGCGAGCGCCGCCCGCGGCTGGTGATGTTCGAATATCTGCAACGGACCAATCTTGCGGAAACCGTGGGAATCTTTGAGTCGGCAGGCTACTGTGTGTTTGAACTCGGGAAAACCGGGCCGTCGCTTCTGCGGGCCGAGGTGGAACCGCTGCAGAATCTGTTTGCCTGCCCGGTGGAACTCGCGGAGGAATTCGGGCTGGCCCGCGCGGAGCGCACCTCAGTTGCATCACCGGCAAAGGTTGGCGGGCGCCAGCTTTTTTGAGCTTAGATCTCAATCCGGCAGTGACTGCCAACCGCTTAGCCGGCGGCGGCCATCGGCGGGGCTTGCGCGGCCCGCGATTGCAGGTGCGTGGTGAGATAGATGCGGCCGTCGTTGAAAGCCTTTCTGATCGAGTCTTTCAATAGAGCGATATCGGTGTGGCGGGGGGCGTTCTCGGCCAGCGCCTCATGTTCCCGGAACTGGCCGTCAATGAAATCTACAACGTGGTTGCGGCCGGCCTCGTCTTCGCCATCGACTTCGAGCTTTTCCAGGCGCTGATCGTCGAGCCGGTCGAGGAGCGCGCCGACGGTATGCAGGATGGCGTCCTTGGATAAGTACTGCGATTTCTGAAGTACGCCGACGTCAATTCGGATGCGCCCACCCGCCAGCTCGCGCACGAAGCCAGCCAGCCCTTTGAGGCTGGACTCCAGCTCGTCAAAGTATTCCGCCGCTTGCGGCGAGGCCACGGTCAGGACGAAGCGCCGCAGCTTGTGCAGCTTCTGCAGGCGGGACATGGCATCTTCATTCAGGACCGGCAGGAAGAAGAAGGTAGTGTCGGCCGCCCAGTTGACCAGGCGCGCGAAGGCAGCGTGGCTCACATGGGGCGAGCGTTGGAATACGACCGTGTTCAATTCCGAGTCATAGAGAAAAGCGCAGGGCTCCGCCACGCTCTGGTGATCCGAAAGGCTTAGCTGGTCGAGCGAGCCGGTGCGCGAATCTCCTGCTGGAGGCAGATTTCGCATCCGGTGGCGCGAAACCAGGCCGACGGTCTGGCAGTTTCGGACCTCCACATCTGACACGTCGAAATAGAACGCGCCGTAATCCACGCGGCGGCGCTCCATGGGCGTCTCAAAAAGTCTGGTTAGGGCGGCCAGGAAATCAGCGCCATTCAGCGCCGAAGGGATGAAGAAATCGTAACTGAGCCTTGTGCGCATGCGGGCACGCTAGCCCAGGTTGCCTGTGGATAACTAGGGCATTTCGCAGGATGTACCAAAATATGCAACCGGGGCATAGGGGCGCAATCGCCGGGGCGCAGAATCAGGTGCGGGCTGCGAGGCGAGCCGGATCAGCCGTATCGTGAACCCGCCCGGCCTCCACCGAGCGAAGCACGGCGCGGAGCCAGCGCAGGTCGAGGCGGCATTGCTCCGCCATGTGCTGCACCAGATAGCGGCTGCCGGTGGGCAAAGCCGCTGCCCATTGCCGGCGCAGTTTGCGCATCTCCGCCAGGCGCGCATTCTGCCTGGCGATTTGGCTGCGCAGAGCGTTGGCGACAATTCTGAGATCGGCGAGATGGAGAAAGAGCATGGGGCCGTAGAGAGTCTCTCTGAGGTCGCCTTCGGCGGCGAATTGCGCGTGCAGCAGTTCGCGAAAGCGCTCGCGCCCGCGCGGCGTGATGCGGTACACCGTACGCATGCCGCCCCGAGCCACGCGCTGGTGTGCCACCGCGCTCAGCAGTCCCCGGTCGGCCAGTTGGCGCACGGCATAGTAGAGCGTGCCCACCTCTACATCCGTAAAGCACTCGATCATGGCCTGGGCCAGGCGGCGCTTGATCTCGTAGGGGTGGAAGTTGCCCCGGTGCAGAACTCCCAAAATATATAATTCAGCTTTCATTAGTTTAATTATACTATTAGTGTTTGTAGCATAAAAACAAGGAGGACGAGCCGTGAAACGCTCCATTCTCGCCTGCCTGGCGGGACTTTTCACATGGATGATGGTCGTTACGGTGATCAACCGCGTGCTTCGCCTGAGCCTGCCGGGCTACACCGCCGCCGAAAAGACGCTCCAGTTCACGCTGGCCATG
>DATIYF010000019.1:0-45137 GCA_035517775.1 Terriglobales bacterium
CGCGGGTGGCGCAGGTGGAAAGCTCCAACTGACTGGTCATTCTTCGCGAAGCGAAGGACCTGTGCAGTGGCGCGGGTGCGATCCCAGCCTTCGAAAACCGCGAAGGGTGGGGCACGCCGACCGAGATCCCCACGCAAGCCAAAACCGGGCTTGCATGGGCCACCCGCCCCGTACGACAAATCAGAGTCAAAATCCCCGCCCTGTCCCTGCAAACTGCGCAGGGACAAGAGCGGGGCACCCTCGGGTGGTGACGCATGGGAGGTTGACTTTTGGAGGAAAGGGCGGGCCCCCCGCCCTTTCGAACACCGCGAAGGGTGTACCTGTACGACTAATCAGAGTCAAAATCCCCGCCCTGTCCCTGCAAACTGCGCAGGGACAAGAGCGGGGCACCCTCGGGTGGTGACGCATGGGAGGTTGACTTTTGAGGAAAGGGCGGACCAGCCGCCTGCGCAGATTCCTAGGCAGGGGGGATTTCCGGCGGCACTTGTATCAGCACCCGCCGGCGAATCGTGGCGGCGGCGAACAAAGCGATATAGGCGTAGCAAATGACAGTCACGATGAAAGAAGGCTGAAGCCCGATGCGATCGGCTAACCTTCCTGTGCCGAGTGGAATAAGAGCACCGCCCACGATGGACGCGATCATGAGGCTCGAACCTTTGCTTGTCAGAGGACCGAGATCCTGGATCCCCAGAGTGAATATGGACGGGAACATGATGGAATTGAAAAAGCCGACACCCAGCATAGCGTCCATTGCCAGCCTGCCGCTGCTCAGAATCGAGGTCAAGACCAGGCCGGAGGCGCCGACCGCAGCCATGCACAACAGCAGGCCTGTGTTGACGCGCTGTAAAATCGCCGAGCCAATGAAGCGACCTATCATTGCTCCGCCCCAATAGAACATCAAGTAGTTAGCGGCGACCTGCTCTCTCAGTCCCGCAACCTGCGGAAGCCCCATGTAGTTGACGAGCAGGCTGCCAATGGTTACCTCGGCGCCGACATAAGTGAAAATGCCGAAGGCGCCGCAAAGCAACCAGGGATGGTGCCAGATTTCTTGCCTGGTGATCTGAGTCAGCACTCCTTCCCTTGAGTGATGGATAGGCTGTGTGCGCCCTGAACTTTTTCCGAGGGGTAAGAGCCCGAGCGCGGTGGCGAGTAAAGCCAGCAGAAGGGCCATTCCGGCATACGGCAGGCGAACGGAAGAAGCCTGAGCCTGGCGATAGGCTTGCTGCGCAACCGCAGTCATTGAGTGCAGCAGCGCTGGCGCAATCTGCGGTGCTCCTCGCAGGATAAACATTCCACCCACGAAGGGAGCAATGAAGGTTCCGACAGAATTAAGCGCTTGGGCGAGGTTCAAACGACTGGACGCGGTGGAGCTAGGTCCGATGATGGTGACGTAAGGGTTGGCCGCAACCTGGACGGTTGTCATGCCGGCTGCAAGCAAGATCAGCGCGCCAAGAAAGACCGGAAAGCTGGCGAGGTAAGAGGCAGGAATAAAACCGGCTGCGCCTGCAGCCATGGTCATCAACCCGAGAACCATCGTCATCTTGTACCCGAGCCAATCGACGCTGCGACCGCCCGGATATGAAAACACAAAGTATGACGAGAAGAAGGCGAACTGCACCAGCATCGCCTGCATGTAGTTCAACTCGAAGATACTTTTGAGATGCGGGATGATGATGTCGTTCAGACATGTGAGAAATCCCACCATGAAGAACAGGATCATGGCCACGGTCATCGCTCGGCGATCGGTTACAGAGTGGATCTCGTTCTGCGTTGCCGAGACCGCTCGATGCTGCGCCTTGAATGCCAAACGTCCTCTCTTCCTAAAGCCACACAAATATGCTCTGGGGGATTTCCCTACAGGGGAGTGCGGTGATCGAGGCCACAGGATTGCATTCCCGCTACGATAGCCCGAGCTGACTCTTGCCAAGAGGTGTCAAGTCCGCCTCGGTGCCGCGGCCAACAAAATCGACTTCGAAATTGTCGGCAGGGAAATCAGGTGGCGTTTTGCCCGCGAGAAAGGAAGCGCGTTGCCCGGGAAGATATGCCGTATTCTTGGCGCATCCAACGGTGCCGCCGATATACATGACGCTACTGTAGCCATCGCCATTGTGCGCATCTTCCACCGAATGCACTACGTCGGAATGCCAGAACACCGCATCGCCCGGGTGCATTAACGGAATCGATGTCAGTCCGTCAGCCAGGGCCGTGTGCCATTTGGGATGAACCGACAGTGCACGTCCCGGCTCTGCCCCACACAAGTCGTCTTCAGCCACATCATCCTGGAGCGAGCGCAGCAAGATGTACATCATGGAGTTGGCAATGGGAATCAACTGCAGGGTGCCGTCTCCCTTGCCCTGCCGGGTGAGCGCGGTCCAACCTTGGAATGTGCGGAACATTGAGCAGACCGCAGGAGAGGGAATCTCCTGCACGTCTGGACGATAGGCCGCATCGAATGCATCGTATTCCCGCCAATTTCCAGAGAAGACATGCCGGTAAACCTTACGGAAGTTTTCATCGAGCCAGCGCTCAACCGATCCGCCGTCGACATGCGGCGAAAGTCCCAGCGATGCGGAACCCGGAGGACGGCGGCGAATACGGTCGGCATACACCGGTGTCTTTTCCGGGTCAAAGTGCACGCGGCCCTCGCTCTCAGCCTTCCACAGTTTGTTTAGAAAGACGCGGGTGCGAGTGAGCGACTCTGATTGGCGGGCCATAACCTGAGGACGGGACCAGTAAATTCCATAGATTTGCGGCTTGGCTGAGGCCAGCGTGCCGAAGTACTTGTCCTCAGCGCGATGCATCAGTTTTTCATCCAGGCCATTTACTTCGACGTATTTGCCAATCTCGTCATCCCAGTCGCGAACTTGTTGAGCCGGAAAAACGCCGCGAATGACACACGCACCACGCTCTCTTATTGCCGCGGTGGCCTTCGTGGTCACCGCACCGCTGACGATCTCGTCATATTGCACGATAGGAATCACGGCCTCGCCCGCCTCGCGTTCCTTTGCAATCTGCGCGATCTTGCGGCGCATCTCAGCTTCGACCTGGTGGAAGATCTCTGAATAGTTTGGGAGTGCCTTGCGCAGACTTTTCTTCGAGCTTCGAATAGCCTCAGGCAGATTTTCGATAACCAGAGACATGGCTTTTCCTCGTAATGGCCGGCTGGGATTCGCCAGACTGATAGCTCGTCTGAGCGCCGATAGAGAGCGAGTCTACCGGGTCACGAAAATACTGAGTGACCCGGAAAGGTCAATTATTGATACTATTCGGACACCGTGCGGGGGATGCGATGTCTGAATTGGGGAGATGGAGATGAGGTGCCAGTTTGAACACGTAACTTTTCCCAAGGGCTGCTCGATCCGTATCTATCACCGTCAGGTAGCTTCCATTCCTTTTGAATGGCACCACCACCCGGTGTATGAACTGACGCTAACGCTGAATAGCCGCGGTTGGCGCTTCATCGCCGATCACATTGCCCATTACGACGCGCACGACCTGGTTCTAGTGCCCTCGGATATGCCCCACACCTGGGCGTCGACTGCGGCCATCAATGAGTCTCTTCCGCACACAGCTCTCGTCGTCTGGTTCACAAGAGAATGGGCGCTCAAAGCCGCGGATGCATGTCGTGAGATCGCTCCACTACGCAAGCTGATCAATCGATCTGGCGCGGGCCTTCGTTTTCCAGTCGAGGCGGCAGCCAGAATGGAATCGCGCCTGCCTGAGTTGCTTTCCGAGTCACCGCTGAAACGGCTGCACGCGACACAGGAGCTGTTGTGCGAATTAGCAGACACCCCAGCAATGCCGCTGGCGACCCAAACGGCAACCAGGCCGGAGTTGTCGAGTGAGTCCCGACAACTTGTTCGTGTGTTGGAACGTTTGCATCAAAACTTTGATCATCCGATTCGACTCGACGAGCTTTGCAAGTTGGCGAACTTGTCGGCGCGATCACTGCATCGACTGTTCGTGCGCCATATCGGAGAGAATTTCAGTGATTATCTGGGCAGGTTACGGATCGGGCGTGCATGCATGCTGCTCGTGGAAACAGAGCGGCCGATCAGCGTAATCGCATCAGAAACGGGATTTTCCAATCTGTCCAACTTCAACCGGCGCTTTCGGCAAGCGCGCCACATGACGCCAAAGGAATTTCGGCGCTTCGCCGCGGAGCACGGTCGAATGCCGGATTCCGAGCCCGGGACGGACCTGAACAAGCGTTCACCTTCGCTTGAACATCCAATCAGGAGACCCGTTCCAGATGCTTCCCTCGTTAGGGAGTTATCGCGTTAAGGAATCCCCACTTCTCTCATTGATCATTAGGTTAGGTCTCGCCGGGTGTTGCGAGACCTGGGACCCGATGGATGAACATCTGTTGCAGGAGAAGGACGGGTCCCGGGTCTCGCAAAACCGGCGAGACCCGGGGCACCCGGCATTTTGCGTCATGTGATGGTGGAGGGAAAAAAGCGCGAGGGTAAGGGATAGGACGGGCACGCTCGAGAGTGGTAGGTGCTTAGCTGCGGGACCCGCGTACAATCGTTTGTGCTCACGAGCCCCCAGGTTAGCGCCCAAAACCGGGGCGCGAACCTGGGGCACCAGGCCTAATTTCTGGGTTCAGGCCATCGGGAAATGATTTGCTGCCAGCGAACGACCCGCATCTCCAACGCACCCTCTCGCATCTAAAACCTTGACAGCAAGGCACTCAAGTCTTAGCATGGGCCTGACGGCAATCATAATCACATTGATTACAAAGCACTTATCCGTTAGACGCTGCAAGACGAGACGTTGCAAGCAACGTCTCTACGGAAGGTAAAGGAGCAAGGACATGGCCAAGATTATTGGAATTGACCTCGGGACTACCAACTCCTGCGTGGCGGTGATGGAGGGCGGAGAGCCCAAGGTCATCCCTAACGAGGAGGGCGGGCGGACCACGCCGTCGGTCGTCGGATTCACCAAAACCGGCGAGCGGCTGGTGGGGCAGGTGGCTAAACGGCAGGCCATTACCAATCCCGAGAACACGGTGTATTCGATCAAGCGCTTTATGGGACGGCGCTATGACGAAGTGAACGAAGAAATGAAGATGGTCCCATACAAGGTGGTGCGGCAGGGCGACCACGTGGCCGTGGTGGCGCAGGGCAAGGAGTACACCCCGCCGGAGATTTCGGCGCTGATTCTGCAGAAGCTGAAGAAGGCGGCCGAGGACTACCTGGGCGAGAAGGTGACCGAGGCGGTGATTACCGTACCCGCGTACTTCAACGACGCCCAGCGGCAGGCCACCAAGGATGCCGGCAAGATCGCCGGGCTCGACGTGAAGCGAATCATCAACGAGCCCACGGCGGCGGCGCTGGCCTACGGGCTCGATAAGGGCAAGGACGAGACCATCGCGGTGTACGACTTTGGCGGCGGCACGTTCGATATTTCGATTCTCGAAGTCGGCGAGGGCGTAATCGAAGTCAAAGCCACCAACGGCGACACCCACCTGGGCGGCGACAACATTGATCAGCGCCTGGTGGATTGGCTGATTGACGAGTTCAAGAAAGACGAAGGCCTGGATTTGCGGGGCAAGGGCAACGAGATGGCTTTGCAGCGGCTGCGCGATGCGGCCGAGCGGGCCAAAATCGAGCTTTCGACCACCATGGAGACGGAGATCAACCTTCCCTTCATCACCGCCGATGCCGGCGGGCCGAAGCACCTGGTGAAAAAGCTCACCCGGGCGAAGCTGGAGAGCATGGTGGAGGACATCATTCAGCGCTCGGTGGGTCCGTGCAAGCAGTGCATGAAAGATGCCGGCGTGGATACCTCGAAGATCAACGAAGTGGTGCTGGTGGGCGGGCAGACGCGCATGCCGCGGATTCAGGGACTGGTGAAGGAGTTGTTCGGCAAGGAAGGCCACAAGGGCGTGAATCCGGATGAAGTGGTGGCGGTGGGCGCGGCCATTCAGGGTGGCGTGCTTAAGGGCGAAGTGAAAGACCTGCTGCTGCTGGATGTGACTCCGCTGACGCTGGCGATTGAGACGCTGGGCGGCGTGGCTACGCCGATGATTCCGCGCAACACGACCATTCCGACCAAGAAGACGGAGACGTTTTCGACCGCGGCCGACAGCCAGACCTCGGTTGAGGTGCATGTGCTGCAGGGCGAGCGGCCCATGGCGGCGCAGAACCGCACGCTGGGCAAATTCCATTTGACGGGAATTCCGCCGGCGCCGCGGGGCGTGCCGCAGATTGAAGTCACGTTCGACATTGACGCGAACGGGATTTTGAACGTCACGGCGAAGGACAACGCTACGGGCAAGGACCAGAAGATCACGATCACGTCGTCTTCGGGTCTGAGCAAGGAAGAGGTCGAGCGCATGGCCAAGGAAGCCGACTCGCATTCGGCGGAAGATAAGGCCAAGCGCGACGAGATCGAGGCCAAGAACCAGCTCGACTCCATGGTTTATAGCGTGGAGAAGATGCTGAAGGAGCATGGCGACAAGATCTCGGGCTCGGAGCGTGGAGATGTCGAGAACGCACTGGCTGACGCCAAGAAAGCGCTGGAAGGCGGCGACAAGGCGGCCATGGACCGGGCTCGCGAGAGCCTGACCAAAGCCTCGCACAAGCTGGCCGAGCAGATGTACAAGGCGGCGCAGCCGGGTCCGGGGGCGGGCGCAGGCCCAACGCCGGGAGCGGGCGATGGCGGCGCGCCGGGTGGCGACGGTCAGGCCAACAAGAAAGACGAAGGCGTGATTGACGCCGAGTACGTGGATGTCGAGGACAAGAAATAAGCTGTCAGCTTTCAGCCGTCAGCAAATGCGGCCACGGATCAGCACGGAGGAACGCGGATCGAACCTGGTCCCCGGACATCCGTGAAATCCGTGGCTGAGTTTTTGGATGTGCGGGCGAGCAGTGCTCAGAGCATCGAGGGCGCCCCGTCCTTGTCTCGCCGTTCTTGGGCGAGACAGGGCGGGGATTTTGACTTCATGGAAATCAAAATCCCCACCCTCCCGCAAAAAGCGCGGGAAGGGTGGGGCACCCGCGGGCCCAGGGGAAGGGAGATTGAAATTGGAATTTGAAGTCAATGGTCAACAGTATTTTTTGGCGTTCGTGGAAGACGAGCGCCGGTGGTACGTTTTTGCGCCTTCGGCGCAGGGTACGACGAGGATTCCGGTGTACGTGGATGCGGTGAAGGGGGAACGGGTCGGGTCTGAGCGGTCGCTGCCGAAACTGTCATCCTGAGGGATCCGGTTTTCAGTTTGACGAGGAATGCGCCTGGTAGGATGACACGCTGGAATAATTCGAACTAATGGCTACGACTTCCAAGAAAGACTATTACGACATTCTCGGGGTGAAGAAGTCGGCCTCGGCCGAGGACATCCGCAAGGCCTTTCGCAAGCTGGCGCGAAAGTATCATCCCGACGTCAATCCCGGAGACAAGGCCGCAGAAGAGAAGTTCAAGGCGCTCTCTGAGGCCAACGACGTTCTGAGCGACCCCAAAAAGCGAAAGATCTACGACCAGGTGGGGTTCTACTCTGACAATATTGATCCCGCGACGGCCGAGGCGTATGCCCGGGCCGGGGGGCAGGCGGGCGGCTTTCCCGGGGGAGTTCCCGGGCAAGGGCAGCCGGGCCCGGGCGGGGCGCAGGGCGTTCACTTCGACTTCGGCGGATTTGATTTTTCCGACATGATGGAGGGCGCGGGGCGCGGGCGGCGACCCTCCAGCAGCAGCGGCGGGGGCTCGAGCTTCCGCGACATTTTCTCCGGCATCTTTGGCGGGCGGGGCGGAGCGCCGGCAGAGACCGGACCGGAGCCGGGCAGCGACCTGGAATATCAGGTCAATGTGCCTTTCTGGACGGCGATTCGCGGCGGGGTGATGCGTCTGACCATTCACCGCCGCGACGTGTGCGGCACCTGCCATGGCAACGGCTACATTGAGGCGCCGGGCAAGTGCCCGGAGTGCGGAGGCAGCGGGCAGATCACGCAAACCAGCGGGCGCATGAAGTTCAACGTGCAGTGCCCGCGCTGCCACGGCACGGGCAAGAACCTTTCTACCTGCCCCACCTGCCACGGCGAGGGCACCCTGGAGCGCGCCGAGCCGCTGGAAGTGCGCATCAAGCCGGGTACGCGCGACGGGCAGCGCATTCGCCTGGCGGGCAAGGGCAACGCCGGTGTGCGCGGCGGCGCGGCCGGCGATCTGTACGCCATTATCCGCACCGGCGAGCACCCGATCTTTCACCGCGATGGGGATGACATCAACATCACGGTGCCGGTGACGGCCACGGAAGCGGCGCTGGGCGCCAAGGTGGAAGTGCCGACGATTGACGGACGGACCCTGCTGAAGATTCCTCCGGGAACACAGTCAGGGCAGAAGCTGCGGCTGCGGGAGAAAGGTGTACCTTCGGCCACCAAAGATGGTGTGCGGGGGGATGAGATCGTGGAAGTGAAGATCACCGTTCCCATGCCGCGCGACGAGAAGACCAAAGAACTGCTGCGCGAGCTGGCCCGCCTGAATCCGGAAGACCCAAGAGCGGAGCTGTGGAAGGACGCGTAGCCGCCGGAAGGTCTGTGACCGTTCCCGCTCTGAAAACAGCCCACCCCGGAGCCACGGAGATTCCGCGGACACAGAGCCGGCGCTGCCGGTCAGCCTGGCAACGGGCCATTCGGTTAAAGGAGAACCCTGCCCTGCTCACGCTTTACCCTTTCCCGCGAACCTGCATCTAAAGCCATTCCTGAAGTCCAACTCCTTGTGGGCAGGGTCTTTGAGGGATTGTCAGGGGCGGGCGGCTGTGCTAGGGTAGGAGGCAATTTCACGCCCTAAGTTCCCACAATCACAGTGCGCCGTGTTGTGGCCTGCAACCGAAGGGTGCGAGCAGGTGACGCTATGAGAGATGCCATGGAGTCTGTCCCAGCCGAGCAACATCAAGAGACAGAGGGGTTTGCCAACCGCAAGCTGATTCGGCCCTCGCTCAGCCGCAACGATCACAACAACCATGGGCAGCAAGCCATGGGCGAGCGCCGGCCGGAGCGCGCGGAGCGGCCCGACCGGGGGGAACGGCATAATGGCGGCGACCGCGGCATGGGGGGCAAGAAGTCCCCGCCCCCGGAGCAGACCAATGCCGAGAACTTCTACTACCAGAAGCAAATGCAGTCGAAAACCCCGATGGTGATCGTGCTGCGCGACGGCGAAGAGATTCACGGCGTCATCGAGTGGTACGACAAGAGCTGCATCAAGGTCAATCGCGCCGCCGGCCCCAACCTCATGATCTACAAGCCCGCCATCAAGTATCTGTACAAAGAAGGGGAGAACGGAAGGAAGTAGGCTTTTAGCTTTCCACCGTGCCTCTAGTAGTTCCGGGACATCTTCTCAGTTCAGGGTTGCCGGTTCTCAGCTGCTTAGTTTTCGCGCAGGGTTTCGCCTACCGCCCGCTCCGCACCTGTCGAATCACCTCCGGCACTGAGCTGTTGCGAATGGGCGCCGGAGTCCAGGTCAAAATCAGCATGGCCAAAGCAGTCAGCGCCAGCCAGCGGCGTTTGCCTGTAACCGCGGGCCACAAGGGCACGATAGGGTGGCGCAGGCCGCTCAGCCCCAGCAGGAGGGCCCACAGAAACCACCCTACCCAGCGATAGTAAGCCAGCGGCAGCAGGGCGAGGATGGTCATGGCGGAAACCACGCGATGCGCGCCCGGGGCCAGAGAAAAAATAATGTGCCCGCCATCCAGTTGCCCGCCGGGCAGAAGATTGAGCGCGGTGGCGAACATGCCCACCCAGGCGGCGATGGCCGTGGGATGCAGAGAGACGGTATCCAGCGGCAGGGCGGCCGCGCCGCTTAGCATTCCCGCCGCGGCCATCAGGCCATGCATGAGGTGAAAGATCAGTGGATATCCCACGGCGATGCTCTGATCGGCGGGCAGCGGAGTTCGCGCATGCGAGAGGCCGAGAGAAAAGAACAGCACTACCACCGAGACCAGGAATCCTGCAATCGGCCCGGCAATGCCGATATCAAACAGCGCCGCCCGCGAGCGAATGGGCGAGCGTATGCGAATGAAGGCCCCGAGCGTTCCGATCAAAGTAGGAAAGGGAATGAAAAACGGTAGAGTTGCCGAGACGCCGTAGCGCAGGCAGTAGAGATAATGGCCCATCTCGTGGGCCAGCAGAATCAGCATGAGCGTGAAGGCGAAGGGGATGCCGAGCGCCAGGTTTGCCCGGTCCATGGCCCAGAGGGCGGGAAAGAGCGCCATGCTGTCATCGCCGGTGTAGAAGGCGGGCAGATGGTGCAGAAAGTTGAACTCCATGCGCGCGCCCACCACCAGGGTGGTGTAGAGCGTGATCAGCAGAAGAAGAATGTGAAGCCAATAGCGGCGCCGGGGCGGGCGAAGCACAAATACTTCAATGGGGCGCCCGGGTGCAGTGGCCGAGGGGAGTGGAGGAATGATTTCCGACATCAGGACTCGCTGGGAACGTGGCAGGCGCAGTCACCCGGAGCCCGGGAGACGCGCCCGCCGCCGGCGCCCGGCCGGCAGCGGATCAATCCATAGACTGCAATTCCTTGCCCGGCTTGAAGCGCACGGCCTTGCCCGGCGGAATAGAAACCTCGGCGCCGGTGCGCGGATTGCGCCCGATGCCGGTCTTGCGCGGGCGCACGTTGAACACGCCAAAGCCGCGCAGCTCAATGCGGTCGCCCTTGCTGAGCGCCCGCTTCATGCTTTCAAAAACCGTCTCCACGGCCATTTCGGCTTTGGTCTTGGTGATGCCGGTTTTGTTGACCACTTCGTTGATGATATCGAGCTTAATCACAGGCGGCTCCCGCGGCGGAATCGGTACAGCCTACCAAGTGATTGATGCTAAGGGACATACGGCGAGATTGTCAACGGCCCGCTGCCTCCCTTAAGATGGCGGCACCAGCCAGCAGGATTGGGTAATTGGGAAATCGGGTAATTTGGTAATTTGAACCCCGGTATCCTCTGCGCCTCTCAAATTACCCAATTACAAAATTACCCAACTACCAAATTTCCTGAGGAGCTTCATGTTGAAGAGCGACCGCTGGATTCGCAAGATGGCCCTGGAGCACGACATGATCAATCCCTTCTCGGAGAAGCAGGTGCGCGAGGGCGTGATCTCTTACGGCCTGTCTTCCTACGGCTACGATCTGCGTGTGGCCGATGAGTTCAAGATTTTTACCAACGTGAATTCGACGGTCGTGGACCCCAAAAAATTCGACGAGCGCTCGTTCGTCAGCATCAGCGCGGAGTGCTGCGTGGTCCCGCCGAACTCTTTTGCCCTGGCGCGCTCGGTCGAATATTTCAAGATTCCCCGCGATGTGCTGACTATCTGCGTAGGCAAGTCCACCTATGCCCGCTGCGGCATCATTGTGAACGTCACCCCCTTTGAGCCGGAGTGGGAAGGCTTCGTGACGCTTGAGATCTCAAACACCACGCCGCTGCCGGCGCGGATTTACGCTAATGAAGGCCTGTGCCAGATCATTTTCTTCCAGTCGGATGAGGTCTGCGAAGTCAGCTACGCCGACCGCAAGGGCAAGTATCAGTCGCAGAAAGGGATTGTGCTGCCGAAATTGTAGCCTTGGGGGGAGGCCGCCCCCGGCTGGTCTGAATTCAATCTTCCACAATTCTCGCGGTCATTTCCTGGGCGGGCTCGCCGCCGACGGCGGTCTGGGCGACGATCAGGCGGCGCGCCTCGACTCGAATCTTCGGCAAGTGCAGACCGAACCAAGCCGCACCCGCGACGGCCGCGAGCGCGCCGATCATCACCGTGCCGGGCGCGCCGATGCGGTCGGCAATGGCGCCGCCGAGCAGCGCTCCGAAGGGCGCCATGCCCATGAACATCATGGAGTAGACCGCCATCACACGGCCCCGCAGCGCGTCGGGAACCATGGCCTGGATGAGCGTGTTCGAGGAAGACATTTCGAGCATCATGCAGAAGCCGACGGGCAGCAGCAGGGCGGCAGAAAGCCAGAAGACGCGGGAGAGGGCGAACAGCACCAGGCTGAGGCCGAAGCCTGCGCAGGAAACGGCCACCCAGCGGCCCAGACCGCGAACACCGGTGCGCGAGGCCAGAGTCAGCGCCCCGAGCAGAGCGCCCACGCCGGTGGCGCCCATCAGAATGCCCAGGCCGCGCGCGCCGCCATGCAGAACGCGGTCGGCGAACACGGGCATGAGCACGGTATAGGGCATGGCCACGAGGCTGACCAGGCCCAAGAGCAGTAAGAGCGCGCGAATCGGCGCGGTGCGGCGCACGAAACGGAAGCCTTCCATAATGTGCGCCAGAGGCGAGGCGGGGGCAGCGAGCCGGCCGGGGCGGTTCACCTTCATCATCAACAGGCCGATGATCACCGCGATATAGCTCACGCCATTAGCGAAGAAACACCAGCCCTCACCGATTCTGGCCACCAGGATTCCCGCCACCGCCGGGCCCACCACGCGGGCAGCGTTGAACATGGAAGAGTTCAGCGCGATGGCGTTCATCAGGTCTTCTTTGCCGACCATATCCACCAGGAAGGACTGGCGGGCGGGGATATCGAAGGCGTTCACCACGCCGAGGAGCGCGGCCAAGGTGAAGACATGCCACACCCGGACCAGGCCGGTGAGAGTGAGCAAAGCCAGAGTCAAAGCCAGAATCATGGAGGCCGCCTGAGTGGTAATCACCACGCGCTGGCGATTGCGGCGATCAGCCACGATGCCACCGGCAGGCGCCACCAGAAACACAGGAAACTGGCTCATGAAGCCAGCCACACCGAGCAGCGTAGGCGAACCGGTCAGGCGGTACACCAGCCACGACTCGGCGATGCTTTGCATCCAGGTGCCGATGAGCGAAATCATCTGGCCGCTGAAGAAAAGCTGGAAATTGCGGTGCTGCAGCGCGCGAAGGGTCGCAGGCAGGCCTGCCCCTTTGGACGTACCTGGGGACTGCGGAGACATAGCTCCACCGACAGTGCTGGAAACACCCGAGTCGGGCACGACGTTGCTGCTCCTGGAATTATTAGGGACTTCAGCGCGACCAGGCTGAGACGTTAGCTACTCTACAATCGGCTGCGGGTTGTTCCCGTCACCAATTCGTCATCTTCCCACCCGGCCCGGCCTGGGGTAGAGTTTGTGCAGGCAGTTTCGAATCAAACGGGGAACCTCCTGGTCGTCGCTTAGTCTGGCCCGTGCTTAGTATAGAGGCAGAGCGAAGACCGGGTGATATTCACCGGGTGCGGGAGCGATTTTGGTGGCGTCCTGCAGCCGGATGGCCGGACCAATCGGAGAGTTTGAGCCCACCGGTTGGCAGCAAAGGCCCTCGGAGCAGCCCATGAGCCCTCAGCCGATCCGTGTGGAGCGCCGCCCTGCGCAGCGCTTTGAAGTGCAGCTTGCCGTCTCCATCCGCCGCACCGGCAATGCCCAGGAGTTCTGCGGCTATGCCCAGAACGTGAGTGCGCGCGGGGTCTATTTCTACAGCGAGGCGCCGGTTGCCGAAGGCGAGCGCCTGGAATTGATGCTGTGCATGCCGGCGGAAGTAACTCTTTCGGAGCCGACGCCGGTACGGTGCCAGGCGCGCGTAGTGCGAGTCTTGCCGCCGGCAGGTGGGACCACCTTCGGCGTGGCGGTGCAGCTCGAAGGGCATGAGTTTCTGCCCGAGCCAGCCGGGGCAGTCAAAGGTTCAGAAGCCTTCGGAAGAATTTCAGCGCTTCACGAGGGCACGCATGAGCAGGATGCTGGCATGTACCACCCGCGTACTGTGGTTCTGCCTTAACTGGAACATCAGTCTGTGGATTTCCTCCCCCTGAAATCCCGTGCTGAGCACGGGTTTTGCCGGTAATCACAGCTTTTCAATTGGCCGGGTTTTAAATAGAATGATGACACCGTAGGCGGATTGGGGAACGCTGCGGGTATCCCGCTTGGTGTCCATTCACAGGCTAGCCGGCGATTCGGGGGGAAGCTTGGAAGACTCGCTCCAGGCCGCGCGAAGGTACCAAAGTCACTTGGCGCGATGCCCCTCCATTCATAACATGCTGTTACCGGGAAAAAAGTCATCATGCAAGGCGTAGCCGTAGCCCTTCTTACGGAAGACAAAGAGCGTTTGGCGGTGCTGCGCAATCGCCTGGATAGCACCCAGACGGCGCAGGTGGTATTCAGCCATCCCGGGCTGCCCAGCAACTCAACCGACCCCATTCTTCGCCAGATTCAAGATGTGCGCGCTGAAGTGGTGATGGTGGATATTGACCCGCAGGCGGAGGCCCGCGGCCTGAGCGCGATTGAAGTGATCCGCCACAACACCAACGATGTGGCGGTGTTCGCGCTGGGGGAGATGAACCGGCCAGCCGCGATTGTGGCCACCATGCGGGCGGGGGCGGGCGAATACCTGGAGCGGGATGTCACGCCTGAGGCCATCGCCGAGGCGCTAGGGCGCTTTTCTGCGACCCGCAATAAGGCCCGCGCTGCCGCCGGGCGCGCCCGAATTTTTACCGTATCCAATGCCAAAGGCGGCGCCGGCGCCACCACCGTGGCTGTCAACACCGCCATTGCCTTGCAGGAAGCGCGCGGCGGAGTGCTGCTGGTGGATTTTGCGCCTCTGGGCCACGCGGCCCTGCATATGAACGTGCGCCCGGCCTTCGGCGTGTACGACGCGCTGCAGAATTTGCACCGGCTGGATTCTTCCCTGCTGGAAGGCCTGCTGACCTCGTGCAAGGGCGGCTTGCATCTGCTGGCGGCGCCGCAGCAGCCGTTTTCGGTTGCGCCCACCGCGGCCGAACTGGCCCGGCTTTTCGATCTTCTGGTCACGCATTTCCGTTACATCGTTGTGGATTGCTCGGACCGCGTGGACCAGACCGCGCGCCTGCTCTGCGAGCTCTCGAATGCAGTGCTGCTGGTGGCGCAGGCGGACGTGGTGTCGCTGTGGAGCGCGGGCCGCATGCGTCCGTTTTTGGAAGAGGGCGCCGCCCGCGACCGCGTGCGCCTGGTGCTGAACCGCTACAAGAAGATCCCCGGATTCAGCGACGAAGATGTAGAGAAGGCCACCACCTGCAAGCTGCTATGGAAGCTGCCCAATAACTACCAGGCCACCGCTCCCGCCATTGATAAGGGCGTGCCCGTCGCCTTTCAGGACAGCCATGATATTGGCCGCTCCTTCCGCGCCCTGGCCGCGGTTCTCGCCGAGGCTTCGCCCAGTTCCGAGGGCGCCATGGACCTGGTCTTCCAGCACGACAAAACCGACCGCAAGAAAAAAGCCAGCGGCACGCTGCTGGTCTCACCGCTCAGAGCGGGACAGTAGGGTGCGGGCACCGGCCGCTGAGCGGGCGTGACGCTGAGCGTCAGCGAAGCCGAGAGCCCGCGGGCGAAATCCCGATCCTGAGGGAAGCGAACGGGGGGCCTGGGAAGTTGTGGCAGCCGGACCTGTAAGCCGAATTCTGTCTGCCGGATTGCTCCGGCAGGACGGTCATTCCTCTGGGCCGGGCATTGCTGCCCGGCTCTAGCGACCTACCCGGAGGTTGTGACGCGCCGAGCCGGTGCGTGCCCGAAGCCGAAGCTGCAGGCTCCCTCCCTATTTGGTCTTGCTCCGTGTGGGGTTTGCCCTGCCCGGCGCATTGCTGCGCCGGCGGTGCGCTCTTACCGCACCTTTTCACCCTTACCCCGCTGTCGCGCTGACGCCTTATCCGTCTAAGCGAAGGAGTCACCGCGGCAGCGGGGCGGTATGTTTTCTGTGGCACTTTCCGTCGAGCCTTCCCACTCTTGGAGACGTGGGCGGCCCTCCCGGACGTTATCCGGCACACCGCTCTGTGGAGTTCGGACTTTCCTCCCTGCCCAATGGGCGGGGCGACCGTCCGGTCCAGCTGCCAACGATTGATTATATGGGACGGCCGAAGGCGGCTGCCGGGGCTTGCGGGGCTGGCTCAGTAAAACCAAGCGGATAAGCCATTTACCATGAAGGGCACGAAGGCACACGAAGCAAAACCCATGGCAGGAAGTCCTTTGTGGACCTTCGCCCGGGCTGGCAAGGCCGGGGCCGGGTTTGAATGTTAGACTTACGAATCGGCGACTGCGGCCCGGGCAGGCGCCGGACGTAACCGCTGAAATCAACGCACAGCCATGAATGTCGCTGAAGCCATCCGCATCGCCCTGCAGTCGCTCTGGGCCAATAAACTGCGCTCGGTATTGACCGTGCTGGGCGTGGTCATCGGCGTGGCGGCGGTGATTGCGGTGGTAACCTTCGTGGCCGGCATCAACGGCTACGTGGCGCAGAAGATCTTCAACCTGGGCGCGGATGTCTTTATCGTTTTCAAGGTTTCGCCGGCGGTCACCAATGTGGACCACTTCCTCGAGGGCGAGAAACGAAAAGACCTGACGATGGAGGACTACGAGGCTGTGAAAGCGGCCTGCGCGCATTGCCTTCTGGTAGGGGCGGCGCTGCGCGACCAGAGCGGGCATGTCAAATACAACGAACAATCCATCAGCGATACGACGGTGCAGGGCATTACGCCTTCGATGGCGCCGATCTACGACGTGGACCTCGACGCCGGGCGCATGCTGAACGAAACCGACCTGAAGAATCGCTCGCCGGTTGCCGTGGTGGGCACTGACATCGTGGACAACCTGATGCCGGGAGTGGATCCGCTGGGCAAGGAGATCCGCGTAGATGGCTGGACCTATCGGGTGATTGGGCTGGGCAAAAAGAAGGGCACGACGCTCGGCCAGAGCCTGGACAACTACGTGATGATTCCGATCACGGCCTATCTGAAGCAGTATGGAGTGCACAACAACAGCATTCGCATTTCGGGCAAGGCGATCGGGGCCGGACCGGCGTTGGAGATGGCGGTTGATGAAGCGCGGGTGGCGCTGCGCAGCCAGCGTCACGACCTGCCCGACGCCGAAGACAGCTTTGATATTGAGACCAATGCCAGCCTGCTGGGCATCTGGACCAACTTCAGCCAGACGTTTTTTATCGCCATGATCGGTATCGCCGCCATCGCGCTGGTGGTGGGCGGCATTGTGATCATGAACATCATGCTGGTTTCGGTGACGGAGCGCACGCGCGAGATCGGCATCCGCAAAGCCCTGGGGGCGCGGCGGGAAGATGTGCTTCTGCAATTTTTGATCGAAGCGGTGATTCTGGCGCTGATCGGCGGGCTGCTGGGCGTGGGGCTGGGCGTTTCGCTGGCCAAGACAGTGACGCTGTTGATCGGCATGCCTTCGGCCATCAAGCTGTGGGCGGTGGCCGCGGGGCTGATCGTGGCCGCCAGCGTGGGGATTTTCTTCGGCGTGTATCCCGCGCGCAAGGCGGCGCAGCTCGACCCGATCGCGGCGCTGCGATTCGAGATGTAGGCTCTTATGTTGCGTAAAGGCGATTTCGGCGAAATTTTCCGCATGGCGGTGGATACTCTCCGCAGCAACAAGCTGCGCTCCTCGCTCACCGTGCTGGGCGTGGTGATCGGCGTAACCGTGGTGATTGGCATTTCGTCCATCGTGCGCGGGTTGAATGACAATGTGCGCCAGGTGGTGAGCAGCCTGGGTTCCAACATCGTTTTCGCTTTTCACATCGAGCCCTTCACCTTCGGCCGGCCCACCGAAGAGATGCGGACCCGCAAGGAGCTGACCTATGACGATGCCATGGCCATGAAAGACCTGCCGCACGTGGAGGCGGTGACCGCGGGCATTCGCTATTTTCGCCCGGAGCTGGGGGTGGGCACTTATGCCATCAAGTATGGCGGGCGCAAGGTCAAGAACACCATCCTGGAGGGCGACACGGCTTCGGCGAAGGACGTTTACGACCTGCAACTGAGCGCGGGACGCTGGTTCTCAGAGGTGGACGATCAGCGCCGTTCCAACGTGATCGTGATCGGATGGGACACGAATGACGAGCTCTTCCCTTCCGAAGACGGGCTCGGCAAAGAGATCAATATTGACGGCCAGCTGTTCACCGTGATCGGCGTGGCACAGCGGGTGAAATCGGTTTTTGGCGGCGGCAAGAACCCCGACGACAATATCGTGTACTTCCCGCTTTCCACATTCAAGAAGCTGCATCCCGAACTCAAGCAGCACTGGATCAGCATCAAGGCGACCTCCCATGCCGCCATGCCCGAGGTGATTGACGAGGTGCGCGAGCTTTTGCGCCGGCGGCGCAAAGTGCCGCCAGATAAGCCGGACAACTTTGCCGTCTTTACGCAAGACTCTCTTTCCGACGTGTGGAACCAGCTCACCGGAATGATTTTCATGTTCATGTTCGCGGTTTCGAGCGTGGGCCTGATTGTGGGCGGCGTGGGCGTGATGAACATCATGCTGGTTTCGGTGACCGAACGGACGCGCGAGATCGGCGTGCGCAAGGCGATCGGCGCGCGCAAACGCGACATTCTGCTTCAGTTCACGCTGGAAGCGGTCATGCTTACCGCCCTGGGCGGAGTCATGGGTGTGTTGCTGGGGGCGATCGTCACCGGGATCATTCCGGTGATATGGCCATCTCTGCCGGCCAGCATGTCGTTCTTCTGGGCCAGCTTCGGCTTTGGCTCTGCCGCCGGAGTGGGCCTGGTCTTCGGAATTTACCCCGCGTGGAAGGCGGCGAATCTGGATCCGATTGAATCCTTGCGATACGAATAGTTGTCCTGGCAGCCGAACGTTTGCCCGCCCCGGTACTCGATAGCGTATCCTAGCGCTTCGCCGCATGCTTCCTCATCTTGTCAGGATCTTCGAGGCCGCCTCCGCTCTGGGAGCGGCCGCCAGCCTGGGTTATTACGGTCTCTGCTTGTGCGGGGCGGTATCATTTTTGAAGGCGCGGCCTTCTCAGAGCACCTCATCAGACTTTTGCCCGCCGGTTTCCATTCTCAAGCCACTGAAAGGCGCAGACCCGGAGTTGTATGAATGCCTGCGCAGCCATTGTCTGCTGAATTATTCCGGCTACGAAATCATTTTTGGAGTAAGCGAAGCGGGTGATTCTGCCGCGGCCGTGGTGGAGCGGCTGCGGAATGAGTTTCCTCGAGTCTCCATGCACTTAGTCGTGTGCGGCGAAAACCTTGGCGCTAACACGAAAGTCAGCAACCTGGCGCAGATGGTGAGGGCGGCGCGTCACGATTATCTGGTTGTGAGCGACAGCGATATTCGGGTGGGGCCAGATTATCTCCGCCGGGTGATTCGGCCCCTTGCTGAAGACAAAACGGGAATGGTGACGTGCCTGTACCGCGGCAAGTGCGCGCCCACTCTGGGTTCGCGGCTGGAGTCGCTCGGCATCAGCACAGATTTTTGTCCCGGCGTTCTGGCGGCGCGGCTGATTGAGGGCGGCATTCGTTTCGGACTGGGTTCGACGCTGGCTTTTCGCCGCCGCGATCTGCAGAGAGCCGGCGGCTTCGAGCCGCTGGCGGATTACCTGGCGGATGACTATGAGCTGGGACGCCGCATTGCCGCTCTTGGGCTGCGGGTGGAGTTGTCGGAAGAAGCCGTCGAGACGGTTTTGCCCGTATATTCGCTGCCGGAATTCCTGAGCCATCAGTTGCGTTGGGCCCGCACTATTCGAGGCGCTCGGCCCGCAGGTTACCTGGGACTTGTCTTCACTTTCGGCCTTGTGTGGGCGGTGCTGGCGCTGATCTTCGCTCAGGGAGCCACATGGGCATGGATATTGCTCGGCACGGCCGCGGCGCTGCGCCTGGCCGTCGCGACGGTGGTGGGTAAGACCATTCTTGCGGACCAACGGCTTCCCGCCATGCTCTATCTGCTTCCTCTGCGTGATCTGTTGGGCGCGGGAATTTGGCTGGCAGGTTTTGCCGGGCGGCGAGTCGTTTGGCGCGGCGAAACTTTCACGCTGCAAAACGGCAAGCTGCAGCGCGGGCGCGGCTAACGAACCAGCGGATGGTTAGTGAGAATGGATTTGCCCCCTTCGCGTGCCAACACATAATGCGGCATCCCCTCCACTGCTTTCGGCGATTCCTTGTCCGTCCACAGAAATACCCTGGCCGGTTCCGCCCACAAAGCCTGGAATGATGCTTCGCTCTCCCACACTGGCGGAGAATCGGGAAACTGCGTTCCGTACCACATGTTTCCCGCCGGGGCGTGCAGGGAGCGCAGATGGATTCCCGTGTAAAAGTTCAGAGTCGAAGCGTTCTCGTACTTGCCGTCCACTACGACGGTATCGCCGGGCTGGTAGCGCGAGGCAGTGGCCAGCGCGAGCTTTTTCGAGGAGAGAATAGGCGAGAAAGTCACGAAGGCCGAATGCACGCAGGCGAAGAGCGCGACCATCATCAGGGCCAAAGCGGCATTGCCCGGGCCGGGATGGCCACGGCGGCGGAAAACCCCGTTCAAGAGCGCGCCCAGAAAAAATGCCAGCACGAAGCCGAGCAGAGGCGCGCGAAATGCGCCCAGCGCCTGCGGGGTGAGATCGAGGAAGTGGCCGAAGGAAAGCGCGTAGTCCTGGGGATTCCTCTTGAGCAGGTCCGCAAGGTCGGTTCCTGGGGCCGGGGTTTTCGCCAGGGACCAAAAATACAGGCCCACGCACAAGGCAGCGGCAGAGGCCACGAGCAGCACCAGGGAAGAAATTCTTCCAGCTCGCCGCTCTTTGCTGCCAGGCCTCGCATCCGCCTCGCGTCCCAACCAACCTCCTACGAGCAGGGCCAACCCAGGCAGCGCGGGGATGGTATAGTACTCCTGCCGGGTGGAAAAGCTGAAAAACACCAGAATCACCAGGGCCCAGAGAAAGAAGAGTAAGTTTGCGCGCTGCCGGCCATCCAGGCCCGCCCGCCATTGCCGCCAGCGCATAGGCACGTCTTTCAATGCCTGGGGAAGAAATGCCACCCAGGGCAGCAGCCAGAGCAACAACAGGGCCCAGAAAAGCAGCAGGGGCACGGTGTCATAGTCGCGGGGCATTCGCTCGTTCAGGTAACGGAGGAAGTGCTCGTTGACGAAGTAAAACCAAAGAAACCCGCGCACCGCGCCCTGAGCCGGATTTCGCAGCGCCGCCAGCACGTGCCAGGGCGCCGCGATGGCGAGGAAAATCACCGTGCTCGAAATCAGCCGCAGGCGCAGCAGGTGACGCAGATTGCCGGTGAGTATCAGGTACAACCCAATCACAGCTCCGGGAAACACAAGCCCGATCAGCCCCTTCGTCAGCACGTTGAGCGCACAAGCCGCCGCCATGCCCCAGCAGACAAGGCGCGTGGGTTTTTCCTGATCCAGAGACTGCAGAAAAAAATAGAAAGCCGCTGCCAGCCATAAACCAACCAGCGTATCCGGAATCAGAAAGCGGGTGAAGAGATATGGGCCAAGCGCCGTGGTAAGCACCACCCCGGCATAGAATCCGCCCTCTTCTCCATAGGCTCGGCGGCCGAGCGCATAAGTCGCCAGAAACAGCGCCAGCAAGCCGAGCATGAGCGGCAGGCGCGTGCTCCACTCCGAGACGCCGAACAGAACGTAGCTGGTGGCCACGCCCCAATACATCAGGGGCGCCTTTTCCAGGTAGCGAACTCCATTGGCGTGCAGCGTCACCCAGTCGTGGCGCAGCAGCATTTCGCGGGCGGCTTCGGCGTGAACGGTATCGGCGTCATCGAGCAGCGCGGGAGTAAACATTCCTGCCACGTAGATGGCGGCCCACAGCGCGGCCAGAACCAGAATTGCTACAAGAGAGGATTTTCTGCCGCCAGCGGGACGAGTTGAGCAATTCGAAAGCTGCGGCGCGGCAGTCAGGTCCATGCACGTTTCCGAAAATTATTATACGGGAGAGAAACCGGCTGCTTTTATCCGGCAGACGCGCCTTTGGCGGACGAGGCGCCGCCTTGCAGTACTTCGCGGGCCTTGCGCGCCAGCGACTTCAGGGTGAAGGGCTTTTGCAGAAACTGGTTGGTCACGTCAATGTCGCCATGGCGCAACACGGTGTGCTCGGCGTAACCGGAAACGAACAGCACCTTCATGTCGGGCCGTTCTTGATGCAGCTGCTCGGCAAGCACGGCGCCGCCCATATTCGGCATCACGACGTCGGTAATCATCAGATGAATCGGACCGTCATATTCGCGCGCCACGCGCAAAGCTTCTTCACCATTGGCCGCGTCCAGCACCATGTAGCCGTTGAGCTGAAGAAATTCGCGGGCTGATTCGCGCACCGAAGGCTCGTCTTCCACCAGCAGCACGGTCTCCGAACCCTGCGGAACCTTCTCCGCAACCGGCTGCACCGGCGATTCGCGCACTTTCTCTTCGGCGCGCGGCAGGTAGATTTTGAAAGTCGTGCCCATGCCGGGTTCGCTGTACACCCAGATGAAGCCGCCGTTCTGCTTGACGATTCCATACACCGTCGCCAGGCCCAGGCCGGTGCCCTTATCAGCTTCCTTGGTGGTGTAAAAGGGCTCGAAGATGTGGGCCAGGTGCTCGGCCGCAATACCATGGCCGGTATCGCTGACCGCCAGCAAAACGTAATCGCCAGGAGGCACCACCGACCGCCGCTGCACGTAAACGTCATCCAGCCGCACGTTGGCGATCTCAATGGTCAGGGTACCGCCCTGGGGCATGGCATCGCGCGCGTTGGCGGCCAGATTCATCACGATCTGCTCGATCTGTACCGGGTCGGCCTTGAGCTGGGCCGGCCGTGCGCTCGGCGCCATTACCAAATGGATGTCTTCGCCGATCAGGCGGGGCAGCATGCGGCCAATGTTGCTCAGAATCAGGTTCAGGTCGAGCAGCCGCAGAGACTGCATCTGCTTGCGCCCGAAGGCCAGAAGCTGCCGCGTCAGGTCTGAGGCCCGTCCGGCGGCGGTGATGATTTCTTCCACCTTGTGCCGCAGGGGATGCGCCGGCACCAGAGCCTCCAGCATCAGCTCCGCATTGGCGCTGATCACCATCAATAGATTGTTGAAGTCATGCGCTACCCCGCCGGCCAGCCGGCCAATGGCATCCATTTTCTGCGCCTGCTGCAGGTCTGACTCCAAGCGCCGGCGATCGGTGATGTCGCGGTCGGTGGAGATGAAATGCGTAATCTCTCCGTTGCCATCGCGCAGCGGAGTGATGGTTTTTTCTACGATGAAGGGTTCGCCGTTTCGCTTACGATTGGCCACCGTGCCGCGAAAGACGTGGCCGGCAAGGATGGTCCGCCACATTTCCTGAAATACGGCGGGATCCTGCTGCTCCGAGCGCAGGATGCGCAAGGTGCGGCCGACCGCCTCTTCCCGCGGATAGCCGGTCAGGCTTTCAAATGCGGGATTCACATATTCCATCACCCCGGCGCGGTCGGTGATCACCACCAGGTCGGCCGATTGCTCCACCGCATGCCACAGCTTGCGCAGCATGTCTTCGGTCTTCTGCCGCTGGCGCTCGCGGCAATAGGTGTCTATGGCGTAGCAGATGGCGTGGGCCAGGGCCGATTCATTCAGCCCGGAGGCCGGAACGCAGGCGCAGGCTCCCGCCTGGATGGCCCGGGTGATGGTGGCCTCATCCACGTGATCGCTGAGGAATACCACCGGCACACTGGGCCCGTGCTGGCGGATTTCATGGGAAAGGCGCAGCGCCGTATCATCGCCCGAGCGGTAGTCGCACAGCACAATGTCGTAGGTGGTCTTCTGCAGACACTTCCGGGCTTCTTCGTAACTGCGCGCGTGGTCGAGGCGAATCTGCTTTTCGCCCGCCCTGGCGAGCTGGTCGCGCAGATGGCGAAAGTCTTGCTCCTCTTCCACGACCAGGAGGAGCTGCAGTCTGAGGGCGGCGGTCACAGAATTCCTGGGCTTGCTCATGAGCGGACCACTCCAGCTAGTCGCTACATCGGTGGGCAGAGGGCGAACCATCGGTGCGTGCCGGTGGGAGAACACAGGGCCGCCGAGGAGGCTTCCCAGTTGTGGAAGGGTTCGCTTTCAGGAACAAATGCGTCCTGCCGTAACTCTCCTCCCCCGCTTAACCCCCGCTGGCATGCCAGCTGCCCATTCCTCCCCTTTTCTTTACCCGCCGGTAAGGCGAAAATAGAGAGGTCTTCCCCTGAGGGGTCTGGTAGTGATGAATTGCCCGAGTTCGCATGACCTGCAATAAGTCAGCCCTGAAAGCGCCGGCATTGCTGGCGCTGCTTTTTCTCGCGGTCAGTTGCAATAGTCCGCGCCAATTGCAATCGGTGATCGTTCGCCCGGTCAGCGCCGATGCGCAGGATTTCCCCGGCGGCAAGGTAAGGTTCACCGCCACCGGCATGTTCAGCAAGCCTCCGCTCGCCATCACACCGCTGGCAGTAAAATGGAGCAGCGGTTGGTCGTGGAATTCGACCCCGTCTTCGAGCGTCAGTATTAACAGCCAGGGAGTAGCCACCTGCAATCCCGGCTTTGCCGGAGCGGCGTCGGTCATGGCATTTGCGCCGGCGAACCCAAACTTGCCGCTTTCTAAAATCGGCCCGCATACCAAACTCTACTCTGCGGCCGCAGAAATCATCTGCCCCTGACCAGCTGGCGGGCGAGCTGGCGAAGCGGTGGCTAACGTGGGGCGCTTCCGCTTGCAGATATTGGGGAAAGTCCCGGTAGCTTTTCGGGGAACTGCTAGCGCAGCCACAAAAGCAGGGCCGCCGCTATCAAGACCGCGAGGGCCACGCCAAGAAGATACCTATAGACCCGCCTCTCCGGCTTTGCAGGTTTCTCGTCGCTGGCCAGCGCTTCGAGCGGCAAGGCGCCGCCCTCCGCCTGGCTTCCCGGCTCTGGATCCGGCGCGGTCCGTGACGGTTCGCAATCCAGGCACACCTGGCGCAGACCCGAGACCGGAAAGCCGCACACCTGGCACTTTCCAACGTTCCCGCGCTCGACGACTGCAGGCGTGATTTCAGCTTGCGCCTTCGGCTCAATCTCCTCCACGGGGTCAATGCTCTCGGTGGCCCCGGGAGTTTCGCAAGGCATGTCAGGTTCAATCTGCGGTGCGAGGTCGAGGTCTCCCGCGGTACGCCTGGCTGCCTCGGCGTGTTCCAGCGCAGTCTGAATCATCTCGCCCAGCCGCTGCATGGCTGCCACGTCATGCTCTTCGAACGCCCGCACCTTCCCGGAGACAAGTTCAAACGCACCCACTACCTCATCGCCCCGGCGCAGGGGCATGGCCATGGCCGAAATGACGCCCAGCAGCCGGCAGCTTTGCGTGTTTACCCGCGGATCAGTCTGGGCATCATCGCAGCGCAGCATCTGGCCGCATTTCACCGCTTCCACCGCCAGGCCCGCGCCCTCCTCCAGCCGCATCCCGGCCTGCACTCCGGAAACCCCCGAACTGGCGCGGCAAATCATGGCGCCGTTCTGCAGCAGTGCGATGGCCGATCCCGAGGCCGCGGTGATGTACTGCGCCCGCTCGGCCAGCAGGCGCAATGCCGCCTCCAGGTCGCGCTCCGCCATGGCGGCCAGCGACTGGCCGCCATCTTCTCCCGGAAACTGCAAAACATCGCGGGGTAACGCCAGACTCGGGACGGGCTCAGGCGAGGCAAGGGTTGCGCTCGGCAACCCTTCGGCATCCTGGCTGAGGATGGAATAGCGTTCCATGCGGAACCCACGGCACGCGCTTGCGGCTCAGCAGCCGAAACGCAGCTGGAACGTGCCTGGGTGGTCTCCTCTTGCTCCCGGCAATTCTCCGCCCGGCAGAGGGGGTCCTCACCCCCGCCCGATGCAGGAACTTTGGTAACTCAACGGAGCAGTATTCGAAGTTTCGCTTTCCAGAGAATGGAGTGTCAAGGGAATTGCCGGGTCAAAAGGGCTACTCCGAAAGTTACAGTTTGCTCACCCCAACCATGCCAGCCACGCCCAGCCCACCAGCAAAGTGATCAACGTAACCGGCAGACCCGCCCGCAGGTAGTCCCAAAAGCTGATCTCCACCTCGGGCCTGGCGCTCTCGACCACAATAATGTTGGCCACGCTTCCGGTAATGGTGAGATTTCCGGCGAGAGTAGAAGCCATGGCCAGGGTAAGCCAGGCGGCGCGCGGATTGGGAAATTTTGGCGCCAGCGATTTCAACAGCATCACCGCCGGCACATTGCTCACGACGTTGCTCAGCAGAGCGGCCGCCACCGTGAACGGCCCCAGCCGTTGCAGGTTCCAGGCATGGGTCCAGGCGAGCAACTGCGCGATGATGCCGGAGCGCTCGGCCCCGCCCACAATAAGAAACAAGCCGACAAAAAACACCAGCAGGCCCCAGTCCACCTCCTCATAGAGCTTTCGCGGTTCGCGCGTACGGGTAATCAGGAGTGCGGCCGCACCCAAAGCGGCCATCATGGCCGGCGGAACTCCAAAGAAGAAGCCGGCCACCACCGCCATCGCCACCGCCACCGGCTTGGCCAGCCGCAAAACATCCAGGGGCGGCAGCGGAATTGCCTTTTCTACTCCAGTTGGCAAGGCCTCCCGGCGCACACAAACCCAGTGCAACACAGCCCAATCGAGAAAGAGTCCGGCCAGAGCGACCGGCCCCAGGCGTGCGAGGAAATCCCGGTATCCAATGTGCGAAAACGAGCCGATCAGCATGTTTTGCGGATTGCCCGTAATGGTGGCCACGCTGCCGATATTCGACGCCGTAGCCACGGCCAGCAGATAAGGCAGCGGCCGCAGCTTCATGCGGCGGGTAATGCTCAGAACAAACGGCACCATCACGAGGCACACGATGTCATTCACGAAAAATGCGGAAAAACAGCCGGAGGTGAAAATCACCGCCGGCAGCAGGTGCACTGGCCGCAGGCGCCGCAGCACCACCTCGGAGGTCCACTCGAAGAAGCCCGCCAGGTGCAGCGTTCCGACGATCAGCATCATGGAAAACAGCAGCACCAGGGTGGAAAAATCAATGTAATGGAGGGTTTCGGCGGGCGGCACGATGCCGAAGGCCACCATCGCCACCGCCCCGATAATCGCCGCCCCCGGCCGGTCAATCTTCAGCCCGGGGAACTTGCCCAGGGCAAAGACCAGGTAACTGGCCAGAAAAATGCCGTAAGCCGTCGCCAGGCGAGGGTCGAACACGAAGGCGGCGGAAAGCTGGTGCATAGCGCAGCAGCATAGCAGGACGCCGCCGCCGCGCCCAGGGTTGGCTAGCTGCCCACGTCTTTCAGCGTGACGGTGGTATATCCGCCCGCGAGATTATTCAGGGCCACAATGGTGCGCACGTCGCCTGCGGTGAACGAGGTCGAGACCACGATGTAAGAAAAAGTCGTTCCCGGTTGCGTGAAATAAATGTTGTAGGTGGTTGCCGGAGATCCGGCAGCCAGGCCGGCGTAGTCTGAGGCGCTGCCAAAGGCCAGGCTGGTGGCGAGCGGCGTAGCGCCTGAAAGGCTGGTGCCCGCGGGCAGCACATAAACATCCACCGCCCCCATGGAAGGCGAAGCATTGATCACGCGAACACGAAAGTTTCCCGAGGCCGGCGCCGTGTTGTCGTCGGAAAATACTACGCTCTGCACATTCGCGGAATAATTGTCCACCACCAGGGTGGAAGAAGTGTCGCTGCCGAAAGAGAGCGTCTGGTTGATAATCGAATTGGAAGACCCGGCCGGCTCGATCTGAATTTGCCGTGAACCCGAGTTGATGCTGATGTACCCCGAGGCCGCTCCGTAGGCCAGATTGCTAGCAACCGTCTTGCCATCCACCAGCAGGTTGAGTTCGGGCTGGCCGGGCGAGGCGTTCAACATCCGCAGCTGCGTCTGCCCACCCCCGCCACAACTCGAAGCTGACAAAGCCACCGCTACCGACATTGCGCACAGCCACAGCGGCCGAACTGCCATGAAGCTCCTTTCACAACGCCGAGATGTCTCGTGAGATGCAGGCGATGGCGGCATCATTCGCAAACTTTCGTAAAGAGTCAGTCAAGCTTTGTAAATTGCGCAGAGAAACGCCTCGCCGCGAATTTAAGGCTTGGGATTAGAGATCGTACTAGGAACGAGTGGAGCAGAACAAGCGCAGGAGGCTTGAATAGGCGCGAGCTCAGTGTTCGTCGCGGTGGCGCAGCCAGTCGAGGAACATTTGCTCAATCGGCTTGTCGTAGGTCATCAGCACGTGCCGCACGGTGTGGCCGCTCACAAAATGGCATACCTCTTCGGCCAGGTTCTTGGCATGGTCGCCGGCCCGCTCCAGCGACTGGGTCATGAAGATCACCTGCAGGCTGGCCTGGCGCTGCACGTTTTCCGGGTTCTCGATGTGGCGCAGAAAAATCAGGTTGCGCAGCCGGTCCATTTCCGCGTCGGCGCGCAAAACTTCCACCGCTTTTTTCACCTGCCGGCTGGAGAAGGCCTCGCCCACATCGGTGAGCATCTTTTCCAGCACCGTGGCCATGTGGGTAAGGTCGCGCCTATCCTGCGGATCCAGCCGTTCTCCCGCTGCCTGAGCGCTGTTGGCAAAGCTCAGCAGCAGATCGCCAATGCGTTCCAGCCCGATCATGAACTTCATGCAGGCCAGCAGTTCACGCGCCTCCGGCTCCCTCACGCGGGTGATGGCCGCGGTCACGCCGCAATCAATTTCCATGTCCAGGGTATCGAGTTGCTTTTCCCGCTCCCGCAGGCTGCTGAGCAGCGCTCGCGACCCGGTGGCAATGCCTTCGGCGGCTGTCCCGGCCGCTTCTTTAGCCAGTTGACAGGCCTCGACCGTCAGCCGCACCAGGTGGGCGTAGGCAGGTTCGGATTCCGGGCTCTTGGCAATAGCCGTACTCATTCGCGCATCCTTCCTTCGGATGGCCGTGCTCGCCCGCAGGCCTTGTGGCCTCTTCCTTAGATGGATGTTCAAGCTGCAAGCATAGGTTGTTTCGCTTGCACGGTGGTTAAAAGCCTGTGAATTTTTCGCCCCGTTAATCGGCCGCCGGAAGCGTAAACAGGAAGGTCGTCCCGTGATTGAGCTCGCTCTCGGCGCGGATGGTTCCTCCATGGGCGAGCACAATATGCTTGGCGATGGCGAGCCCGAGGCCGGTTCCACCCGATTCCCGCGAGCGCGCTTTGTCCACCCGGTAGAAGCGCTCGAACAGGCGCGGCAGGTGCTCCGAGGCCACCCCCGGCCCAAAATCACGCACGTAGAACTCGACGCTCCGCGGCCTTTGCCGCGCGCCAAGCAGCACTTTCCCGCCACTGGCGCCATACTTCAGCGCATTATCCAACAGATTGGAGAACACCTGATAAATGGCCTCGCGATCGGCCCGGACGCAGGCTTCTGCCGCTCCATCCTCCACCTGCAGCTCCACTCCGTGGGCCCGCGCGATCTCGCGAAAGCTCTGCACCGCCTCCCGCAGCAGCTCATCCGCGGTCAGCGGCTGGACGTCGAAACGCTGCTCGCCTGATTCAACCCGGGCCAGGGTAAGCAAGTCTTCGGTCAGCCGCGCCATGCGCATGGCATTCTTGCGGATGACTTCCAGGAACTCCCGCGCCTGCGGGTTTTCGCCGCTATCCAGCAGAGTTTCGGTGTAGCCCTGGATGGAAGTCAGCGGCGTACGCAGCTCGTGCGAAACGTTGGCGATGAAGTCACGCCGCGTCTTCTCCACCCGCTCGGTCTCAGTCAAATCACGCAGCACCGCAACCGCCCCGCCTCCGGGCATGGGCGCCGCCGTCACGTCGAAGGTCCGCCCCGGCAAAATCGAAGCCGCGCGCGCCGTGAGCGGTTTGCCTTCCTCCCGGGCCCCGCGCACCGCCTGCAAGAAATCCGGGTCGCGCACGGTTTCGACAATCGGCGCCTGCAGACGCGTGCGCTCCGGAGACAGGCGGTCCATGCTGCGGTTGGCCCATTGCACGCGGTCGTCAGGGCCGACCGCGATCACCGCATCCTGCATGCTGTTCAATAGCGTCTCGAGCTGGCGCTGGCTGGTCTGCAGGGCGGCGAAGCTGTGCTCAAACTGCCGCGCGGTCTTGTCCAGGGCGGAGGCCACCTGCCCGATTTCATCGCCCGAGTCATCACTGATGCGGGCCCCCAGATCACCCGCCGAAATGCGGTTGGCAAACTGCACGATGCGTTGCAGCCGCTGTCCCATCCACTGCGCCGCCAGCCCCGCCACCACCAGCGCCAGCACCAGAGCTGCCCCATAGGCCAGCAGCAGCGTGTGCTCCATCAATACGCCTTCCGAAGCCGCAGCCCAGGCACGCCGGAAAAAGAAGACCAGCGGCATCGTCGCCGCCCCGATGATCAGCGCAAACACGCCCAGCAGTTTGAAGAAAATCCGCCGTCTCACTTCGGCGCCTCGAAGCGGTAGCCCGCTCCGCGCACGGTTTTCAGGTAGCGTGGGTTTTCCGGATCAGGCTCGATCTTCTCCCGGATGCGCCGCACATACACATCCACCGAGCGGGGAGTGACGTAGGCCGTATCTCTCCAGACCGAATCCAGCAACTGGTCGCGGGTGAACACCCGCCCCACATGACGGGCAAAGTGGTCCAGCAGGCGGAACTCGGTGGCCGTGGTCGTGACCGCCTTTCCACCCACCGTCAAGGTCATCGCCCCAGGATCTATTTCAATCTCTCCGATGCGCAAGGGCGTGGGCGAAAGCGGGCGCTCAAAGCGGCGCAGCACCGCTTTTACCCGCGCCACCAGTTCGCGTGGGCTGAAAGGCTTGGGAATGTAATCGTCCGCCCCCAGCTCCAGGCCCAATACCCGGTCCGCCTCACCGCTTTTCGCGGTAAGGAAGATGACCGGCGTCGGCGCCAGCGCCGGCGCCTGCCGAATCTGCCGGCAAAGCTCCAGCCCGTCTTTGCCCGGAACCATAATGTCGAGAATGAACAGCGCCGGCCGCTGCCGCTCTGACTCGGCCAGCACCGCGTGCCCGCTCGGAAACAGCTTCACCGCAAAGCCCGCGCCTTCGAGGTGAAGGCGCACCAGCCGGGAGATATCTGCGTCGTCTTCCACCACAAAGATGTTCGGCTTCACAGGGGTATTGTAGCGGGCAAGGCCGCGCTCTGCGGTCGAGGCTTCTTTGGGTTCCGGATGGAAAACAAAGGGCCGCGCCTCCGGCCGAGGACGGGAACATATCTTACGCAGCGCCTATGAGTTAGGCGGATTTCGCCCGCGGGCAGGGTTCCTGGGGCCTTCGGCCGCATCTGCAAGGCAGCGCTGGCACTGCCGGATTTTCCACAAATGCTACCGGCGTAACTGAGGACCGGGAACTAGCAACTGAGAACTGAGAACAACCGGCAGCATTGTTACCTGAAGTTCCGAGCGCCTTGCTGACGGCTGACTTCACGCCAGTCTCATCACCGGTTCACAAAATCTCGATGATCAGATTGCCTGCTCTATCGTGCGAAAAATATTTCCCCGGCGGCACCACGGTCGTAGCGCTGTACTCCGTAATGACCGCCGGTCCGCGGTAGCGCCGGCCAGCCTGAAGTTCTTCACGTGAATAGAGGGAGGCGGCGATTTTCTTCCCACTGAAAAATATCTGCGCCTGCCCGGCCCGGCCCTTGCCCCCGGCGGGCGCATTTCCCTGGAGCGGGCTTTTGATCTGCGGCGCGCGAATCACTGCTCTCAAACGCAGCGTGACCAGCTCGATTTCCCGCTCCGGATAACTGTAGCCATAACGGCGCTGGTGCTCTTTCTGAAACGCCTTTAGCATTTCCTGGCCATAAGGCACGTTCAGCTCGTATCCCTGGCCGTGGTATCGCACATCCGCGCTGCGCTGAAGCTGAATGTTTCCCTTCCAACCTTCGGCCCGCAGATCGCGCTCCGCCCGCGCAGCCAGCCCCGCAAACTCTTTTCCCAACCCTTCTGCAGGAAGCTGCCGCGCCACCCGCCACAGCACAGTTCGCGAATAATCTCTCACCACATCGCTGGCGAGAATGCCCAGTGCCGAAAGCGCCCCCGGCAGGGCAGGCACCATGACCCGCGGAATGCCCAGCGCTTCGGCCAGTTCGCAGGCGTGCAATCCCCCGGCGCCGCCAAAAGCCACCAGCGCAAATTCCCGCGGATCGTGCCCCCGCTCGATTGAGACCACGCGCAAAGCTCTCTCCATGGCAGCGTTCACCACCCGCACCACGCCGGCAGAAAATTGCTCCAGGTTCAGAGTGGATGCCTGCTTCTTCAGCCACTCCCTCACCATTCGCCGTGTGCGTTCCACGTCCAGCACAAATTTCCCCCCCAGAAATCGGTTTGGCTGCATGCGGCCCAACAGCAAATTGGCGTCGGTCACCGTCGGTTGCTTGCCCCGCCCATAGCAGATCGGGCCTGGGTCGGCGCCTGCCGATTCCGGCCCCACCCGCAAGGCCCCGCCGGCATCGAAGCGCGCAATCGAGCCGCCGCCCGCGCCTGCGGTGTGGATGTCGAGCATCGGCACGCCCACCGGCAGCCCGGCAACTTCCGACTGGCCGCTGGTGCGGATTTCCCCATCCACCAGCGCCACATCGGTCGAGGTGCCTCCCATATCAAACGAAATAATGCGCTGAAAACCGCTGCGCCTGGCCATGGCCGCCGCGCCCACCACTCCGCCTGCAGGCCCCGACAAAACCGTCCGCACCGGCTCGCGCGCTGCGGCATGGAGTGCCGCAATTCCGCCATTCGATTGCATCACGAAAATTCGCGTGGTCTGTCCTTGCGCCGCCTCGCGGGAGCCGGCTTTGCGCTCCAAATGGTCCAGGTAGCTCTGCATCACGGGCTGCAAGTAGGCATTCATCACCACCGTGCTCGTTCGCTCGTACTCGCGAAACTCGGGAAGAATCTCATGTGAAACCGAGAGCGGAATGCCCAGAGCGCGCAACGCCGAAGCAACCGCCTGCTCGTGCCCTGGATTGGCGAAACAGAACAGAAGCGAAATGGCGGCCGCTGCCGGGCTCTTCGCCCGCATACTCGTTACCAGCTCGGCCAGCTCCCTCGGGTCCAACGCCTCCAGCACTTCGCCGGTGGCAGAGATTCTCTCTTTCACTCCAAACCGGCACTCGGCAGAGACCAGCGGTTCCACCCGGTCAAAAAAGAAGTCATACAGCTTCGGCCGCGCCTGCCGCCCGATTTCGATCACGTCTTCGAATCCGGCGGTGGTCACCAGCGCAACTTTCGCTCCTTTGCGCTGCAGCAGTGTGTTCGTTCCTACCGTCGTCCCGTGGAGCAGGGTGCGCCGCCTGGCGCCGCCAATTTTGCGCAGCGCTTCGGCGATCGCCTGCGAAGGATCCCCCGGGGTAGAAAAGACCTTCAACATCCGAATGCGGCCGCGCTCTACCCACACACAGTCGGTGAAGGTTCCACCGGTATCAATGGCAATGCTGAGTTCGCGTGGGCTGACTTCGCTTTGACGAGATTGCCGATGCATGGCCGCAGCTGGAAGGCTAGCCTAACACCTCGGACCGCCCGTAGAGGCGTAGCTTGCTACGTCTCTACAGGTTCATCGGTGGGCAGGAGTCAGTGTTTGGTGGTGAACGCCAGGGTCAGCAGGGTTTTCTGTTCGACCTCGTGCGCCTTGGCTGAGCCCGTGGCCGGGCTGGCGCTGGCCGAGCGCTTCACCGAGAGCACATGCCGTTTGCCCGCGATCCGCTTCAGCCGCGGCAGCATGTAGAAAAGAGCGCCCATGTTGGCCGGCTCTTCCTGCACCCAGACGATATCGCGCGCGTGGAGATGACGGTCGAGCTCGGCTGCCAGCTCTGCCTCCGGAAAGGGATAAAGCTGCTCCAGAAACACGATGGCGGTCGACTGGTCCTTGCGTTTTTCTCTTTCCACGCGAAGCTCGTGCCCAATCTTGCCCGTGCAAAGCACGATCCGCCGGGCGTCGGCCGCTCCCGTATCCGGCAGCACAGTCAGAAAATGCTGGTGCGTCAGGTCTTCCAGCGGTGAGGCCGCATCGGGATGCCGCAGCATGCTTTTTGGCGTAAACACTACCAGCGGCTTGCGCCATACCCGCAGCGCCTGCCGCCGCAGCAGGTGAAAATATTGCGCGGCGTTTGAGGGCTGGCAAATCTGCATGTTGTCCCTCGCCGCCAGCTGCAGAAAGCGCTCGATGCGCGCGCTCGAGTGCTCCGGCCCCTGCCCCTCATAACCGTGAGGCAAGAGCAGTACCACGCCCGAGAGTAAACCCCACTTATCCTCGCCTGCGCTGATGAACTGGTCTATCACCGCCTGGGCCACGTTGACGAAGTCGCCAAACTGCGCTTCCCAAAGCACCAGCGCCTCCGGGTAGTCGCGGCTGTACCCATATTCGAAACCCAGCACGCCGGCTTCGGAAAGCGTGGAGTTATAAATCTGGCAGCGCGCCTGCCCTTCGGCAATGTTCGCCAGCGGCATGTACTCCTGCTCATTTTCAATATCGAGCAGGACCGAATGCCGCTGGTTGAAGGTGCCGCGCTTCGAATCCTGCCCGCTCAGCCGCACCGGAACTCCCGCTTTCACCAGGCTGCCAAACGCCAGCGCTTCGGCCATCCCGTAATCTACCGGCCGCTTGCCCGCGCCCATTTCCGCGCGCTGCTCCATCAGCTTTTTGATCTTTGGATGGATGTGAAAATCCTTGGGATAAGCCGTCAGCCGCTGGCTGAGCTCGCGCAATTGCTCCGTCCCGAGCCCGGTTTCCACCTCGTACTGCGGTTTGTAGCGTCCGCCTTTGTAACCGCTCCAGTAGCCGGGCAACTCGCGCAGCGAGGGCTTCTTGCGCGCCGACTTCGCCTTTTGCTGCGCCTCTTCGAGTTCGGCCCGTATCGCCTGGGCTTTGCTCTCGGCGTCTTCCGCGCCAATGTCTTCCGCGTAGATTTCCCACAGCGGCGCGTGCTCCTGGATCGCCTTATAGATCAGCGGCTGGGTGACCGTGGGATCATCCACTTCGCTGTGTCCGTGGCGGCGATAACCCACCAAATCCACCACCACATCGCTGGCAAACGCATAGCGGTATTCCAGCGCCATGCGGCCCACCCGCACCACCGCATCCACATCTTCGCCGTTGACGTGAAAAATCGGCACCGCCTGCCGGCGCGCAATCTGCGCCGCGAAGTGGGAAGAGTGCAGCTCGCTGTAGGGTGTCGTAAAGCCAATCAGATTGTTCACCACCACGTGCACCGTGCCGCCCACGGTGTAGCCCGGAAGGTCGGCATAGTTCAGCGTCTCGGCCAGAATTCCCTGCCCCGCAAACGCCCCGTCGCCGTGCACCAGCAAAGGAAGATATTCCTGCCATCCGCCCACTCCCGCGCGGTCCTGCTTGGCGCGGCTGCGGCCCACCGTGACCGGGTCCACCGCCTCCAGGTGGCTGGGGTTCGAAGCCAGATGAATGTGGATTTTCTTGCCCGAGCGCGTGATGTACTCGCCGGTCGCGCCCATGTGATACTTCACGTCGCCGCTGCCCAGCACGCTGCGCGGGTCCACATCTTCAAAGCCGGCGAACACCTCTTCCGGCGCCCGCCGCGCCACCTGCACAATCACATTCAGCCGCCCGCGGTGGCTCATGCCCATCACCAGCTCCACCGCCCCGCGCTCCGCCGCTGCCTCCAGAATTTCATCCACCAGCGGAATAAGCGCGATTGCACCCTCCAGCGAAAAGCGCTTGTTGCCCAGGTAGCGCTGCTGCAGCACCTGCTCGAAGAGCTTTGCCCGGATCAGTTGCTCGAGCACGTGGGCCTGGTCCACCGCCGGCTGCGGCCCCTCCATGTGCTCTTGGATCCAGCGCCGCCTCTCGGGGTCGGCGATGTACATGAACTCCGCCCCCACCGTGCCGCAATAAATTCCCCGTGCTTCTTCCGCCAGTTCACTGCCCGACTGCAGCTCGGGATGCAGCTTGGGACGAAAGAACCCGAGCGGATCAAGGTCCGCTTCGAGATATCCCCAGCGGCGAAACGGGCCAAACACCCGCTCGCGTTCGGCATTGTCGAGATGAGAGGATGCGGCGCTTTCCGCCACCGTGCTGCCTGTAGATGCCACCATAGTTGCTTCACTACTAGCATAACGGATGACGGCAATCTCGCGGGGGATTCGGACCGGGAAGGTAATGCTCACCGCTGTCATCCCGGCCGGGGCGCAGCCCGGCGGCCGCAGTGGAGGGACCTGCTTTTCAAGCCGCCTATTTCAACTCAACCACCAGAATGCGTCCATCTGAGTGATAGCCGCCGCCGGTGGCATTTTTTGCTTCCTGCACGGCGCCGGGTGGAAAGTAATAGCTCAACATCGCGGTTTTCTCCGCTTTTTGCAGGCTGCCGCCAATGTTCTCCCGCTCGCCATCCACCGCGGGATCAATCTTGTGCGTGACCTTGCCATTGCGCACATCCTTCTCAAAGCCGATATCGTGCGTGCCCGCTCCCACCCACACGGTCTGCCCCTTCCAGGCAAAGGGCGCCTTCCAGATGCGGAAGTGGTGCCGGCTGGCCACCATGGCGTAAGGATCGGCCATCTCATAGCCGAAATCCTGCCGGCGGCCGAACAGGTAGAGCGAGCTCATGGGCATGGCCAGATAATCTTTTTTGTCGTAGGTCTGCATCACCGCGTTCAGAACCGCACGCCGGTCGTCAGTATCGGCCAGGTGCCAGTCCGCAGCTTCGAGTGCGGCCTGCACCTGCGCCTCTGAGCCGATCAGAACGAAATTCACCATATCGCCCAGATTGTTGAACTGGTCGTTCACTCGCCGCGGCAGGCCGTCAATGTCCTTGCGCAACTCGGCATCCAGCGGGGCTTTGGAAATTTCCAGGCCTACCGTGGGCGTGTCTTTCGACGCCGCCGAAGAGACCGCGGAAGACGAGCCGCCGGAAGCGGAGCCGCCGGAATTCGAGGCGTTCGGGCCGAACTGCCCCGCAAGCCAGGTTTGCGCCGCCGCGGCCAGCTTGGATTTGATGTCCTGCGGTTTATTCTGGGTTTCGTTCTGCGTACCGGAGCCCGGCGTCGAAGTGCGCTCCAGTGTCCAGGGCTTGGGTGCGGTGGCTCCTTGGGGAGTGCTCAAAAGCTGAATCTCCGCCTGGTTCGCGCCGGTAAGCTTCAATTCGAACTGCGCTGTGGCTTGCGTATCATCCTCCAGCGTAGTGAAGCGCAGCGTGTGCTCATCCAGAACCTTGGAGCCGACGATCCGGTCGCTGCCGGCCTTCGCCTCGGCGCTGGTGAGTTCGCCGTTCTTACCGGTCTGAGTGGCCGCATGGCTGGCGGTGCCGCTGAGCTTGCCCGCATCGCTTTGCAATTGGAGGGTGAAGAACACCTTGTCCTGAAATTTCGCCTGCCAGGTGCCGGCAAAGCTTTCGGAGTTGGTGGAGGTTTGGGCGGCCGCAGAAAAGCCGAACCCAGCCAGCAGCGACGAAACCAGAATTGCCAGAAGACGCGAACGCTTGAGCTTCATAAAAACACCCTCAAGCGCAAAATGATACCTGAGCCCGGCCTTATTACCCGGCAGTGACGATGGCTGGCGGGAGTTTCGCGCTAGCCCGGCAAAACCATTGAAGCGTGAGCGGCACGAAGATTCACCAAGGCCCTGGTTTCAGGGACCTTCCTTTGTGCGCCTTTGTGCCGTTGCGCTGAGGGCTCGGCAAACGCGCTGAGATCTGGCCCTGCCCGCGATGATAAATTCCGCCGGTTTGAAGGCCAGCCCGCCTACTTCTTCAGCGTGCGGATGAACTTCACCAGCCCATCAATCTGCTCTGCGCTTAGCTTGGTTCCATACTCCGGCATGCTCTTCCGGCCCTTGCTGATGATAGTGGTCAGTTCTGCATCCGACTGTTTCTGCACGTCGGCGGAGCCCAGGTCCCTCAGGCCAAAGTGCTTGCCCATCGCGGTATCGCCCTTGCCATCTGCGCCATGGCACATCGCGCACTTCGCTTTGAAGGTATCGGCGCCGCCTTCCGCCAGGCACCAGGTGGCGCTCGTCATTGCAAATGCCAGCAGTGGGAACAGCAGCCTCACGGCCTTCCTCATTTTTCGTTCTCCTTGGTAAAAAACTTGCCTTGCGGCGGAAAGCATGCCGCGGCTATCGCTTGCACTCGTCCGCAAGTCTAAGCACATTCCACAATGCGGCGCAAGGACGGCAATCACACTCCCGGCCTGTGCCCTCATTCTGCCTGTTGCCTCAGCGTTGTCTGCGGTCTTGCCTTGTGTCCTCCCGGGTTCCGGCTGTTGCGATACGATGGGCAAACCCGCCGGTGACAAGCCAGCAGTACACTGGAATAGCATGCGGCCAGCTGAGGACTTATGACCGATCAGCAGCAGCAGGACCTTGAAAAGCAGGCCGCAGCCCGCGCCGGGGTGCAACTGGTGCAGGAAGGGCAGATCGTAGGCCTGGGCAGCGGCTCAACCGCGGCCTATTTCCTCCGCTTTCTGGCCGAGCGAGTGCGGGCGGGGCTTAACCTTCGCGGCATTCCGACCTCGGTCCACACCCAGCAGCTGGCCGCCAGCCTTGGCATCCCGCTGACTACGCTCGATGAAATCCAGCAGATCGACGTAGCCGTGGATGGCGCCGATGAAGTAGATCCTAACCTGCAACTGATCAAGGGCGGCGGCGGGGCTTTTCTGCGCGAAAAGATCATCGCTTCAGCCGCGCGCCGCTTTGTCGTCATCGCCGATTCCGGCAAGCGGGTGGACGTGCTGGGCAAATTCGCGGTTCCGGTTGAGGTCGTCCCCTTCGCGCAAAAGCTGGTGGCGAAAGAAATCCAGGCCCTGGGGGCCTCGGTGCAGCTGCGCAGCCAGGCCTCGGGGCAGATTTACGTAACCGATGAGGGCCATCACATTCTCGATTGCCGCTTCGGGGAAATCCATGATCCCGCGAAACTGGCCCTGCAACTGGAATCCATTCCCGGTGTAATGGAGCACGGGCTATTCGTGAACATGGCCGAGATCGTTCTGATTGCCCAAGGTGAGCAGATCACCGAACTGCGCCGGCTGGCTGCGCCGTAATTGCCGGCTTCACGGAATCGCTCTACGCTTACACGCTGCCTGAACACCCCTGGTGTCATCCGGACCGGAGCGAAGCGCGAGTCAGCGCAGTGGAGGGACCTGCTTTTGCAGGGCATGGCTTGAAGCAGGTGGAGGCGCCAGGCCGATGTGCCGCTCAGGCGCCAGATGCAGCCGCGATCCCCCGCGGATGACCCTCCGGCCTCCCCCGGGTGGCAAAGTTAGACCCTGTGCGAAAGTCGCACAAGCGGGTTCTGGTGAGGCCGAGACCGGGGGTTTGGCGGTCAGAGACCGGAAGGCTTTCCCATTTCGGGAAAAACCGGGATTAAACCCGGGAATTAACCACTGAGGACAGGGAGGACGCAGAGAGTCAAGCTGCGATCTGCCCCAATGCCTCCAGGAACCGCTCCACCTCTTCCGCGGTGTTGTAGTGCGCCAGGCCAATGCGCAGGAAGCCGCCGTCTTTCTCCAGGTCCAGCCGTTCGGTCAGGTTCAGGGCGTAGTAGTTGCCGTCCCAGGTGAAGAAGCCGCGGTCGCCAAGGCGGGTGGCCAGTTCCAGCGGAGTGTGGCCGTCTATGCGCACGGCAAAGGTCGGGCAGCGTTGGTCGAAATGAGCGGTGTCAGCGATTCCATAGAGCTTTAATCCTGGTAGCGGCAGCAATCCCCGAACCATGCGCTCCGCCAAAGCGCGCTCGTGCTCGTGAATGGCATGGTAGGCAGCAAGAATCGCCGCCCGCCGGTGCGAAGCCGCAGGCTTCACCGAGCGGCCCAGGTCCGCCAGATATTCCACGCAGGCCCCAATCCCCGCGATGCACTCGTGGTTGAGTGTGCCCCACTCCCAACGGTTCGGGATGGCCTCGGTATTCGCCCTCAGCTTATAGGGCTGCAACCGCTCGAGGTGCTGGCGCTTGCCATACAGCACACCCATATGCGGGCCAAAGAACTTGTAAGTGGAGCAGGCCAGAAAATCGCAATCGAGCGCGCGCACGTCAATCAAGCCGTGGGGCGCATAGTGCACCGCGTCAATGAAGGCCAAGGCGCCAACTTCATGCGCCAGCCGAATAATTTCGCGCACCGGATTGATCGTTCCCACCGCGTTCGAGGCGTAGCCCACGGCCACTAACTTAGTCCGGCGGTTGATGTTGGAGGCCAGATCATCCAGGTCGAGCGTGCAATCTTCCTCGCGAATCTGCGCCATGCGGATAACGGCTCCGCGCTCTTCCAGGGCCCGCCAGGTGGAGACATTGGCGTCGTGGTCGAGATGGGTGAGGACGATTTCATCTCCCGGCTGCAACTCGCGGCCGAAGGCCCGGCTGAGATCGTAGGCCAGGGTGGTCATGTTGGGCCCGAACGCCACTTCTTCGGGCGCGCAATTGAGGAAATCACCCATGGCGGCGCGGGCCTCATCAATCATGGCGTTGGTACGGCGGCTGGTGGCGTAGGCGCCGCAGGTATTGGCGTTCGAGTGGCGCAGATAGTCGCTGATGGCGTCTATTACCCGCTGCGGAACCTGGGTGCCGCCCGGGCCATCGAAAAATACCGCCGGCGCGCCGTTCACGGTTTGCGCCAGCGCAGGAAACCGGGAGCGCACCCAGGCCAGGTCGAGCTTGAGGGCAATAGGGGGTTCAGTCGTCAGCATGGAGGTCGAAGGAATCCTTTCGGGGGGTGGTTGGTCAGGGCAAGCGCCGCTCATCCCATCATGGTGGTGTGCTCGGGGCGGATCTTGTAGAGCACGCGCACTTCGCCGGCCTGGCGGTAAGGATACTTGTCCACGCCCAGATACTTCTTTGCCATCTTGTCAATGTGGGCATCCGCGCCCTGCTCGGTAATCTCGACCACCTTGCCGCGAATCTCCAGGTAGCGGTAAGGATTATCCGGGTCCACGATGGCGAGAGTGACGCGCGGGTCGCGGCGCACGTTGCGGTCCTTTTGCCGTCCTCTGGCAGAATTGAACACCACGAAGTCACCCTCCAGATCGAACCAGACGGGCGTGACCTGCGGCTGGCCATCGGGCATGAGGGTGGCCAGGCTGGCAAACGCGCGCTTACTGAACAGATCGCGGTACTTCTCCGGAATAGCCTGAGACATGGCGCCTCCAACGAAGATTGGCAGCTAAAGCGGTATCCGAGATTATAGACGCGGCTTCTGGTTTGCAAAGGGCATATTGCAGCCATGGGGGTTGGGCTGCCGCACCAGCGTGGATTCCGCAAACCCGCCTTATAGCCGCATTTGCAGCGGATTTGCACATGGAATTGCCCTGCGGGAGCCGGCCGGGGCGGGCTTCGGAGTGGTCATGGGGCAGAAATCTGTTGCGGCCGCGGCCCTTGCGCGCAGAAACCGCCGGGCGAGATTGCACAAGTTTTGGTCACCCCCTTGTGGATGGCCTGCACCTGATTGCAGGGCAATGAGATAAGAGCGGCGGGTTTTTATTGACGGCAGAAATAAAAGGAGTACAAAGATACTCGTTCTTTGACAGCTTCTGAAGTTTTCCCGGTTGGTGCGGCGTCCGGGGCTCGAGCGCAGTCACTCTGCAGCCGCAAGGCAAAGCAGAGAAGGCACGCAAGGGTCTATAGCAAAGCGCTGGTCGAGGCGAACAGGAAGAAATGTCGAAGGCAGGATAGAGTCCCGAGGCGTCAGGCTGATTTATCCGGTTGGCGGTAAGCCCGGAGCCCAAGCACAGATCGCGCGTTGCGACCCGCAAGGAAGCAACGAGAGCAGGTCGGCGAGGGTCTAAAGCGAGCTACTGGCCGAGACGAATGAGCCTAACACCACCTCGGGGCTCTTATTTTTTGCCGACACTAACGGCAATTACAACGTGACACTCACGATCCGGCTGGTGGCGCTTCGCTTCACCGGACCGCCGAGGGCGGCCGTCCCTACAAGGTTCTCCGTGCCCCAATCATCCCCTACGGTCCTTGCTGAACCTGCAGCTTCTCGTTGGTGACCAGGTGCACGCGATGGATTCTGCCGGTGGCCTGAACCTCCGCCACAACATCCACGTTGAGGTCGTACGCCCCGCGCGGTAAGTTCTCGGCGAGGGGAATTTCCATGTCGTCGGTGCCCTTCTTCAACTGAAAGTGCTGGTAGCCGACGGCGATGGCGCGGCCGATCTCGTTGACCGCCAGGGCAATCAGGGTGAGATCAAAATCGTCCTCGGTGTGATTGGAGACTTTCACCGCAGCTTCCACGCGCTGTCCGTTGATTTTCGGGTAGCGGCTCCATTCGGCCACCAGGGGCGCCAGCACTTGAAGAGTGAGCTGCTGCTCGCGCGCGACGGCCGGCTTGCCGCTATCGGTGACCTTAACCGTGAAGGGAAACTGGCCGGCCCTGGTGGCGGCGCCACTGAGCACGCCCTCGGCATCGAGCGCCAGCCCCGGCGGCAGAGAGCCCTCGGTGAGCTCCCACTTCAGAGGCAGAATGCCGCCCTCGGCGTGAAACTCCAAATGGTAAGACTCGCGCACATACGCGTTGGGAAGGCTGGTGGTCTTGACGTTCAGCGGTTCGCCGGTAGCTGCACCCTGCTGGGCCAGGCAAAGGGCGGGTGCAGCCAGGAAAGCGATCAGCAGAAGTGTGCGGCCTATGCCGTATGCGCGCATCGGGTCATCCCTTGTTGCCAGCACCAGCTTTGGATGCTTCGAGAATACTACCGGGCGAAAGGATTTGCCGACTCTCCGGCGGCCCCAGGTTTTGCGCCCGGCCCATGTGGGAACTGTCCCATCCTGTTGCGCAAGGCGCCCGGGGTGGAGAAGAGTGTGCGCTCCACACGGGCGTGCTGTGATATATAGTTGCTGCGGAGGGCAAGCGAAGCCGAGGCGAAGTGGTGGAAGCCCTCCGGAGGGGCGAATTGTGAAAGGTGATCCGAAAGTTATTCATGTGCTGAACCAGGTGTTGAAGGCCGAGCTCACCGCCATCAACCAGTACTTTCTGCATGCCGAGATGTGCGAGAACTGGGGCTACGAGCGCATGGCCGGGCACACGCGCAAGGAGTCCATCGAAGAGATGCACCATGCCGAGATTCTCATGGAGCACATTCTCTACCTCGATGGCACGCCCAACATGACCGATTACTTCAAAATCAACATCGGGCAGACCATGCAGGCGCAGCTCAAAAACGATTTGCAGCTGGAGTATGACGCGGTGAAGCGGCTCAACGCCGGCATCGAGACCTGCGTGAAGGCGGCGGATAACGGCTCGCGCGAGCTGCTGGAGAAGATTCTTCGCGACGAAGAAGAACACATTGACTGGCTGGAAGGCCAGCTACACGCCATTGACGAGATGGGCATCGAGAATTATCTCGCCCAGCAACTGCACAAGGGGGAAGAAGAAGGGGATTAGTTGCGGCTGGCACTTAGCACTTGGCATTTGCCCGCTCCCCTTCGTGCCGGTGTTGATTGGCCGCCGCCCCCGCTTTCTTGCACGCAGCAAAAAACCGAGGGCCCAGTGGTAAGCGCCAAGTGCGGTATGCTGAGTGCTGAAAGCTGGTTGTCAACGGAGAGATGGCCGAGTGGCTGAAGGCGCACGCTTGGAAAGCGTGTTTAGGGGAAACTCTAACGTGGGTTCGAATCCCACTCTCTCCGCCATTCTTTTCCGGGACTTCTCCCAGCCCCCCAAAAAACCAAGCACAAAGAACACGAAGTCCCACGAAGAGCCTGAGCCTTACATCGGGCTCAAGTGAGAAGTCCAAGCCGGCAGACCGCGCTGGTCAACTTTGTTGGTCGCCGGCGAGCTCAAACTGCGCCCGACCAACCTCGGCTCGTCCGGCCGCATCTTTGCTGCATGCGCACTTCACTGGCTTGGGTGGGCGTAATGGTTACGGGTTGTCTTTTTGCTACCGGATGTGAACAGAAGCAGACTCCGGAACAGCTGCGGCATGAAACGGCACATGCGACTTCGGTGGTGAAACAGGATGCCCGCGCCGTGGTCCAGGGGGTGCATGACGGCCTGAAAGATGGCTCGAAGAGTGACTACTCGGTGGACCTGAATGAGGCGTCCCGCGAGCAGTTGCTCGATCTTCCCGGCGTGAGCCCCGCCCAGGCCGACCAGATCATCGCCAGCCGGCCCTTCGAGAGCAAAGATCAGCTGGTGACCCGGCACATCCTCTCGCAGACCGGGTACGATCGCATTAAAGAACGGGTGCGTGCCGGCGGCAAATGAGCGCCGGCTCTAGACTGGCCTGTCCCCGGCCTGCTTCCGGATGGCTAATTGCGCATTGAGTTCGGCGCCCAGCAAGATGGCCCAGCTGCTGATGTAGAGCCAGAGCATGAGGGCAATCACCGCTTGCAGAGTTCCGTAGATCCAGTTTGCCCGCGCGAAACTGTACAGATATGCCTGCAGGCCGTAGGAGCCGGCGAGCCAGATGGCGACGGCCAGCATCGCCCCCGGGCTCTGCTTCCAGAATCGCAAGCGGGCATGGGGCGCCAGAAAATAGATCACTTCGATGGAGAGCACGGTGAACACCAGCATGACGAGCCAGCGAATCGCAGGCCAGAGAATGGCGACGATGGGGTCGAGGCCCACGGCGCTGGCCAGCCACCAGCCGAAACGCCCGCCCAGAACGCTGGCCAGCAAGGCGGCGCCAAGCATGACTCCGACGGTCAAAGTGAGGCCGATGGCCACCGCCTGGCGCTTCCAGAAGCCGCGGCCTTCACCGCTTGCATAGGCGGTGTTTAAACTTTCAATCAGCGCGTTGAAGCCGGCCGAGGCCGACCAGACTGAAGTAAGGATGCCGAAGGAAATAAAGCTGATGCGCCGGCTCAGCACCTCGGCCAGCGCGCCTTGCACCAGCCGCATGGCATCGCCGGGCACCAGGTGGCCCATGAATTCCAGCATGCGGGGAAAAAGACCGGGGACGGGCAGGTAATCCACCACCGCGGCCAGAAAAATCAGCAGCGGCAGAAGTGACAGCAGAAAGAAGAAGGAGAGGCTGGCGGCGTTGGTCCAGTGCCGGTGCTGGAGAACGGCCCGGCCGGTCTCAGCAAAAAGCGAGCCTGCGGAGCGCAGGCGGGTTGTGAACCTTTGCCGCCAAGCGAGGGCCGGGCCCCGCCCCACGCTGCGAAACGGCTTGCGTTTCTGACGCAGCATGACTCCTCATGACTGGGAGCGCCACCTGGGACTCTCTTCTCCGTCTTCTTGGTTCTTCTTGAGGCCCAGCAACGCTGCGCACGTCACCCTGCGAGCGCCCGGATAGCTTACATCAGATGCTGGAATGGAAGGCGGCTGGCGGGCAGCGAGTTTGGCGGGGCCGAGCCTGCCTTGCCGCTCAGTTCGTACTCTGCGGCAGGGAACCAGGCCGGCTCTTCTTCGCGCCGGGCATGTTTTTTTCGTCCCGCTGGCCGCGCGGTTTCCCGCTTGGCCGCCAAAGTCTTCTCCTCTGGCGTGGGCTGGGCGAGCAGAATTTCGCGGATCTTGAGCCGTGCCTTGTGCAACTGCGACTTCGAATTGCCCACCGAGCAGCGCAGCATGCTGGCGATTTCGTTGTGCTCGTAGCCTTCCACTTCGTGCAGCAGAAAAATCGTGCGGCAGCCTTC
>DATIYF010000020.1:0-78194 GCA_035517775.1 Terriglobales bacterium
GGCAAATTGGCCATCAAGGAGGCAGGAAATCATGGCGAGCAAAGTTCTGGAGGCAGACCGGAATATGCAAGAGACCGGGGGCGCGGGGAACGGCCACAGCCGTCGCAATCGGCCCGGCAAGGGCCGGGGAGCGGCGGAACAAGCAGAGCTGATTTCCCAGGAAATCCGCCGTCTGGTCGAGGCCTCGCACGAAGGCCGCCTCAGTGAGCGTGGCCGGGCGGACCAGTTCGAGGGGGTTTACCGCGAGATGATCGAGGGTGTCAACACCATGCTGGATGCGATTCTGCTGCCCATCGGCGAGGGCAACCGCATTCTGGCGCAAATCTCCAGCGGCAAGATTGACGAACTGATCGCCCAGACCTACAAGGGCGACCACGAAAAAATGAAGCAGGCGGTCAACAACGTCGCCATCGTGCTGCAGAAGCTGCAAAAGGAACTGGTCCGTCTGAACGATGCCTCCAAGGAAGGCCAACTCTCCGAGCGCGGCAAGCCAGAACAATTTCAGGGTGCGTATGCGGAGATCGTACACGGTATGAACCAGATGCTGGATGCGATTCTGTTGCCCATCGGCGAAGGCAACCGCATTCTGGCGCAAATCTCCAGCGGCAAAATTGACGAACTGATCGCCCAGACCTACAAGGGCGACCACGAAAAAATGAAGCAGGCGGTCAACAACGTCGCCATCGTGCTGCAGAAGCTGCAAAAGGAACTGGTCCGTCTGAACGATGCCTCCAAGGAAGGCCAGCTCTCCGAGCGCGGCAAGCCGGAGCAGTTCGAGGGCGCCTACGCCGAGATTGTGCGCGGCGTGAATGCCATGCTGGATGCGATTCTGTTGCCCATCGGCGAAGGCAACCGCATCCTGGCGCAAATCTCCAGCGGCAAGATTGACGAACTGATCGCCCAGACCTACAAGGGCGACCACGAAAAAATGAAGCAGGCGGTCAACAACGTCGCCATCGTGCTGCAGGATTTGCAGAAAGAGCTGGCCCGCCTGACCGAGGCCTCCAACGCCGGGCAACTCTCCGAGCGCGGCCGTCACGACCAATTCCGCGGCGCTTACGGCGACATCATACGTGGCGTCAACGATGTTCTGGAAGCGGTCATCTCGCCTCTCAACGTTTCCGCCAACTATGTGGACCGCATCAGCAAAGGCGACGTCCCCTCGCAGATTACCGACACCTACCACGGCGACTTCAACACTATCAAGAACAACCTGAATACGCTGATCGCGGCCATGAACGAGATCACGCACGCCGCCGAGGAGATTGCCAACGGCAATCTCACCGTGACCCTGCGCGAGCGCTCGCCACAAGACAAGCTGATGCAAGCCCTGGGGGCGATGGTCAGCGGCCTGACCCGCACGGTGAGCGAAATCCGCACCATCGCAGGCGAGGTCACTTCCGCCAGCCAGTCCATCAGCACGGCCTCGGTGCAGGTCTCAAACGGCGCCAGCACGCAGGCGGCTTCGGCCGAAGAGGCCTCCTCTTCCATGGAGGAAATGGTTTCCAACATCAAGCAGAACGCCGACAATGCGCAGCAGACCGACAAGATCGCGAATAAGTCTGCCAAGGATGCCCAGGAGAGCGGCAAGGCGGTCTCGGAAGCGGTAGTCGCCATGAAGGAAATTGCCAGCAAGATTTCCATCATTGAGGAGATCGCAAGGCAAACCAACTTACTCGCTCTCAACGCCGCCATTGAAGCCGCCCGCGCCGGTGAGCATGGCAAGGGCTTCGCCGTGGTGGCGGCCGAAGTGCGCAAGCTGGCCGAGCGCAGCCAGAAGGCGGCGGGCGAGATCAATCAGCTCTCTGGCACCACCGTCAAGGTCTCCGAAAAGGCCGGCGAGATGCTTGAGAAGCTGGTGCCCGACATTCAGAAGACGGCAGAACTGGTGCAGGAGATCAGCGCCGCCAGCAAGGAGCAGGACACCGGCGCCGAGCAGATCAACAAAGCGCTGCAGCAACTGGAGAAAGTGATTCAGCAGAACGCTTCCGCCTCCGAAGAAATGGCCTCCACCACGGAGGAATTGACGGGCCAGGCCGACCAGCTCATGAGCGCACTGGGCTTCTTCCGCACCGGAAACGAAACCCAGGGACATGCTCATGCTGCCCGGTCCACGGGATCGAAAGCTGCAGGGGCGGCCCCGCCGGCCAAGCCCGCCAAGGCGGAACGCGCCGCCATGAGCGCGAAGGCGGGGGCAAAGTCGGGCGTCAGCTTGCATATGACGGAGTCGGGCGGCGACAGCATGGACAAAGAATTCGAGCGTTACTGACCTCGGGAGCAAGCGCGCGAAGGCAGCAAGCGCGCGGGAAAGGAGTGAACATGAGCGTCAGCGAGATTACCGAGACGAGGCAGTATCTTACCTTCAAGCTGGGCAACGAAGTTTTCGCCATTGACGTTGCCAAGGTAAGGGAGGTGCTCGATTTCACCACCATTACCGCCATGCCGCGCACCCCTGACTTCATGAGCGGGGTCATCAACCTGCGCGGAAATGTGGTGCCGGTGGTGGATTTGCGCCTGTGCTTTGAAATGTCGAAGACCGAAAGGACGCGAAACACCTGCATCGTGGTGGTCGAGGTGGTGCTGGAAGGAGAGTCCACCGTGATCGGGGCGCTGGCGGATTCGGTGGAAGAAGTGATTGATCTCGAGCCGGAACAGATTCAGCCCGCGCCGCGGATTGGCACCCAGATTCGCACCGACTTCATCAAGGGCATGGGCAAGCGCGACACGCAATTCATCATGATCCTCGATATTGACCGGGTTTTCTCCGCGGAAGAGCTGGCCGCCGTGCGCGGCGGCGCCGAAACCAGCCGCCCCCTGGCCGAAGCCGGTGCGGCGAGCTGAGGGGGCGGCCCAGCCTGCCGTTCGAATTGCATGAGCCGCCACGAGGAAGGTCTCTCCAGCCCCGACCTGGAACGGCTGCGCAGTCTGGTGTATGCGCAATCCGGCATCACCCTGGGGCCAGACAAGAGGGTCATGCTCGAAGTGCGGCTCAAAAGACGGTTGCGCAGCCTGAATCTCTCCACTTACTCCGCGTACTGCGAGTATCTGTTTTCGCGCCGCGGCCAGCAGGAGGAACTTGTCCACCTGCTGGACGTGGTCACCACCAACAAGACGGATTTTTTTCGCGAGCCGGCGCATTTCGACTTTCTGGCCAAAAAAGCGCTTCCGGAAATCGCCGCCGGGGGCGGAAACAGCCGCAGGATCCTGGTGTGGAGCGCGGGTTGCTCCACCGGCGAAGAGCCTTACACCCTGGCCATTGTACTCAGCGAGTTTGCCGAGTCTCATCCCGGCTTTTGCTTTCGCGTGCTGGCCACCGATATTTCGGGAACGGTTCTGGCCCGGGCGAAGAAGGGAGTCTTCACCTCGGAGGTGGTCAGTCCCGTTCCCCAGGGCCTGCGCAGAAAATACTTCATGCGCAGCCGCGACCCCGAGTCGAAGCTGCAGCGCGTGGTTCCCGAGCTCCGGGGCCTGGTGGAGTTTCGGCGTCTGAACTTGATGGATAGAGACCTCGGCCTGGCGGAACCGGCCCAGTTCATCTTCTGCCGCAACGTCGTGATCTACTTCGACCGGCCCACCCAGCACCGGCTCTTCGAAAAGCTGGCCCGCCATCTGGCGCCGAACGGCTACCTCTTTATTGGTCACTCCGAGACCCTGCACGGTATGGATCTCCCTCTAACGCCGGTCGCCCCGGCCCTGTACAGGAAGAATCATGAGCGAGTGCGTATCTGAGCTGCCGCAAGTCTATTTGAACCCGGGCGAGTTTCACCTGGCGCGGGAGCCGGCGGTGCTGCGCACCATCCTGGGCTCTTGCGTCGGGGTTACGTTCTGGTGCAAGCGCATCGGCAGCGGCGCGCTCTGCCATGCCATGCTGCCCCGATTTCCCGGCGACCCGGCGGCGGTCAAACCTGCGGAGCGCTGGCGTTACGTAGATTTCTGCATTCGCGAGCTGGCGTGCCGTTTTGACCGCCTGGGCGCTCATCGCGCCGAGGTCGAGATCAAACTGTTCGGCGGAGCCGATGTGTTGCCGGTTGACCTAGCCGGCCTGTCTCCAAGAGCCACGGTCGGCCAGATGAATTGCCGGCGGGCGATTGAGGTGCTGCAAGGCGAAGGCTTGCACATCATTGCTTCGGATCTCGGCGGTTCCTGGGGACGCGCGATTCGCTTTCACACCGGCACCGGCGAGGTGCTGATGCGGCGCATCGTCAAGCCGGTCAGCGACAGCCATTTGCCTCCCGGCCATCTGCTGGAGGCGGGGAATCACGACTCATGAGCCCGCGCAAGATTCGCGTCCTGGTAGTGGATGACTCCGCCGTCGTCCGCCAGACTTTGACCGAAGTGCTGGCTTCGGATGAAGAAATCGAAGTGATCGGCGCCGCCGGAGATCCCTTTGTGGCGGCCGACCGGATTCGCGACGAAGTGCCCGACGTCATCACCCTCGACATCGAAATGCCCCGCATGGATGGTCTGACTTTTTTGCAGAAGATCATGAGCCAGCACCCCATTCCGGTGGTCATCTGTTCCAGCCTGGCGCAGGAAGGCGCCGAGAGCACGCTCAAAGCTCTGGAATATGGCGCCGTGGAGATCATTGCCAAGCCCCGCCTGGGCAGCAAGCAGTTCCTGGAAGAATCGCAGATCGTGTTGTGCCAAACGGTGAAGGCCGCGGCCTCGGCCCGGCTGCGGCCCATTCAACCCAGGCATGCGGTCGAACCTAAGCTCACCGCCGATGCGATTCTCGCTCCCGCCACCGGCGCCATGGTCGAAACCACGGAAAAAGTCGTTGCCATCGGCGCCTCCACCGGCGGCACCGAAGCGCTGACCACCGTCCTCGAAGCCATGCCCAGCGATGCTCCCGGCACCGTGATCGTGCAGCACATGCCGGAGATGTTCACCCGCGCCTTCGCCAATCGGCTGAATGGCTTGTGCAACATCGCCGTGAAAGAGGCCGAAAGCAACGATACCGTCTTGCGGGGGCGCGCCCTGATTGCGCCCGGGAACCATCACATGCTGCTCAAGCGCAGCGGCGCCCGCTACTACGTGGAGATCAAGGACGGGCCGCTGGTCGCCCGCCATCGGCCCTCGGTGGATGTCCTGTTCCGCTCAGCCGCCCGATATGCCGGGCAGAATGCGGTCGGAGTCATCCTGACCGGAATGGGCGACGACGGCGCCAGCGGCATGCATGAAATGAAAAAAGCCGGCGCTTACACCATTGCCCAGGATGAGGAAACCTGCGTGGTGTTCGGCATGCCCAACGAAGCCATCAAGCGGGGCGCCGTGGACAAGGTGCTGCCTCTGCCGAGTGTGGCGAGCGCAATCCTGCGCCACGCCCATTAGCGGATGGCGGCTAAAGCTCACCCGCGCCGGAGTTCGTCTTGGGGAGAGGATCGAAATCGAGGCATCGTGACGCCCGTCAGAGGACTTGAAAATTCGCGGTTTCCGCAGACAGCTAGTCCGGCGGGCGGACCCGGCGCCGCGATGGCCGCTGCCCCTCTGGCGGAAGTGGACCCTCTCGTCCTGGCCACGGCCATAACCCAGGTGGCCGAGGCGCTGCTGATTACCGATCCGGAGGGCAAGATTCAATACACCAACCCGGCGTTTACCCGCCTGACCGGGTACAGCGCGGAAGAGGCTGCCGGGCAGACGCCGCGCTTCCTGAAGTCCGGCAAAGAGGATCCAGAGTTCTACCGTGGCTTATGGAGCACCATTCTCGCCGGCAGCGTCTGGCAAGGCGTGCTTACCAACAAGCGCAAAGATGGCAGCCTCTATACCGAAGAGATGAGCATCACGCCGGTGCGCAATCCACGGGGCGTCATCACGCATTTCATCGCCATCAAGCAGGACGTAACCGAACGCCGGGCTGCTGCCGCGGCCAGCAGCTTTCTGGCTTCTCTGGTAGAGGCTTCCAGTGATGCCATCTTCGGCCTGAGCCTCGATGAGAAGATCCTCAGTTGGAATCGCGGCGCGGAACACCTCTACGGCTATTCCTCCGAGGAGATCATCGGCCGCCCGGGAACCACCCTGATCGCGCCCGAGCGCCACGAGCTGTTCCATTTGCGCTATCAGGAAGTCAAAGCGGGCCGCAATCTGGGTCCCTACGAAGGCGCAGGAATCAGGAAGGATGGCAACCGGGTCCAGATCTCGGCCACGGTCTCTCCCATCCGCGACGCCACGGGCGTTGTTTCCGGCGGTACCGTGGTGGTGCGCGATATCACCGCCCGGCTGCGCACCGAGCAGATCGTGCAGAGCCTTTCCAACAATCTAAGAGAGGTAGAGCGCGTCGGCCACCTGGCCAGTTGGGAGCTGGATATGGTGGCGCGCGAACTCCGCGGCTCGGAAGAGCTTTTTCGCCTGTTCACCCGGGTGCCGCGCACTGAGCCCGTTCCCTTTGCTCAAGCCCTGCTGGCGATTCCCAAGGCCGACCGCCGCCAGGTGAACGCGGCCGTCGAGAATGCCCTGCGCACTCATGAGCCCTTCGATTTGCAGCACCGGATTCTCTGCCCAGACGGAGCGCTGCGCGTGGTCCGCAGCCGGGGGCAGGCGGTGCAGGGACTCGACGGCCAAAGCCCGCGAATCGTTGGCACGACGCTGGATATCACCGAGGCTCATCTGGCGCATGAGAAACTTGCCCTCAACGAGGAAAAATACCGCTCTCTGGTTCTCAACATTCCCGATGTTACCTGGACCGCGGCCGTCAGCGGCGAAACCGTTTACGTCAGCCCCAACGTCGAACGGGTGTACGGCTTTACCGCCGAGGAAATCTGTGCCCCGGGATCGGACCTCTGGCTGGCAAGAATTCATCCTGCCGATTCCAAGCGCGTGATAGAGGCTTTCGCCGCGCTGTTCTCGCAGGGGAACCCCTTCGACGTCGAATATCAGGTGCAGCACAAGGATGGCCGCTGGATCTGGATTCACGACCGGGCCATCCGCACCCACGAGCACGATGGCGTGCTTTATGCCGACGGCATTTTCAACGACATCACCGAGCGCAAGCGGGTCGAAGACCAGCTGAGAAAGCTCTCCCGGGCGGTAGAGCAGAGCCCGGCCTGTGTGGTCATTACTGATCCCGAGGGAAACATCGAGTATGTCAATTCCAAATTCACCGAGCTGACCGGGTATGCCTTCGAAGAAATCAGGGGCAAAAATCCCCGGTTTCTCAAGTCGGGCCTGACTTCGGCTGCCACTTACCGCGAACTTTGGCAGATCATCCGTAACGGAGGCGAATGGCGCGGCGAGTTCGCCAACAAGAAGAAGAGCGGCGAGCTCTATTGGGAGCATGCCTCCGTCTCTGCGCTTCGCAACTCGCGCGGCCAGATCACCAACTTCATCGCCATCAAACAAGACATCACCGAGCGCAAAGCGGTGGAGCAGGAACTGCGCATGGCCACCCAGGCGGCGGAGGCGGCCAGCCGGGCCAAGAGCCAGTTCCTGGCCACCATGAGCCACGAAATCCGCACTCCCATGAACGGCGTGATCGGCATGACCGGTCTTCTTCTGCAAACCGAACTCACTCCCGAACAGCACCGCTTTGCGGAAATCGTGCGCGCCAGCGGCCAGGCCCTGATGGAGATCATCAACAGCATTCTGGACTTCTCTAAAATTGAAGCCGGCAAACTTTCTCTGGAACCCGTGGATTTCGACCTCAGCGTGTCCCTGCAATATGCGGCCGAGCTTTTGGCGGTTAAGGCCCAGGAAAAAGGACTGGAGCTGACTTGTGAGGTAGAGCCCGGAACGCCGCGCCACCTTCGCGGGGATGAGGGCCGGCTTCGCCAGGTGCTGCTCAATCTGCTGGGCAATGCGGTGAAATTTACTCATCATGGCGAAGTCGCGCTCAAAGTCAGCATCGAGCGGCAGGACGAGCACGAGGCCACACTTTGCTTCACGGTGATGGATACCGGCATCGGCTTTCGCCAGGACCAGGCCGCCGATCTGTTCGCTCCCTTTGTGCAGGCCGATGGTTCCACCACCCGCCGCTATGGCGGAACCGGGCTGGGCCTGGCGATTGCCAAGAGATTGGTAGAGATGATGGGCGGAGACATTGGAGTGGAGAGCATCGAGGGCCAGGGTTCGACTTTCTGGTTCACCGCCCCGTTTGAAAAGCAGGCGCAAGCCGGCCTTGCTGATGATGGTCCCGAAATTCCCGCCGCCAAGACCCTGATCGTAGATGACAACTCGACCGCCCGCTCTTTGCTCGCGCACCTTCTGCGGTCCTGGGGATGTGAGACGAAAGAGGTTGCCGATGCAGAGTCTGGCCTGGCCGCATTGCGCCAGGCCGCCGCTATGAGTTCCCCTTTCCGCGTGGCACTGCTCGATCTCACTCTGCCCCGGATAAACGGAGAGGAGCTGGGGCGGCAAATCGCCGCAGATCCCCAACTGCGCGCAACTGCGCCGGTGCTGATGACCGGCGTGGGAAAGTCAACCGACTCCGTTCGTCTGCGCAAGTGGGGCTTCAAGGCTTCAGTGTCCAAGCCGATTTGGGAGTCCGCTTTGCGGCATGCGATGGCTCAGGCTCTCAATCCCGGGCGCAAGGCGGAAAGCAACCCAAGCCACCCCGCAAAAGAGCCGCCCGGTGAAACCGCGAACCAGGCCGCCCGCATTCTGGTGGCCGAAGACAACCCCACCAACCAGGAAGTGGTGCTGGCCATCCTGAACAAATTCGGTTATCGCGCCCATGTTGTGGCCGACGGCGCTCAGGCTCTTATGGCACTTGAGCGCGCGGACTATGACATCGTTCTGATGGATTGCCTGATGCCCGGAATAGACGGTTACGAAGCGACTCGCCGCATCCGGCAGAGGAACCCCCAGGCCCGCAATCACGGCATTCCCATCGTCGCTCTCACCGCTGACGTGATGGAGGGCGATCGTGACAAATGTCTGGCGGCCGGCATGAGCGATTACCTCGCCAAGCCCATCCAGCCGCAGCAACTCGCCGATGCCCTGGCAAAGTGGCTGGCCTCTTCGGCGGCCGCGCCCGGCGGCCTGCCTCCCCTTGCGCGGCATAGGCCGCAGCCGGCATTCCACGAAGAAGAGTTGCTCGCCCGCCTGATGGGCGATAAGGCGCTGGCGCGCACCGTCGTGGCCGGTTTCCTGAATGACTTCCCGCGGCAGTTGCAGGCCTTGAAAATGCAGATCGAGCAGCGCGACTCATCCAGCGCCAAGACCTTGGCCCACGCCCTCAAAGGAGCGGCGGCGACGGTCTCCGCCCGGTCTTTGTGCGCAACCGCTCTCGATCTGCAGCAAGCCGCGGCAGCGGAAAATTTCACTGCAGCCGAGCAACTGCTCTCGCGGCTCAATAACGAATTTCACCGCCTGAACCGGGCCCTGAAACAAGCAGGATGGATCTAGTCCCAAACAGAAAGGTGGAACCTATGCGCTCTCTCATTGTCGAAGACGATTTCACCAGCCGCCTGCTGCTGCAGACTTTTCTGGCCCGCTACGGCGACTGCCACGTGGCTGTCAACGGCAAAGAGGCGGTCGAGGCCTTCCGCATCGCCAAAGACACCGGGCGCGACTACAACCTCATCTGCATGGATATCATGATGCCCGAAATGGATGGCCAGACCGCAGTCCGCCAGATTCGCGCCTTGGAAGAGGGCGAGGGCACGATGTCGAGCTCGGGAGTGAAAATTGTCATGGTTACCGCGCTCGACGACGTCAAGAACGTGGTCGAATCGTTCAAGGCGCTCTGCGACGCTTATCTGTTCAAGCCCGTGGATACCGCGAAACTTCTTGGAGAATTGAAAACCCTCGGGCTGGTCTCAGGATGATCGCACTTGTAAAACCTCGTGACGCTGCGTCAAAGGCTGGTGTTTTCGTTCCTTCGCGATGCTTGGCGCCCTTCGTGGTTTAGGGTTCCTGGAAACCCTCATCACCGCCGAGGGGCACGAAGCAGATCTCGCTGGGGCTGATCACGAGCGAGGCGGCGTCTGTTCTGGTCCTTCTTTTCTCGCCGGCCCAGCCGTGAATAGATTTGAAAAGGCGCCCAATAAAAAGGATTGTGGAAGCTGCTGTTGTGCAGCAGAAACAGCTTGGCTGAGCGTAGCGCAGCGCTCGGGCTTGCCCCGCGGTCCAGACCATCATAGAACTTATCCATCAGCAGTCGAGTGGAAGAATCGGTCGCTTCCCACAGCGCGGCAACCACATGCGTCGCCCCCGCCCGCAGAAAAGCCCAGGAAAGACCAACCAGACCCTCCCCGGAATACGAGCGCTCGCCGGCGCTGTAGCAGGCGGAAATCGTAACCAGGTCGGCGTGGAGAGGAAGTCGAACAATGTCGCGAGCGTAGAGCTTGAACGATTCATCTTCCGCGTTTCCCGAGGCGCCCGGCGGCCGCGAGAGCACGATGGCCGAGTCCAAGGGGCTGAGCCGGCTGGCGGTGCCATGCGCCACAAAATGGATGTAGGCAAACTGCCCCGGATCGCTTTCCAGATAAACAGCCGGCGTGGCCTGCTGGCGCGCGAATACCCGTTCTTCGGACGCGGGAAAATGCCGCGCTACGCTTTCCATCTGATCGGCGGCTTGGGCGAGTTCAGGATATTTTTCGCTCGGTGAGACACTGTTTCCGATCAGAAGCAGTCTCTGCGAATGGTCGGCCGGGCTTGCTCCGGCCCCGCCGAGCACGCGCAGAGAGCTGGCATCCGAAATGGTCGCGTCTTCAATCCAATAGTGCAGGGTGGCGCCAGGCACCAGCAGGGTTTCAAAGTTCAGCCCGTTCAGGCTGCCATCGGGAATCACGAAAACCCGAGCGTCTTTCTTAATCAGGTCGCTCGCCGGCGCAACCAGCGTCCGGTAGAGATACTGGCCGTCGCTGTCGGCCGAGTGCAGAACATCCTCAGGCCCCTCGAGAGCCTTGCGGTAGCGCTGCACCGCCGCGTCAATTTCGGCGGCAGGCGGAAGCGGGAACAAGCGCGTTCCCTGCTGCGTGATGGCCCACAAGTAGGACCGCCTCTTCCCCAGCCAATAAAAAAGAATTGCGCCATCGGCCAGGCGCGCAATCTGTTGCGAGTTCAGCCCCGGCGGCCCGGTGAAAATCTGCTTCGGCAGCAATCCCAATCCTTCCGTCAGAGAGCGGGCGCGGCTGGAGTCAGCCCAGCGCAACCCCTCGTCTGATTTTCCGCCCGCCACAAGGAAGTTCAGATAATCGTCATAGATGCCGGAGGCGTTGGAGGAGAAAGGCAATCTCGAATCGCTCCGCCGAAGCCACGACCGGGCGGCCTCGAACGTCTCGAGCGCCGCCCGATACTCGCGATCCGCCTCTTCCGGGCGCTTCTCAGCTTCATACAAGCGCGCCAAGCCGTGTTCCGCCTTCCATTGCAAAGAGGCATTGGCATCAGGGTCGCGCTCGACTTCGAAAAATATTCTCTCTGCCGCCCCGAAATCGCGCGCTGCCGAAGCGATCATTCCTTCTACCAGAAGCGGATAAAGCTCGTCCCGCCGATTGTTGCCAGATCTGGCTATGGCCAGGGCCTCTTCGGAATATTTCTGAGCTTGATCGAGCTCCCCCGCCTCCACCGACACCAGCGCCAGGGCCCGCAGCGCGTTGTAGATGTCTTCCTTGCCCTCGATCGAAGTGGCCAGCTTCAGCGCTCTCACATATGCCTGTTTCGCGGCGGCGAGATCGCCGCGGTCGGCGTAAACATAACCGGCATTGGTGATCCAGGAAAGCTGATCAATCACATCGCCCGCCTGAAGCGCTCGCTGCTCGGCTTCCAGCGACAGTTGCAGAGATTTTTCCGAATCCCCCAGGTTGTAATACGCCCAGCCCAGGTTGCCCAGGGCCTTGGTTGCGATCACGCCGGCATCCAGCGCGGCCGCCGTCTTATAAGCTGACTCGGTCCAGTCTATGGCTTCGTCGAAATGCTGCTCTGAGAGCGCGCCCAGGCCAAGGTTCAAAAGCGCTGTCGCCGCCAGGAAGGGATCATCGTGAGCGCGGGCGAAGGTCACGGTTTGTTCGAAAAGCTGCTTTGCCTTAAGCGGCTGGCCTTGCTGCAAGAGCAGAACGCCGCGCGCCCTCAGCACATCGCCACATTCCATTTCCTGCGCGGCGCCCGCACACTCCTGGCCGGCCTGGCTGAGGTTCCGCTCGGCCTCGGGAAAGTTGTGCAGGCGGGCCTGTGCCGCTCCCTTGAGGGCGAGCGCCTCAATCGTCTCCGCTTTGCTTCCGGGATGGCTTGGGTCGCGATCCAGCAGGCTGATGCTTTGCGCGTACATTCCGCGCAACAGGAGGGCTTCGGCTTCAAGCAGCAGAAACTTTCGCGCCGCCTCCGGATTGCGCTGGGCAAATTCGCGGTTGCCCAGTTCTGCTTCTTTTTGCGCCTGAATCAGGTTGCCGCGCCGCAATGCCTGGCGGGCATGTTCCAGGGCGGCCTGCGGGCTGGGACGGCGGTTGCAGCCCAGCCCGCAAGTCAGCACCACAATAACGGCTACGGATAGCTTTGCCCGTTGGCCTTGACGCTGCCCGACTTCACGCTGCCGCCGCCCACGCACCCCAGTCGCATGTTGAACATGTTGAGCTGGAAGTAATTTCCGGGCGTGGATGAGGTTTGCCCAAAAGGCTCGCTGGGCGGCTCGATTCCAACCTCGATTTCCGCGAGAGTCACGATCCCGAAGTCCGGAATCACGATCACGTTCCCGAAAATCTTCACGCCGGGAATCGGAATCGGCCCGATGCTTTTGACCAGTGAGCATTGCAGCTGCGATTGGCCGTTGCGGCTCCCTTTCCCTTGACCAGAGCCTTTTCTGAGCTTGTCAATGCTGGCGATCTCGGCATCGTACTGCGTCTTGAGGCTCTCGGGAAGGCCCTTGGCCCCGGCAATGCCCGCTACCTGCTGCTGCACCCGGTCGAGAAAGCCGCGGTCGTAGAGATAGTTCTGGTCGTGGGCCGGCCGGTCGCCGCAAATTCCCAGTTCCAGCTCCGGTTGTACCCGGTACCCGGCGATTTGCAGGTTTTCGAAGCGCGTTCCCAGAAAGGTCACTTTGGGCACGTGGCCATCGGTCAGCGCATGTTCGGTCGAAACCTGCGCCACCACGCGGTCGGCGGTGATTACCTCAAATACATTCAGGCCCTCGATCACCGAGGTGGAAAGCGTGACCCAGCCGGAGTGATCGTTGCCCCACAGGTCTTTCTTGTTCCTGAGCAGGCTGCCGGAAACGCCCGTATGAGCGGCCTTGAAAGAAATCAGGCCTTCCACCGTGGTCTCGCCGACAGACTCGCTGAAATGGCCCTCGCGGCGGGTCTTCTCGATCGCCACCCGGCCATAGTTTTCGAGAGGCTGCTTGATGGGGTGCTGCAGTTCGCCGCTGAGCACCTCGGCCTCGGCGTGGTACACATGATAGTGCTCTTCAATGCGCGGCTTGGGATTTGCGGCCATGATTTTCGCTCCTTGTGTCTGAGATCAATTCAGGTGCAATTCAAACGGGGCTCGGCCGATTTCCTTGCTTTCTCCCGCGGCTGTAACTCCGCGCACAACCAAAATGTAACTTCCCCCGCTTCGAGTCTCTCCCGGCACGCGGATGGGCCACTGGTCCTGCGCGGAGGAGGCAGGAATTGTAAGTGACCACTCCCGTTTGCCGCTGGAATTATATAAGTCCGCTGTATAAGTGGCGTAATTTCCTTCTGGAGGAATGCGCACAAAAAGCAGGAAGCCCTCTCCCGGCCGCGCGCTGACTACCGGCCCGCTGGAGCCCCAGGTGCCGATATTGACCGAAGCCCACGGCAGCAGCTGCGGATGATTCAACTTCTGCCGCAGCGCGGGGTAAGTCACCAGGTTCTGGTACCCGGCGACAGCCAACAGCAGAGCCATGGCCGCCGCGTAACTTACAGGCCGCAACCAGGCCAGCCATGCACTGCTTTTGGAAGCGCCAGAGGCCGGGTACGCCCGCGCTTCCGTCTGCGGCTGTTCGGCCAGCACCCGCCTGGCCTGCTCCACAAATGTCGAACCCGCTTGAACGTCCAGCGCACACTGCGGACAGTCGAAAAAGTGCTCCTCGAACTCGTCCCGGGCCTCTGGCTCGAGCTCGTTCAGCAGGTACCGTTCCGTCATTTTTTCTCGAACCACCACTTCGTGGTCCATCGCAATCGTTCCCCCTCCTTCAACAGTAGTGAGTCGTCTTGTGCTTTCGTTTCACAGTCGCTAGGCCGGCCCGAGTGCCGCGGCTTTCTCCACACTCTTCAAATAGACCGACTTGAAGGCTTGCCGGGCACGGTGCAGCAGCACTCGCAGATAGTCCCGGTCCACGCCCAGGGTGCGGCAGACTTCATCTTTGTCCCGCTCCTCGAGAAATACCTCGCGCAGCAGCCGGCGGTCCCGCTCCGGCAGCTTGTTGAGGATTTCCCTCACCTTCTTCTCCATCTGTTTGGACTGCAGCGCGTCCAGCAGGTTCGCCTCGCGCGCGGGAAGCTCGCCGTCCGCGCCCTCGTCATCGTCGAGAGCGGTATCGCGCCCGCGGCTTCGGTATTGCTCCTTCAAAACGTTGTTGCAAATGGAATTGACGAACGAGCCCAGGCGCTCCGGCTGAAGAATCGTGCCCTTCCGCAGGGCAACGAAAAAGCGCGCGAAGGTCTCCTGGCGGGCGTCTTCAATCGCTTCCCGCGAGGGCAGCCGGGAGCGCAACTTGATCTGAATCAGGGCGGTGAAATAAGAGACAAAGTGCTGCTCGGTCGGCCCGTCTGCGGCGCGCAAGCGGTCAACGTAGGCCTGGTCAAAGGGATGGAATTGCAAGCCACCACCTCGCGGACCGAGAAATGGCACCCAGTGTAGCACCGGCGACCCTGGCCCGTTTCCGCTGGGTGGGGCGCCAGGTTTGGGCTGGTGTTCCAGAAAAGAATGCCGGCTGCGCAGAGATGGCGGGATAGGGCGGGCCGAGCTTAGGGGCACGATCAGGCTCCTGAAAATTCCGGTGGGACTGCCAACGCACCGACGACGATCGGGAAGAAATGACCGCGGTGCCGGAGCCCTTCCCCCGTCGCCTCCGGCACCTTTTCGCAGGGGACCCAGCCTGGAGCTGCCAGAGAGGGGTCCTAACTCTGTGGCGGAATCGCTATGGAGCGATGTCTTCCACTTAGTGGGGTAGTGAAGAAAGCGGGACCAGCGTTTCACTGAAATTTCCGACAGGTTTCTAGGCTTGGGTAAGCCGGGCGGGTTGAGGGGTAGGGGACGCAGCCCAACAGGCCTACGGATCGCACCAGGCTAGGACAGCCGCCCAAAGTCTGCCCTGAGTCGAAGGGGTAGGCCCCAGTCGCGCTGTAGCTAAGTGCTTTACTTTCAGTCGCGGCTTCGAGCCACTCTGGCCGGGCCTCTTTCCCAAATTGGGAAGATCGAAATTAGGGGGTGTGCGAAAGTCGCACAAGCGGATTTGATTTTTCCTGCCTCCAGGTACCCCGGAAGCGGGAAAGGCGAAATTAGGGGGTGTGCGAAAGTCGCACAACGGGCTAATACGGTCCCCGGCCAACCTGTCCGCGGCCGGTTCCGGCCCGGCGTAGGCCGCATCCCCGGGCTACTTTCTCTTCTTCGGCCGCTTGGCCTTTGGCTTTCTGCGGCGCCGGGGCTTGGCCGGCTTCTCTGACTTCTGAAAGCCTACGACTTCAAAGCCAAGCGAAACCGGTAGCCGCCGCAGGCGTGAGCGCTTCACTTCAGGCGCCTTTACGAGGTTGCGGCTGCGGACAAACTTCCCCAGCCGCTCCTCGGCCCCTTCCGGAGGCTCAAAGTCCTCAAGCAACTGCCGCAATTGGGCGTCAGTCTCAACCATCTGCCGGGCGCGCCGCGCGCTGCCGCCAGAGATGGCGGCCAGGGCCTGGGCAGCATCCTGGGCGCTCAGCGCGTTGTCGAAGTAGTCTCGAATCAGATCGTCAACCTTCACCGGGATTGCCTCTGGAACAGCTTCAAACTCTTGCACTTGGCCAATTTCTTCAGGGCCCGGTGCAGCCTGACCTCGACCGTGTTTCGCCTCAGCCCGAGAAGATCGGCGATTTCGCTTACGTCGCAATCCTCAAAAAAACGCAAGCGCACCACCATCGCCAGGTTCTCTGGCAAAGCATTGATTTCGCGCAGCAGAAACCTCTGCCGCTCCTGGCGGTAAATCTCCACCGAGGCGGGAACGGCGAGCTGCTCCAGCACCTCGGGCGGATCCGTCGCCGCATGCCGGCTTTCGCGGAGCGTATCAATGCAGGCATTGCGGGTGATCCTGGCCAGCCATTCCACCGCGGCGCCCGGGTCTTTCAGGCTCTGCAGGTTCTGCAGCGCCTTCACGGCCGCATTCTGCACCATATCTTCGGCCTGGCTGGGGTCCCGAAAGTAGCCGTGCGCGATTCCATAAAACAGGCGGAAGTGGCGCTGCAGGGTCTGCGCAATCCAGTCGCGGGCGCTGAGCGGCGCAGGCTGCCGGGCGCGCAGCGGATGTTCGAACCACGCCCGAACTTGCTCCGGCACTTCCAGGGGTTTGCGGGATGTCGTAGGAACCGGAATGCCCATTGAACTCGGCCCAGCGTGCGGCCTGCGGCTTGGTGCGCACGATGGTAGCCCAGGCTGGCAGGCGGGTCAACGCAGCTCATGAGCGCTTCCGGCGCCGATTCCGGGCAAAAAGTTCGGCTGGAGCGGCGACAGCGGCTAGCCCCGAGGGGCCTGCTTCCAGGTTCGCCGTCCCAGCCGTGATGAATCCCATCCGCCCGGACTGGAGTTCCGCAGAACCCCGGCCTTCTACCCAGTGCGAAGCGGCACCAATCCGATTAAACCCGGTTCAGCGCCCCGTCGCGCCAGCAGATGAAGTAGTCGTACCCGTAGGGAACGTAGTTGAGAGCGCCGCACGCCCAGCAGACGTACCAAGCGCCCGAGGAAGCGTGGCCGGTGACTTCGCCCTTGGAGGCCGGCGCCTTCTTGCCGCCCTTGGAAATATTCACGCCTTCCAGGCTGCCACTGACTTTCTTGCCTTTCTTGCCTTTTGGTTTCGCGGTTGCCATGTCATTCTCCTTCTTTGGTTACAGAAATTGTGAATCCCGAACAGGGTTCATAAAGCCGCATCATCTATGAAAGCTCACGTTACTAAGGACGGATGAAACCAGGAAACCCTTACATCGAAAATTTCTGCCCGCCTAGCACATGTTCAGCGTGCCGCAACGCCAGCAAAGAAAATACTCCGCTCCCGCCGGAATATAGTTGAGGGCCCAGCATCCCCGGCAGTGGTAGGCCAGCGGCTTGGAATGAGCAGCCACATCGCCCTTTGCCGGCGGCGCTTTCTTCGAGCCTCTGGCGACGCTGATATTCTCAAGGCTGCCCGTGATCTTCTTGCCCGCTTTCGCATGGGGCCCGGTTTTGCGCTTGCTGGTTGCCATCGGTTTCCTCGCACCGGGAAACTTCGCTGGGCCTCAAAATCACATCACCAAGACGGATGAATTGGGCGAATACTTACATCCCCAAATCGAAAATAGGTTGAAAAACAGAGGCTGTGGACAGGGGGGAGTGGCCACTTCCAGCCGCCGCGAAGGATTGAGCTTACACGCAAACGCGAAGCGGGTGTCAAAAAAACTGGAGAAAATCACGCTTGCCGCCTGTCGTCAAAAATAAGGTCCAGCCGCTGAACTCAGGCCGTGGCCTCCACGGGCATGGCCAGCGTGTAGAGCTCCCGGAGCACCCCCGGCTCGGCCAGCAAAGTCTGCGCCGGCCCCGTCTGTACGATCTTGCCGCTGTCCAAAACCACGAAATGATCGCAGAAGCGGACCAGCCACGAGATGTCATGGTCCACCACCACCACCGTCCTGCCGGCGCAGGCGGCCCGCATCATGGGAATCAGAACGTACTTCTCGTCATTGCTCATGTTGGTCGTAGGCTCATCCAGAAACAGGAAGCTGGGGTCGCGCAGCAGGCAGCGGGTCAGGGCAAAAAGCCGCTTCTGCCCGCCGGAGAGCCCCATGCCGGCCGCGAAGGGTTTACCCAGCGGTTCCGGTCCAATCGCCTTTTCCAGAATCGGCCATAGGCCGGTAGTGAGGCACAGGTCGTGAATCTGGTCGTCGGTGGCGTCGGCCTTGGCGATGCGGAAGTTGTCGCGCACGCTGTCATGAAAGAAGGATGGAAATTGCGACATCATGACCGCATGCCGCCGCAGGCTGTGCAGGGTGAACTCGGTAGTGGGAATTCCGCCCAGCAGTATCTGCCCCTCATCGGGATCGTAAAATCGCAAGGCCAGCCGGAAGAATGTGGTCTTGCCCTGCCCCATGCGGGCCACAAGACTGGTGATTTTGCCGGTGGGCACGGTAAAGTTCAGCCCGTCAAACACCTTCTGCGTCTTGGGCGGATAACTGAAAGAGACGTTGCAGGCCTCAAGCGTGGGCTCTACTTTTTCGATTTCCCGCGCGCCCGGCAGGTCCTTGATGCGGCTCTCCTGCTCCAGCAGCCGGGTGACCAACTCCACTGCCGGCCAGGAGGCGCTGGCCACGATGCCCAGCATGGCGAAGGTGCGGAACGGCTGCATGAGCTGCGGAGTTAACCCGGCCAGCACGATGAACACGCCGGGCTGAATGGCGCTGTGTCCGGGAATCGCCATATAAACGATGAACCCGTAAAGCGCGGCCAGAATGATCTGCGTAGGCAGGCCGATGGAAGAGTTCACCAGTTCCATGGTGACCGTCTGGTGCCGCTTGAGAGCCATGAGCTTTTCCAGCCCCTTGGCATGGCGCTCGGCGAATAGCGGCTCGGCGTCCATGGCCTGAATCTCTTCCGGCGACTTCACCGCGGCATCGGCCAGGCCCGAGAGGGCGAACCTTTGCATCTGCACGTCGCGCATGGCCAGGTCCACCGGCTTCTGGCCCTTGCGCTGGACCAGAATCACCGATCCCAGCCCGAAAAGAACCATCACCGTGACCAGCGGCCAGCCCCACACGGAGAAGTTGGGCAGGCCCCGCATCTGCCCGACGATCAAGGCCACCGCAATGATCACCCCGACGATCTGCAAGGGCGGGTCAACCGTCAGGCTGCGCAGCGCTTGCTGCGCCTCGACCGAAGTCTGGGTGAGTACGTTGATCAGCTGCCCGGGGTTGTACTGATAGAAGAATTCCGGCGCCTGGTGGAGGACGCGGTCGAACAGCTTCTCGCGAATCGCCGTCTCCATGCGGTTATCCATATCAGTCTGGGCATAGCGGAACAGAACGCTCAGCGGAACCAGGGCGAAGGTAAGGACCAGCCACCAGAGATAAGGAGTGGTGCCGCTGCTGGGGTGAGCTCCCGGCCCGCCGACCTGAAAGGCGTTGGTGATCTTGCCCAGCAGGACGGGAAGCGCCAGCGGGATGGCCGTCTGGCCGATAAAGCTGGTGAGGATGTAGGTGACCACCTGCCCGGGGCACAGCCGGATCAGCGACCATCCGAAGCGAAGAATAAGACGGGGCTTGCTCATGGTTCCTCCCGACGCGCGGCCCCTGTGGAGCCCTCGGTTCTCGCGCAGAAATCAGCTCAACACGTTGTCCGCGGCCACGCGGGCGGTAAAGCGGTTCGCAATCCGGTGCAGGATGGCTTTGGCCTGCAAGGGCGTTAACTGCGGATAAACCGAGAGCAGGCGGGCCATCAGAGCCGCCAGGCGGGGCGCGGCAAAACTGCTGCCGGTCACCACTTTTTCAGTTCCGCCTGACCAGGGCACCCGCACATCCACTCCCTGCGCCGCGAATTCCACCATGGCGCCGTGCTGGTAATAAAAAAGATCCTCGCTGTTGGTGCGCGCCATGTTGACCGCTACCACCGAAGGGAAGTAGGCCGGCCACTCCGGCCGGCTGAAATCCTCGTTATTGCAGGCCGCCACCACGTGCACGCCCTTGAGGTAGGCCTCATCCACCCATGCCTTATAGCTCAGCACCTGATCTTCAATGCCGCAGCCAAAGCTGCAGTTCACGATGTGGTAGCCGCGGTCGAGAGCTTCCTGGGCGGCGCGGTGGATGATCGTGGTCCTCGAGCTGTTGTCTTTCCCCAGCACCCGGATGCTGCCCACCTGGCACTCCGGCGCGACCTTTCGAATCACCCCGGCCACGGCGGTGCCATGGCCGAAAACATCCTTGCCCTCGCCGGCCACGATTTTCAGCTTATGGCCGTCCGCCACCACCGCCACATCATCGGCCAGGCGAATCTTGCCCAGCTGCGGATGCGAAGATTCCACGCCTGAATCCAGGACGGCGATCTTGATGCCTTTGCCTGTGCCCGTTTCGATCGCCCGTTTTGCCTGTTCCAGATCAATCCACTCTGTCATGGCCTCACGAATGTGTGCCGAGCACGGCTTGAAGCACCTTGTGATCAATCAGGTGTCCGAGCAAAGTCGCCGCATGGCGGATTCGCGCCTTGCCGTTTTCGTCGAAGCGGGTGGCCGGCGGCTCGGCGGCCGCGGCCTCTTGCAGAATCACGCAAGAGATCACGCCCCGGCAGCCACCCAGATAATAAAAAGGGACCGCGATCATGGCGTGGGTGCGTTTGTTGAGCTTGGAATCGAGAGCTTTATCCTGCTTGGCGTTTTGCCAGACTTCGTTTTCGAGAAAAGTCTGCTCGCTGGCGAAGACCATGCTGATCAGGCCGGAATCGAGCGGCTGCCGGAACTGGTTCACCATCTTATGAGCGTCGGGCCCGGTATTGAAAGCGGGCACCAGGGCTTCGGATTCCGCCTCCACGATCCAAACCGTGCCTTCGCTGGCGCCGACCTGCTGAAAGGCGTATTGCAATTCGCGCTTCATGGTTTCATCGAGCAGAGAGGCGAAATTGGCGGGCGAAATGCTCTCGGCGACCTCGCGCAAATGCCCCGCCAGATGCGGCCGCAAGGCCGCAAAATGCGGGTCGGGAAGCAGGGTGAGCCGGGTCTCGCTCATGCGGGTTGGGAGAGGATATTCCAGGTCACGGCCGGTTCGCAAGAAATAAGATGGCCTTTTCGAGAAAAGCGCGAAGCCGCTGCTTTCCGCAATGGGCGCGCCATTGCAGGGAAAGCGGGCGAGCGCGGCCTACCGGAAAGGCCTTAAGGCCCGGGCTCAGCCGCGCAGCCGCAGGATGCGATAGGCCACCACATCGCCTTCGTGCTTGGTTGAGACGGTGGTCTTCTCGGCATCCACCAACTCCCACACGCGCTGGTGCACCTGCGGGCTGGCGAGAATTTCCCCGCCGCCTGCGGCCGAGCAGTAGCGCGCCGAAAAGTTCACCGTGTCTCCGATCACGGTGTATTCCATGCAGTCGTTCGAGCCGATGAAGCCATGCACGACCTCGCCGGAGTGCACGCCGATGCCGATCTCGCAGTTCGCCAGTCCCTTGGCGGAGCGGCGCCGGCTGACCTCGAGCGCCGCCTGCTGCATTTCAGTAGCGGCGAGGATGGCCTTGCGGCAGTGTTTGGGGTCTTCTTCGGGGCTGCCGAAGACCGCCATAATGGCATCGCCCACAAAATTGTTGATCATGCCGTCATGGGCAAAGACTTTCTCGGTCATGAGCGAAAAATAGTCGTTCAGCATGTCGCCCACGTCTTCGGGGTCCATTTTGGCGGCCTGGCGGGTGAAGCCGCGCATATCGGCGCACACAATGCTGACTACGGCGCGTTCGCCCCCCAGGCGCAGCTTGCCCATGCGAGCTCTCTGCAAAAGCCGCTGCCGAATCCGGGGAGAAAAATTGGTCAGCAGGCGCTCCATAGTCTTGACGTTGGCCTGCAACTCCAGGCGCAGTTCCTGGTGCGCCAGCGACAGAGCAAGCTGCCGCGCCGCAATGATCACCAGCTGCAGATCGCGGGTCTCAAACAGCGGCTGCAGTTTCGAAGAGTCCAGGCATACCACGCCGAAGACCACGCCATTGGCCAGCATGGGAGCGTAGATGCCCGCCTCTAACCGCGCCTCGCGCTGGGTGAGCGAGAGCGCCTCGCCTTTGGTCCACAGGAAGGCTTTTTTCTGCTCGATCGCCCGCCGGACCGAAGTCATGCTGATGCGGAAAACCTGCCGCGGACTCTGGGCCTTGAGCATCAACTCATCGCTCTGGCGGTCCAGCACCAGCACGGCGCCGCGCTGGGCCGCGGGAACTATGCGCAGCAATTCGTCGAGGACTTTTTCCAGCATGGCGTCCACCGAGCCCTCGCCACCGTATTCCCAGGCCAGCTCGCAAACCCGCGCCACGCGTTCACCCTCTTGCTGGTGCGAGGAGGTTCGCATGGAGTCAGCCGCGTTGATCTCTTCCAGCACTTTGATTCCCGGCTCTTCGGCGGGCTCGGGGGAGCGATAGGCAAGCGCAGGCCGGGCGTCATCCTTTAAGGTTGGCGGTGGCGGGGTGGGTGGGGGCGGGCTGTGCGGGGCGGTAGGCGGCGCGGAAAAGGCCGCGCTGCGGTTCACCGCCAGAACCAGGCCGTGAAGATTAGGGCCAAGCAAATGCTCTAGCGCGGTGGTAGGCCGCTTGCAGATCGCGGTGAGAAGCGTAAGCAGGTCGAGCCGCCCGCCCAGGCTCAATTCCCGGGCATAATCGAAGGCCTTGCGGCTGGCGGCGGAGCGGTGAAGTTCCCGCGGGCGGCTGGAGTTGTGGGGCTCGCAGAACAGGGCCCTGCGCAATAGAAGGCGGATACTTTCGCGGTTGACATGCGCTCTTCCGAGCGCCGCCCGCACCAATTCCACTTCGCCTTCCAGTTGCTTCCTGGCGCCGGCCGGGTCCGGGGACGGGTTCTTCGGACGCCAGTCCTCGAAGCCGAGAATCCCATAGAGCAGGTGGACGGGCTCAATCTCCGCCCCATTCATCTCCACGGCGAAATCGGCGGCAGTCTGCCACGCCAGGCGGACGCCCTCGCTGATGGGTAATTCGGCCACGGCTGAAACTCGTCCCTGGGTGCCGAGTACCGATACTTTACGGAGACTGCCCCTGCGGTGCAAGGAAACATTGCGGCCAGGGGGGAAACTTTGTGCCCTCGGGCGGCCGCACAGGCTGGCCGGGGATGTGCCCTATATCGTTGTGCTATTTGGTTGTCCTATTATGGAGCGGTTGTAGCTGGTTGCGAAGCGGAGTTCGGAGAGCCAACTTTGCCGGAGCGCCCACCCACGCCAGATCAACGCCACATCGCGCAGCAAGTCGCCGATCGTATTGCCCGCCAGGCCGCGGTCAAGCCTGAGGAGCGCGAGCGGGCAGTGGCCGAGGCGATCAGCGCGCTGGGAACCCTAACCGAACTTGGATTTCAGATTCTGCCGCCCGGCGATGACAACAGTACGGCGGCGGACCCGGATGAAGAGCTTCTGGCTGAGATCGCGGCGGCGCGTAAGAATCTCCGCCGCCTGCGCGAGATCTGGGCCGCGCACAATTCCGAACGCTGGGCGCGAACGCCTTCCGCCTACTCCGCGCTGGGAAACGCTCTGCTCAAATGCGGCGAGCCGATTCTGGCTTTTGACGTGCTGCGCCAGGGACTGGCTCTGCGGCCCGATTACCGCACCCGGCAACTGTGCGCTCTGGCCTTGCTGCGCTCGGGAGCGGTGGATTCTGCGCGCACCATCCTGCAACAACTTATCTCGGAGAATGCGAAAGACGAAGAGTCGCTCGGCATGCTGGCCCGCGCCGAAAAGAATCTGGCGGCCTCAGAGGCGGATGCGGATCGCCGCCGCCGGCACTGGCTGCGCGCCTTCTTGCTCTACCGCCGCGCATTTCGTCTGACCGGCGGCTATTGGACCGGCATCAATGCGGCCACCATTGCCCTGGTGCTGAGCCGGCCGCGCATCGCAGGCCGCATCGCCGATCAGGTAATCCGCCTCTGCCGGGAGCAGATTGAGGCCGGCGCCTCAGAAGAAGATCTTTTCTGGGCTTACGCCACGCTGGGCGAAGCCAATCTCGTGGTGGGCGACGGGGCGGGGGCAGAGAACTATTACGGCAAGGCCATGGCGATGCCGGCCGCCGGCCCGGGCAACGTCGCCTCCATGCGGCACAACGCCAAGCTGATTTTGGCCAGCGCGCACAGGAACTTCTCCCTTGACCGGGCCCTGCCCGTGCCTCCGGTCATGGTCTTCAGCGGCCACATGCTCGATCGCGAGGGGCGCGAGAGGCCGCGCTTTCCGGCGGAAGAAATTCCGCAGGTCCAGGCCGCACTCCGCAAGCACCTTGAGGGCAAGCCCGCCTTCTGCTACTCCTCGGGCGCCTGCGGCGCCGACATCCTCTTTCTTGAGGAGAATGCGCGCAACGGCGGCGAGAACTACATCGTTTTGCCCTTTCCCGAGGAAGAGTTCATCCGCAGCAGTGTGGCCACGGGCGGAGGCGGCTGGGAAGAACGCTTTCGCGCCCTGGTGAAAAGCGCCGCCAAGGTGTACATCCTCTCCACCGGCCGTTCTCCTTTTCCCGGCATCGAGTACGAATTCACTAATGCGGTGATTGTCGGTTTGGCGCAGCTGAAGGCGCGGCAGATGGATAGCGACCTGAAGGCCCTGACGGTCTGGGACGGCGCCCGGGGAGAAATTGGCGGAACGTCGCATGCGGTGGAACGCTGGCGCCACCTGGGCATTCCGACTCGGATCATTCGTCCCTCTGCGGCTGGCAACCCGCCGCCGGATTCCGTCGCCAGGCCAACGGAAGGTAACGGCAGCTTTACTCCTGAAATTCGCGCCATCCTCTTCGGCGACGCGGTGGGTTTCAGCAAGCTGATCGAAAGCCAGATTCCGACCTTCTTTGAAGAATTCATGGGCATTGTAGGGCGTTTTGTGCGCCAGGGTGAAAACTCGCCGCTGTGTGTAAACGCCTGGGGCGATGGCCTTTATATGGTCTTTGCCTGCGCCCGCAGCGCGGGATTATTTGCTCTGCGCCTGCATCGCCACCTGATGGGAATTGACTGGGCCGGCCGCGGCCTGCCGGCAAACCTTGCCCTGCGAATCGGCCTGCACGCCGGTCCGGTCTATGCCTGCGACGATCCCGTGACCGGTTTGCCGACCTTCATCGGCGCCCAGGTGACGCGTGCCGCGCGCATCGAGCCTATTACTCCGCCGGGAAGCGTCTATGTCAGCGAGCAGTTTGCGGCCATATCCGCCGCCGAAGGTGTGCGGGAATTCAGTTGCGAGTATGTGGGCGTCACCCCGGCGGCCAAGGGATACGGCGACTATCCCACCTACGTGCTGCACGCGCGCGGCGAGTGATTTTCACGGCGGCAACCGGGTTCCTGTCTGCGGGTCATACCAGGGTTGCGCAGGCGCCCAAATCTGCCCCCCTTCGCCCGCCGCGATTATTGCAAACCTTGCTGACTTTCTAGTAGCCTTAGCATCTCCACGAAGAGGCCGCCGCGCCTGGCGCTCCGAAGCCCGCGGCGAAAGCGGAAGCGATGGACGCTTTCCGCTTGGGCAAGCAGTAAAACGATCGCGCACGACCACGATGCGTGGCTGTCTTTTGCGGCGTAGAACAACCATGGATAGAAAGTGACGCGGGTGCGAGGAGGGGGCTCTATGACCAGGTTCATGCGAATTCTAAGGATTGGCTTTTGCCTTTTGGCCCTGTGGGGCCAGGCTTGGGCGCAGGGCGGGGCTACCGGGGCAATCAGCGGCACGGTAGTGGACCCGACCGGTGCGGTGGTGGGCGGAGCGCAGGTCCGCATCGTCAATCAGGATACCGGCGTTCTGGCGCGCGAGCTCAAGACCGATGGCAGCGGCTCGTTTACCGCCACTCTGCTTCCGGTCGGCAATTACACCATCACGATCCAGGGCTCGGGTTTTGCCACCGGCACCATTCCCAATATTGCCGTGCGAGTCACAGAAACCACGCGAGTCAACGCCAAACTGGTTCCACAAGCGGTGCAGCAGAGCGTGAATGTGCAAGCCGAAGTGCAGACGGTTGACACCACCACCGCGACCACCGGCCAGGCCATCAACTCCAACACCATTCGCAATCTGCCGCTCGCCACCCAGAACTTTCAGCAGTTGCTGACCCTCTCCACCGGCGCACAAAGCGAGCTGAATGCTTCCGCACAGCTGGGCCGTGGGGATGTGCGCATCTTTGTGAACGGCCAGCGCGAAGACAACAACAACTATCTTATCGAAGGCATCAGCGCGACCGACTACAACGTAGCCGAGCTGACCAATACTCCGCTCCCCAATCCCGACGTGGTGCAGGAATTCAAGGTGCAGACTTCGCTTTACGATGCCAGCCAGGGGCGCAACGGCGGCGGCGATGTGGACGCCATCCTGAAATCCGGCACCAAGACTTTTCACGGCGACGTGTACGAGTTTTTCCGCAACGACGTTCTGAACGCCAACGAATACTTCCTGAAACAGACGGGCCAGCCCCGGCCGGTGATCCGGCAGAACATTTTCGGCGGCAGCCTGGGCGGCCCGGTGGGCCGCGATGGCAAACTGGGCTTCTTTTTCGCCAATTATCAGGGCACGCGGCAGCTCAGCGGCCTTTCCGGCGGAACCTTCATCAGCACGCAGATTCCCACCCTTCCGACCGACCGCAGCGAAGCCAACCTGATCAGCACCTTTTTCCCCGATGGTCTGCCCGCCGGCGTCACCAACCTCGATCCCGTGGCCGTGGCCCTGCTGCAGTTTAAGAGCAACCAGTTTGGCAATACTGCGGGTGGATTCCTGTTCCCCACGGCCAACAGCTCTGGACTATTCGCCGTCAGCAAGCCGGGGCGGTTCAACGACGATCAGTTCACCGCCAACTGGGACCGCGAGTTCCGGCAGTCGAAAGACAAGATTTCCTCGCGCTTCTTTTTCTCCAACTCTGAGCAGCAGGTGCCGTTTGGCGCCGGCGGGTTGCAGGCTTCGCTCGGCGGCAGCATCAGCGGCAGCGATCTCAACTTCCCCTATGACCTGCCGGTCCATGACCGCTTCCTGAGCGTTTCGGAAACCCACCTGTTTTCGGAGAGCGTGGTCAGTGATTTTCGCTTTGGCTACATTCGAATCAATAACGATGCCATCAACGTTCCGCCGGTCACGGTCAGCGATGTTGGAATTGACCGCCCCACCAACAACCTGACCAACAACATTTATAAGTTCACCTTTGCCAGCTCGGGCTTTCAGTTTGGCCCCACGCCGCAGGCCAATCAATACCAGACCCAGAACAACTTTGACTTCGTGGAAAATCTCAGCTGGGTCAGGGGAGCTCACACCCTGCGTTTCGGCGGCGAGTTCGCCCGGGTGAATCTCGATAAGCTCTTCCCCCAGGTATTCAATGGCCAGCTCTTCTTTACCAACACGCTCGATGGCAACACCGACTTCCAGAATTTCCTGTTGGGCGCGCCGGAGTTCAGCTTCGGCGGCGGCGGACTGTACAACCATCAGTACAGGCAGAACAACTACGCTGTGTTTGCCCAGGATGACTGGAAGGTGCGACCTGACCTGACCTTAAATCTGGGCCTGCGGACCGAATTGCTCGGCGCATGGACGGATGGCGATTGCCACATCGGCAATTTGGAGTCTTCTCTCACCTACTCGGGAACGTATCCCTTCGTTTATCCGAAATGCGTGAGCAGCCTGGGGCTTTCCGGGTTCACCGGCTCCGCTGCAGGCTCAACCTTCGGCAACAGCGTATCTACCGGCTGGGGACCCCGAATCGGCTTCGCCTGGGACGTGATGGGCCATCACACCACCACGGTGCGCGGCGGCTACGGCATTTACTACGTGCGTGAAGATGTGGGCGCGGTGGACCAACTCAGCTTCCAGGCGCCGATTCTGCCCATCGCCTTTGCCGGCGGGGCGCCCGGCAGCCTGGCGACTTTCTTCTCTGGAACGCTGGCGACCAACCCGAACGCCCTGCCTCCGGCGGGGACTCTGGATGCCGCCTATATTCCCTGCCTGGCGCAATTTGCCGATCCGGCCTTCCCCGGCGGCGACACCACCCAGGCGGCAAACTACACTTCCTGCGGCGGCGTGCCTTCGGTGGGCATCTTCGGGCTCGAAGTTCCGCACCACTTCGTGGTGCCCAACACGGCACAATGGAACCTGACCATTCAGCGGGATTTGGGCAAGCTGTGGGTATTAGAGGTCGGCTACGTGGGCACAAAAGGCACGCATCTGCGTGAAACCCGCGATGCTATTCAGTCGCTCGATGCCAGCCCTTCCCATCCCGTGATCGTCCACGATGTGGATGGCAACCCTTATCCCATCACCATGAACACCTTGTCCAACGCCATCGCGCGTACGCCCACGCCCGGCTTGAACGGCTATTCCGGCTATCAGTTGTTCGCCAACGACGCGTACTCGAACTACAACTCTCTGCAGGCTACCGTTTCCCGCAGATGGGGGCGGGGCTACTTCCAGGCGGCTTACACGTTTTCGAAGGCGATTGACGCCACCTCCTCGGGCAACACCGCTTTCAACACGGCTTACAACGACCAGAGCGACATCAACGCCTCGCGTGGCCTCTCAGATTTCGACCGCACCCAGCGCCTGAGCGTCAGCTACGTTTACGAACTGCCCATTTTTGAACACGCGGCCGGGTTAGAACACGCCGCCTTCGGTGGGTGGGAGCTCAGCGGCGTCACCATCTTCCAGTCGGGCACGCCGTTCTCCATTCTCGATTCGGGGGCCGGCACCGCCTTTCTCGGCCAGGGCAGCACACCGCTGCTGGGCGCCAGCCTGGCGCCAGGCGCCAGTATTTCGGATGGGTTGACCAGCGGCGACATTCACCAGCGCATTAATGGATATCTGAATCCCGCGGCGTTCGCTCCCGCACCCCAACTGTATCCGGCGCAGTGCCAGGCCGAGACCGATGGGACGGGCAACTTTTGCGGCACCGGCTTCGGCGATCTGGGCCGTAACATCTATCGCGGGCCGCACGAACAGAACTGGGATTTTTCATTGATCAAGCACATCCAGCTCACGGAGCGCCAGGACCTGCGCTTCACGGCCGATTTCTTCAACCTGTGGAATCACGTCAACTTTGCCAATCCGGCGGTTACGGATATCGAGGCTGGCCCCTCGTTCGGCAAGATCGTCAACACCAAGGGCACGCCGCGCCTGATTCAGTTCTCGCTGCGGTGGGCGTTCTGACATGAATGAGCCACAGGGAAGACTCGCCATGCTCGGGCGGGACGAAGTGCCGCCCGAAATCGCCGCTCTTTACGACGCCTTGCTCAAGCAGCGCGGCGCCGTTCCCAACATGTTCAAAACCGTTGCCCGCGTTCCCGGCCTGGCCCTGGGATTTGCCGGCCTGCTCAAGCCTTTGCTGAGCGATGGCGCCCTGCCCGGTTGGTACAAAGAACTGGTGGCGACTCGCCTTTCGGTTTTGCTTGGTTCCGGCTATGCGGTCACCGCCCATAGCCTTTCGGCCAGCCAGAAGGGTGCCAGCGCGGAGCAGATCGAAGCCGCGAAGACCGATTTCGAGGAAGGTCCATTTAGCGATGCCGAGAAGCTGGGCTTTCGCTGCGCGGAGCGCCTGCACCGCTCGGCCGGCGAGATTGACGAGGCGTTCTACGCCGAGCTGAAAGCGGCCTTCAATGATGCGCAGATCATCGAGCTGATCGCCACCGCCGCGGTCTTCGAATTCTTTCCCCGTTTTGTAGATGCTCTGCGCATTCCTACCACCCCCATTCCTGCGACGGCTCTCAAGGGATAGAGCATGCGCCCCCTGGCCTCTCGCATTGCAAAAATGAGTGGAGAGGGCGCGCTCTCGGTGTACTCCCGTGCCAAGGAACTGGAGCGCGAAGGCCGCTCCATCATTCACCTGGAACTGGGCGAGCCGGATTTTCACCCGGCTCCGGCGGTGAATGAAGCGCTCAAACGCGCCATTGATGGGGGCAAAGACCGCTACTGCCCCATGGTAGGGGTGCCTGCCTTGCGCGAGGCCATTGCCGATTACCTGCGCCGCACACGCAATCTTTCTGTTTCGCCCGAGCAGGTGGTGGTCGCGCCCGGCTGCAAGATCATTCTGGCGATGGCCATGCATGCGCTGATCGAGCCCGGCGATGAAATCCTTTACCCTGATCCCGGATTCCCGGCCTACTCATCTGTAACCCGCAGCCTGGGCGGAGTCTGTGTTCCCTTTGAGCTGGCCGAGCAAAACCGGCTTCAGCCTGATCCGGAGGAAATCGTCGCCCGGCTTACCGCGCGCAGCAAAGTGCTGATCACGAATTCGCCTGGAAATCCCACCGGCACGGTTTATACCGAGGAAGTTCAGCGGCAACTGGCCGAGCTGGCGGTGAAGCACGATCTCTGGGTGCTTTCGGATGAAATCTACGCCCGCATTCTTTACGGCGGTGGTTATGTTTCGATGATGGGCTACCCCGGCATGGCGGAACGCACCGTCATCATAGATGGCTTCTCCAAGAGTTTCGCCATGACCGGCTGGCGCCTGGGCTATGCAGTGGCCCCACCGGAAGTGGTACGCGCTCTCGAAATGCTCGTAGTCAACAGCTACACCTGCGTCGCCGAGTTCTCGCAGTATGGGGCGATCGAGGCGTTAACCGGCAGCACGAATGCCACCGAACGAATGGTCACGGAATTCGCTCGCCGCCGCGAGCAGTTTGTGGGCGACCTGAACCGCGTGCCCGGGTTCCGCTGTATTTCGCCACAAGGCGCCTTCTATGCCTGGGTGAACGTCTCCGATACCGGCCTGAGCGCGGAAGAGGTTTGCCGCCTGATGCTCGAGGAAGCCGGGGTCGCGGCCATTCCGGGTGCGGCGTTCGGCCCCGCGGGCAAGCAGTTTGTACGCTTCTCGTTTGCTTCTTCCACCGCTACACTGCGCGATGCCGTGGAGCGAATTCAGCAGGTCTCCGCCGCCTGGCAGACCGCCTGCCAGGGCAAGGCGCGGTAAGCGCTGTTGCCCGGGCTTGAGCTGCCGGATTTAGTGAATGTCGCGTATCTTCAGGAAGCCGAGCACGGCACCGAGGAGAATGACGGCCATAGAGGCAAGAGCGGCCAAGGCCTGGCCAAAGGAAAACCGGAGGTTCTCTCCCTTCTTGGGGGCAGCCGGTTGTTTCTCACCTTCTACCCCGGCAACGGCTTCGGGGACCTGCTCGGTGGCAGCATCCACGCCCTTGCCATCGCCGGTGGTGCAGGAATCCCAATGCGCTGGACCGGGAAGGTAGCCGCAGGGGCGGCCCCTCGCTTCCTGTACCAGGTTCGATTCGAAGGCCCATCGCGAAGGCACGGCGTAACTCAGCAGCTGTGCCGGACGCGGCATTTTGTAAACGGCGCGAATACCTCCTCCCAGGGCGATGATCGGCAACAGGACCACGGGCAGCAGGGCGATCGCACTTTCGGTGGTGCTGCTGCGCGCCGAGATGGCAAGGCCCAGCGCCGCCCCCACCAGGGAAGCAAGAATCAGCACGCTTGCCGTGGCCAGGAAGTCGCCCTTCAGGCCACACCAGAAATAGACGATGGCGAGCAGCGCCAGGCACTGAAACACACACAAGCCCAAAAGCACGGCGAACTTCGAGAAGACGTAAGAAGGCAACTTCAGGTTGACCATGCGCTCGCGCTGAAAGATGGTCCATTCGCCGACCACATCACGGGCAGCGTTGTTGCACCCAAACCAGATTGCCGCCACTACCATCAGGAACTCCACTCCGCTCAGGTTCCCACCCAATTCGGCGAACGCTTGCGCCGCGCCAGGGGAAAATGGAACCCGGGGATTCAGCGGCGCCGGCTGCTTAATGAGGTCAAAAACCAATCCAATCAAGACCCCAAACAGTGGCGCCTGCAACAGAAGAATGATGAGTTGCGCCCGGTCGCGAACCTTGAGCACCAGATTACGGCGAACCAGAACCAGCCATTGCCCCAGGCCGAGGTGACGCGGCGGCTTGGCCGCGCTTTCGCCGCTGGGTGGGCTTTGCCGGGCCCGGTCTTGTACAAATTGCTGATGGTAGGGCGACTTGGCAAAGCGGTCGCACCATTCGGGAGTACGCGCGGAGGCCAGGCCAGTCAGCAGCATCTCCGGGTTCAAGTCTTTGTCGCCAGGGCCTTCCACCTGGGTGCCGCCACCGCTCCTCGGCCGGTTGTGAAAGAACTTGATCGAGTCAGGATAAGCCGGGCCGAAATACGCCAGGGCCCCGGTGCCTCCGGAATCGCGGGAAATCATGATCAAATTGTCGAACTTTCGGAAGACGTCGGTGCTGGGCTGGTGAATCGTGGTGATGATGGTCTTGCCCTGCTGCGAGAGCCGCTTGAGCAGGTCCACTACTCCCTCCGCGTCGTAGGAGGAAAGGCCGGAAGTCGGCTCATCGAGAAAAAGCACCGGCAGGTCGCTGATGAGCTCCAAAGCGATGTTGACCCGCTTCCGCTGTCCCCCGCTTAGAACTTTGTGCTCGGGCGAGCCGATCAGAGAGTTTTTCTTGTCCAGAATTCCAAGTTCCTCCAGAATTCTGTCAATGCGCGCTTCAATTTCCTTGTCGGAGAGGTCGGTGCGCAATTTAGTGGAAAAATACAAGGCTTCGCGCACCGTGAGCTGCGAGTGAACAATCTCGTCCTGGGGGACGTAGCCCATCTGCTGGCGGAACTGGTCATAGTACCGGTACAGGTCTGAACCGTTGAACAGGACCTGTCCCTGGGAAGGGGGAGAGTAGCCGTTCAGAGCCTTCAGAAAAGTTGTCTTGCCCGCTCCCGCCGGCCCCATGAGCGCGACCAGCTCCGAGGGATACACGGTGAGGGATATGGGATCGAGCAATCGCTTGCCGTCGGCGGCGCTGACGACCACATCCACCGCCTGGATGGAAACATTGCCTTCGTATTTACGCTGGCTCAAGCTGCCATCTGGCAGCAACTGAAAGCCGACGTTGCCCAGGACAATCTCCTGGCCGGGAAGCACCTGCACCCGGCCAGTGACTCGCATTCCGTTCACGAAGGTTCCGTTGAGCGAGCCCAGGTCTTCGACAAAAACTCCTTCCGGCCCGCGCACCAGCCGGGCGTGATGCCACGAGACCATGGGATGATCAATCGGGTGCTCACACTCGGGGTCGCGGCCAATCACGATCGAGTTGCGAGTGAAAGTGACCGATTGATGGGCGGCATCGCCGACCACCGTCGGCCCACTCAAAAGACGGGAAGCGCCGATCTTGAAGGAACCGAAGTACACGTCGTCGGAAGGCAGAAGCGCGGCTTCCGTAATTCGGTTTTGAATTTCACCAATCGCGGTGCCGTTGCGGGAATTCAGGTCCTGCAGAATGTATTGGCCGTTGCGCTGTGAAATACGCGCATGGTTCCAGGAGATCATCGGAAAATCGAGCACGATGTCGGATTCCGGAGCGCGTCCAATTGAAATGATCCCAGGTTCTCGAACTGCGGCCGGCCGGGTTTTCTGCTGCGGCCAGGGCAGCGGAGTCAGGCTGCCGAGGGTCACCTGCGACTGGGGTGTGACCGCCACCGGCGAACGGGGCGGAATGCGGTGATTATCAACGTATGTGCCGTTAGTGGAACCCAGGTCTTCCAGGACAAATCCGTTTTCATATTGCGTGAGACGGCAATGATGGCCGGAGACGGTAGGGTGATTTACGACAAGGTCGCAGGCAGGGTCACTTCCAATCAGCCAGGATGCAAGAACTTGCAGTGCATGGGGAGACATCACCAGCTCCAAGCCGCGCCATCATACTAAGACCCCCGAAGCTGGGGCAAGCCGCGAATGTGCCTTTTTTCAAGAAATTGCGGCCAAAAGCCGGCCGGAATTTATCCCGATATCTTCTTGACCCTGAAGTCCAGCCGACTATAATTTGCGGCGAGATTGTAAGCTTCCTCCCCGAATCACGTCCTAGTTAGTAGCCCGGAAATATCTGATCACCAGGCCGAGACAGGAGCCTTCCATGAGCGAGACCAACAAGCAGATTGGCGACTATGAGATCCTCGACGAACTGGGCGCGGGCGGAATGGGCCGTGTCTATCGGGTGCGCAACGTCATCTCCGACCGCATTGAAGCCATGAAAGTTCTGCTGCCCGACCTCGCCGGACGGCAGGAGCTGGCGGCGCGTTTTGTGCGCGAGATCAAGCTGCTGGCCAGCCTGGACCATCCCAATATCGCCGCCCTGCGCACCGCCTTCACTGCCAATAATCAGCTCATCATGATCATGGAATACATCGAGGGCACGTCGCTGGCGGCGCGCATCGAGCGCGGGCCCATCGCGGTCACCGAGGCCGTGGATTATGTGGACCAGGTGCTCTCCGCCCTGAGCTATGCCCATCAGCGGCAGGTGATCCACCGCGACATTAAACCCGCCAACATGATGCTGACCCCGCAAGGGGTAGTGAAACTGATGGATTTCGGCATTGCCCGCTCCGGCGAAGACCGCAGCCTCACCCAGACAGGAACCACGCTTGGATCTCTGAATTACATGTCGCCGGAGCAGGTGAAGGGGCAGACGGCCGACGCCCGCTCCGACCTCTATTCTCTGGGCATTTCCCTTTATGAGATGGTGACCGGCCAATTGCCCTTCCAGGCCGATAGCGACTACGCCATCATGGCGGCGCAGGTGAAAGAATCTCCGCGGGCGCCGATCGAGTTGCAGCCGGGGCTGCCGGCGGCGCTGAATGAGATCATCCTGACTGCAATCGCCAAGGAGCCGGAGAAAAGATTTCAGTCGGCAGATGCCTTCCGCAATGCATTGAGCTCGCTGCGCCCGGCTTCTGCTCCGAGGCCCAGCACGGGCTCGCGCCAGGCCACGCTGGTGGATACGGCGGTGACTGCCACGCTTGTCAGCCCGGTGCAGGGCGTGACCGCGCCGGTGGTCAATAGTCAGCCGCCCTCGGACCACGCGCGAACGGTGCTGGATACCCGGTCTCAGGCGCACCCGGTTGCTCCCGCGCAGCCTGCGGCCCCGCCGCCTCAGTCCAGTATGCCGCCGCCGGCCAGCAGTCATAAAGGCCTCTACATGGCGGTGGGCGCGTTGCTGCTGGTGGCGGCGTTGGCCGGCGCCACCATCTACATAAATTACAGCAAGAACGGAAAAGCAGCCGCCAACCCGACAACCGAGACCAAATCGCCTGCTACCCAAAGGCTTTCCAAGCCTCACCTCCCGGCGACCTCGCAGCCCCAGCCCTTGCGCTCTCAAGCCCCGCCCTTGCCGCCCACTAAAGCCGTCGTTGCGCCGCCTGTAACCCAGGCGGCGAAAAAGAGCCGCATGGGAGCCATGGCCGGGCAGGAGGCGAGCACGCAGCCGGTTGCGCCTGCGCCGTCGCCCCAGAACACGGCTGAGCTTGACGATCTGGAGCACCAGGTTGACCAGCTGACCGCGCGGTCGGCGGCGGTGAACAGCAGCCTCGACACTTTGCGCCAGCGGCAGAACGCCGCCGGTTACGGGCTGCGCGGAGACATCGCCGCCCGCCAGGAGAGCATGAAGTTGAACCTCTCTAAAGCGCAGGATGCCGTGCAGCACGGAGACGTGGAGCGTGCCAAGCGCTACCTTCCACTGGCAGAAAGCGACGTCGAAGCTTTGGAGCAGTTTCTGGGACGCTAGCCATTTTCACCCGCCGGACAGCCACCATGATCCCAACGGGAGATGCCACAGGCGCCACCAGGAGTCGCGCCACCAACCACGCCTGCATCCGCCGGTTTTCGTTGCCCGTCGCGGTAGTCAAAATCCACTTCCCGAACGATGGATGAAGCGGCTCCGCATTATGCGAGGTTCAGATCAAAGAGAGCTAACATAGCTATCGTGCCGGAGCATACACGAGCACCATGAATGTGCCCGGCTTAATTGAAGGCCGGGTTTGCCCTGCTTCGGGCGGCCCCAATTCTGCTGTCGCCAGATAGATCTTGTGTGTCTTGGGATCCACGGCCATGGTCCGGGCGCCACGGGCGGTCGCCACGTCTCCAAGTACCTCATACCTGCCGTTCTGCGACTCCTGCACGACCGTCAGCGTTCCTTCGCCGTTCGAGGCGAATGCGCGCTTCAGCGCCGGGTCGAATTTGGCCGCATCCGTTCCCGCCCCCGTCGGCAGCTTCGCCAACTGTTTGCCATCTTTGGTCGAAATCACCACCATGACCTTGTTTCCGCATACAGAAAACAACACCTCCCGCTTTGGGTCGAGAGCCAGCCCGCTCGGTTCTTCGCAACCGTTCAGCTTCCATCGCTGATCTTGTTTCCAGGTTTTAGTGTTGACTGCGGCGATTTCGCCCAGGTCTTGCACGTTGACATAAACATGACCTTCATCCGTAGCGGCAAACTCAAGCTTTCCTCCCAGCGGCACGGTCGCGACTACTTTCAAAGTTGCCGGATCGATGGCCATCAGGTCCTTGCTGCGTCCGTTCATCACAATCACATCTTTCGAATGAGGATCGTAGATGATCGCGTCCGGATTCTCCCCGGCCTTGATTTCCGTGCGCGGCTTGAGCGTATCGAGATCGAAGACGGTTACCGTTCCTGCGCGGCCATTGGTGCTGAAACCGAGGTTCCGGCCTGGTACCAGGGCAATGCCGTGAGCGCCATTGGCGGGAATCTCGCCCACCACCTTTCCGTTGGATGTGTCGAGGACCTCAATCTTGTTCAAGTGCGCCACGAACAGGCGATCACCGTTTGAAGAAAGTGTCAGATAGTCCCAGAAGCCATCGCCACCAATTGTCCAGGTGGCGACCTGCTTGTACAACGGCATAAACGACTGGGTGAAACCGCCGGTCGTCCAGAGAAGTAACAATATCAGTGTCAGTTTCTTCATTGTGAAGTCCCTTCCGAGTGGCTCAGATAGTAATGAACCGCAGGAGTGATGATCAGCGACAACAGCAGCGAAATCGCGATACCCCCGATCACCGCGACGGCCAGCGGTTGCAGCATTTGGGAGCCCGCCCCGAGCGCAAATGCCAGTGGGAGCATGCCCGCCGCGGCGGCGAGAGCGGTCATCAGGATGGGGCGTAACCGTCGCCTGCCCGCCAATACCATGGCTCTGGCCGGCGTAAGGCCATCCGCACGATATTTCTGGTCGGCGTCCAGCAGCAGAATTCCGTTCTTGGCGACGATGCCGATCACCATGATGAGTCCCATGAACGAGGAAAGATTGAAGCTGATGCCGGTCACAAGCAGTGCCAGAAATACACCGGCGGTGGAGAGCAGCGCGGAACAGAGAATGGATACGGGCGCAGCAAAGGTCCGAAACTCGAATAACAGCACGGTGAAAACCAACACAACCGCCACTACCAGGACCAGCAGGAGGTCGCGGAAGGATTGCCGTTGTTCCTGGTATTTGCCGCCATATTCAATTCGAATGGAAGATGGAAGGTTCAGGCCAGTGACGGTCTTTTGCACCTCCGCCATGGCGCTGCCAAGGTCGCGCCCTTCGAGACGAGCGGTTACGGAGACCACGCGCTGCAGGTCTTCGCGGCGAATCTGATTTTGCCCGGGAAGTTGGGTGATCGTGGCGAGCGAACCCAGAGTTGCCGTGCGACCACTGCCGCTTGCCAGCAGGGTGTTCTCCATGTTGCTTAAGCTACTGCGGTTCGCCGCGGGGAACCGCACTCGGATGGCGTAGGCACGGTCGTTGGCAATCACTGGAACTGATGCCGGATCGCCTTCGAGAATAGCAGTCGCATCCACAGCTACTTCTTCGGGAGTGAATCCGGCATGAGCGGCGATTAAGGGATCGACGCGAAAAACGGTAGCGGGGCCGCTGATAGTATTTTCAATTCCATTGCGCAGATCAACGATACCCTGGACCTTGCGGATGGCGTCGGCGACCTTGGGCGCCCAGTCATTTAACAGGGCGGGATCGCTCGAAAACAGCTTGATGTAAACGTCTTCGGGTTCGTTCGACAGGTCACCAATCATGTCCTGGAGGACTTCCACGAATTCAACCGTGACTCCGGGTTCCTGGTGGGCGATCTCGGCCCGCAACTGGGCGACGACCTCCTCGGTGCTGCGGCTGCGCTTCTGTTTGAGTTTGACTGCAATATCTCCCCGGTTCGCCTCGGTCACCGCCGCCAGCCCCAATTCGAGACCGGTTCGGCGGGAGGCGCCCTCGACTTCGGGCACGCTCCGTATCATCTGCTCGATATGGCCGATCATTCGGTTGGTTTCTTCAAGCGAAGTACCCGGCGGCGTCCAGTAGTCGAGAATGAATCCACCCTCATCCATCGGCGGGAGCAAGTCCGTCCCCAGAGCCTGATAGCAGAAGTACGAGGCCACCACCAAGCCCAGCGCAAAAAGCCCGACCCACTTCGGCCGGCCGAACGCAAAGCGCAAGGTCTTTTCGTAGAAGTCAAGGATGCGGCGCAGACGGGGAGAAAGCGATCGTTCCTCGACCGCTTCCAGTTCTTCCGGGGTCAACGCAGCGTCTGATTGGAACTCGGCATGCTTCTTGATGAAGTACTGGCTGAGGGTGGGTGTCCAGGTCAACGCCAGGCCTAGGGACGCAAGCAAGGATACGGACACGGTGATCGCCAGGGCACGGAAGAACAGTCCTGTGACTCCGCTGATGCCGATCAGCGGCAGGAAAACCACGATCGGGGTGATCGTCGAGCCAAGCAGAGGCGCCGTAATTTCCGACAGTGCCCTGCGGATGGCAAGCAACCGGTTCTGGCCCGCTTGGTGGTGAAGCGCGATATTCTCAACCACCACGATGGCATCGTCAATCACGAGCCCGACAGCGGCGGCGAGCCCGCCGAGCGTCATTAGATTGAAGCTGAGCCCGAGCAACTTGATGGCAATGCAACTGACGACCACCGTAACCGGAATTACCATCGCGGCGATGAACGATGTGCCCCAGTCGCGCAGAAAAAGAACCATGATGAGCGAGGCGAGAGCGATGCCGATGAGGATGGCGTCCCGCACGCTCTTGATGGACTCGGTGACTATCTCCGACTGGTCGTAAAACGGCTGAAGCTGGATTCCAGGGGGAAGTGTCTGCCGGATGCCGGCGATTTCTGTATGCACTTCATCGGCGACCTGCACGGTATTGCTGTCGGGCTGGCGGTTTATGTTGAGCAGCACCGCCGGCTTGCCATTTGCGGTTACCGCCGTATATAGGGGCTTTACGCCTGTTTCGACCTTCGCCACATCCCCAACCCGCACCGGCGCGCCGCCCTCGGTGGTCTTGATCACGATCTGGCTGAGTTGAGCCGGATCGCGTACTTGGCCGGTAACGAGCGTCAGGTAAAGCTGGTGATTTTGCGGGAGCAGGCCGGGCGAGTCGATAAGATCGGTCCGGCGCACGGCCTCGAGCAAGTCGCCGACTGTGACCTTTGCGGCCAGCAGTTTGGCGGGGCTGGGCGTGATGTGAAACTCCGGCTCCTCTCCGCCCTGCACCACAACCGCCGCAACGCCATTTAAGCGATTGAGACGCGGTTTGAGCTCGTAGGTCGCCATCTCCCAAAGTTGGGTTTGCGGCGCCGTATCCGAAGTAAGGCTGTAGCCGAGGATGGGGAAGCTCGCAAACGTCAGCCGGTGGGTGGTGATCGCGGCAGAGGCCGGCAGTTCCGAGCGGATGCGGCCGAGGGCCGCATCCACCAGTTGCAGCGTTTCTACCATATCCACATGCCAGTCGAAGAAAAGATCGATTTCGGCATCGCCGCGGCTGGTGATGGACTTCACGGACTCGATACCCGGAACGCTGTTGACAGACTCCTCGATCGGTCGAGTGATGGTCACCATCATCTGGTCAATCGGCATGACGCCATTGCTCACGCCAATAACGACACGAGGAAAATCGGTCTGGGGAAACACGGAGATGGGAACGCGGAAGGCGACATAGGCCCCGGCCAACGCGATTGCCAATGTGACAAAGATCACGGACTTCGCGAATCGCGTGTACCAGTAGCGGTCGTCTGCGGGTGCTGAACTGCGCAGGCGATGCAGGAAGCTGAGGATTTTCATCGCCTAGTCGGTTGTTCCGGGTGAACTCGCATTCTTGTTTTGCCGCCCGCTGGCGGCCTGCACTTGCGTGCCATCGGGCAATCCATAAGCGCCAGTTGTGACCACGATTTCTCCCGGCTGCAATCCTTTTGTGATTTGGATCAGGCCCCCGGCCTCGATTCCGGTCATCACCTCACGCTTATGGGCTTTGCCCCGGTTGTCCACCACCATGACGGCTGTGGCCCCCTCGGGTGACTTCAAGAGTGCCTGCTGAGGAATGGCGATGGCACCCTCAATAGTGCGCGCCACGATCTTCAATTCGACCGTTGAACCTGGACGCAACGCGCCCGATTTGCCGTCAGCCTCGACCCAGACCTGGACGGTCGTACTGCCGGCATCGAGCGCGGGGCTCACGATGATGACCTTGCCGGGAACAGGAGTCACATCCGCCGCTGTGATCGTCGCCAGATCTCCCGGCTTCAGTAGCGCCGCCTGTTCCTGCGGAATGTGCGCCCTGGCCACAACCGAAGAGATATCCATGATGGTCAGCAACGGTGTTCCAGAGGGCGGTGTTTCGCCAGGCCATACCGGACGATCGGTAACCACGCCATCCATGGGGCTGCGGATCTCGGAATAGCTGAGTTGCGCTTGTGCTCCTTTGTATTTGCCTTCGGCAGAGGTCAACAGCCCGGCGGCAGATCTGAGGGCCGCCTGTTTCCCGACGGCCTGGAGCGACGCCAAATGCTGCTGGGCAACATCGCTTTGCGCGCGCGCCTGCGCCAGTGCAACAGCGGCCGCATCCAATTCCTTTCGCGGCAAGGCGCCTTGCTGAAAGAGCTTGCTGCGGCTGTCATAGAGTTTCTGCTGCGCGTCGAGCGATTCTTTGGCTGCCTTCGCATCAAGTTCGGCTTTTTTCACGTCTTCAGGCACCGACGCCTGGGTGGTGGTTTCGTACTGGGCTTGCGCCTGCTCAAGCGCGCCCTTGCTCTCGGCCACTGAGGCGGAGATATCGCGATTCTCAAGAATTGCGAGCAACTCTCCCTTGTGAACACGGGAGCCTCGATTGACGTAAAACTTGCTCACCGGCGCTATAACCTTCGGCGTGATGGCAGCTTCGTTTTTTGGGAACAGCACGGCCTCCGCGGTCACGGCCTGCTGTAGTGAAACCTTCTTTGCGCTGGCCACCTGCACCGCAACCACCGGTTGTGCTTCCGGCTGTTCTTTGGAACAACCGCTGAGAACAAGGGCCGCCATAGAAGCAACGGCAACGGTGTGCAAGCGTGCTCGCATCGTCAGAAAGTCCCCGTCAGGGTTTGAAGATTGGCGAGTGCGGCGCGGTACCGTCCCGCTCCTTCAGCGTAATTGTTCTGCGCCAGCAAGGAAGCATTCTGCGCGTCCACGACTTCGAGTGCCGTGGCCTCGCCGCCCTCATATCGGAGCACGGTGAGGCGAAGGCTTTCGGCGGCAAGGTCTGCGGACTGTTTCAGCAGGTCAATCTGAGTTCGAGCGGTTTTAGCCTGGTTATAAAAAAGCCGCAGATTCGCGAGGGCTGCCCGCTGGGCAGCGCTCAGTTCTACGCGAGCGGCATCCCGTCGCAGTTGCGCCTGCTTTATCTTGCTGCGAGTGGCTCCCCAGTCAAAGATTGGCAGGTTGAAGGTGGCGACTGCCTGGTAACCGAGATTGTCGATGTCCCCGCTATAGGTCGCGTAGTGGTTGGCGTCGATGCCGTAGAAGTAGTCGAATGACAGCGAAGGCAGGTGGCCGGCGAAAGCCGAGGATACCTCGTTCTGCGCTGCCTGCATCGCCGCATTGGCGGCCGCAATTTCCGGGTTGTTGTGCGCGGCCAGATCCTGGATGTGAGTGAACTCCGGAAGCGTGGGTACCTCGCCTAGGTCATTTACAAGGTCGTAGTCGGCAGTGAAGGTTGGAAAAATCAGCACGGCAAGGCCCAGCTTCGCCTGCTCGGCTGCCAATCGCGCGTCCTCAACGTCGCGTTCGCGATCATTCGCCTGCAACTGCGCCTTAACCACATCCGAATGCGCGACCTCGCCGCCGTTTTCCAGCTTTCTGCTGAGATCCACGAATTTCCGCGCATCGTCAGCTGCAGCCTGCGCGTTCTCGTATTTCTGCTGCGTGATAATCACATCGTAGAAATCCCTGGTAATCGTCGAAATCAACCCTCGCGCCGCAATTTCTGCCCGGGCGCGGGCCAGAGCCTCGAGTGCCCGCGCCCGCCGGTAGTCGGCGGCTGAAGCCAGACTCAGCGTTTCATGCACCGCCCCCTGGCTCAGGTATTCGCGTGGCCCGTTGGCGGCAATGAAAGCTGCTGTATCCGTACCGTTGGGTTTCGTGTAGATCGCTCCGGTGGTGTAGGCGAGCGAAGGCAGCATCGCCGCCCTGGCCTGCACGCGATCTTCGCGAGCGACGCCGGCCTCAGCGAGCGCCCTTTGAAAGTCCGGCGCGTTCGACTTTGCCAGGCGAATCGCGTCATTAAGGGTCAGCCGGGGCCCTGGACCTGAAGGTGGCGCCGAACCGGCAGATGTATTCGTCTGCGCTCCCACTGGCGACAGCAGGATCGTCACAACGCAGATAAGAAAAGCTGGTTTGGGCAGCACGAGACTCTTACCCGTCTGACAATCGAAGCTTGGCAGGTGGAAGCTTAAGCAAAGCTGAAATCAGGGAAGAATAGGAAGCTTGACGCAAAAGGCGGTTCCGCGGCTTGGGAGCGTTTCGGCTCCAATAGTGCCTCCATACGCCTCTACCATGGCCTTTGCGATGGCGAGTCCCAGGCCGTAACCTCCGGTCTCGCGCGAGCGCGAAGCATCAGAACGATGGAAACGGCCGAAGATATTTTGCAGATCCTGTTGGCGAATTCCGGGACCCTGGTCACGCACCTCGATCCGTGCCTGGCCATTGTCGCGAGAAATGGTCAGTCGAACTTCGCCTCCAGGCGGGCTGTAGCGGATCGCATTATCGAGCAGGTTATTCCAAATGATTTCGAGGTCGTCAGGATCACCCTTGATCTGCGGCGTTCCCCCCGTTTCCAGTTGGACGCGCACCGACTTTGCCTCTGCTAACGGACGCCATCGTTCCGCGCTGGTTTCACAGCTTGCCGCCAAATCCAGGGTGGGCAGATCGAGCCGCTGGCCGGGCCGGAGTTGCTCAGCCCGGGCGAGGCGCAACATCGAATGGGTTAAGCTCTCCAGCCGGGCCGCATCCTCAAGGGCATTCTGCAAATCATTCCGGTACTGGTCGGCCGTTCGCGGCTTCTGCAGCGCCAGTTGGAGAGTGGATTTCAGCACCGCGATCGGGGTCTTCAGCTCATGCGCGGCATTGGTCACGAACTCGCGCTGGGAGGTGAAGGCGCGCTCCAGGGTCGCGAGCATCCGGTCCATAGCGGCGGTGAGTGGCGCGAGTTCTATTGTCGCAAGCGCCTCCTCGGGAGCGTGCAGCTTCCAGTCCCGCGCGGTCACCTCCCCGGCGCTGGTCGCCAGCGCCGCCAGCGGGCCTAATCCCTTCCTCACTGCCCACACCGTGATTGCCGTGGCCAGCCCGAGAAGTACCAGGCTGCCCATGGATGCCAGGATTGCAACTTCCCAAACCCGCTCCCGAATTTCATCCGTGGACGCGGCATATAAGACCGTGATGGTTGCGGAGGCCGTGACCTCTGGACCTTCAGAATCCAGTACCGGAGTATCCAGCCGGATCACGCGATACCGTTCGTGCCCGACCTGAGCATTCCAGTAGGGCCGGCCCGCTGGCTGGGACGTCGCAACCGGATCGGCCCACTGCGGTGAGCGCCCGATCACCTTGCCGTCGCTGCCAAATATCTCGTACATGTCCTGCTGTTCGTGGTCGAGCGATGGAGGAGCTTGGGCGCTGTCAAAGATTAAATGCGGATGTTCGTCTTCGCTGAAGCGGACCAGTGCCGCGACGCTCATGGCTCTTCCATGCAGGGCCGAGTCGAAGGCGCTGCGCAGCTGCCACTTCGTGAGATAGGTGGAGAGCGCAACCACTCCGGCAGTCAGGATGAGCTGCGTCACCACTACTGACACGATCAGGCGGCGTGTGATGGACCGTCTCTTCATGTTTAACTGCATAACCTGTATCCCTGGCCGCGTAGAGTCTCGATCAAGTCCCCCTCTTTATCACCGAGTTTGCGTCGCAGTCCGGAGATGTACACCTCAATCACGTTGCTGAAGCGTTCCCAGTTGAAATCGTAAAGATGTTCCGACAACTCGGCCTTGGAGACAATCGCATCTTGCCGGTGGACGAGATATTCCAGCACCCGGTACTCCATCGCGGATAAAGCCAGTGTCTTTCCATTGCGCATGACGCGGCGACGGGCCGTATCGATCTCGACGTCTCGCACCTTCAGCACCGCAGAGCTGTGCCCTTTGCCGCGCCGGATGAGCGCCTTCGCCCGCGCGATAAGTTCACCGAGATCAAACGGCTTGGTGACGTAATCGTCGGCCCCCGCATTCAACAGCGCGATGACTGATTCGCGGTCGTCCCGCGCCGTAAGTATCAATACCGGGGAGGGATTACAGGCGGTCCTCATCCGCTCCAGAACGCTCAAGCCCTCCATCCGGGGAAGCATCAGGTCGAGCATTACCAGGTCGTACGGATTCGACTCGGCCATGTATAGGCCTTCTTGGCCGTCGTGGGCGCAATCGACCGCGTAACCGGCGCTTTCGCGCAGGCTGCGCGCGATGTTTTCCGCCAGTCGCTTTTCGTCCTCGATAATCAAAACCCGCACCACGTTAGCTTACGCTGGTCGAGTACTCATTCTCTATTGCGGGTTCGGAGTTTGTCTTGGTCGTTCTGACGTTTCATTTGCTTCTGGCTGGCCTCTTTCGCTTCCTGGGCGGCAGCCTCTTTGGAGTCCGCTACCACCTTGCCAGTGTTTGCATCTACACTGACCTTGTGACTCCGTCGGCGGCTTCGGTATCGAAGGAGTAGATCCACCGCCCGCGCTCTTCTTCTAGCTCTGAACTCTTGACAGTTTCGCGCTCCTTCTGCAATGCGGCGGCTTTAGCTTGCTCCATCGTGATCTTCTAATTCGACTCATTTTGTGCAACTGAACGAGACATGGCCGCCGACACAAATGTAAATATGAAAATCGCTGTCCGGGGCGTGTTCCCTCCTCAAGAACAGCGTGCAACTCCCATCCTTAAGCCAACCTCAGAGCTCGCCTTCGTCGTGTGGTCAGTCTGAGATCTCTCCACGGGAGCTTGGCGATCCAGAGGACAGGGCTCGCCTTCCTTCTGGACCGCCGTTTCCAATCTAAGCTCTTTCGAACTATGCAACGTTTACCAGTACTATTTTCTGGCAAACCATTTAGACTCATGATTAGTGATGCGGGAATCTGCCGAAACCCATTCGCGAGTGGACCAGCTTGCGAACATTTTCAGTCAGAATTGGTCTCGCCTTTTCGATCGTCTCGCTTATTTCCCCGGTCCTCTCCCTCGGCGTGGCCAGGAAAGCGTGAACGTCGCCTGTGCCATCCACGCCAAAACCGACGACCTCCCCTCGGGAATTGATGCCATGTGCAATCAACAAGTACAACGGTGAATCGGCTGGAGTGAGGGTATTGAGATCGGTCAGGACGCCGTTCAGCCGGACGAACGCCCGCGGATCACCATCAGCATCGAACGACGCGCCGACGATATCGCCCGCACCATTAATCCCCAGACCAGCGCTGTTGACATCCCCTGGAAGCGTGCCGAGGTCCCGTATGCCTTTCTCCTTCGTCCACAGAAATGCGTGATAGCTCGTATCGCTTTTCAGGTCTGACGTACCGACCACCTGGTCCTGGTTGTTGATTTCGCCACCGATATTTCCCGGACCGAATGTTCCCGTTCCCCCCAGATTGCCGAGATCAATAGCTTTGCCTTTGTCCCACAGCAAAGCGTGACGAGACAAAATATAGACTCCACTCTCCGGGTTGAGGGCTGAGCAAATGCCTGACGCGCCGACGGCCTCGCCGTTGTCATTGATCCCGAAGGCCCAGCCGTCCGGATCGCCGCGAACCGTATCCAGCTTCTTGATACGGCCGTTTTCCCAGATGACTGGCTTCTCCTCAAACACTTGCGGCCCTCCCACCGGGCAGGTGGAATCCACCGTGCTATTCTCCGCGTTCCCGGCAACTTCGCCAAGATTATTGATCTCGCCGGCCTCGCCGTTGTTCCCTCCCAGAGTTGGGAGCGCAGTCATCACGCCGCTATGCCACAGGAAAGGAAGGCATGTGACGTGGGTGCCGAAGCCACAAAAGTCCTCACCATTCGGATCGCTAGTGGATGTCTCGGCTAGACCAGAAGCGTGGCCTCTTTCGTTGACGCCAAACGCCTCACTGTTCGCCCCTCCGAGCCCAGGCGTAGCCAGATCCACGATTGCTCGTCCGAACCAGAGCGTGGCATGGAACGAGCCGTCTGGGGCCGAGGTGCCCCCATTTACCAGACCGTTCTGGCTGATGCCCACGGCCAGACTAAACGGATTGTTCGCTAATGGGCCAAGGTCGGTGACCACGTATTGAGTCGGCTTGCGTCTCGTCGCTGGTTGTTCTTGAGCCCAGATTGCCCCCACCAAACCTCCGAGCACTAGTCCAACGCGGGCGACTCTATAAAATCTGGTTCGCAATGTATCTCCTGTCATAACTGTTCCTCCTCATTGATCTATTGGCTCGTCGTTGAAACGTGGGAACCGTATATTTCGGGCGCGAAGAATTGAAGAAGTGAGTTGACGCAAATCCCGACTGGTCCCTCAGGTGTCTGCCAAAAGTGCAGCCTGCTTGTACCGAACCATTCGTAGATCTGCGCTGCGGTAACGAGTTCCGGAGAGTTGTCGAGGGTGATCACATCAACTTCCGCACAACAGCCAGGACACCAGGCCAGAACTGCTTTGGCGCGCCGAACGATCAGCATCGTCTCCGTTTCCACGGTGATCCTGGTCGCTTTAAGGGCCACGGCTCGCTTCGTCTCGATCATCAGTGCTTCGCACCGCTTCAACTCGAGTGCATTCTGCTCTCACCGGGAACTGGATGTCCTTGGAGAGGTCCTCAGAAATTCTCAAAAAGTCTCAAACGTCCTAATGCATACAAAGGAAATAACTTAGGAAGAGGCACAGGGCAGCGTGCGGGTGGCTTTGGGCTGGGAGTGCGGTTGTCGGGCGGAAGCGCTCGTGATAGATTCCTGTGGCGATGCGGCCTCGGCACCCCCTGCCACCTTTTGGGATCCGCACTTTTGCCATACATCCTCATGTCGCCAGGACCCAAAGTTGTTTACGAGTTCGGGCCTTTTCGAGTTGACCCTGACAAGCAGGTTCTGCTGCGCGGCGACCAGACGGTGTACATCACGCCTAAAGCGTTTGAAACCCTCTTAATCCTGGTGCGCCATAGCCGTGAATTGGTCACCAAGGATGAACTTTTGAAAGCAGTCTGGCCGGACGCCTTCGTCGAAGAAGCCAACCTCAGCCAAAATATCTTCGTGCTCCGTAAAGCTCTCGGAGATACAGCCGAGGACCGTCGCTATATTGTGACCCTCCCCGGGAGGGGCTACCGCTTCGCGGCCCAAGTGCGCACGGTGACCGAAGAGGGCGAGGATGTGGTGATAGAAAGCCGCTCTCGCTCTCAGACGATGATCAAACAAATAGACCATGAGTCAACCGGAGCCGCGAGAGATCTTCCCGGGAGTCCGCGTGACAACGCGATCTGGAAGCGCGCACTGCCAATTGTTGCCGTTTTGGTGTTCGCTGGCCTCGGCGCTGCTTTCTTTCTTCACAAACGTCCGCCAACTACTTTGGGTGGGACAAATTCGGTCTTGGTCGCAGATTTCACCAACACGACCGGCGATCCCATATTTGACGGGATGCTTCGGCAAGGCCTGGAAGTGCAACTGGAGCAATCGCCCTACCTCAGTCTCATCTCGGACGATCGCATCCAGCGGACGCTGCGGATGATGAACCAACCGGCCGACGCACGGCTCGCTCCTGAGCTTGCTCGTGAGATTTGCGAGCGAACGTCAGGCGCTGCCGTGCTGGAAGGCTCGATAACCGCCCTTGGCACTCAATATGTATTGGGATTACGGGCGAGGAACTGCACGACCGGAGATATGCTCGATGAAGAGCAGGCGCAAGCGGCCACGAAGGAAGATATCCTGAACGCTCTAAGTCAGATTGGCGCTAAGTTCAGAGCGCGAGTTGGCGAATCACTCTCCACGATTGAAAAGCACAACACGCCCCTGGCCGAGGCTACGACAACCTCTCTTGAAGCTTTGAAGGCCTATAGCACGGGCTTGCAGCTTCTCTCCTCAGCTGGTTCCGCCCCCGCTCTGCCGCTATTCAAGCGCGCCACCGAGATAGACCGCAAATTTGCAATGGCGTACGCGTACCTGGGCCGCATGTATGGTGACACGGGGGAATCTGCCCTCTCGGCGGAGAACACCGGCAGAGCATACCAATTGCGGGATCACGTCAGTGAACCAGAGAGGTTCTTCATCACTGCATCCTACGATACACAGGTAACTGGAAATGTAGAAAAGGCGGCACAAACCTGTAAGTTGTGGGCACAAACTTACCCTCGCGAAATGCTGCCTCATGCACTACTGTCGGGTCTCATCTATCAGGTTACAGGCGAGTACGAAGGGGCGGTCCAGGAATCGCAGAAAGTTATCGAGATCGATCCCGACTTTACCATCGGATATGACATTCTTGCCTATAGCTACGAATCCCTCGGCAAAGTGGAAGAAGCCGACAAGACCCTTCAGCAGGCCTCTGCGCGCAAACTGGAAATTCCCTGGTTCTTGCTGCACCGGTATCGCATCGCCTTCTTGAAGGACGATACCGAGGAAATGAAACGAATAGCGGCACAGGGGCCGGGAATCGCCGAGCTCGCCAACCAGGAGTCTTTCGTGTTGGCGTACTCCGGTCATTTGCGAGAGGCTGGAAAAATGTCAGAGCGCGCCTCGCAACTGTCGCTCCAAGCCGGTCAAAGCGAGACATCCGCTCTTTGGGAAGCAGGAAAGGCTGTGCAGGAGGCATTGTTGGGAAATTCGTCGGCGGCAAGGCGGAATGCGGTTGCATCACTCGATCTCTCCAGCGACCGGGAGGTGGAGTACGGCGCTTCTTTTGCACTGGCGCTGTCGGGCGATTCCGCGCAGTCCCGGACACTACTGAACGATCTGCAAAAGCGATTCCCTGAAGATACATCTGTCAGACTCAACTACATCCCAACGCTTCGCGCGCTTCTGGCGATCAATCAGGGCGAGCCTGCCAAGGCCGTCGCACTCCTACAAATCGCCGCTCCCTATGAATTGGGAGCACCAGAAAGCAGCATCCACGGGTTCTTCGGGGCCCTCTATCCAGTCTACGTGAGAGGAGAAGCCTATCTAAGCGCACACCAGGGCGCGAAAGCCGCTGCGGAATTCCAGAACATTCTTGATCACCGCGGGATCGTGATCGGAGATCCGATCGGCGCACTGGCACATCTGCAACTGGGTCGAGCCTATGCCATGCTCGGGGACACTGTGAAAGCAAAGGCCGCATACCAACACTTCCTCAGGCTGTGGCAAGATGCGGACTCCGACATTCCGGTCCTGAAGAAAGCCCAAGCGGAGTTCGCGAAGCTCTAGTTAAGGCCGATGGTAAAACTTGAACGCCTCTTACACTAGAAAGAGAGGACCCCTGTAAGGCTTCCAAGTGAGACTTCGCGACTGCTTGGCGGGCCGGGAGTCAGACGGGATCTGCAGCTTCGGAGGCTACCGTGTTGTTCGGTTACACTACCCACCCCTTGGAACTCCCGCCGGGAATCCAACCCGGATCTCCTGATCTGGCAAACAAGGTTAGGACCGAAGCGTCATCATGCCTTAGACCACGCGAGCCAACTAAATCTGGCAGAGATGCAGAGAATTGAACTCTGATCTCATATTTCGTAAACCCAGTTCGTAGCCTTTGCGCCCTTATCCGTTGGACCACATCCCCACATTGGAAGCGACAGAGAGATTTGAATTCTCATTTCCGAGGTAGAAGCTCGGAGCATTGATCCGTTATGAACCCGGGACCATCCCGCACTGTTGTGGTGCCTCCAGACAAATTGCAATCGGTATCCGCTCGGTTGCTCACCTGCTCCAACCGGCCGGGGCGTAACGCGCACGCGTTTTCGAAGACCAACGTCTCTTGTTCACAAAGTCAACTGCTATGGGGATGCGGCAACCGAGGACATGCGCGAAGCACACGGCAAATCGTGCGTTTGGCGCTGCAGACGGTGTAACGGCACGGAAACGGCACGGAAGAGCGTCTAACCTATTGAAAAGATGGCTCCTCAGGTAGGACTCGAACCTACAACCCTCCGGTTAACAGCCGCACTTCACCAGGTGGCGTAGATGTGTTTTCAACGACTTAGATGGAGCGCTCCGACGGTTTTGGAGCACTTTCGGCGATAAACGGTTCCAAAAACGGTTCCAAGTTCGGTCGCGGGGAACCGTCCGCCTGGCATGCTATGGCCGTACGCGCGCGACGATTCTTTAGGGGGGAACAGATTCATTCCGAGAAGCCGACTCCTCCCTTCACTGCGCCAAAACCCATCGTGCAGGATCGGAGGAGGGTTGCGATACCCTGCTGGCCGTCGGGAGGAATGACCAACTTCACTACTGAACTGGACTTGTGAACTAAGCCTCACCTCTGCGATCACACGAGCCGAAGACATCCAGCCATTCGAGCAGCGACTTGACGCTGCCTTGAGCCAGCGCGAGACAGGAATCGGCGGCGCCGTAATAAAGATTGAGGCCATCGCCGTCCGCGTCCAGGGTATAGCCGCAGGGAAACACAGCGCCGCCCACGTCGCCACCGCGTTCGTAGTCGAGCTCGGGCCCGAAGATCCACGACTCACCTCGCAACAAGCAGCTTTCGGGGTTTTCTGGGTCAAAAAGAGCCAATCCCAAACGATAAATGGCGCCGGAGGCGGTTTGCCTTACTCCGTGGTAGATCATGAGCCAACCGCGAGAAGTCTCGATCAACGGCGGCGACAGGCCAATCTTGTTAGCGTCCCACCAGGCGCCGCGGCGCGCCTCCAGCATCAGCCGGTGCCGGCCCCAATGGCGCAGATCGGGAGAGTAAGAAATCCAGATATGGGAACCCAACGGCGTCATGGGACGGTGAATCAGAGCCCAGAATCCATTGATCCGGCGTGGGAAAAGGGCGGTATCTTTGTCGTCGGGAGGCATGATGACGCCGTATCTCTCGAAGCTGTGGAAGTCTTTGGTCAAGGCCAAAGAAACACCCGGGCCGCCCCTCGAGTACGACGTGTAGGTCACGATATATTGCTGAAGTTCGGGCACAAACGTGATGCGTGGGTCCTCAATGCCCCATAATTCCTCGGGGTAATTGGCTGGATCGGGCATCAGGGTTGGTTGTTTGTCAATCTGCCAGCCGTCCACCCCGTTGCGCGACCGTGCCGCGCAGAGATGGGACAGGCCTCTACGGTCTTCTACCCGGCAGAGCAGCAAGGTTGTGCCGTCCGGCAGACGCGTGGCCCCTGCATTGAAAACACTGTTCACGGAATACGGCCAGTCCTTGGCCGTCAGAATAGGGTTTGAGGGATGGCGGCGGAGAAGGGAATCGCACCGATTGCTGGGAACGCTCATAATTATTTCGAAATGCCTGCCCGGATTTCACGATTGTGCGCGCTGCTTTCCAGCGCATGAATCTTTAGTGTGGGTTCCATTGACTCCGTCTTTTCCAGCTGGCGCATCTCGACCAGAGCGGTCAGGAATGACAGCGTTGATTCCGCCCCCTGGTTCTGGTTGAGCCGGTCAGGATGCAATCCGTCTCGGCAACCGCCGGATGCAGAATCGTAGAGAGGAAGTTGAAGATCGTTCTCCCCCAGGAACCAGTGAAAGCCTGTCCACGCCTCGCCGCGCCAACGAGCTTCGCCCGTAATGCGATAAGCCTCAAGGCAGGCGGAGATTGCCCCGGCGGCCTCGACCGGCTGTTGATCGAAGCGTGCCTTTGCCCCACCCCGCGGATAAAAGCCTTGCGACCCGATGGGTGCAAAATGGCCGTCGGTTCCGCAGAGCTGAACGCTCATGAGCCAGTCCAGGGACTCAAGGCCGGCTGAGATCATCCGTTCATCCGGGATGCTTGCACCGGCAAGCAGGAGAGCCTGCGGCAGTCTTGCGTTTGAGTAAGCCACCAGATCTTCGAACCAGTTCCAGGACGGTTTTTTGACTGCTTCATACATCGCCAGCAATCGCTTAGCTAACACTGACCTAAGCTTCTGTGCATCCAGGTCTCCCGGGAATGAGGTCAGGTACTCTTGAATTCCTAATATAGTGAATGCCCATGCTCTCGGGCTGGTGAAGGTGACGACCACCGGCAGGCCGAACTCGAACAGACGTCCGGCGGCGCCCCTCAGGCCGCGGCGTGTGGAGCGTCCCAGGACCGATCCCAACGCCCAGAGCGCGCGTCCGTGACTATCTTCCGAGCCTATCTTTTCCGTCCACCGGCGATCGTAGTGAAGAAAATTCCTGAACCGGCCAAGCTTAGGATTGAAGGCGTGCTCCAGGAAGGCCAGATATCGGAACGCCAGGTTCCTTGTTTCTGATGGCCTGCTCAGGCCAAGTTTTTCCAACTGGACCGACAGGACGAGCGCGCGAGCGTTGTCGTCCGTGGTATATCCCTCGCCATAATTGGGGACAGTAAAAATAGCGTGCTGCAGGATTCCGGTGCTGTCGGTTAGCCGCTTGAGGTGATCCAATCGCAGCACGGGCAACGGGTCCAGCGACATGGCTGGGTTTTGCCCCGAAATCTCAATCCGCGGAGTCCGGGAGCGGTCGGCGCGGGCCCGCTCAAAGCTCGCCATGTAGCCTTGTGCTGCTTTTTTCCAGATCATCGCGCGTGCATGTAGATAGGCGCGTTTACGCATGGCGTGCCGAATCGCAGGAGTATTCAGTAGTTCGAGCGCCTTCAGCGCAATGGCATCAGGACTAGCAAACGGCACCAGGGCGCCTCGCCGGTCGTCCAGCAATTCGATCGCGTGCCAATACGGAGTCGAGATGATTGCCTTGCCGGCGCCAACCGCGTATGCCAGCGTCCCGGATACCACTTGTGCCTCGTTTCGGTAGGGAGTGATATAGATATCCGCCACGCCGATGAATTCCACCATTTCTTCCGGGCTGACAAAACGATTGTGGAAGATTACCTGCGATTCCACTCCCAGATCCTTCGCCAGGGTTTGTAGATAGGTGCGATAACCGTCCCCCTCGCGGCGAAGAATGTGGGGATGAGTAGCGCCCGCAACTATGTACACGACGTTCTTGTGTTCCGCCAGGATCCTGGGTAGAGCTTGAATGACGTTTTCGATTCCCTTGTTCGGCGAGAGCAAGCCGAACGTCAGTAATACCGCTTTTCCTTCCACTCCAAAGCGGTCTTTGCAGAAATTCGGATCCAAGAATGGCAGGTCGGGAACGCCATGAGGAACCAAGTCTATCTTCGCTCCGGGTACTTTATAGATTTCCTGCAGAAACTGGGATGAGAGCTGGCTCATGACGATAAGGCGATCCGACAGCGCCGCGATCTGCTCCATCACGGCTCGTTGGTCGGGATTCGGCTCACGCAGCACGGTGTGCAGAGTTGTAGCCACCGGCATTTTCAAGGAACGCAGCAGGCTCAGGACGTGGCTGCCGGCGGGTCCTCCGAAAATACCATACTCGTGCTGCAGAGAGACCATGTCGATGTTGTTGAAGTTCAGAAACTCAGCTGCTGCCTCATACGACTGCAAATCATCTTGTGCTAGCGTCCAGCGCACCCGGTCGGGATATTCGTATCCCGGCTCCGTATCGTTGACGGGCACTGCCATCAGCCGTGCTGTCCCGTATTCCGCGGAAAGCGCCTCGCACAAGTCAGTAGTAAAGGTCGCGATTCCACACTGGCGGGGAAGATAATTCCCAATCACCGCAATCCGGCTCGGCAATGAAGATTTCGTTTGGATAGGCAAATTACCTTCCTGGCTTGGGTTTGTTTGCCTTAATGCGCAGCAACCAGCGCCATCGGCTTGCACAGCGCTTCGGGAGCCAGGGCCGCATTTATCAACTGGAGGGCGTGTTCTTCTTCTTGCTCGTTCGGTGCCTGGACCTGAACCAGACTGTCGCGGCCGAGTTCTGGGGCATGAGCAAAAGCAGTTTGGTGTTTCACCACGAATTGCAGGATTTGAGTCAGCACATCCGACCGGTAGCCATTGCTGAAAAGCAGAGTGGAGTCCCCAGCGCATGCTCGTGGGCCAGGGTATTCGCAAACCAGCATCCAGTGGCCCCTCGTCTTGGAGATCCACACCCGTAGGTTCGCCAGCAAGCCGGCTGAGAGCCTGTACTCGACGTGAGCCGAGCCAGACTTCCCCTTCGGGAGCAGATCAATCCATGCCACCACGACCGCCGATTCCAGCATGGCGTCGAGGCCCTGGTTGGGTCGCAGAGTCATAGTGACTCGGTTTTAGGGTTGGCTTCGGTGATGGACGCAATGGTCATTCTGGGTCTTGTCCGTAGCAATGGCAGCGAAAACGCGAACAGAACCGCCGACATCACTTCCAGCACTACCAAGGTTGGAAAAGAAAATCCCACGGGCTGGAGGGGATTGAAAAGGCACACCACCGCAATGAAAGCCATCCCCCAAACGTATTTGCGGAGAATGAATGCCTGCACCAGAACGAACACGGCCGCGGCGGAAATAATGAATCCTGAATATCCCCGCAAGTCTCCCGGCATGCGCCAGAACGCGCCCACCAGCAACACCGCGATGGCAATGTACTTCATAATAGTTGTAAGCATCAGATCCTCATTTCACGACAGTCAAAGTGCGTGGCTAATTCGGTCTTGCCTTGGCTTCGTTGACACGCAACGCCCGACCTTCCAGATCGCTGCCGCTCAGAGCTGCACATGCTTTGTTCGCCTCGCTTGCGTCCGTCATTTCGATGAACGCAAAACCCTTGGAACGCCCGGTCTCTTTATCGGTAATGATGTTGACGCGCTCCACCGTTCCATGCGCTTCGAACAACGTGCGAAGTTGTGGTTCGGTGGCGCTCTGCGGCAAATTTCCAACGTATAAGTTCTTCATAGTTTCCTCGATTTGAATTTACGCCAAAGTGTTAGTGGTGCTTCCGTAGGCCCCGGCAAACTCCAGCAGACTGCCTTGCTGGATATGGCGGGAATGCGCAAAGACGGTTATGTAAGGCACGCCCAGAAAGCGATGGGCTCTGATATTCGTGACTTCCAGGCAGTTGAAGTCAGGCTTCTGCGCTTTGAGAAAAATCTGTTTCAAGGCCCGGCGAATGTTGCTGTCTGCAAGCGTCCCCAGTACTGTGGCCTTTACTTCCGCCGCCATGAAAAAGCAGTTCCATCCCGATCCCTTGATTTTCTTCTCCAAAGTAGAGCCATTGAGCGTCTGAAGCACGCCCCACGTTCCTGAATAGGGCTCGCTCTCCAGATCAAGCGCCCGCAATATAAGAGGCCGATCGTCGATGAGAATGGTTCCGACCTGTACCGATGCTGCCATGTTTTCATCCCCCCGATGTACTGCCGTGGTGTGGGACCGAACTGTCGAAAGCTGTTTACGCGGCCATGCCATCCACACCCTCATGAAAAGTGGAGTTCACGATGTCCGCGACTCGCAACTTGGGACTACCGTCGAGCAGCGCTTCCAGGCTCTTCATCACTAGCGGATAGGCCGCGGTCTGGTAAACCTCTGCCTCTTCCCTGGTCTCCCACAAACTGATAGCTACGACGTCAATGCCGCCGGTCATGGCGAAGGTGATAACGTCCTTAAACCCTGGCTGCTCCCGCAACAGGGGTATGATCTGGGTCTCAACAATTTGCCTGAAGTCGTTCAGGCTGCGTGGCTTCAGACGTAGTGCGACATTGCGAGCGAACATAGTCAACTCCCGGCGGGATGCTCTAAGAAGGGGAGCTTCAGATGGGCTGACTTAGTTTTCAGAGAATCTGAAAGAGTGATAGGAAGTTACTCGCTCATGATCAAGCCTATTCGCTCTGAATAGCCTTGTCAAACTTACCAAAGAAATGTGGCGGTTAATGCAACGCCGCTGATGATCCCTTCCCAGCCACACCGATCGCTTTGCGCTCGTGCTCCGACAGCAGGCGCTTCATCTTTTTGAGGATGGCGTCCACGCTCCCGGAGTTCCGCTCGCGCTGAGCTTGCTGCCACAGCCTGCGCCAGCCCTTCGGCGCTTGTCCTTCGAGAGAAATTGTCGAGCTGATAAGTGGCATAGCTAGTCGAGAAAAACCACGTCGACCCGCAATGATTGTGACAGCTCTCGTCCGTCGAAGTCTGAGCAAAATTGACCACCTGCGGCGATTCGCCTTTTGGGGGTAAAATTCACCCAATGGCCCCAGCCGGGAAGAGACGCGACTTTGATCCTCAGGCATTTCTCGCCAGCATCGGCGAGGGCAGGAAGATCCTGCCCCTTTCAAGAAAACAGTTGGTTTTCACGCAGGGGGACCCGGCAGATGCGGTTTTCTACCTGCAGAAGGGCCGGATCAAGCTCACGGTGGTATCCAAAACAGGCAAGGAAGCAACCATCGCCATTCTGACTGAGGGCTCGTTCTTTGGCGAAGGTTCGCTGGCCGGGCAGACCCTCCGCATGGGTTCGGCCACGGCAGCGAGCGATTGTACAGTGTTGCGAATTGACAAGAAATCCATGGTGCAAGCGCTTCGCCGGGAGCAGTCGTTTTCGGAGCTGTTTGTGTCGTATCTGCTGGCCCGAAACGTCCGCTACGAAGAGGACCTGGTAGACCAGTTGTTCAATTCCAGCGAGAAGCGCCTGGCTCGGATCTTGCTTCTGCTCGCTCACTTCGGAAAGGAAGGCGTGCCGGAAGTGGTTGTCCCGAAGATCAGTCAGGAAACCCTGGCGGAAATGGTGGGCACTACCCGCTCGCGGGTCAGCTTTTTTATGAACCGCTTCAGAAAATTGGGTTTTGTTGACTACGATGGCGGCGGCCTGCAAGTGCACAGTTCACTGCTCAGTGTAGTGCTGCACGACTGACCGATTTCTATCTTGCCGTCAGGATCTCGCCGGGGCACCACATGCCCAGAGCTGGAGCTTCTGGGCGTGGGCATTTGGATGTTGCTTCTGCAGCCACATAGGGCGCCGGTCGGTTACCGTCAGTCTCGGGCCGAAGGTTATAGGGTCCATCTTTGATCGCTGGGCGCTCTCTAAACATGCTTTCATCTGGAATTCTCCGTTTGGCTCTGAGATCAAAGAGTTCTTTCACCGTTTGTCGCTTGAACATAGCGGTTCTGTGGTTGAGTTTGGAGGAGTGCCTTCTTCGCTAGTGAGGACCCCTCGTCACCGGTCCAAATTGGATCGTTCCATTTCGGATGTCTCGCCACTGCTTTGGGGAAAAGGGGGCGGCTTTCTCACCTGCCGTCAGTTGGGCAGCCTCTGTCTGGCGCTGCTCCGGCTCTTCTTGTTGCGGTCTAACGATAGCCACCAGCAAGGAGGACAGGGTTGCCAGCAGGGTGTCGGGGCTCTCGCGTCTAGTCACGATCGCATCCACAGACACTAACGCATCAACCGGCACGTCCAGTTTCTCAGCGAACATCACAATGGGGACCTGAGGTTTGACCTGTTTCACCACGGACGCGACGGCCCCACCGTCTAGTAGTCCCAAGTGGTAGTCGAGCACAATTGCATCTACTGCTCGCGCCATGAAGAGCCGCAGACCGTCGGACACGTTGGTTGCGCTAACCAGTTCGTAGCCCCCTTGTTCCAACACACGCAGCTCTTCTGGATCACGGTGTATGCAGAGAATGGAGCGAGTAGTGCCCATCGCGCTTATGCTCACAGGTCGCGATCTGTCATTCTGTTCAAAATTGCTCAATAGGACTCTGCTGATGCCAAATGATCCATGGCCACTATGATCATCAAGGTCAAATTCGACCCATCAGAAGCAGAATGACGACGATTATGAGGACCATTCCCACGCCCCCGGTGGGAACATAGCCCCACTCCTTGCTATGCGACCATCTGGGCAGGGCGCCAACAAGGGCCAAGACTAGGACGATAATCAATATAGTTCCAAGCATGTAGTGTTCCTCGCTGGTATCTCGGGACGATGCAGCGCTTTGCAGCGCTGCACGCCCTGGGTTTCAGATTCCCTAGAATGAGATGTTGATCGCAAGCCCCTGTTGGGGATACCTGCGGTTGTACAGGTAATAGCCGCTGTCTACGTAGGTGATATAAACGTCATCGTTGTCGTACCAGTTATTGCCCCAATACTCCGGCCAGGGGTCGACCGCGCTGATCCAATAACCCTGGTACTGGAAACGCGGGTATCCATCTACGACCATGAAGGGCAGACCCACGATGCGGAACCCATGACTTGGCCCGAAATACCCTCGGTACCGGTCATCCGGCACGCGGTAGCCATGGTAGCCTCCACGCTGTTGCCAGGTACGGTGATCGGATTGCCAGTTTCCTGACCGATGCTGCTGCCAGGCGGCCTGTTCGACATGCCGCTGTTCCTGGGTACGCTGGGGTTGATTGCTGCGTTGCTGTTTGGCTTGCTGCTGAGCGTGGTGCCGGTTCTGCTTCTGCTTATTCTGGGCCTGTTGTTGCTGCTGGGCATGCCGCTCGTTCTCTTTGTTTTGGTTTTGTTGCTGCTGGGCGTGCTGCTGGTTCTGCTCGTTGTGGACCTGTGGTTGCTGCTGGGTGTGAGCCTGGTTCTGGTTACCGTGCTGTTGCTGGGCACGTCCCGCTTCGGGCTTGACTTGCTGGTGCTCACTCTGTTTTTGTTCGTGATGGTCCCGCCCCTCGTTCTGCTCCTGCGCGTAAGCAGGAGCAGCGACTCCGAGAAGCAAGGACAGGATGGCGGTACTGGTGAATCTGAGTGCTTTCATGGGTGCTCCATTCCTGCTGGATGATGCAAGCTTGCTTAGCGCAAGCTTCCTGTGGTGACCGGGCTTCCAATGGCTTCGCCAGATACGACAAGCTCCACTCTTCGGTTTTGCTGGCGACCGGAGGCGGTGTCGTTGGTAGCTACTGGCTGGCCTTCGCCGAACCCCTTCGACGTAATGGACGCGGTTGCGACTCCCTGATTCACCAGATAATCGCGGACCGAGCCGGCGCGATTCTCAGACAATGTCTGATTCATCGCATCGCTGCCCACATTGTCTGTGTAGCCGCCGACTTCAATATTGAGTCCTGGGTACGCGACGAGAATTCCGGCGACTTTCGCCAGTTTTTCCCGCGCGCCGGACTTCAACGAGTATTCGCCGGTGTCAAACAAAACATCGGACATGCTGACGATGAGGCCACGCGCGCTGTCGCGAGTCTGAAGGATTGAATTCAACTGCTCCGACAACCGCGTGCGCATGGCCGCTTTATCGGCTTCCGCTTGCTGCGAGGCCAACTGGGCCTCCTGTGCGGCCAGTCGTGCTTGCTCCGTATCCGAGCGAGCAGCGGCCAAAGCTGTTGCTGAAGCGGCCTGACTGTCAGCCAGGTCTGCTTTGGCTCTGTCGGAATCCGACTGGGCCTGAGCAGCTTCGGACTGGGCGCTGGCGGTTGCCAGTTCTGCCTGGGCCCTGGCGGCTTGTGCCCTGGCTGTGTCCGACTCTGCCTGGGCTTTAGCAGACTCCGCTCGCGCCTGATCAGCTTGCGCCTGTTCCTTTTGCCGCGTGGCAGCGTCCGCTTCCGCCTGGGTTCGCGCCTGGGCAAAGGCCGCCGCGCGGCGTTCGTTTTCCTGGCGCTCCTGGGCAATTCTCTTAACGGTGATGGCGCGAGCGTCTTCCGCGGTCTGCACTGCCTCGCGCGCGACTCCGATCAAAGCTTTCTTATCGAGGTGCTTTCGCGTGGCGTAGCCGTCCGCCTGGTCCATTAGGCGAACTGCATGCTGATAGCTGTCGCTAGCGTAATTGGCCGCGCCCTCGGACTGAGCGATGCGCAGCGCATTGCGCGCTTCGAAGAATTCCAATGGCAGCTCGGAATTCAGGATCACCGGATCGAATTTATAGCCGGTGGGAATGTACCCGCCGCGCTCGAGAAGGTCATACTTGGCGTTGACTGCCTCGACCGTTCCCTTGGTGTCCTCGCGGATGACATTTTCGATCACCACTACGTTGCTGGGCTGGCGCACTGCATAATAAGGTTCCGCGGTAACCACCAGAGCGAATGCCTGCAGATCCGTGGTAACGTCCAGCTTGCTGCGATGGTTATCACCCACCAGCACTTCACCCAGGTTTACAGCCCGGCCTTCGGGAGAGATCGCCCACAGGATGTAGGTAAGATATTCGTTGCCGAAAGTCGTGGGCTTCTGCAGATTGGCAAATTCCACTTCGATTTCGATGTAACCGCTCTTGCTCTCCACCTTGGCCTGGCCGCGCGCCTGCGGCATCAGCTCTGTACCGGCAAAATCAAGCTTGGTGGCTCCGCTGCGATGCTGATACTTTATCGCGCGTGTCGTCCGGCTGGTCACGATGACGTGGAACGTCGGCGTGTAATCCATGGGCTCAACAGACCCTGTGGTTTGAGAATTTGTCTGGGCTAGGGCGTTCAGGCTCAGGGCGATTACTGCAGCTAACAACAGCTCCGTTTTCAATGGATCTCCTTGTGGCAGATGTCTGCTCTTTCTAATTGTTGGTCTTCGCTCAGGCGGTTTGCTTCATGCCGCCGGTCAGTCTAGAGTCAGGTCCCAACGTGGATCCGAGAAAGCGAGTGGAAGAGCCCAAAAACATTGAGTATCCACAGGACCACTGCGATGACAACGACGCCATTCAGAATTGACTTGATGGACCTCTGCATCGGGATGAAGCGATTTATCAGCCAGAGCAGGACACCCACCGTCACGAGAACTTCCAGGAGTTGAATCAAAGGCATGATCTGACCTTTCTTGTTGCGCGGGCTGCCGCCTCGCATCCATCGCGGGGAGGCGCCAGTATTCTTGTGTCCGAAAGCTATAGGGTCGAATCGTGCCCGCCGGAGGTTTCAGGCATGCGCACGGATGAAGACTGCCGATTGGCTGGATGTGGCCGCTTGAGGTTGGCTCGGCCGGAGGCTGCCGCAGCGACCTGAACTAGCGAGAGCTACGATCGGCGTCGCGGCTCCCTCTACACACTCAGGTGAATAAAGAATGACAGCTACCGGCTTTCCCGTCTGAGCAAGATAGCTCACATCGAAAATAAGTTGAGACTACGATGCCTGGGCGACCGTTGGATCAATCGTGGTAGATTCCGCATCTCTGGGGACGCCGTCCCGCCCGCTGGTGTGGCCAGGGCCTGATCGTATGGGCTGCATGAGCGCCCACGAGTAGTCGAATCTCTTTCCACAATCGAAGCACACTTGGTAGGTCCTTCTTTCAATGGTGAATACGCGGCTCGTGTGACTGTGATGGCAGCCGGCAAAAGCGAAAGCGAAAATCCAACGTAGGGATTTCATGGTGGTGCGGCCGTAAGTGGCCGGGAAACGCCGGGCCGCCTCAGTCCTGGTTCTCCGGGGTCTCGCCCACGACCCGTTCCGCAGCCTGGCTGACGAAGTCCGCACGTTGGTTGTCGTCCCGTTGCTGCTCCGATGGTGTATTTTGGCCGCGCGCCATTTCGCTGGTCTGGGGAACAATTTTCGGCCCGGGCCGCATTTTACGTCTCGACATGCAGACCGTTCTCCACTTCTTACGACGGTGTTGATGTTGAGCTAGATATTTTTAGGGCGCTCGTAGGGGGCCCATGCTGCTCGGGCTCTTCCGTGTAGGGCGCGTATGGCAAATCGGGCAGGGGCGGCTTTCTGGCACGATCCGCATCAGGAGCTGCGCCTGGATATGAGAGAGGCGGCTCCGGAGATTGGCCGCCGCTAGTCCAGTACCTAGACATATAGGACTCCATAAAATGAATGAGGCGCGGAACGGCGGTCGTCCTCGGTTATACCTGGCCGCGCTTTCATCCGCTTTCCCTTTATTCCCTGATGGTGCTCTTTGCGGAGCCGGCGCGATGGTCAAGATTGCTCATTTTCCACGAACTTAAAAAAAACACGCCGGTGCTGGTCACAATTGACCATCTCGCTGTTCAGCGATGCGGCATTATGCAGTCATGAAAACCAAGAAGGAACAGGCCCTAACGGTTCCCTGTCCTACCTGTGGCGCCAAACCGGGCCAGAAGTGTGAGTTAAGCACGGGTCTGCCACGTAGCGAACCGCACCGGGATCGGCGCCTGGCGGCTTCAGATAAATAGGGTTAGACCACGCCGCCCGCGACAGACAGGGGAAACGCATGGCTTGCTGGATACTGCTGACCGCCTCTGTTGGCGAATAGCGGCTAAGACGGTGAGCCAGTGGACACCGTCTTAGACCTGCAGAGAACGGACTTACCGCATCCAAACCAGCAATACAAGGAACCCGAAGGGAGAACCACAATGCGTAAGAACCTGATTGGCAATGTTTTGGAAACCCCGGCACCTCTTCAGCAGACTTGGCTGGACTTAAGCAGCACAGCCTTGGCGGAGGTCACATCGCAGGACCAGAGCCATCCGGTTGAAGCGGCACTGCTTCTGGACGAGAGTCGTGGGTGGCGGGCGGCGACCGCCGGACCGCAGATGGTACGCGTGGTGTTCGATACTCCGCAGACGCTCAGGCGTATCGGGCTGGTGTTCGAGGAGACCAATATCAAGCGCACTCAAGAATTCGTGCTGCGTTGGTCCCCGGACGGCAAACAGCCTTTCCGGGATATTGTGCGTCAGCAGTGGAACTTTAGCCCTCCCGATACAGTTCGGGAAGCTGAAGAACACTCGGTGGAGCTCTCGAATGTCAAGGTGTTGGAGCTCGTCATCGTGCCCGACATCAGCGGTGGCGAAGCGCGCGCCTCCTTGCGCGCACTTCGAGTGGCTTGACCCGCATTCCATCGGCACCGAGGCCGGGTACAACGGCGTCGTCAGGAGGATGTGGCGGCAAGCCCTGGGCCGTGGATGCGTGCGCGAAAGGCCAGCATCTATTGCCCGGGAGCCGCACTCGAAAGCAGGACTACAATGAGTCGGTGCGATATTACACAACAAAACGAATGAACGGCGGGATTGCGTTCAAATGTATTGCCTGCAAGCACACCGTCAACACTCTGGAGTTCGACAGCGTTAACGGCAACCTCCGCACCCAAGCGGCGGCGGCAATGAATCAGCACGTTGTGGACCTGCACCTGCCGCGGCAGACGCCGTTCACCGCTGGGCTGGGCAGTCGCGGCGCACTATGAAACCTCAATCGCTGAAGCAAATCTTGTCTGTACGTTGCCCGGTATGTACGGCCAAGCCAAAAGAAAAGTGCGTGCTCATTACTGGACAGCCCTCTTTGAAAACACACCGTGCCCGAGACCAGTCCGCGGCCAAAGCTGCCCCTCCCGAAAGCTTTGGACATGCTGCCATGCGAAACTTGTGGGCGGCCACGAGTCATGGCTGGCGTTCGTTGTTCCACTCCAAAGTAGGCCGCGCTCAATAGCCGGGGCCGGAGGGCTCAATGTTCTTTCAGATATATAAAAATGGCCAGCCGGTGGATGGCGGTAGCTACCCGAGTCTCGAAGAGGCAGCAGCAGCTCTGGAAAGAGCCCAGCAAGGCGGCGAGGTAACCGAGGTGGACCGCTCCGACAAAATCGTGCGTCGCTATACGCTGCAGGAGTGCCGCGCTGCGGCCCAAAGGTTTCGCCGCGAAACAGCCGTCTAAGCGCACTTCAAGGACTTTCCGCACTCCAGGCACAGCTTCTTATGCTTAGAGGTAATAAGCCCGCACCAGGGACACACGACTAGATAATTGGTGTCCCCGCCGTGCGTTCCCCTCCTGTTAAACAGGCTTCTGAGCAATTGCACGACCGAGGCAAAGTATTCTCGAGATCGAGCCACCCAACGATGAAGTCGGCGCCTCAAGGATGTCCCCCTCGTGTCGTTCTTCAGAATGACAGGCTAGGGTCGGCAACTCTGTTCCGGATTGCTCACATTCCCCGCCTTCAATTTCAGCCAGTCCTCGTGGACAGAAATGTCATTTAGTTCCGCTACACGGCAGTGAGCAATGTTGCTCAGCTTCTGCTTCGCCTTATCGGAGATAATTAGCAGTGAGAAGAGCGTCTGCCTTCTCTTTCAGGTCTTCTGAACTAAGTCAGCCTATCTGAAGTTGTTCCCTCTTAGCTCGACAGCTATCACAAAGGAATCACTATGAAGAAACTGCTCACGATGTTTTTGGCCAGTGGTCTATTTCTCCTCAGCGTCAACGCCTGGGGCGCGTCGGCACGCGAGGATGCGGTCGGCCGCCTTAAACTTTCGACCGAAGTTCTGAACGCGCTGATGGCGACTCCCGACAACGGTATCCCCGAAGAAGTTCTCGACAGCGCCAAATGCATGATCGTAGTTCCCCACCTTATTAAAGGCGGCTTCATCTTCGGCGCGAAGCACGGACGCGGCGTCGCGACCTGCCGCACGCCCGTGGGATGGAGCGCGCCGGCGTTCGTTTCAGTCAACGGCGGGAGCTGGGGTCTGCAAATTGGAGTCGAGGGCGTGGACGTTGTAATGCTGGTCATGAACGATCAGGGCCTGCAGCACCTGCTCTCCAGCAAGTTCAAGATCAGCGGCGAAGGTTCCGCGGCAGCTGGTCCGGTTGGCCGGCACGCGTCCGCCGGGACTGACTGGAAGATGAACACCGAAATGTTGACCTACTCGCGTGCCCGAGGCGTATTTGCCGGGCTTACGCTTGAAGGTGCAGTTGTGCAGCAGGATGACGACTCAACCCGCGCCATCTATCACAAGAAGGTCCCGTTTCGCGCCGTGTTATCGGGCAAGACGGCAACTCCGGAAGTGGCGACCGAGTTCATGAAGGCTGTTTCCGACGCAAGCCATCAGGCCCGCGTGGCGGAAGCTAACGAATCCAATTAGGTCGCCACGACAGGCAGATCGTAAGCAGTGGCTGGGATTCCCGCCGACCAACGCCCGCAGGTGGTCGGTGGGGTTTCAGCTCTAGAAGACTGCAGGATCCGGATTAAGGCACCCGGCTCCGGCCACGAGCAGCAGACCGTAGCTATGCTGCAATGAAGCACGTGGACTGCAAGCTGCCAAATTTGATTTGGAATGCCGGCCGCTGCGTTGGGTCCTGGGGGCCGCTGGCTCCACCGGCTGGACCCGCATAAACACTGCATGCACTCCAGATTTTGGAACCGTTTGGAACCGTTGATTCGGAGAAACGTCGCGATTATCCGGAAGTCCGTCCAAGGAAGTGCTTGAAAAGATGGCTCCTCAGGTAGGACTCGAACCTACAACCCTCCGGTTAACAGCCGGATGCTCTGCCATTGAGCTACTGAGGAGTGCGTGAAGAGGCATCGGCGGAGCCGACGCCTGACTCATCATACCATCGGCGGGAAAGGCTGAAAACCGCAGCCAGAGGCTGGGGGTGGGCCGGTCTCGCGGGGTCAGAAAAGACCGCTGAACCATAAAGGTTCACGAAGGTCTTGGCTTCACAGTTTTCCTCGCCCGCCTTCGTGCCCATCTAATGATGACTGTCGAACGGAGCTACTATCCGGAGCGCGATGAGTTGGCGCGTCGAAGCGGGCGATTCTCAAGGCCTTTGACCGCCGAGGATCGCGGAGGACACGGGCAGCGACTGCTCCTGCACCGCACGGTTAAGAGCGGATTCCTCGGGGGCTGAAGCAGGTTCGGAATGGCAACAAGGATAGACGATGCTGCCGCAACGGCCGCGCCGTACACCTCTGATTCCCGTTCTCAGGATTTCGATACGGTGGCCCAGGCCTACACCAGATGAGCGGCCAAGTGGCGCTGAACACGCTTCCACGCGACTGCGCGTTTACTTCTCTCTATCTTCCAGCGCGCTTTGAAGTCATGCTTTCACGCTGGTCACAGTTTGCCCGAGATCGTAGTGCCGGGAATTGGAGGCGGGGCGGAAATGCCCGCCCCCGCACGGAAGAGCGAATCAGACCCAGAACAAGGGCAGCAACCCCAAGACTGCAAGCGCGATCAGGAGCGCCAGGCTCTGGGCCCCGGTCTTTCGATCAGCCAGGGTGTAGGCGTAGATGCCCTTGATGACGTTATTGCTGGCGGCAGCGATCAGCACTGCTACTGCGGCGAGGTGCAAGGGTGTGGCCGCGCCGGCAGATTGCGTCATGCCCAGAATGAATGGGTCCACGTCGGTTACGCCCATAAGGGCAGCCAAGCCATCTACGCCCGCCCTTCCCAGGTAAGTCACGGCCAGCTGAGTACACACCAGCATCGCTAGAAACAGCAGGGCGAACAGGAAAGCCGGCCGCAACTCGAGAGGGTTGCCGGGGGCGAACTCGCGCCGTACCTCCCCGCCTTCCGGGTCGGGGCGTTTTGACCAGAGCCAGCCGGCGCCGGCTCCCAGCCCGGCGAGCACGAGAAAAGACGGCGCCAGCAGGGCGGCCAACTGGCGGTTGAACAGTGCCAGCAGCGCCGCCAAGCGCAAATACATGACGCCGGAGGCGATCAGAATGCCGCCGGAAAAAAGATGCGGATGACGGTCACGCGCAGCGCGCCGGGCCGTAACGATCGTGGTCAGAGTGGAGGAATAAGCGCCGCCAAGCAGGGCGGCGAGAAATACGCCGCCGCGCTCCTTTGTAAGTTTTTGCAAAACATAGCTGCCGTATGAGATGGCGCTGACCGCCACGACGACAACCCAGGTCTTGAAGGGGTTGATATGAAAGCGGCCGAAGGGCTGGTCAGGCAAGATGGGCAGAATCACTGCGGAAAGCAACAAAAACTTCGCGAAGGTGAGGATTTCCTCCGCCGGGATGACCTTGGCCAGTCTTTCCAGCGCGGCTTTGAGTTCGAGCAGCAACAGGCTGGCGACGCTGAGGGCGGTGGCGATCCAGAAATGCCCGTAGTAAACCAGCGCGCCGACCAGAAAGGTGGTGAGGCCCGACATTTCCGTAGTTACGCCGGCCACCGAAGAGGAGGAGAGCTTGTGCCAGTACGAGAGGAGAAGAAAAGAAGAGACGGCAGCAAAGCCGATAATCAGGGGAAGGAGCTGGTTGCCGCAAAGCAGGCCGAGCGAATAACCGATCAGGCCGATCAGCGGGAAAGTACGCACTCCGCCGAAGCCAAACTCGCCGGTTTTGCGCTCCTCGCGTTCCAGTCCCACCAGGAACGAGAGAAACAGGACGAGTACGATCTTGACCGCTTCCGGCGGAAGCCAGCGATAGAGTTCCATCATCAAGTGCGTTTGTGGGCCGGTGGGAGTTTACTATAGATGCGGCAATGAGTTACGAGCTTCGCGGGCAAATGGCGGAGCGGGCACAAGTTTTGCAGAGCGCGGGATAAGCCAGAAAATGAAGCTAGTTTCAGTGGCGCCGAGTCTAAGGGGTTTGGGACACGCCTCCAAAGCGTCGGGGGAGAGGCCGCAGGGGGCCAAGCCGAACCTGCGCGCGGTGGCTCCCATGATCTGGGAACTGGTGAAGCCGCGCCGCGGGCTGCTGGCGCTCGGCTTCGGGCTGATGGTCATCAACCGGGTCTCCGGCCTGGTGCTTCCCTATTCCACGAAGTACCTGATTGACAGTGTCATCGTTAAGCACCAGACGCAACTGCTGAAGCCTCTGGTGCTGGCGGTGCTGGCGGCCACCGCGGTGCAGGGCATAACGTCGTTTTCGCTGACGCAGCTGCTTTCGAAAGCCGCCCAGCGGCTGATTGCCGAGCTGCGGCAAAAAGTGCAGGCGCATATTGGGCGCCTGCCCGTGACCTTCCACGATTCCAACAAGAGCGGCATGCTGGTGGCGCGGGTGATGAGCGATGTGGAAGGGGTGCGCAACCTGATCGGCACCGGCCTGGTGGACCTGGCGGGAGGACTGCTCACGGCGGCCATTGCGCTGGTAGTGCTGCTGCGCATCAGCGCGCTGATGACGGGAGTGGCTTTTGCATTTCTTCTGGTCTTTGCGTTGGCGCTGCGCACCGCCCTCAAGACCATTCGTCCGATCTTTCGCGAGCGCAGCAAGATCAACGCCGAGGTCACGGGGCGGCTGGCGGAATCGTTTGGCGGCGTGCGGGTGGTGAAGGGGTATCACGCCGAGGGACGAGAGGAGAACGTTTTCTCCCGCGGCGTGCACCGGCTGCTGGAAAACGTGATGCGAACCCTGACGGCAACTTCCCTGATGAGCCTTTCCGCCAGCCTGCTGCTGGGCACGGTGGGCGTGGTCATCATGTATGTGGGCTCGCGGCAGATCATGGCGGGTACGCTGACCATCGGCGGATTCTTTACCTACACCTTGTTTCTGGGATTTCTGGTGGCGCCGGTCTCGCAGATCGTCTCCATCGGGACGCAACTGACCGAGGCCCTGGCCGGACTGGAGCGGACGCAGGAAATTCTGAGCCTCGGCCCGGAAGACCGCGACCCGAAGCGCACGGTCAGCCTGCCTGAAATTTACGGCAGGGTGGAGTTCGAGCATGTGAGCTTCAGCTACGACGGCAGCCGAACCGTGCTGCACGACGTCTCGTTTCGCGCTGAGCCGGGAACAGTCACGGCCCTGGTGGGATCCTCGGGATCGGGAAAATCCACAACCATCGGGCTGATCTCCGCCTTCCATGTGCCGACAGAAGGCCGCGTGCTGGTGGATGGAGTTGACCTGAGCACGGTGCGGCTGGAGTCTTACCGCACCCGTTTAGGCGTAGTGCTGCAGGAGTCGTTCCTGTTTGACGGAAGCATTCGAGAGAATGTGGCGTTTTCCCGGCCGGAGGCGAGTGAGGAAGAGGTTCTGCGGGCGTGCCGGATCGCGCGGGTGGATGAGTTCGCGGAAAACTTTCCGGAGAAGTACGACACCATTGTTGGCGAACGCGGGGTAAAGCTTTCGGGCGGGCAGAGGCAGCGGGTTTCGATCGCGCGCGCCATTCTGGCTGAACCGCGCATCTTAATTCTGGATGAGGCCACGTCCAGCCTGGACTCGGAATCGGAGGCGCTGATCCAGCAGGGACTCTCCTATCTGATGCAGGGACGGACCACATTCGTGATCGCGCACCGGCTTTCCACTATTCGCCGCGCCGACCAGATTTTGGTAATGGAGCAGGGGCGGATTGTGGAGCAGGGCATGCACGACCAGCTCTACGCCCTGCACGGGCGCTACTACGACCTGTATACCAGGCAGCACGGGCTGGAGACGAACCTCTTTCTGGCGCCGGGCGAAGGCGATGCCGTGCCCGCCGGAGAAGCAGGTTCCATGGCCGGGCGCAACGGCGCTGTACCTGATGCCCTGGACCTGGTGAGGGGAGACGCGCCCTAGCCCCATGAGCATTGTCCCTGGCACCACTGCTTCCAGTAATGGCTTCGCCGTGCGCACGGAAAATCTCTGCCGGCATTACCGCATGGGGCAGGCGGTGATCCGCGCCGTAGATGGCATTTCATTCCAGGTACGGAGCGGCGAGTTCGTGGCGCTGCTGGGCGCTTCCGGATCGGGCAAATCCTCTTTGCTGAACCTGCTGGCCGGGCTCGACCAGGCGAGCTCGGGAGTAGTCGAAGTAGAGGGCAGGAATCTGGCAGCGCTTTCGCGTCCGGAACTGGCCCGGCATCGGCTGCACACCGTGGGCATGGTGTTTCAATCCTTCAATTTGATTCCCAGCATGAGCCTGATTGAAAACGTGGAGCTGCCCATGCGCTTTGCCGAAGTGGACCGCAGCAAGCGCGGAGCGCTGGCGGAGAGAGCGCTGCAGCGGGTGGGGCTGAGCGGCCGAGTGCGTCACCGTCCGGCGGAGCTTTCCGGCGGCGAGCAGCAGCGGGCGGCGCTGGCTCGGGCGCTGATCAATCAGCCCCGCATCCTGCTGGCGGATGAGCCGACCGGCAACCTCGACAGCCACACCGGCACCGAGATCATGAATCTGATCCGCGAATTCAACCAGTCCTTGGGAATGACCGTCGTGATGGTGACGCATGAGCGGGCGCTGGCCGAGAGCTACGCCAGCCGCATGATTTTTCTTTCTGACGGCAAGCTGGTGGCCGAGCAGGCGGTTGTACCCGGAGGCGCGCAGTGAAGCTGCACGATGTGACTGAGCTGGCGATGCGCAACCTGCGCGAATCGGTGCTGCGCAACTCGCTCACTACCGTAGGAATTGCGGTGGGCGTAGCCTCACTGGTGGCAATGCTGGCGCTGGGCGTCGGCCTGCAGCAGTTGGCCTCGCGGCGGCTGGAGCGATCGGGGCTATTCGATACGGTGGTGGTGATGTCACGCCGCGACCTGCGCGACTTCGGCCGTGAGCAGCAGGAGAACGGCCCTGCTCCGGCGCAAAGCCCCGCGCTTAACGAGACTGCGCGCCAGAAAATTGAAAAACTGCCGAACGTGCTGGAGGCTTATCCCGATATTCGCTTTGTCACCGAGGTGCGCTTCGAGGACAAGCCTTATCTGACCATGGTGGCCGGGCTGCCATTCTCGGCAAAGAGCAATGATTCGTTCGAGGGCATGCAAGGCAACTTCTTTTCGTCAGACGCCGCAGCGGAGGCGATCTTGCAGCGCTCCTTCGCCGAAGAGTTGCTCGAGAAGCGCAGCAAGCCGGGCGAGCCGGAAGCAGCCATCGCATCGCTGGCAAAGCCTTTGCTGGGCAAAGAACTGAGCATGCGCTACGTGGAGCGTACGGCTTCGCCGTCGGCCAATGCGGATATGTCCACCGCCTCCTACTCGGTGACTTCGCGGACCGAAACGCTCAAGATCGTGGGCGTGACCGACCTCGACCCCGAGAGCATGCGCGGGGCACAGCGCGGGCGCGTATTTATACCGCTCAAGCTGGTGCAGAACCTGCACGTGATGCAAGTGGCGGACCTGCGCGACACCACAAATGTGGTTGGAAGCGAACCTGCCTACACCACGCTCAGCGTGCGGGTGAGCACGCCGAAATACGTGCCGGCGGTGGAGCAAGCGATCAAGAAGCTGGGCTTCAACACATTTTCTATTGTTGACGCCACCCGTAATCTGCGGCAGTTCTTCGCAGTGCTGGATTTGTTCCTGGGAATTTTCGGCAGCCTGGCTCTGGCGGTGGCTTCGATTGGAATCGTCAACACACTGGTAATGGCGATTCTGGAGCGGCGGCGGGAGATCGGAATCATGAAGGCGCTGGGCGCGAGCGATGGCGATGTGCGCGGCTTGTTTTTCGCCGAAGCCGGCGCCATGGGAATTCTGGGCGGCATTGTGGGCGTGCTTTTCGGCTGGCTGCTGGGGCGGGTGATCAACTTCGGGACCAACGTGTATCTGCAGCGGCAGAATTTTCCTCCGGCGCAAATCTGGTACGTGCCCGGGTGGCTGGTAGGGGGAGCGATTGGGTTCGCCATTGTTCTTAGCCTGCTGGCCGGGCTTTACCCGGCGAACCGCGCGGCGCGGCTGGATCCAGTGCAAGCGCTGCGCTACGAGTAAACTGGAGTCATGGCTCGCGGGCTGCGGACCCTGGTCGTTTCAGCTTTCCTGCTCATTCCGGTTTCTTTGATTTTCGGGCAGAGCCGCATTGACTGCAGCGCGCTGCCGAGCCGGCTCCTCAAGAGAAATGTCCGCTATTGCGTGCTCATTCCGGAGGGATATGATTCGCCTTCGAATGCGAAGCGGCTTTATCCGGTGCTTTATTTTCTGCACGGGCTGGGCGAAAACGAGCAGACGCTGTTTCGCAGCGGGGGATGGGACCTGATTCAGGACTTACGGCAGCAGAACAAGATCGGCGACTTCCTGATCGTGACGCCCGAGGGCTGGGCCAGCTTTTTCATCAACTCGGCTGATGGCAAAGTGCCCTACAGCGATTTCTTCGTGCGGGAATTCGTGCCCTACATCGAAGGCAGGTATCATGTGCAGCGGCGAAAGAGCGGGCGCGCCATCAGCGGACTTTCGATGGGAGGCTACGGCGCGCTGCGCTTCGCCTTGGCCTATCCGGAGATGTTTTCTTCGGTGAGCGCGCAGAGCGCGGCGCTGATTACGGATTCGCCCCAGCAGCTTGACACTGCGATGCGCTCGGGAGCGCAGCTCGGGCGGTTGCTGGCGCCGGTATTCGGAGATCCGATCAACGTGCCGCACTGGCGGCAGAATGATCCCTTCGTGCTGGCACGGGAGAACAAGGTCCGCATCGCCAGGTTGAAGATCTATTTCAACTGCGGCAAAAGTGATGAGTACGGATTCGAGGCAGGGGCGGAGGCGCTGCACCGCCAGCTTGAGGTAGAAGCCGTAAAGCATGAGTTCCATTTGTACCCGGGCGATCACAGCGCGGCATATTTTCTGTCTCACCTGGGAGAGACCCTGGAATTTCATTGGTATGCATTCCAGGCGGCCCGGTAATACTTATGCATAGTTGCAAGCGGCGGGTTATATTGAAGAAAATCGTTTCTGCCAGCCACCGCGCGGAGGAAATATAAAGATGATGACTCGCGTTCGCCGTCCGGCATTGCTTCTGCTCTTCTTTTTCGTTACGTGCTGGGCGGCCGCCGCGCAGCAACCACTGACCAATGCCGCCATCGAGCACCGGATTGACGTGCTGGTCAAGCAAATGACGCTGCAGGAAAAGGCCGGCCAGTTGGCGCAATACGACGGCGCGTCAGACAAGAATTTGGAACTGGTGAAAGAGGGCAAGGCCGGCTCGCTCTTCAACGTGCTGGGGGCGGAGAAGGTGAACGCGGTGCAGAGAATCGCGGTCGAACAATCGCGGCTGAAGATTCCGCTGCTCTTTGGCTACGACGTAATTCACGGCTACCGCACCATTTTCCCGGTGCCGATTGCCAGCGCGGGGAGTTTCGATCCCGCCCTGATCGAGCAGGCGGAACGCGTGGCAGCGAAGGAAGCCAGCGCCGAGGGCGTGAAATGGACGTTTGCGCCGATGGTGGATATCAGCCGCGATCCGCGCTGGGGAAGAATGGTGGAAGGCGCGGGCGAGGACCCATACCTGGGTTCCATGATCGCCGCGGCCAAGGTGCGCGGGTTTCAGGGTACAGACATATCCGATCCCGGCAGCCTGGTGGCGTGCACTAAACACTACGTCGCCTATGGGGCAGTGGAGGGCGGGCGCGATTACAACACCGTGGATATCTCAGAGCAGTTGTTGCGCGAAGTCTATCTGCCGCCGTTTCACGCGGCGGTGAAGGCAGGCACAGACACGCTGATGTCGGCATTCGAAGACCTGAATGGCGTTCCGGCAACGGCCAACCATCACACGCTCACCGACATCCTGCGCGACGAGTGGGGTTTTCGCGGCTTTGTGGTCAGCGACTATAACGCTGTCAACGAATTGATGCCCCATGGCGTCGCGGCAGACCAGGCGCAGGCGGCGCTGATCGCGATGAAGGCGGGCCTGGATATGGATATGACCAGCGGGGCGTTCGGAACGCAAATTCCGGACCTGGTGAAATCCGGCAAGCTGCCCATGAGCGTGGTGGATGAAGCCGTCCGCGACGTGCTGCGGGTGAAGTTCCGCGCCGGGCTTTTCGAGCATCCTTATGCTGACCCCAAGCGCGAACAGACCGATCTGCTCACCCCCGAAAGCCGGCAATTGGCGCGCAAGCTGGGGGATGAATCTATCGTTCTGCTGAAAAATGAGGGCCGTCTGCTGCCGCTGGACAAGAACACGAAGACTATCGCCGTAATCGGGCCGCTGGCCGATGACAAAGGCGACCAACTCGGCTCCTGGGCGGGACAAGGGAGAGCGGAAGATGCGGTAAGTCCGCTCGCCGGCATCAAGGCGCAATTCGCTGGCGCTGACATTCTGTATGCCAAGGGCGTAGATATTCCTTCTTTCGAGAAGCGGCGGGTGGGAGCGGGTGCGCCCGCGCCCACCTCCGCCACTGGCGCAAGCGGAGAAGCCGCCAGCGGGCCAGCCAGCATTGAGGAAGCGGTCAGCACGGCCCGTAAAGCCGATGTCGTGATCCTTTTCCTGGGAGAACTGGCGCAGATGACGGGCGAGGCCAGCTCGCGCGCGAACCTGACTCTTCCGGGCGAGCAGCAGCAATTGCTTGAGGCTATGGTTGCCACGGGCAAGCCGGTTGTGCTGGTGCTGGAGAGCGGCCGTCCGCTTGATATCCGCTGGGCCAACGACCATGTGCCGGCAATCATGCAGGCATGGTATCTGGGAATCGAGGCGGGTAATGCAATTGCCGACGTTCTTTCGGGCGAGGTTTCCCCCAGCGCCCGGCTGGCCATGAGCTGGCCGCGCTCGGTGGGGCAGATTCCGGTTTATTACAACCATAAGAACACCGGCCGGCCGAGTGCGCCCGACCGCTGGCACACTGGCTATCTCGATGAGAGCAGTCAGCCGCTGTTTCCCTTCGGCTATGGATTGACTTACACCACCTTCAAGTACAGCAATCTTCGGGTAGAAACCCCGGCCGTGACAGCGGCCGGAACTGTGCGCGTAAGCGCGGAAGTAGAGAACACCGGCATCCGCGCGGCCACCGAGGTGGTGCAGTTCTACGTGCACGATCAGGTTGCGCCCACCTCGCGGCCGGTGCGCGAACTGAAAGGCTTTTCGCGAGTAACGCTCGGCCCTGGCGAACACAAGACGGTGGAGTTCACGGTCGCGGCGAACGATCTTGGCTCGTACGACCCTGAGATGAAATGGGTGGTGCCGGTGAGCACTTACGACGCGTGGGTGGCGCCCGACGCGGTCTCAGGCGTACATGGAACCTTTCAGGTAACGGCAAAATGAAACCGGCGGTTCCACCCCAAAAATGCAGTGTCTTCTGTATATCTGACTGGTTACTACAGGTCTCTCTGTAGATCAAAACTGGAAGGCGGACGCGCAGAATTTATACGAACTTAAGAGATTGCCTGAGGTTTCGCGCCTGTTCGCACTAACAACCCGTACACACAATCCTGAGATGTTTCAATCGCTTTGCGCCGCGCCTGCGGTTTTGGCACCCCACATGCTTTAGGGCAGAGAGTCCGTCTGCTGGCTCGCGCGCCACACCCAGGGCCCCTTCTCGGCGAGCTGCCGGCATTTTTCACTGAAGTCCAGAGACAACTCATTTGAGGAGGAAGCATGAAAAGCATTCGCACTAGTGTGTCTGCAAACGGGCATTCTGTGGTGCTCGCCACTTTCGTGTTGATTTTGTTTTTTGCCGGCGCGGCCCAGGCGCAAAACTGGGTTCCTACCGCAACCCAGGCAGTCGGCCCAGCATTAGTGAACGCTATTTCGCAAGGAACGCTGCCCGATTCAACTCCCATTCACGTCAACGTCGGATTGCAGATTCAGAATCGTGATGCTCTTGTGGCCTACGTGAAGCACACGAGCACGCCGGGGGATCCGCTTTTCGAGCAGGAAATTCAGCCGTCCGATTTTGTCGCCAATTATGCTCCGACCAGCGCGCAGGTACAGAGCGTGGTCAGCTACCTGGGCGGCGCGGGCTTCAAAAATGTCCAGGTCGAGCCCAACAATCTGGTGGTCTCTGCCGACGGCACCGCGGGCGCGGTTCGCCAGGCCTTCAACACACAACTGGGCGCGTTTCTGATCAATGGCGCCTCGGTCTATGCCAACCTGAGCGCCGCACAAGTGCCGGAAGAACTGGGCGGCATCGTGGGCGCAGTGCTGGGCCTGAACAACGCCGCTAAAATGAGCTTTCCTATGGCCAAGCAGGCCGTGAGCGTGCCGGTGTATCCGGGAGCGTACCGCCCGAAAGACCTGTGGGTTGCCTATGACGTGGGCAGCACGGCGACCGGCTCCAAGACCGCCATCGCGATTTTCGCCGAAGGCGACGTCAGCGGAGTGATCAGCGATCTGCGCCTGGCGGAAACCAACAACAGCCTGCCGAAAGTTCCGGTGCAGGTCGTCCAGGTTGGCCTCGCGAGTCCTGACACTTCGGGCGCCGACGAATTCGACATGGACACCCAGTATTCGACCGGCATGGCGCAAACCGTCTCCAAGCTCTATATCTACACGACTACTTCTCTGAGCGATTCTGACGTGGCCCTGATGTTCAATCACTTCGCCGCGCAAAAGCTGGCCCGTGCGGGCAGCGCCTCCTTCGGGCTGTGCGAAGGCTTTGCGTATCTCGATGGCTCCATGCTGGTGGATGATGATTCGTTCCTGGAAGCGGCCGCCCAGGGGCAAACCGTGTTCGCCTCAAGCGGAGATAACGGCTCAGCCTGCGGCGTAGGAACCAATGGCGTTCCCGGCGGCGGCGCGCCCCTGGTTGAATATCCCGCGGCCTCGCCCTATGTGATTGGCGCCGGCGGCACCACGCTGCTCACCAACAGCGATGACACTTACAACAACGAAATCACCTGGAATGCGGGCGGCGGCGGCGTCAGTCAGTTCGAGCTTTCGCCTTACTGGCAGGAGCCCGTGAACTACGCTTCGACCGTGGGCCGCGGCGTTCCCGATGTAGCCATGGACGCTGATCCCAACAGTGGCGTGTACATCTGGCTGGATGGCACTGAGCAGTGCTGCTACGGCGGCACCAGCCTCTCCTCGCCGCTGTCTTTGGGAGTGTGGGCGCGCCTGCAGAGCGGCCATCTCAATCAGTTGGGAAATGCCGGTCCGGTGTTCTACAAAGGCGCTACGCCGATTCCGAACCCGGCCTCGCCTCCGGGATTCCACGACATTATTCTGGGGGCGAACGGCTTGTACACGGCGCTCCCCGGCTACGACTTGACCACGGGACTGGGGTCGTTCGATATCTCAGCCTATAACGCTACCCTGCCCGAGCCCGAGACGAAGACCTGCCGCAAGCCCTAAGCGGCAAGCAGAATGACCCGAGGCCGGCCGCAAGGCTGGCCTCGAATTTTCGCTGGGCCTCTACCGCATGACTATTCCTTTTTTCCCTGGCTCGGTGGCGCCGCCGGCGCCTGGTCTGGGAGAGGCGCGCCAGGCGCGGGTTTCTCTCCGGCAGTCGCGGCGGGAGCCTGCGTTTGTGCTTGCGCTTCCAGGTAGTGCACGATTACCGAGATGCGGCGGTTCGAAGGATCGAAAGGGTCTTTCGGGTTGCGCAGCTGCTGGTCGGCATAGCCGCGAACCTGTGAAACCTGGTCGGGGCGCAGGCCGTTCTGCTGCATCAGGCGGCGGGCAGCATTGGCCCGGTCGGCGGAGAGCTCCCAATTGCTGTAAACCCCTTTGCCCGAGTACGGCTTGGCATCGGTATGCCCCTCGATGGTGATTTTATTGGGAACCTTCCCCAGCTCGCGCGCCATGCGGATCAGCAGGTCCTGTCCATTGGCGTTGGGGGTTGGGCTGCCCAGGTTAAAGAAGGTGCCGGAAGCGGTTTCCAGCATTTCGATGCGCAGGCCTTCCGCGGTGACCGTCATGGTGATCTGATTCTTCAGCTGGTCGAAGTTGGTCATCTGCTGGATGGCTTTCTGCAATTTTTCTTTGAGTTCGGAGATGTTGTCCTTGGTCACGGTCGTGACCGGCAGATTTTCTCCCTTGCCGCTCTGCCGGGTGCCGGTTTCCCTGCCCGTTCCGGTGGGGTCTTTGAAATAGCCGGCGATGGCTTCGCGCACCGGCTTGTTGGTATTGAGCAGCCAGAGCACGATGAACAACGCCATCATGGCCGTCACAAAGTCGGCATAGGCAACTTTCCAGGCCCCGCCGTGGTGGCCGCCGTGTCCAACCTTCTTTTTGACAATAATGATGGGGCGTTGACTGTCCATATCTTGCCTCAGGCCGAGGCGGCTGCGGCCGCTGGCGGTTCAGCACTGCCGCTTCCACCGCCCTCGCTGGCGCTGCGGCCGCGGCAAAGCGCCTCCACTTCCTGGAAGGAGGGCCGCACGTGGCCAGGAATGGCGCGGCGCGCCACTTCCACGGCCATGATGGGCGCGGTCCCCTTAAGGAATGAAATGATGAACACGCGCAGTACGTGCAGGTAGGCGTGTTCTTCCTCGGCGAGCTTGCCCATGTTGGCGGCGATGGGGCCAATCAATCCGTAGCACAACAGAATGCCGAGAAAGGTCCCGACCAGAGCGGCGGCCACTTTGTGGCCAATCTCCTCGGGCGGTCCGCCCAGGGCCTGCATGGTAATCACCACTCCCAGCACAGCGGCCACAATGCCCAGGCCGGGCAAGGAATCGGCCACGGTGGAAAGCGAGGAAACCGGCTGGGTCGCATTGTGATGATGCACTTCCATATCCAGCTCCAGCACCTGGTCCAGATCGAACGCTTCGGTGCCGCTCACCGCCATGCGCAGCGTGTCGCAGACGTAGTCGCGGATGTGATGGTCATTGAGGAAGGCCGGATACTTGGAGAAGACGGGACTCTTGCCGGGATCTTCGACGTCATTCTCCAGCGCCATGAGCCCTTCGCGCCGGGCCTTGTTGAGCAGGTCGTACATCATTTTCAGGGAATCGAGATAGCGCTGCTTGGTGAACTTCGATCCGCCAAAGACCCCGGTAATTCCGCCTACGATCTGCTTGAGGATGTGCAGGGGATTGGCCACCAGGATGGTGCCAGCGGCAGCGCCGCCTATGATCAGCAACTCGGCCGGCTGCAAGAGCACGCGAATGTTGCCGTGCTCCATCAGGTAGCCGCCGATCACGCAGCCAAAGACCACCACGATACCGATGATTGCAAACATGGCGATCAGTTCCCCGGTCCTTGCGGCGGAGTCTCGCCTCCGGCCGCCGCCGCCGAGCTTTTGGTTTCGGGCTGGGGCAGCGAGCGCTCC
>DATIYF010000021.1:0-83265 GCA_035517775.1 Terriglobales bacterium
GAAGAACCCGGCCTGTGGCGCTGGAGCAGCTTCCGGTATTACGCTTTTCAAGAGCCGGGACCGGTACGCATCAACGATTGGCATGTGCTTACGATGAAGGTGCGGGCGGCGTGAGTCGAGAGCTATGCTCATGGTCGGGCCCCACATCTCGAAACCCGCGAGATGTGGGGCACCCCAAGGGTTAAGATCCTTCAGGTCCGGGGGCGGCGCAGACCTGCGCCACCCGCCCAACGGTGGGAGGCAGGGACCCCGACTCCACTTGGGTGTACCATAGTGCGGTTTCCCGGTCCCACGAACATTCCACCCAAAACCACTGGAGGATCAATTATGCGCCGAATCGCTCTCTCAGCTTGTGTGCTTGTCCTGCTGTTATCGGGGGTCCAACTCTTCTCGCAGACCAACGCCGCCACGGAGAAGGCTCTGCAAAGCAAGGAGCAATCGGGCTGGCAGGCCTGGAAAGATCACAACGCCAAGCCCATTGAAGCCATGACTCCCGAAAGCGCCATCAACATCGCCGACGGCGTGGTGGCCAGAGGCAAGCAGGAGATCCTCAAGAGCGTTACCGGGCCGGGGTGCACGGTCAACAGTTTCTCGCTCTCCGATTTTTCCTACCTTTGGGTGGATAAAGACACCGTGCTGATCACTTACACCGCCACCCAGGACGCAACCTGCAGCGGCACAAAGCAGGTGGGGAAAGTGATCGCCACTTCGCTTTGGCATAAGCAGGGTGGTAAATGGATGTCGCCATTCCACCAGGAAACCGCGGCTGAGGGGATGTAAGACGGCGGGGCGGGCTATTGTTAAGCGGCGTGCCGGGAGGGTGGCCTGCACAACGCGGTTTTCGTTGCGTGGGGGAAAATTCTTCCGGCCCGGCCGAACTAGCCCAAATCCCACTCAAGCCAAAACCGGGCTGGAGTGGGCCACCTGCCCAATATCTCAGGCGGAGCTAACGCTGCAGGCCCAGGTAGTTGCCGTAACCGACGATGACCGTGGAGCCCACCAGCAGCAGCAACGCCAGGGCGAGCAGATTACCTGCGCGGACACCAGCGCCTTTCCACTCCTTCAACGCGATCCCCCAAAGGCTGCTGAAGATGATGATGCTGGCCATGTGCAGGGTCCAGCTGGAGAACTTGAAGCGGCCCATTTGCGTCTCGCCCATGGTGTAAAAGAAGAACTGAAAATACCAGGTGGTGCCCGCCAGAGCAGAAAAGAAATAGTTGGCGAGCATGGGGGCTTTCATCTCGGCTGGGTCCGCGGCCAGCGCGGCCGCCACCGCCATCTCTTCGCCGGGAGCATCGGTAGCCGTTTCCAGGATGGGCTCCTGGCTGCGCGCGGGAAACTGATCGCCGCCGTCGGAGCGAAAATATTGGCGCCAGGTGCGGTTGCGAAGGTTAAGAATGGCGCACCAGACAAAGTTGGTGGTGAATCCGCCGAGCAGCAGCACCACCAGAACCGGCAGACCCTGCCACAGGGGTGGCGTGCCGTGGCGCACGGTGATGGCCTTGATGGGATCGCCGGCGGCCAGCCCGTAGGCAAAACAGGCGCTCATGACGCCGGAAAAAGTCGCCACCAGAACGCCGCGCTTGAGATTGAATTCCTTGATGGCATCCCGCTTCTTCTCCTCAGGCATGTTGCGCTCTTTGGAGACGCCGGCGGCGCCGGCAAAGGCAATTCCCACCAGGCAAACGGCGATGCCTATCAGAATGACAATACCGGAGCGGGTGCCAAGCACCTGGGAAACGAAGACGCCGCGGAAGATTGGGGGCATCAGTGTGCCGAAGGCCGCGGTATATCCCAGCACCATGGCCATGCCCAGAGACATCCCCAGGTAGCGCATGGTCAGGCCGAAAGTAACGCCGCCCAGGCCCCACAGCACGCCGAAGAAATAGGTCCAGAACAGGCTGCTGGCGGGCGCCTGGCGAATTACGGCGATGAGGTCATGGGTCATCAACAAGGCGAGAAACCAGGGAGCGATGATCCAGCTAAAAAAGCCGCCGACCAGCCAGTAGGTTTCCCACGCCCAACGCTTGACGCCGCGAAAGGGCACATAAAAGCTGCCCGAGGCCAGGCCGCCCAGCCAGTGATAGACCACGCCAATCGCGGGATTTGGATTCATAGTGTCCCCAGAGAGCAGGCTGCGCAGGCGGATTTCCCAAAAGGGTGCACTCTAGTCTGGCGCGCAAGATGCTGTCAATAGCAATTTAATTTTCCTATTGAAAAGCGAGGAGTTAGCGGCGCACAATGTCGGGGCGCTTTCGCGGCCGTGGCCGGGCAGAGTGCGCTCGGCGGATGTTCCCGGTGGTGACGCGGTAAGGCTCGCAAAGCGATTCCCGCGCAAGGAGAATGAACATGGCCAGGGCCGCTTTCCGCCTGCGCATCAAGCCTGACGCCGTTGCCGCCTACGATGAGGCCCACCGCCACGTGTGGCCTGAGCTGCTGGCTGAACTCAAACAGGCCGGCATCTCTGACTACTCCGTGTTTCGCCGCGGGCAGGACCTGTTTCTGGTCATGCGAGTGGAAAACTTCGACGCCGCCTGGGACGAACTGGCCAAAGATCCGGTGAACCTGCGCTGGCAGCAGGAAATGAGCAAGCTGTTCGAGCCTGTCCCGGGGCTGCAGCCCGGCGAGCGGTTTGCCATGATGAAAGAAGTGTTTTATATGGAGTGAAGGCCGGGGCATAGCCTTCGGCCATTCTTGCCGTATGGGACCCTCTCGCCGCTTTTTCTTAACCGGACTGGTCAGCACGGCCGCGGCCGCTGCCTTCGGCCAGGGCATGGCATCGCGCAAGGCTCAGGTGCAGCCGCGCGGCAAACCTTCCGGCCTTCCTTTCAATGCCCATTTCATAGATGTGGCGGCAGAAGCCGGCCTGCGCGCGCCCACGGTGTACGGCCCGGTGGACCACAAAGAATATATCGTCGAGACCATCGGCTGCGGCTGCGCCTTCCTGGATTACGACAATGACGGCTGGCTCGACATTTTTCTACTCTGCGGAACCCGCTTTGCCGGCGGACCGGAAGGCGCGACCAACCGCCTGTTTCGCAACAACCGCGACGGAACTTTTTCCGACGTCACCGAAAAAGCCGGGCTGGCGAAGACCGGCTGGGCGTGCGGCGTCTGCGTAGGCGACTACAACAACGATGGCTTTGAAGATTTATTTGTGACCTATTGGGGGCACAACGTTCTTTACCGCAACAACGGCGACGGAACTTTCAGCGACGTGACGAAGGCAGCGGGCCTGGAGCAGCCGGCGTCCCGCTGGGGATCGGGATGTACGTTTCTAGACTTCAACCGCGATGGGCACCTTGACCTGTTCGTCGCCAACTATCTGCAGTTCGATTTGAAGAACGCTCCCCAACCCGGCCAGACGGCCAATTGCCGGTGGATGGACACGCCCGTGACCTGCGGCCCGCGCGGATTTCCTTATGGCCATCATCTTCTTTACCGCAACAACGGCGATGGGACCTTCACGGACGTGAGCGCGGCCTCGGGCATTGCCGCAGCGAAGGAGAGCTACGGCTTGAGCGCGATCGCCGCCGATTTTGACGATGACGGCTGGCCCGACGTTTACCTGGCCTGCGATTCCACCCCCAGCCTGCTGTTCATGAATAATCACGATGGCACCTTTCGCGAAGAAGCGGCGCTGCGCGGCGTGGCCTACAGCGACGACGGTCAAGAGCAGGCCGGGATGGGAATTGCTGTAGGCGATTACGACCTGGACGGACGCCTGGATATTTTCAAGACGAACTTCGAAGGCGATACCCACGACCTCTACCGCAACCTGGGCAAGGGCCAATTCCAGGAAGTGAGCCGCCAGGCGGGACTGGCGGTGGAGAATCGCTACGTCTGCTGGGGCACCGGCATCGTGGACCTCGATAACAACGGGCAGCCTGACATCTTCATTGCAGCCGGCCACACCTTCCCGGAAATCGAGAAGCGTTATCCCGGGTTTCCCACGAAGGATCCACGCCTGTTGTTCCGCAATCTGGGCCAGGGGCGATTTGAGGAGTTGCTTAGCGAGGCCGGGCCGGCCCTGGCAGAGCCGCACAACAGCCGGGGTTGCGCCTTTGGAGATTTCGACAACGACGGCGATCTCGACATTCTGATCGTGAACCTGAACGAGGGGCCCTCTCTGCTGCGCAACGACATGACGGGTAAGAGCTCCTGGCTGAAGGTAAAGTTGATCGGCACGAAATCCAATCGCAGCGCCATCGGGGCACGTGTGGTAGTCAAGAGCGGCGAGCTCAGCCAGACGCAGGAGCTGCAGAGCCAATCCAGCTTCCTCTCATGCAATGATTTCCGGCTGCACTTCGGCCTGGGCCAGGAGAAAAGGGCCGAGGTCAAAGTCCGCTGGCCAAGCGGAGAATGGGAAGGCATTCCCGCGGTGGACGCGAATCAGCTGATTACGATCAAGGAAGGCGCGGGAGTGGTAGCGAAGGGCGGCTAAGAAGCTCGGTTCACCGCGTGGCCTTCGCGTCCAGCTTCTGCGGGGTGACTTCATCCGGGGAAAAGAAGCGCTTTCCAGCCTCCTCCTGTTCCTGCTTGCGCTGGTGCAGGTCATGAAACCTGGCGAAGGCCTTCCGCGCCTCGTCATTATTTCCCAGCATCCTCTGGACCTGCGAAAGGCGGTACCACGAGACTTCATTCTCTGAATTCAGAGCAATTGCCTTTTGCAAATGCGGCAGCGCCTGCTGCGGCTTCTGCTCCGACATGAGAACCGAGGCCAGCCCGAGGTGGGCCTCTTCGAAATCAGGATGGTACTTCAGCGCCTGCTCGAAGAGGTTCTGTGCGTCCGCAAGCTGGCCGGCATTGCGCCGCGCCTCGGCAATTTCGTAAGCGGCGTTGCCATTCCTGGGGTCAATGGCCAGCTCCTGCTCAAATTCCTTCTGCGCCGCAGCCAAATCTTCGCTGGAGGTAGTCTGCCGGGTGCGAGCCATGAAAGTCCGCCCCAGGCGATAGTGGATGCCCGGGCGCCCGGGATCGAGCGCCAGCACCTGGCGGTATTCGCTGATGGCGGTATCGAACTGCTCCTGGCTCTCCGCCGCTTCGCCCAGGGCCTGATGCCGCCAGACCGACCCGGGCGCTACCTGCGCCAGCTTCTGCATAGTCACGAAGGCGAGATCCCCGTAGACCCGGCCGCTGTGATAAAGCACCTCGGGATCGTCAGGGTACAGGCGATTCATTTCCTGGGCGATGGCCGCAGCTTTGCTGCTCTGGTCGAGACCCGAGTAAGTTCTCATCAACTCGAGGCCACATTGCCGCTTGATGGCAGGATCGGTAGATTGCCTGAATTCCTTTTCCAGGCCAGGCAAGGCCTGGCGATAGTCGCCCAGTTCAGCCAGGGAGATGGCCAGCAGAGATTGGGGCCGGCGCAGGCTGGGCTTGAGCTTAAGGGCCTGGCGCAGAGCCTGCACCGCCTGATCGTATTTTCTTTCCTGGAAATAGATCACCCCGAGGTTGGCGTGGACCTCAGCCACCTCGGGCTCGAGCGCGCGCAGCTTTTCGAAAGCCTGCTCGGCCGCGGGGTAATCGCCGCTCGATAACGCTTGCTGACCCAGCTGGGAGTAGTGCTGTATCTCCTCGTCCGAGGACTGTGCCTGACTATAGGAAGCCGCTCCGGCGCAACAAAGCGCGATGAGAAGACAAATTCCGGAGTAAAGACGCATTCTTGCGAGTCTAATGGAAGAAGAAAAGGCCCGCCAATCGGTGGAGTGACTGGCGGGCCATAGGGCTGAACTTAGAAGGTAATTTTCCCTCCCAGTTGCACAATCCGCCCTGGCCGGGCAGCGATTACCTGTCCGAAGAGGGGATCGCTAATCACGTGATCCACCGAGGCGCTGCCGGCCCCCACCCCCGGCGTGCTGGGATCCAGGCCGTAGTCGGCGTGATTGAAGGTGTTGAAGGTCTCCAGCCGCAGCTGGAAGTGCACCCGCTCGCTGAAGGCGAAGGTCTTATCCAGGCCTATGTCCCAATTGTTGATGCCCGGTCCCACCAGAATGTTGCGGCCGCCATTGCCGAAGCGAGCTACTGGAGGCTGGCTGAAAGCTGAAGTGTTAAACCAATTGGTCGGGGAATGTGCCCCGTTGGGGTCGCCGCTCAGGTTGCAGCGGTTCAACCCGAAGGTCAGCAGCAGGTTCCCCTGATCGGCGCAGAAGACGGAAAAGGGGAAGCCCTTCTGGAAGGTGGTGATGCCGGTAAGCTCCCAGCCTCCGACCAAAAGGTCGGCAGCCTTGTTCATGCTGCTGCCGAAATGCTTTCCACGTCCCACCGGCAACTGATAAACGTAGCTGGCCACGAAGCGCTGCGAGACGTTGAAATCGGAGGGGCCGTAATCCAGCCGGGGATTGCTTTCATCCATGTGGCCAAAGAAGGAATTGGACGAGCCGATGCCGGCAGCAGCCGATTTGTCATCCAGGCTCTTGGCCCAGGTGTAGGCGGCGAGGAAGGCCATGCTGCTGGTGCGGCGCTCCAGTTTAACGTTCATACCGTTGTAGTTGGAGTAACCCTCCCAGCGACTGTCGAGAAAGCCATTGCCTGAGGTGATGTTGGCGTAGGGGCGGCGGGCGTTCACCGGGCAATCGGCGGCGGAAAGGCTTCCTCCCTGGGCCGGGTCGCAGACCGCGGGATCCGCCGGCAGCACGTGCGGCTGGCCGATGTTTTCGCGATCCAGCAGGTGCGTGGCCTTGTTGCCGACATAATTCACTTCCAGCGTGGTGTTGCGGGCGAGCTCGCGCTGCACCGAAAGTGACCATTGCTGAACGTAGGGGTTATGGGGCGCTTCCGAGATGATCACGGCAAAGAACTGACTGCCATCAGTCGCCGCGCTCACCTGATGCAAGGTGACCGCGGGGAACATATCGTCGGTCAACTTGGGGGCGGCTGGGTTGGTAGTCGGAGTGACGTTGGCCCGGACCACGAAGGGATAAATATCACCCGAATCGTCCATCTCGCGGGTCTCGAACGAATCGAAGAAGATGCCGTAGCCGCCGCGGATTACGGTTTTATTGCCGAAGGGGCGATAGGCGAAGCCGATGCGGGGTGCAAACGGCCGCTTCGAGCCATCGGCAGGATTGTGCCGGCCGCAATAGCTGTAGAAGCCGTTGCCATCCGGGGCAATGGGACCGCCCAGGCCGGAGACGTCTTGGGTTCCCAGGGCCTTATCGGCATAGCAGAGGCCGCCGCCCGGGTTCGAGGTGTCGAACCAGAACAGCTTGTCATTGGTTTCGTAGGGGACATTGCGATAATCCCAGCGCAATCCCAGGTTCAGGGTCAGGCGGCTGGTGGCCTTCCAGTCATCCTGAATGAAAGGGGCGACGTAGAGGAAGTGATACTGATTCAGGTTGCCCGCGGTGCCCGCCGGGCTGAAGGGACCGGGCTGGAACGTGGAGGCATTGTTGTAGAATCCGAGCAAGAAATCTGCCACCGCGTTGCCCGTGCCGCACAGCCCGCTTGGAGTGGCGCAACCGCCGGAATTCTGCACGATCGTGTTGGGGTTGAACCCGAAGTCGCCGAGAAAATCAGCGGAAAGATTTCGCTTCTGCACCCAATTGCGATAGTCGAAGCCCATAGTAAAGGTATGCTTTCCATGGTTCATGGCGAGGGAATCGGCGAACTCCCACATGGGAATGTCGCTGGTGGTGGTGTCGTTGACCTGGCTTCCATAACCGGCTTGAATGCCGCCATCCACAAAGCTGGCAAGGGTGAGGGTCGGCCACAGACGGTAGGGATCGGCAATGTTGCTGAAAACGCCGCTCAAGCCAAGCGCCGAGACGGCATCAGTCGGCGCCGGGTTGCCGCCCTGGTTGGCCAGCGCTTCCAGGCGACCGAAGCGGAAGTTGTTCACGATGTTGGGGCCAATGGAGATGGTGTGCGAGATCTCCCAGCTTTGTGATTTCTCAGTGAAGATGCTGATGCCCTCGGGATTGGAGACCGATCCGCTTTGCCCACCCTCGCCATTCAGGGTGTAATTGGCGTTGGTGAAGCGGAAAAAGATCGAGCCCAGCCGCCCGAAGTTCTGGTCGAGCTTGTAGGTTTCCTGATCGGTGTTGTTGGGCAGCGTGGTCTTGACTTCCAGGTTCCCTTGCGTGCAGCCGATACAGTTGGGGGCGGGGAACATGCCCGCCACGGGAAGCATGTTGGTGGCCAGCCGCGAGAACCGGCTGCTGTCTATGGTGTTGCCCGTAAATGGTGCTCCGGTATTGGGATCCACCGGCATGCAATCTTTGTTGAGCGCCAGTTGCGCGTCGCAGGCCGGGGTTCCATAGGCGGGCAGGCTGAGTCCATTGAAGTTGCCGCCTAATTCATCCAGGGTGGGGACATTAAAGAACAGGTCAGTCCCGTTGCGGATGCGCCAGCCCTCGTAGTTGACCAGCCAGAAAGTCTTGTTGCGCCCGTCATAGACCTTGGGAATGTAAATCGGCCCGCCGGCCACGAAGCCGAACTGGTTCTGCCGCAATTCGGGGATCTTCGTTTGAAATGGGGCCTTGGCGTCAAAGGCATCATTGCGATCAAATTCAAAGATCGAGCCGTGCAGGCTGTTGGTGCCGCTCTTGCTGACGATGTTGACCTGGTTGGCGCTGAAGCCGTACTCGGCCGAATAGTTCTCGCTTTGGATTTTGAACTCCTGGATCGCGTCCTGCGACAGGATCACGGCCGGCGTGTTGAGGGCGGTATCGGTGTTGGCTAAGCCGTCAAGCATGTAGTTGGTGGATTCCGGGCGGCTGCCGTTGATGCTGATGGCGTTGCCTTCGCCCTGGCGCATCTGGCCCATTTCGCCGTTGGTCTGCACCGCGCCGGCGCCAATGAACAGGAGGCTGAGGAAATTGCGCCCGTTCAAGGGCAGCTCGTTCACTTGCTGCTGGGTCACGGTCTGGGAAATGGTGGAGCTGTCGGTATCGAGAGCGACCGCGCTGGCCTGCACTTCCACCACGCTCGAGGTCGCGCCCGGCTTGAGCGTGAAATTCACGCGCGCGTTTTGCGCCACCACCAGCATCACATTGTTGACCACCGATTGCTCAAAGCCGGTGGCTTGCGCCGTGACCTTGTAGGTCGCCGGCGAGAGATAGGGCACCGTGTAGTCGCCGCTGGACCCGGTTTGGGTATGCATCGTAACCCCGGTGGCGACGTTGGTGACATCCACGCTGGCATTGGCCACCACCGCTCCGGTGGAGTCGGTGACCGTGCCCAGGATGGTGCCGGTGGCGCCGGCCTGCCCGAATACCTGCGGGGCGGCCAGGGCGACGCACAAGCACAACACCAGGCAGCGAACGATGGTTTGAAATCTGCCGGCTTTCCTGCCGATAGACGGCTTCGCGGTCATTAGGTTCATGGTTTGCATCTCCAGTTCAACCTCGGTGTGCCTGGAATCCGGGATAGGCGGGCGCGGTCAAGAGCCTGCACGTTCAATTTCCGCCTTCGGTTGATACGCATCGGTACACCGGAGCCCCACACTCGCGGTCGCATGCCTGTTGCGGCGAATCGGAGCGCACTTTAGCGAGGGCTGTAAAGGATTGTCAAGCACAAAATGAATTTGTTTCTCTATTGAATAACACGGGAAATAGTATGTGTATTGAAAATACGGAATCCTGCCCCCGGCTTGCCCGTGGAATCGGCCGCGGCGCCAAGCTATAGTCTTAGTCTTCTGACTTCGCTCAGGTGAGGTGACATGGCCAGGCCGACTCCGAAGCGGCTGTACCTGATTCCAGTGCTCTCCAAGGCGCTCGATATTCTGGAGCTGCTGCAGAACGAGCATGGGCCGCTCACGCTGGAAACCATTTATCAGCGCACCAACATTTCCAAAACCACGGTTTACCGCATTCTGAAGACCTTTGTGCACCGCGGCTATCTGGCGCAGTCGCAGGACGGCATGTATCGCCTGGTGGCGCGGCCGCGGAAGGCGCGCTTCGGGTTCGGCAGCGAATCGGCGGAGATGCCGTTTTCCGAGGCGGTCACCGACAGCCTGAAGTCGGCGGCCTCGGCCGCCGGGGTGGACTTGCAGGTGCTCGACAACCGCTACGATGGCGCCACCGCGCTGCACAATGCCGATGAATTCGTCAACAGCCGCGTGGACCTGGTCATCGAGTTTCAAATTGACCAGCGCGTGGCTCCGGTGATTGCCGACAAGATTGATGCCGCCGGGATTCCGCTGATCGCGGTGGACATTCCTCATCCCCACGCCACTTTCTTTGGCGTGGACAACTACCGGGTAGGCTTTGAGGCGGGGGAACACCTGGCGCAGTACGCTAAGCGTTTCTGGGGCGGGAAGGTGCGCTGGTGCCTGGGCCTGGACATTGAGGAAGCCGGTCCCCTGGTGCAGAGCCGCGTCACGGGCGCGTTTGAGGCCATCCGCTCGCGCTTGCCTTGGGTGGCCAGCGAGTCGCTGGTGCGCATGGATGGCCGCGGGCTGCGGGAAAAAAGCTATCAGCTGGTGCTGGACTTTCTGCGCCGCCACTCCAAAGACCGCGGGATACTTATTGCCGCGGCCACCGACACCAGCGCCCTGGGCGCAGTCCGTGCGGTGCGTGAACTGAAGCGGGAGAAATACGTCGCCATCGTAGGCCAGGACTGCATTCCCGAGGCTCTGGAGGAAATGTCCCTGGCAAACACGCCGCTGATCGGCTCGGTATCGCACGAGGCCCAGACCTACGGCCCGCGCCTGATCCACCTGGGTCTGGCCCTGCTGAGCGGGCAACGGGTAGCACCCTACAACTATGTTGAGCACCGCCTGGTGACGGCGGCCTGGGTGGGAGAGGGCGCCCGGGGATAGCAACCGCACCGGCGGGCTGCGGCTGTTTCCAGCCGCGGCGGCCTCTCCGCGGCTTAATTCTCCATTAGAAACTATTGCCCTATTGCACCGTTGGAGTATGATATGTCCTCTCGGATGCCCTCCGAGTAAGATGCTGGGGAGCGCTGTTCTCCGGCCGCGCCCGCAACCGAAACCCGGACCGCTCGTGACAGTGAAAGCAAGTTTGCGCTATTTGGAAGACCGCTGGGACGACCACGTGGCCCGTGGCCTGGATGGACCCGAACTGCTGCGCTACCGGTCTAACCTGCTTGGCTCAGACCTTCGCATCACCAACTTCGGCGGCGGCAACACCAGTTCCAAGCTTGTGAACCCGGACCCGCTGGACGGAAGCCAGCAGCCGGTCTTGTGGATCAAGGGCAGCGGCGGTGATCTCGGCAGCATCCAGCGCTCCGGCCTGGCGGCGCTCTATCTGGACAAACTGCGCGCCCTGGAAGACCGCTATCGCGGCGCGGAATTTGAAGACGAGATGGTCGAGCTTTATCCGCTCTGCGCCTTTGGCAAGAGTTCGGTGGCCGCTTCCATTGATACTCCCCTCCACGGGTTCCTGCCCTTCCCTCATATTGATCACCTGCATCCCGACTGGGGGATCGCGCTGGCCGCTTCGGCGAATGGGCGCGAAAAGATGGAGGAATTCAATCGCCTCTTCGAGCATCATCTCATCTGGGTGCCCTGGCAACGCCCGGGATTCGAATTGGGGCTGATGTTGCGGCGCGCCGTGGAGCGCTCATCGGAATGCGATGGCATTGTTCTCGGCGGCCACGGCCTATTCACCTGGGGCAAAACCCAGCGCGAATGCTATGAAAGCACTCTGGCCATCATTGATCAGCTGGGCCAGTTTGTTCTGGAGCACGTCGAAAACAAGGCGGGCGGGTTGTTCGGCGGCCCCGCTTGTGACGCGCTTTCCAGCCGCCGCGTGTTTGCGGTGGACATTTTTCCCTTTCTCCGCGGCCGCGTCTCCGGATCGCGCCGCCTGATCGGCCACTTCACCGACCTGCCGGAAGTCTTGCGCTTCGTGAATTCCAAGCAGGCCCAGCCGCTGGCGCATCTGGGCACCAGCTGCCCCGACCACTTTATTCGCACCAAGGTTCGGCCGCTGTTCGTGCCCTGGCAACCGGCCAGCGGCATGGGCCCACTGCGGCAGCTGATTGGCTCTTCTCTGGAACAATATCGCCGCGAATATGCCGACTACTACCAGTCGTTCGCGCAGCCGGACTCTCCCGCCCTGCGCGATGCCAACCCCACAGTGGTGCTCCTTCCCGGCGTGGGGATGTTCAGCTTCGGAAAAAACAAGACGGAAGCCCGTCTTACCGGAGAGTTCTACGTAAACGCTATTCACGTCATGGAAGGAGCGACCGCGCTTGACTCGGGGCCGGTTTCCGGTCCGCTGCCGCAGGCAGGCGCCGCGGCTCCGTCTTCCGCCTTCGCTGTCCATACCAACTACGTCGCTCTGCCGCTTTCGGAAGCGTTCCGCATCGAGTATTGGCAACTGGAAGAGGCCAAGATTCGGCGGCAGCCGCCGGAGAAGGAATTAAGCCGGCAAGTGGTGCTCGTAGTCGGCGGCGGCAGCGGCATAGGGCGCGAGACCGCCTTGCTGGCGGCAGAGCGCGGGGCCCACGTGGTAGTGGCCGATCGCGATGCCCTCGCAGCCGCCAAAGTGGCGGACGAGGCCAAAGCCGCGGCGGGGAAAGAGGCCACACTGGCCGCCCCGGCCGATATTCGCAAGCGCGAGGCCGTGCGCGCGGCACTGCGCGAGATCATCGCCAACTTCGGCGGCCTCGACGTGCTCATCAACACCGCCGCTCTCTTCCCGACATCTGCGGATGGACACACCAGCGACGAATTGTGGGGAGTGACCCTGGACTTAAATGTCACCGCGAATTATCTGCTGGCGGACGAGGCGGCAACAATCTTCCGTGAGCAGGACCTGAGCGCCTGTATCGTACTGACCAGTTCGGCTAATGCCGTGGTCCCGAAGCAGGGAAGCGAAGCCTACGATGTCAGTAAAGCTGCCTTGAGTCACCTGGTGCGCGAGCTGGCGATTTCCCTTTCTCCGAGGGTGCGGGTGAACGGCATCAGCCCGGCCACGGTCATCGAGGGTTCGGCCATGTTTCCCCGCGACCGCGTAATAGCGTCTCTGAAGAAATACGGGATCGAATACGATGAAACGGCCAGCGATGAGCAACTGCGCGGCTTGCTTTCCGATTTCTACGCCAAACGCACGCTCACGCATCGCGGCATCACCCCGCGTGATTGCGCGGAGGCCATTCTTTTTCTCGCGGGACCGAAATCACGCTGCACGACCGGCCACCTGATTCCCGTGGATGGCGGGCTCACGGAGGCTTTCCTGCGATGAGCGCCAGCCATGGCCACGATGGCAAAGTTGACGCCGGGGTGCTGCCGAGCGGCGGCGCTGCCGTAGTGGCCATTGATTTCGGAGCCGAGAGTTGCCGCGTTTCTCTGCTCCGCTGGCAAGACGGCTCGCCGCACATCCAGTTGGTGCACCGCTTCGCCAATTCTCCGGTGCGCCGGGGCCAGCATCTGCATTGGGATCTGCAACGCATTCTGCAAGGAGTGGAAGAGGGCCTGCGCATGTGTGCCGCGCTCGCTCCCGAGGGGGTTTCCTCCATCGGAGTGGATGGCTGGGCGGTGGATTACGTGCGCCTCGATGCGAGCGGGGCCCCGGCAGGTGATCCATTCTGTTATCGCGATGAAAGAACGATCGCGTCGCAGAGGGAAGTTCACGCACATATTTCTCCCGCGCGGCTTTACGAACTCACCGGCATTCAGGACCTTCCGCTGAATACCCTGTATCAGCTCGCCGCCGACCGCTTGGCGGGCGGCGATGCCGGCGCGCGCTGGGTGAATTTGCCGGAATTCGCTCTCTATTTTCTGGGAGGGAAGCGGGTGGCGGAGTACACCAATGCCACCCACACGCAACTGCTTGGCGTGCACGCTAAACAGTGGTGTGCGGAGATTTTCGCGGCCGCGGGACTGGAAATCGCCGCGGCGCCTCGTGTTGTGCCTCCGGGGACGGTCGTCGGCTCGCTCCAAGGTGCGCTCGCTTCTCTGCCGGCGTTTCGCAATACAAAGCTGATCTGCCCGGCTTGTCACGATACGGCCTCAGCCATCGCGGGCATTCAGGCCGAAGGAGACGAGTGGGCCTTCATCAGCTCGGGCACCTGGTCGCTGGTGGGCTGCGTGCTCGCTTCCCCGTGCACTTCGGCCGAGGCCCACAGCAAGAACTTCAGCAACGAGGGCGGCGTCGGCGGCAAGGTCAACTTTCTCAAAAATGTGAATGGCATGTGGCTGCTGCGGCAGTGTATGGACCAGTGGCAGGCGGAGGGCCACGCCTGGCAGGTAGAAGATCTCATCGAGCGTTGCCGCGAGCTGCCCGCGCCCGCCGTCCTGCTGCATGTGGATGACCCCGATCTGCTCTTACCCGGCAACATGCCTGCGCGCATCAACGCGCAACGCAAGCGGAACGGTCAGAGTGCAATTCCGCAAGGGCCGCAAGCGGCGCCGCAAGTCTCCAACCTCATTTTTCACAGCCTCGCGGCTCGCTACGCCGCCGTGCTGCGAGACGCGAGCCATATTACCGGCAGAAAACTTTCACGCGTGTATATCGTGGGCGGTGGCAGCAGGAACGCGCTGCTGAATGAGCTCACCGCGCGGGCAACCGGGCTGGAGGTAATTCCGGGCGCGGTGGAGAGCGCAACGCTGGGGAATTTTGCGGTTCAGCTGGCCGCGCTGAGCCATGACGATACCGCGGCCGTGGGCGTAAGCACTGCCGCCCTCGCCCACTGGGCTCACCGGCTCGCGGAGTCCGATGCCGAGCCAATCCCTGCAGAGGCGGAGTTCGTAGCGCCAGGCTCGAACTGATTGTGGAGATGGAAAGGCCCTAGGATGACGAACAAACTCGAAGCAGTCATACAGGACGCATTGAATGCCTTCAACGTTGAACTTCCCTCGTGGGGATTTGCCAACACCGGCACGCGCTTTGGAAAATTCATTCAACCGGCGGCCGCCACTTCGCTGGAAGACAAGTTCAGCGACGCCGGGCAAGTCCATGCGCTGACGGGAAGCTGCCCCACCATTGCGCTTCATGTGCAATGGGATTTGCCCAAGGGCTTGAAAGACGTTAGCCAACTGGAACAACTGGCGCGCAAGTATGCCGTGCGGCCCGGCTCCATCAATCCCAACGTCTTTCAAGACCAGGAATACAAATATGGCTCAATCGGCAATCCTGATCCCGCCATCCGCAAGCGGGCTTTAGACCATATTCTCGACTGTGTGGCTATTGCCACCGCGCTGAACTGCCGCGACGTCTCTCCCTGGTTTGCGGATGGCTCCAATTATCCCGGAACTCAGTCCATGCGCGACCGCATCCTGTGGTTCGAAGATGCTCTGAAGGAGATCCACCGCCATCTGGAGCCGAAACAACGGTTGCTCGTCGAATACAAACCGTTCGAGCCGGCTTTCTACCACACCGATATTGCGGACTGGGGCATGGCCTTCCTGCTCGCCCGCCAGGCCGGACCTCAGGCCTTCGTTCTGGTGGATACGGGCCATCATTATCAGTCGCAGAACATCGAGCAGATCGTGGCCTGGCTGCTGCACCATGACATGATCGGCGGGTTCCATTTCAATGACCGCCGCTACGCCGACGATGATCTAACCTTGGGCTCCATTGATCCCTATCAGGTCTTTCGCATTTTCCATGAGATCCATACCCACAGTTGGCGCGGCGGCAAGCCCGCCGACCTCGCTTACATGGTGGACCAGAGCCATAACCTGAAGGGCAAAATTGAGGCCATGATTCAAACCGTTTGCACCGCCCAGGAGTTGTACGCCAAGGCGGCGATCGTTGACCATGAACGCCTGGCTGCCCTGCAAAGGAGTTGTTCTCTGGTGGAGGCCGAAGAGTGCTTGCGCGAGGCCTTCTGGCACGATGTGCGGCCGGCGTTGCGGGACTGGCGGCGGAGTCACGGCCTTCCTGAAGACCCGCTGCAAGCGTTTCGCGAAAGCGGATACCTGGAGCGCATCACGGCCCAGCGGCGCGAGCGCAACGTCGGTTCGGTCACCACCTACGCGTGAGCCTGGTTCGCTCTTGCACCCGTATCCACTCCGGGCTGCCGGCAGTTCGGCCGCTCCAAATCCTGAACCGCAGAGAGCGCGAAGAAAGGCCGCCCAGGCCGCAGAGTTGACGGCGTTTTCTTTGCGGACTGTGCGAATCCCCGGCGAACTGTGCCGTTAGGAGCTCTGTTCGCCGGCTTACTGCGCAGTTACTTTTTCGATGGTAACTGGTCCCAGCAGGCCGGATTCCATTAAGGGTGAGTTCGCCTTGTAAGGGCGATAGTCGGTAAAGGTATAAGTCTCAGTGACTCCAGGCTGCTGATCGCCAATGACCCGGTTCGGCCACAGATTGGTAATTCGGATTTCCAGGTGATTGCTCCCAGCCTGCAACAGTCCGGTAATATCTGCCCGGAATGGCGGTTTCCAGAGAACTTCCGAAACCGCCTTTCCATTGACGCTGACCTCGGCAATCTCCTTCACTCGTCCCAGGTCGAGCACTATCTTCCCGCCAGAATTCAGCCAGTCCTGAGGCACGTCAATGTCCTTGCGGTAAGTTGCCGTGCCGGAGAAGTACTTCACGCCCGGATCGCTTGAGCCGGTCCAGGAGGCGAGCTTATCCATTTCGACCTTCGGCGGAGCGCCCCAATTTGGCGGGAAGGTGACCTGCCAGGGACCCTGCACCGTTGTCAGTTCGGTGCTTACCGGAGTTGGCAGCGTCCGCGTAAGCTCGGCAGCGGGGTGGCGGAACACTACAAATAGCGATCCGTATGGATCGAAATGCAGTGGCACGGTGGTACGGCCGGCTGCGATGGAATATGACGCCGGCTCAATCTCGCCTGTATCGGGATGCCAGATCTCAGCCTCCTTGCCTGCGATGCGAAAGCTGGCCTGGAGGTCTTCTGTCCGGTCCTGTTGATTGGCCACGAAATAAATCTCGGCATCCGGCGCATGCCGGTGGATCCAAACCAGGTGGGTATCAATTTCCGGATGGTTGTACTCAAAATCGGGCGGCGCATTCCCGGCGGCAAGAACCTCGGCCACGGGCTTGCCCCAATAAACTCTGCCTTTGCCATAGTCGTGCTCGGTGACGCTTTTTCCATCTATCGGGCCCCACACCGCATTAGCAATAAAGCGAATCTCATCGTCGGCCGCGGGATATCCCGAAAGGCTCGGCGACTCACCCGGCCTGGGAGCGATCACGGTAGCCCCGGCTGTCACCAGGTCACGTATCTTCTCCACCACTGGCAGAGTCATGCGTTCCACGTCCGCGGGTACGACCAGCGCCCGGTAGCTCATGCCATCGGGCAAAATGATTCGCCCATCCTTCACCGACATCCGCGAGAGCAGAACCTCGCGATCCACATAGTCGTAGCTGTAGCCCTTCGGCGGCGCGGGTTCGACTTGTTTCCAGAAGGGAACCGTGACCGGCGCACCCTCGCCGTAGAAATAGGCCAGGTCTCCGGCATAGAGCCCCTGCTGCAGCAGATACGAGCAGCGCGCCAGGTAGCTGTTCCACGCTTTGGCCTGCTCAGCCCAGGTGATGTTTCGGGTGTAGTTCTGGCCAAAGAAGCCGAGCGTCATGCCCGGTTTGTGTTCATCATCCACGAAGGGCTGGGCCGCTGACTCATGAAAGACAATGCGGTTGATGCCCAGCGCCAGGGCGCGATCGCCAATTGGCTTGAGGTAGAAGGGAGACTCTCCCCACATGGGAACGTAGGGCATGGTGGTAAAGGATTCCGCGGCGGCGACGCCCTTCCCGTAGATATGGGCCGCCGAGGCTGCCTCGCGAACGTCGGCGGGATGCTCGGGGCTGTCCTCCTGCCCCGGAAGGGGCACCCAGAATTCGCCCATAGGAATCGTCACCCGGCCTTTGTTTTCCAGGCCATCGCCGGTGGTGGGAAGGCCCGCGCCCATGGCTTCGGCATAAAGCCCCACTCCGTGCGCTTTGAAATACTCGGTCGCAACGCCGTAGTGATTCTCGGCCAGCAGATCGGCAATGGTGCGGCGAAAATCCCAGAGAAACCGATCGCTCACGTCGGCGCTCTCCACCACTCTGCCGGTGAGCACGGGAAGATAGGGGGTGGGATCATATCCGCGGCGCCGGCGAAACTCGCTGACCATGTCGTCGGTCCAGTTCTCGTTGTTGGCCTCCCAGCTATCCATCAGAAAGTAACGGAAGCTCTTGCCGAAGTACGGCCCCAGCGCGCCCGAGATCATACCTACGTAGGTCTTTACGTAATTCTCGACGTGTTTGCGGCTGAGTTTATCCACCTCATAGCCGGTGGCTTCGCGGCTTGCAGGATGGTTTTTCTCCCCGGTCAGCGAGTAACCGAGGCGCAGAATCTCCCAATCGCCGGCGGGAACATCCCAGTCCAGCGTCCCGTCTTTGCGCATCTTCGAAGTGAGGTCCACCACATCGTGAAGACCGATGGCCTCGCCCGGCGCCACACTTGGAGTCGGCACGGTGTCGTATTCCAGCATATTGGCGAAGGCCGCCTTCTCCTGCCAATGGTTCACGCGCGGCCCGGCGTAGAATTCGAGCTCCGCGATCTTGAACTCTCGAGCCGGAGGTAGGCCCAGCATGGCGGCAAACTGACTTGGCGGGGCCGGTTTGAGAATGACGCGGTAGTACCGGGCGGTTACCGGGCGATAGGAATAGGTGCGCACGGGAAAGCCGGCAAAAGGGTGCCCTGGCCCGGGCAGATCAAGCAGGGTCAGCCAGGTCTTGCCATCCTGGCTGATCTCAACTTCACCATCCGGAATTGCCGGCCCACCAAATGTGCTTCCGGTGCCAGCCGCGATCTCGAAGGCCTGGGAACGGTAGGGCTTGGCGAATTCAAACTGAATCCACGACGGCCGGCCTTCTTTTTCATAGGGCACAGCCACGCTGTTACTCACATCCCCATCGGTAAGAGCAGAGGTGTCAAGCTTAGCCGCGCTCGAAGTGACCTTGGGGTGAAGCTCCGCCATGCGAACTTCCACCTTCGGCAAGCGAAACGCAAGCACCACGGAATCCGCGTAGAAGGTCGGGTCGGGCGGCGGCGGGGGCAGCTTTGGCTGGGGCTTTTCGCCGGGCAACGGCGGTTGCGGGGGGAACTCGAAATCCGCCGGCGCCGGTAGGTTTTGAAAGCGGCCGTTTACGCTGGGAGGATGCGGCAGCAGGCCGGCGAACTTCTTCGGCCCGCGCACCTGAATCTCGCTCCACACCACTTTCTTCATGGCCTCTTCGGGTTTCACCCAGGGACCGGCAGTTTCGCTCCAGCCTCCAGAGGCCGCCATGGCCATCTCCAATCCCAAGCGATCCGCCTCGGCACCGGCATGACGAAATGCACTCTTCCACGGCGGCGTCATCCACACCAGGCGCTTCTCCACGAAGACCGGCGTGCCCAGGTTGCCGTCGAACATCTGCATCCCGGCAATTCCGGTGCGATGCATCCACTCCAGATCGGCAGTGATTCCCGGCTCGGTCACATTGCCGTTCATCCAGTGCCACCAGGCGCGTGGCTTGGCCGAATCGGGGGGATGCTCAAAACCCTGCTCCAGCGAGCTGCCGGAGTTCTGCCCCACGGCCAGGCCGCCGAGCACAGCCAGAAGGCAAACCGACCGAAGGCAGCCAATCAGCGCACGAGAAAGCATCCTCATGAACATCTCCTGTGAATGTGAAATTGAATCGCGGCAAGGAAGAGCGGTACTTTCCGCGAGCTCCAGTGCAAGGCGCCTGCCGCCCCCAAGGCCGGGCCGGGACGATCTGCGTTGCGGAAGGCCGCTTCCCGGCAGCAGAATTTCGAGTGCGGCGACACTCTATCGGCTGAGCGCTGGAGTGTCAAGAGAAATGAACATAGTTACCTATTGAACCAGGCGAATCCCCACGGCACTCCGCTATTTGCGGATGGTGAACTTATATGACCCGGCTTCCGCCCGATAGACAGCATCGCCAGCTTCGCGCAGAACAAAAGAAAGCGCAGGAATCTGCGCAAGGTCCTTTCCTTCTTCCTGAATGGAAATTCCTGGACCGGATGGGAAATGCAGCAAGGCCGTGGTGTTGGCCGGGATGCTTACATTCCAGGTGATGACATCGCCGGCAGCTTTCCAACCAGAGACGATGACTCCAGCCGGCGAATCGTAGGTCGCCTGCGCCTGGCCCAGGCTGGCGCTGAATTGCGGATGCAGCACGATCCGGTGAAATCCGGGATGCTCACGCTCCTCATCAATGCCGGCGGCGTAGCGGTACAGCCATTCGGCCACCGCCCCATAAGCGTAATGATTGAACGAATTCATGGAAGGATCGCCCAGCATCTGGTTGCCGTTCCAGCGCTCCCACATGGTGGTGGCCCCGTGCTCGATCATGTATCCCCAGGAGGGATAGGTGGTCTGCAGCAGCAAGCGGTAAGCCACGTCGCTGTGGCCGCTCTTGCTGAGCTCGAGCAATAAGTAAGGCGTACCCAGAAAACCGGTGGTCAGGTGCCAATCGTGGGACTTAATGTCATCCACCAACTTCTGCGCCGCCTCCGCGCGCTCGCTCTGGGGCACGAGATCCATGTGCAGGGCCAGCACATAGCTCGTCTGGCTGCCGCTGCCGACCACCCCATTCTTCACAAAGCTCTCGTCGAAGGCGGCCCGAATCTGCTCGAAGAGCTGCCTGTACTTCTCCGCTTCAGCCGGTTGCCCCAGCACTTCAGCCACCTGCCGCATGATGCTCGCGTCGCAGGCCCAGTAAGCCGTGGCAATCAAGTCTTTCGGCGTCTCGCTGCCAATGGCCAGCCAGTCGCCGTAATCATTGCCGCGTTCCTTCAGCCAGAGATGATTGGGATTGGCGTTCTCCAGATGCGCCATCCACCGGTTCATCGCCTCCCAGTTTTCCTGCAGAATGCGCACATCGGCATATTGCAGATAGGCGGTCCACGGAATGATCACGCCGGCATCGGCCCAGCCGGCCACGCTGCTCGAAACCGAACCGACAAACGGCGAAACATCGGTATAGGCGCCCGAAGGCTGCTGCGCATCGCGAATATCGGCGGTGAATTTGCGGGAAAACGCCTGCAGGTTGGCGTCGAACGCGGCCGTGCGCCAGAAGACTTCGGCATCGCCCATCCATCCCAGGCGCTCATCGCGTTGCGGGCAGTCGGTGGGCACGCTCAGAAAATTGCCCCGCTGGCCCCACAGGATATTGCTCCACAGTTGGTCCACGATGGCGTTTCCGGTTTTGAATTGCATGGTGAAGGGCGCGTCGGTATAGAGCGCGATTCCTTCTACCGCGTCGCGGGGCGGGGCGCCGGGATATCCCGTGACCTCGACGTAGCGGAAACCATGAAAGGTGAAGTGGGGCTGAAAAACCTCTTCGCCTTTGCCCCGCAACGTGTAGAGATCAGTGGCCTGGGCGGTGCGCAAGTTTTCTGTGTAGAGCTGGCCGTCGTTTTGCAGAACTTCACCGAAGCGCAGGCGCACCTGGGTCCCGGCCCGCCCGGAAACCCGCAGGCGCGCCCAGCCCACCATGTTCTGGCCCAGGTCAAAGATGTACACGCCCGGCGCGGGATTGGTGACGGCTTTCGCGGTCAGAGTTTCATGCTCGCGAATAGGAGGAAAGTCCTGCGCCACCAGAGGAGCTTGCACCGCGGGCGCGATCAATGCCGGCTCCCAATGCGAGTCATCGAAGCCGGGCGCATCCCACCCCGCCTGCTCCAGGCGAGCGTCGTATTTCTCGCCGTTGTAAATGGAGGAAAGAAGGATAGGCGACTGCGCCACCTTCCATGAAGCATCGCTGAAAACCGTATCGCGCGTGCCGTCGCTGTAGTGGATCTCCAGTTGCACCAGCAGACGGACAGGCGGCGGCCCGAAGTTGTAGTGCGTCTGCACCCAGGTCAGCCCGTCGGCATACCAGCCGCCGCCCAGAATCGCCCCCAGGACGTTGCCACCCTGCCGCAGCTGAGAACTAACGTCATAACTTTGATACACGATGCGCTTGCTGTAATCCGTCCAGCCAGGCGCAAGAACATCATGGCCCACCCGCTGGCCGTTCAAATAGAGCTGGTAACTTCCCAGCGCGCTGGAATAAATGCGCGCCGACACTACCTTCTTCGCAACCCTGAAAGCGCGCCGCAACAGGCTGGGTGGCAAGGCTGGCCACGGTCTTCCAAACGGCTTTTCACCCACGCTGGCGATCGCGGCCGCTGCCGGCCAGGCAGAATCATCGAAGCTCTTACCGGTCCAGCCCGTGTCCTTGAGTTCCGAAGATGTTTTCCACTCCGGGCCGCTCACGAAACGCTCGATCTTCCCATCTGGCATACGAACTCGCAGCAACGCGATCAACCCGGCAGGCTGCGGCGCATGGCGCCTCTGCTTCTCCACGATCCCTTCCGCGGCGATCACGTTGGCGCCCTTCTCCAGGTACGCCGCTACGGGAACCGCCTGGAACGTGCCCCAGGGATGCTGCGGGCCATAACCTTCGAGCGGCGCGGCCTCAAGCACCTGCTTGCCATTGATCCAGGCGGCAACATTATCTTTCGCGGTTATGAGTAGGGTCGCCTCTTTCGGCTTCTGTGGCAGATCAAAGTGGAAGCGAAATTCATGCTTGCCTTCGCTGGCGTCGGTCAGGCCGTGATCGTCCGCGGCCCAAATCCACTTGGGGCTGGAAACATAGTCGCCGTGTTCAATCGGCATGAAGCGGGTGATCCACTGCGCCTTCCAGTCGTCCGCTGAAAGCAGTCCCATCTCCCACCAGCTTGCCGCGCTGTACGGAGACGGCTGCCCGTCCTGATCCCAAACTCGAACCTCCCAGTAATAGCGGCGGCGCGACTCCAGAGCCGGGCCGGCATACGGCACGTTCACAGACTGGTCCGATTCAACCCGCCCGCTGTCCCAAATATCGGCCTGGCCCTGGGCTAGCTTCTCCTCGGATGCGGATACCCGAATCTCATAAGCCGTTTGGCGCGCCCCCCGCCGTTCATCCTGCAGCCACCAGGAAAGACGCGGTTGAGTGATGTCAATGCCCAGCGGTTGCTCCATGGCCTCGCAGCGCAGATGGGCCGGAGGTTTGGTTTGAGCCGGCACAGGCTTTCCGCATCCCAGCACACACAGCGCCCCCACAAGGACCTGCGGCGAAAGCAGCGCTCGGCAACCGGACCAAGCGCGCTGGAACAGCGAAGGCCTCGCTTTCTGGGGAAGCTGCAACCGCGCGGCCGCCAGTTTTCTGTGAATCACAATTGCCATTCCCTTGCCCCCTTGGCCGCCGGCAACCTGCCCAATTTCCGCCCGGCGCACGACATCATAATACGATCTGAAACAACATCCCTATTGAATTATTACGGTTACATATAGCTGGAGGCTGCCTGGTTTAGAGACGCTTTCCGGAGCGCTGGAGAAGGGATGCCTTCCCCGCCGCAGCAGCGCCTGTTCACGGACGGACTTTTGCCGGAAACCAACAGTCGCGCCTGCTGCTTGCGACTTCCGGCACTGCCGCAGCATCGAATGTTAATGTTAGGATAAGTGACTAGTGGCCCGGCGGTGGTGGGCAACCAGCACAAAAGCTGTTCCCGGCATGCCGGCCGGTGCGGCTCCAGGGAGAGAACCAATGGCCAGTGATGCGATTTTTGAAGTAAGCGATGCCAACTTCGACCAGGACGTGTTGAAGTCGGATCAGCCCGTTTTGGTGGATTTCTGGGCGGCCTGGTGCGGGCCGTGCCGCGCCATTGCCCCCATCGTAGATGAGCTGGCCACCGAGTACAAAGGCAAGCTCAAGGTCGGCAAGATGGATGTGGACCGCAACAGTGCCACCCCCATGCGCTACGGCGTTCGCGGCATTCCCACGCTTCTGGTCTTCAAGGGCGGGCAGGTGAAAGAGCAGATTGTCGGCTACGTCGCCAAGGAAACCATCCAGAAGGCGCTCGACAAGCACGTCGGGTAACGCGCCTTACCCTTCCGATTCAGCTTTGAAACGCACCCTGGCCCGGGCCGATGCCCGGGCACAGGTTCGTATGGTTTGCCGCTGCTTGGGAAAAACCGCGCGGTCCTACTGCAGCCGGTAGCGCTCATTCATCAGGCGCTGCAGACGCGGCTTGTAGAGTATGTCGAAGGCCAGCTCTTTGCCCGGAAACATGGCCAGGGCGGCGCGGCGGGCGCCGGCGGCCAACTCCGAGGCCTCTTCTATGGTGAGGTTGGGATCCTGGCCGATTACCGACATCACCATCCCGATCATGACCTGCAGGCGGCGAAGTTTTCGCGCTTCTTCCTGTTGCTCGGCTGGATTTTGCGCCTGACTGCCTTGCCCCGGTTCGGTACTTCCCATTGCTCCCCCGAATGCTGCAAGAACCAGCTCGTGCGGCCCTCGCCTCGGCCATCCCCACTGCTTCTATTTTCGACGGATCGGCCTTCCAACACAACTTATCGCAGGGGGCGGCACTTCGGTCACCGGCAGCTGAGGAGTGACCGCAAGAGCTCCTGAGCTTCACAGCGATCTGCGGCCGGGGAAGGCGGGTAGCAAGGCGCAGTTCTCACGTGGCGTTCGCGGCAAGGCGAGGCCTCGGGGCCTTTCGGCCCCGAGTCTCGTGCGGAAGCTACTTCATGGCCTGGGTGTTGCTTGATCCCACCTGGGCCAGCAACTGATGATCCAGTTTACTGATGGAAGCCGGGATCATCGCGTAGTGCAGGCCGGTCGAGAACGACTGGCCGTCGGTGACGATGTACTCGATGAACTTCTTGGTCATTTCCTGCTTGTGCGGATCGTTGGAGCTCTTGGGTACCAGCAGAAAAGTGAGCCCGCTGATGGGATAGGCATCAGGCGCCGAGGCCGGAGGGTTGACGATGGGCGTACGCACATCTTTGGCCAGCTCTTTGCGGAAGGCGTCAATCGCCGCCGTGGCTGAAGCCGCGCTGGGCGCGATGAACTTTCCCGCTTTGTTGCCCACCAGCACGACCGGCAGGTGGTTTTCATCGGCATAGCTCAGCTCCACATAACCGATGGTGCCGGGCATTTGCTTCACGACCCCGGTGACGCCTTCACTTCCCTTGCCCCCAAGTCCGACCGGCCACTTCACGGAAATGGCCGCGCCCACCTGCTGCTTCCATTCCGGGCTCACTGCCGAAAGGAAAGTGGTGAAGATGCCGGTAGTGCCGCTGCCATCGGAGCGATGTGCCACAAGAATGGCGGTATCGGGCAGTTTTACGCCGGGATTGCTTTTGACGATCGCCGGGTCGTTCCACTTGGTGACCTTGCCCAGGAAAATATCGGTCAGGGCTTCGGAGGTAAGCGTGAGCGGAGAAGAAAGCTCGGGCAGGTTGTAAGTGATGCAGACCGGGCCGGCGCTCTCCGGGACCTGCACCAGGGCGGGCATCTCCTTGAGTTGTTCATCGGTCAGGGCCACATCGCTGGCGCCGAAATCCACCAGCCCTTTCCTTAACTGCTGAATGCCGCCGCCGCTGCCAATGGATTGATAGTTGATCTGAACGCCGGGATTCTTCGCCTGAAAGGCCTGGATCCAGTGCGTCATGATGGGGTAAACGAAGGTGCTGCCCGCCCCGATGATCTGCGTTTGCGCCTGCGAGGCAGGCGGCAGAACCAGCAGGCAGAGCAGCACAGCCAGCGCGGATGCTGCTACGACCCGAAAAGGACTCTTACGCATACCGAAATTCCTCCAGAAGGTGCGACGAGTCTCAGTCTCGCAGGCGAAGGATGAATCGGCCGTTTCCATGGCGGGCCGCACGCCAGTGCTCACTGGAGATGCTCAATCGCAGCGTGATTTAGGGTTCCCTAGAATGCTAAACGCCGCACATTAACAGAATGTTAATTTCTCCGGCTTTTTATATCGTGACACGAGATAAACGGGCGTACAAAACTCCTCGAACGCCCTCCCGGTCTGGAGTGCGTCAACACGCCCGTGCAGTGCTCCATTCAGGAGATTCCAGCAGCTAGCGAATGGCCTCCATGCGAGGATGCAGCCTTTCTTCCATTGCGGGAGCGAAGGCGTTGCCATTCACGCCTCCGCGCGGCTGCAAGTCGTCGCGCAGATCCTTCATGTGCTTCACGATATTGCCCAGGCGGCGGGCGATGAAGTTGAGGGTCTTGGGATCGTCCTCGATCCGTTCCAGGTCCTTGATGGTGCGGCTGAGCAGCTCGAACAACTGAGTCTCGCTTCTCTGAACCTGCATGAATTGTGCCTCCTGTTAGTACGGCTTGACGCCGTGCTGGCGGGGGCGCGGGAATCCGCGCCGTTCAATCTCACGTGTCAGAAGAGGGGCGAAATGCTTTCGCGCATTGCTGACGGCGGAAACTCAGCGAGTGAGATTCAGCAGCCGGGAGGAGGCCGGTTGTAGAGAGTATCGTTCCACGGCCGGCTGGGAAGGGGAGGGCCGCCGGGCACAAGCCGAAGATAGAAGTACGAGGCCGCCAGCACCCTGAATTGCGGCGCCGGCGGGGCCCACACCATGGCATCGTCGGCAAGGTGCTGCCGCATGGGATGCGATGTACTGGAATGAGCTGCTGCTCCTTCGGAGAGATTGATGCGGAAAGTCCGGGTAGCCAGGCTGACCGTAAGGCTGAGGAGAAGCAGAAACAAGGCAGAGAGAGAGCGGGTCCTTAGCCAGACACTTGCGGAGCGGCAACAGAGTTTAGGATCCAGCATACTCGGTCACAACGATAACGCAGATTATTGTAAGGCTGCGCGTCTGGCCGCCGGGAATTTTCCCGCCCGGCGCCAGCCCCGCCGCCCCTAGAATCAGATTCACCAGCGACTCGGAAAGAAGGGGGCAAGCCGCTCCCCCTCCTTTCCAGACAACTCGCTCAATAGTTGTACTGCGTCCAGATCACGATCGCGTTGGTATCTCCTCCCTCAACCACACCCTGCGGATGCAGCCAGTGGAAGTTTTGATCACCCACCGCGAAGTCGAAGTTCTTGGTGACTTTGTAGGCGATGCCGCCAACCGTGCGCTCAAAGTCCAGCGGATCGTCGGTTAAGCCGGCCGACGAGGGCTGGAAGTTGGTATTCGGCTGGAACCTCTGAAACAGACCCCAGAGCGAGAACGGCGAGTGCCCCAGGCGCGCGCGGCCGAAAACGTCGAAGCCTTGCTGCCGGGTGTGAGTGCCGCTCAGAACGGTGCCCGCAACGGTGCTGAAGGGGTCGCCTGAGGGAGGCGCATCGCCAGAGAACATGTTGCCGGTGCTCAGAGCGTTCCGCCCTAGTTGGTACTCGAAGGCGATCTGGTAGGCCTTATCGTGGGTCTGATAGTGCGCCAGCAGCGACAAACGGTTCAGGGGCGTGCTCACCTGGGAAGGAAGCTTCGTGTTGTAGCCGTAGTTCTCGAAGACGGTAAAGCCCAGGCCGGTGCGGTCGGCGGTTGTGCCGAAGGGATAGAAGGTCAGGCGGCCCATGGCCTGCTTCTTGTCGTTGGTTTCGATGGAGTGGAAACTGGCGGTGGTGAAGACGCCGATGTCGTAGTCCAGGTACTCTTTTCCACTCATTTCGATGGGACCGTGGAGCTTGGCGCCGACATAGGTCGAGCTCAAGCTCAGATAGTTCCACGGCGTCAGATAGGTGTAACGGTGGTCGCTCAATCCCTCTTCCCAGTCGGTCAGGGGTTGCTGGGTTTGACCGAAGGTGAGCTTGTCTTTCTTGAAGGCGCCATCGCCGAAGATTTTTTGGAAGTCAACAAAGGCGTACTTCAGGCGGTAGGTAAGACTGCCGTCACTTCCGCGATAGATATCAGGCGTGATGCGCAACGTGACCTGGTCGCTGGGCGTGTAAAACAGACTGAGGTAGGCGCGGGTCACTTCAAAGACGTTGAGCCCGCTGTTTCCCGGCGCCAGCTGGGTCGTGGGCAGGTCCTGAAACGCCGGAGCGTAGCCGGCATCGGTGTAGTGCGAGAAGTTGCCGTAGAACGTCGCGCCAAGCTTTACTTTGCCGTGCGCCAGGTCGGAGAGTTTCTTTTCCGTTTGCTCCAGCCCCCCGATGCGTTTCTGGGTATCCTGCACCGACTCCACGGCGCTGGCGGTCGTGGACCGGAGATCACTCATATCTTTCTGCACTGCCTCGACGCTCTGCTGCTGTTGAGTGGCCTGGGACGAGGCCGCGTCGGCCTTTTGCTGGGCCTGGCTGGACTGCTGCTGCAGTTGCTGGATTTCAGCATCGCGCGACTGGAGCTGCTGCTGCAGGGTCTGGATTTGCTGCTGCTGCGTATCCAGGCTGTGTTGCATTTGGTCGAGCCGCTGCAAAACCATCTCCTCAGTTTTGTGGCTGGTTTTCCTGCGTGCCGTCTTGGTCTCGGCCCCGCCTTTTTTTGGCGCCGGGGCTGCGAGTGCACTTGCGGTGAGCGCGAGCGACACGGCCAAAGCCATGAGCTGCTTCATTTTTCCTCCAATGCGAGTTCAAGATGCACTCCTTTCCGGAGCCCCACAGGGCGCCTGTAAACAAAGAAATGTACTGCCTGGAACAGATTGAGAATGCTATGCGCCGTTTGTTACAAACTGATGAATGCCCGTTGAATATGAGATGAATTGGGCCCTAACCGCCCCAGCGCCGCCGGCGCGGTGGTCAAGCCCCGCATGCTGCTGATAACTTGAGGGGCATGATTCGCGAAATCTCCTCGGGCGGGGTGGTGGTGCGGCACATGGCCGAGGGTTGGAGCATCGCCGTCATCGAGCCGCAGAAGGAGCCTTCCGCCAAGGCCCCACGGGGAAAGTCAGCCGCCAAAGCCATCCTTGCCTTGCCCAAAGGATTGGTGGATCCCGGCGAGCGGCCGGAGCAGACGGCGGTGCGCGAGGTGCTCGAGGAAACCGGCTTGACCGCGTCCGTGGTCGCCAAGCTAACCGACATTAAATACGTTTACGTCCGCTCCTGGGGTGACAAACAGAAGGTCTTCAAGGTGGTCAGCTTCTACTTGTTGCGCTACAAATCCGGGCAGATTGACGACATTTCCCCGGATATGCGCGTGGAGGTCAAACGTGCGCTGTGGATTCCTCTCGCTGAAGCCCCGCAATCCCTCGCTTATAAGGGAGAACGCGATGTGGTACGGCGCGCCCAGGATTACCTGAAATTGCATCCCGAACCTTGACCCTTCGGACGTTTATTCCCCACTTCGGCCCGCAAAATTAGCGTGCTCTAAGTCACTCGGTGCTGTGACCCGGGTCATTGCGAAACGGGCAGAACTATGATCGCTAAACTGGCGGTATAATGTTGAATATAAAAGATTTATCTTGACATCGACAGGCCGTAGCCGTAATATGAAATCAACTTAATAGGGCGCGTGCCGTTGCCATCCTCACCCCACATCTTTCGGCACGCGCCCAGTGTGTTTTTGGGCGCTTTCTTCGCCTGCGCATCCGAGGCCGGGGCGAGATCCCGGCGCCCGGAATCCTTGCCTGCCATCCTTCGGAGGCTGCGGCCAAGCTCGAAGCGCTATCCGATCACAAGGCCCTCCTGAGAGCTCCAAATCTATTGTGCTCATGGTGATCACTTGGTCTGCTCGACCGCGGGCCGACCGCATTCACCGCCGCATCAGGCGGCGGGTTTGCTCGCGCTCGAAGCTTGGTATGCTGGAAGCTTGCACTTTTAATTCTTGGCGGAGAAAGACGCTTTCCCCATGACTGACCGCAAACTAAAGCCCGCGCCTCTGGCCTATGAGAATGAGCCGTTCCTGAATAGCCCCGACGGCCGCATTCTGCGCATGCTCTCCGAGTACATCGAGCCGCTTTCGCGCTTCCGCCGCGAGCAGATTCAGGATACGGTGGTTTTTTTTGGCTCGGCCCGGTTTCACGGCCTGGCCGCCGCGCAGAAAATGCTTGCGGATGTGGAGAGTCACTCTCACCTTCTACCTGAGCAGCTCGAAGAAGAGCGTAAGCGGGCGCAAGCGGCGGTGGATATGGCGCGCTATTACGAAGATGCGCGCCGCCTGGCCTCGATGCTGACCCGCTGGTCAGTGCAGATTCCCGCCCGGCGCCGCCGTTTTGTAGTCACTACCGGAGGCGGCCCGGGAGTGATGGAAGCCGCCAACCTGGGTGCGCAGGAAGCCGGCGGCAAAACCGTGGGTCTGAATATCAATTTGCCCATAGAACAGTATCCCAACCCTTACATCACCCCCGCGCTGAATTTCGAATTTCACTATTTCTTCATGCGTAAATTCTGGTTCGCCTATCTGGCCAAGGCGCTGGTGATCTTCCCCGGGGGCTTCGGCACGCTGGACGAGCTCTTCGAGATTCTCACCCTGGCACAGACCGAGAAGCTGGCCAAGAAAATTCTGGTGGTTATCTATGGCAGCGAATACTGGAAGCGGCTGATCAACTTTCAGGCCATGGTGGATGCGGGCACAATTTCGGCCGATGAGCTCGACCTGTTCAAGATGGTGGACTCTCCGGAAGAGGGCTTCGAGTTTCTGCGCGACGGCCTGACCCGGTATCACCTTGGCCCGCCACCCAAGCGCGCCGGTGAAGTCGTTCCCGAGATCGCGAAGACAAACCCATAGTTGGGGCTGCACGCGCCGCTCTCTACGAATTAAGATTGCTGGCGCGTGCTTCTCTGCTATATCACCGACCGCTCGCAATTTTTGGGGGATGAGATCGTGCGCCGCCGCTCTCTGCTGAGAAAGATCGAGGAAGCGGCGCAGGCGGGAGTGGACTACATTCAACTGAGGGAGAAGGACCTCCCGGCACGCGAACTGGAGCAGCTGGCAAGGCAAGCCATGCAGGCGATTCGCCGGGCATGTTCCGCCCGTGAGCCAGCCCCGCGCTTGCTGATCAATTCGCGAACTGATATTTCGCTTGCGGCCGGAGCTGACGGCGTTCATCTGCCTGCAGGTGACATTGCTCCGGCCGAGGTTCGCCAGACTTGGAAGGCCAGCGGCGCAAGAAACGCCGCCGTCATCTCTGTTTCCTGCCACTCGCCGGCGGAGGTTGCAAGGGCCGCTTGGGCAAAAGCCGGCCTGGCCATTTTTGCTCCGGTTTTCGAGAAGCGTGACTCGCCCGGATCACTTGCGGCTGGCCTGGAGGGCCTGCGCCGGGCCTGCCGGTTCGAGATCCCCGTGCTCGCTCTCGGTGGGGTGACGATCGAGAATGCTCGTGCTTGCCTCGGAGCCGGAGCTACGGGCATCGCCGGCATCCGGCTTTTTCAGGAGAGCGACATCGGCGGAGTGGTGAGTAGGCTGCGGCAGCCCTAGCGGACTGCCTGCGGCTGAGAACTTACTAACCACGAAAGGCACGAAGGCACACGAAGGAAAGCCTATGAAAACAGCGCTTTCATGAGACTTGGCGCGCGTTGGTGGTTCTGTAGAGATTGCTGGGGGGCGGGAAACTGATTCATCGCGCAGATCGGCGGAGCCTTGCCTCCACAGCCTGGCTTGAGAGTTATTCCGTTTCGGTGCGGACGCGGTTCTATACGCTGACCGGACCGTGGCGGGCGATGATCTCACGCTCCGCCATGATCCAGTCTTCCTGCTCGTGTCCTGGCGTGTAGCCCCGCTCCACATAAAGCTCGTAGGCGCGGAGACGAATCTCGTTCTCCAGATCGCTGGACGCTGCCATGCTTCGCCCAGCGGGAAACTCGCTGCGTGGCGCGGATGCGGCTTTGTGGCTTAGCGAATCTCCGTTGCGGGGGGTTTTGGCTCTAGGCATAACTCGCATACTCCTTGGATAGATACAGCGGTTTCGAGTTAACAGCGGTTGGCCAGCACACCCAAAGCTGGTATCGGCCGGAAAACCACGTTGGCTTAATCATAAACCTTCTCTCCTGTGGATTATCCCCCAGCCGCAAGAAAAAAAATTTCTGGCGGCGAAAACTTTCAGCAATGCTTGCTCGTTCGCCGCCAACATATTTCCAAGAGTTCCATTCAGCTCGGAATAGCAACCGGCAAAAAGGGAATTGGTTGCTTTTCGGGAATGCCGGGTTGGTTGCCCTGCCGCTCTTCCTGCTTCCCGGTGGACGGGCAGCTTAGTGGAAGTCGTGGGAACTGGTTTCCGCCTGGGGGATGGAAAGCGGCGCCACCCGCTCAGCTTTTACCGAAATCACTCCGTCCTGGTTCTGGAGCGCGCCTTCTACCAGAAGAAATTTCTCCCCGGTCAGCAGCAAACGGTTTCTCTGAAACAGGCCGGGAGTGATGATGGCATTGGCCACCCCGGTTTCATCCTCCAGGCTCAGGAACACGAAACCCTTGGCCGTGCCCGGGCGCTGGCGGGCAATCACGCATCCCCCAACCCGCACCCGCTGGCCGTTGGGCGTGTTTCTGAGTTCCCGCGCCTTGCGGATGCCCAGACTTTCCATGCGCGCGCGGTGATAGGCCATGGGATGCGGGCCCACGGTCAGCCCCGTGCCGCGAAAATCGGCCACCAGCCGCTCTTCCGCATTCATGGGAAGAAGAGGAGATGGAATATCAGCCTCGGTTATTTTGTCGAGCAGCGGGCCGGAGCGCCGTACCGCGCGCTCCACCTGCCAAAGCGCGTCGCGGCGATGAAACCTCTCTCCGATCGTGTTCAACGCCCCGGCTTCCGCCAGCGTGTTCAGTTCATCTTTGCGCAGCTCAGGCACGCGGCCCACGAGATCGTCCACTGAAGCAAAGCAAGATGACTTTCTCTGCTCTACCAGCGCCAGGGCGGCTGCTTCCCGCAACCCGCGGGCATAGCGCAAGCCCAGGCGCAACGCCGGCCTGAGAGCTCCCAACTGGCTCTTGTCATTCCGCGCCGCTGGCAGCCGAGCGAAGCGAGGCGAGAACGCGCGAGGAATCGGCAGTCTGGCGGTCCCCTCAAATGCAGGTTCCTCGCTTCGCTCGGAATGGCAATCGGGCTGGCGGCTGAGTGCTGACTGCTGACTGCTGCCTGCTGACTGCTCTAACGTGCACTCCCACTCCGATTTCGTCACATCGATCGGCAGAACCTTCAACCCGTGGCGTTGCGCATCTTTCACGATGGTCGAAGGATGGTAAAAGCCCATGGGCTGATTGTTGAGCAGGGCCGCGGTAAACGCCGCCAGGTAATGGCACTTCAAAAAAGCGCTGGCATAGGCGATCAGCGCAAAGCTGGCGGCGTGCGACTCGGGAAATCCATAGAGCGCGAACGAAGTGACGGAAAGAATGATCTGCTCCTGCGCTGCGCGGGCAATGCCGTTCTGCTTCATGCCCGCCCGCAGCCGGGTCTCGATTTCTTTCATGCGCGCCTGCGAGCGCTTGAAGCCCATGGCCCGGCGCAACTCTTCCGCCTCGCCGCCGCTGAAATTCGCCACCACCATGGCCATGCGCAGCAGTTGCTCCTGAAAAAGCGGCACCCCCAGGGTGCGCGCCAGCACCGGCTCCAGCGATTCATGCGCATAAGTTACTTTTTCGCGCCCCATGCGGCGCTGCAAATAAGGATTCACCATCTGGCCCACGATCGGCCCGGGCCGGATGATCGCCACCTGCACCACAATGTCGTAAAAACATTTCGGACATAGCCGCGGCAGGCACGACATCTGCGCCCGGCTTTCAATCTGAAACATGCCGATGGTGTCCGCCTTCTGCAGCGCGCCATAGACCTCGGGGTCGCCGGCGGGCAGGTGGGCGAGGTCCACTTCTTCGCCATAATCTTTGCGGATGATCTCAATCGAATCTTCAAGCACCGCCATCATGCCCAGGCCGAGCAGGTCCACCTTGATGATGCCCAGGTCAGCGCAGTCTTCTTTATCCCACTGCACCACCACGCGCCCGGGCATGGAGGCGGGCTCCAGCGGCACCACCGAATCCAGCTGCCCCTGGCAGATCACCATGCCGCCCGAATGCTGCCCCAGATGGCGCGGCAAATCCTGCACCGCCAGGCAGAGCTCGAAATATTTGCGCAGCCGGGGATGATTCAAATCCAGGCCGGCATCGTGAAACCGCTGGTCGAGCGCGTCGCCGGCGTCGCGATATTCCCAGCCGGCCACGGCGGTGGAAACTTTGTCGAGCGTCTCCGCGTCAAAGCCCAGCGCCTTGCCCATTTCCCGCGCCGCCATGCGGTTGCGGTAAGTGATGACGTTGGCGGTCATGGCCGCGCCGCGCTCGCCATAGCGCTGGTACAAATACTGGATCACGCGCTCACGCTGATCGCCGCTGGGCAGATCCAGATCAATATCGGGCCACTCGCCGCGCTCTTCGGAAAGAAAGCGCTCGAAGAGCAAGTCCATGCCCACCGGATCCACCGCGGTGATGCCGAGCGAATAGCAGACCGCGCTGTTGGCTGCCGAGCCCCGCCCTTGCACCAGTATTTTCTGTTCCCGGCAATACCGCACCAGGTCCCAGACGATGAGAAAATATCCCGCCAGCTCGAGTTTTGCGATCAGCTTCAGCTCGCGCTCAATCTGGCGCTGGGCGCGGGATTTCAGGCCCGGCTCAGCGCGCCCGTAACGCCGCTCGAAACCCTCTCGCGTGCGCTCGCGCAAAAATGACATCATATTTTCGCCTTCCGGCACCGGATACCGGGGAAATTCGTAGCCCAGGTCTTCCAGCGTGAACTCAAGGCGGGAAGAAAGCTCCACGGTATTCGTGATGGCCTCGGGCAGATCGGCGAAAAGCTGCTGCATCTCCTGCGGAGATTTCAAATGGCGCTCGGAATTGCGCGCCAGAAGGCGGCCGGCAGTTTCCAGTGTGCGGTGGTTGCGGATGGCGGTAAACACATCGCACAGCTCGCGCTCGCGCGCGCTGGCATAGCAGACGCCATTGCTCGCCAGCAGCGGCAGATGCAGCCGGCGCGCAATTTCGATGGCGGCCTGATTGCGCACTTCCTGGTCTCGATGGAAGTGCCGCTGCAGCTCGACATAGACATTTTTCTGGCCGAAGATTCGCGTGAGCCGCTCCACGCAGCGGCGCGCCTCCTCCGTGCCCCCGCTGGCGCGCGCGGCGGCCAGCGGGCCTTCGTCTCCTCCCGTCAGGCAGATGATTCCGGCGGCGTGCTCCCGCAGCTCTTCTTCCCAGGCGATGCTTTCTTCTTTCCGGGCCCGCAACTTGGCTTTGGTGATGAGGCGGCAGAGATTCTGGTAGCCCGTGCGGGATTCGGCCAGCAGAGGCAAGCGGAAAGGCTTGCCGCCGCGGCTTAGCCCCTTGTCATACCGGGCGGAGCGAGGACTCCCTACTTTCTTCCGGTCTTTCTGGGCATAAGGATTCTTCGACTCGAAATATTCTGCGCTCCGCGCAGAATATTCCTCGCTCAGAATGACAGAATCAAAAGCCGCGCAGGTCACGTCCGCCCCAATGTGCGCTTTGATCCCCGCCTTCTTCGCCGCCATGTGAAATCGCGGCGCGCCATATACACCGTCGCGGTCGAGCAACGCCATGGCCGGCATCTTCAGGCGGAGGCATTCCGCGATCAGCCCTTCGGGCAGAGAAGCGCCTTCCAGAAAACTGAAGGCCGAGCGGGCGTGGAGTTCGAAGTACATGGCATTTGGCACTTGGCACTTAGCCGTCAGCACTCAGCACTCAGCCATGAAAGGGTTGGAGAGCCTTAAGAAAAACCCCTTCCTGGCCAAGTGCCAACTGCTTTGGCTGAATGCTGAGTGCGTCAGTCATACTCCCCCTCCACCATCCACTTCCCGGCAAGCAAGTCCCGAACCAGCCGGTACACGGCAATGCCGCACTGCGCTTGCAAAGCGATATCCCATTCATCGCGCGCCCAGGGGCGGCTCCACCAGTCGCCGGAAGAGCGCCAGGGCCCGGCCGCCCATAGCACCGTGCCCCGCATCTCTTCGCGCTGCGGGCAGTCAAGGCGCGCCGGGCTGCCTTCGCGCAGCGTGACGGCCACGCGCACCGGGGGGCGAAAAATCCGCAGCGCGGTCACGAAATCCCGGGGCGGCGAATCGCATTGAGCCTGAGGCTCGCCGGGCGCGAAGCGCTGCATGCAAAATCCCTGGGGATGGTGCGTATCCAACAACTGCAGCGAGCCCGCCCGCTCTTCGCCCACAATGCCCGCGATCCGGGCGAGCGTCAGCTCCAGCTTCTCCGGCTCCGGCGAGGGTGGCAGGAACAGGCCGCCCTGCGCCGCCCGCGGCCGCACCGGTTCTGCCGACAAATGAATTTTGGCGATGGGCGCGCCCGGCGGATGCGCCTTCAAATCCAGCTGCAGCAGCTTGAGAAAAACTTTGGCATCGAGCACCGGAACCGGCAGGCGCAAGGTACGCTCAAAGTTCGCCTGCGGCGGGAGCCCTCGCCCACCTGCATCTGCCTCCCAGTCCCAGCTATATCCCGCCTGCAACTCCAGCCGCAACCGCAACTCCTGCGTGGCCAGCGCGTGCTCTGCCAGGCGTGAGCAAATCTGCTCCAGCATCTGGTTGAGCAAAAATGCCAGCGGCTCGAGCAGCACCAGCGGATGCTCCAGCTCCATTGCCTCCTCGAAAACCAGCCGCGGCTCAACCGGAACCAGATCGCGTGAAACCGCGCCCCGGGCCAGTTTTTGCAGGTGCAAGCCCTCCTGCCCCAGGCGCTCACTGAGCTCCACCTTCGGCAACGCGGCCAGTGCGCGCAGATCGCGAATGCCCCAGCGCCGCAAAGTTTCAAGAAGCTGCTCCGTCTGCTCGCAGGTTTGCGGCCCAGAAAACAGCAGCTCTACCGGCAAGCTGCCCAGCCGTTCGGCCTGCTGCCCCTCGGGAATTACCTCCACCCCGGCAAAGCCGCGCGCGGCCAGCATCGCCGCATCCGGAGTTTCTGCTGCCGCCACATTGGCCTCCAGTCCTGCCTCCGCAACCCTTCGAGCAATGGCGCCGGCGATCTGCGGCAAAGGGCCAAAAAGTTTCTCCATGCCGGCCAAGTCAAGCAGCACAGCGTCCCAACCCGAATCTTCCACGCAGGGTGAGAACGCCTGCGCGCATGCGAGCAGCGCGGCGTGGGCCGCGGCCTCTTGCTCCACAGAACGTTCACGCAGCGCCAGCCCGGCGCAGGGCTCCACTTGCAACTTGGTCATGGCGGCGCTGATTCCCATTTGCCTTGCCGCTTCATTCACCGCGAAAACTTTCTGCAGCGGCGGCCTGCCTTCGAGCACCGCAACCGGCTGCGAACGCAGCTCCGGCTGGGCGCGCACCAGCGCCTGCAGGGGAAACCCGGGAACGAAGATGCAGCAGAAAGGCGCCATTCGCTTGTGGCACGCACACTTGGGTCCGCCGTGGTGCCGCCTCCCATAAAATCAACCCCAGCTGCGGCGGAGAGCGGGCTCTGCCCCACACACTTTCCCCGCCGGCTTGCGCTCCAGCCGCGAGCGCAGCAGCTCCCCTTCGGTTCGCAATCCCTTAAAAACCTGCGCATGCGCGGGCTGGAGTCTTGCGGAAAGCTGAGAGCTGAAAGCCGACGGCTTCAGCTTCACCACCAGCGCGGCGCAGCTCTGTGCGCAGGGAGTGCGGCTGAGCACCAGCAAAATCGTGGGCGTACCTTCCACCGCGCGCTGAAAGCGAAACCACGAGGTCAGCGGAACCCGCCGCGCCATCTTTTCGGCAACCCCTCCGAGATCAATGGCCACCAGCCCAAAGCCGCCGCTCTGCAGCAGCAGATCGGTCACCCGCAAGGCTTGCTCCAGATTCCCTGCAGATGTGCCATTCCGAGCGAAACCAGAAATCCCTGCCCCCCAGGACCTTGCCTCATCTCCGGGGGATTTTCGTTTCGCCCAGCTTCCCCCGGCCTGGCACCGCACCCACAGCAGGCGCGCAAAATCCATCCCCATAGCCGCCCCCGAGCGGGGATCGAACGCATCGCTCACATCCACCAGCGCGCAGGCCTCCTGCCGGCGCGTGGCAGCCGCCACAGCCGCCAGCAAAACACCGGTTCTTCCCGAGGAAGCCGGCCCGAAGATTTCTGTCAGGCAGCCGCGGGGCAGGCCCCCGGTAAGCGCATCCATTTCACTGACCCCGCTTGCCACCATCTCCGGCGCCGGGCGCGCCTCCAGCCGCGAAGCCGCCGTGACCTGGGCCAGCCGGGGAGCGGCCGCAATATGCCGCGCAAGTGCCGCGGCTTTTTCCGGGAAAGTCAATGCCGCGGACGCCGTTGCCGGCTGGAGGCGAACGGACAGGGAAGACATAAAACCTCGTAGAAACCGCGCGGGAAGCCGCTCGGGGCGAACTAGATTCGCTTTTTATTCGCCAATGAGAGTCTGCGCGTAGCGGGCAAAGTTGTCAAGAGAGTTCTTCTTTCAGACTCCAAAAAATGCGCCCAGAGTCCTGTGCATTTGTTCCCGCCTGAATCTAAGCAACTTATGAAATCGAAGCCCCAACAAAACCGGATCAACTGAAGGGCGGCAACAAATCTCGGAGTTCCTGGGGGAGCCGGTCTCGGTCGTTCAAAGATGGGCGTCGAAAGGTATGCCTGTCGCCCGCCAGGGGCGCCTGGTGACCGCCCAGCCGCACGCACTCAATGCCTGGTTCGCGGATTGGAACTATTTCAGGGCTTGCAGCTTCTGCGCCGCCAATTGCGCCGCCGGGCTGGCGGCATCATCCTTCTGGATTTGCTGATACAGGTTGCGTGCGTCCACCGGCTGCCCGTTCGCGGCGTAGGTGGCCGCAAGTTCCATCTGCGCCATGGTCTTGGTGACCGTGGTGGTGGGCTTGGCGATCAGCTCCTGATACAGCGCGATAGCCTGCTTGCTCTTGCCTTCGTCGCGATAGATGCCGGCCAGGGCGAACCTGGCGGAGGCGGCGAGATCGTCCTTATGAGAAGACGAGACCGCCTCAAGATCACGCTCGGCGGAGGCGTTGTCGCCCAACTGCGCAGAAGCCAGTCCGGAAAAATATTGGGCCACTTCACCGGCGCGAGTGTGCGGATACTGCTGGGCAAGGTCCTGGAACTGCTTCAGGGCCTTGGTGGCGCGTTCCTGCAAAGAAGCGAAGCTGGGGAACTCAGGCTGCTCGGGAGTGCCGGCCTCGCGGATGGGCGTGTCCCAGGTGCGGACGGCCTGAGTGAGAGCCAGACTGGCCTTCTGTTCGCGCTGATTGAAGTAGGACCACCCGCCGAACCCGGCCACGGCCAATACCAGCACGATGACGGCGCCAAGAATTACCCCGCTGCGGTGCTCCAGCGACCAGTCGAAGGTCTTTTCCGCGGCGCTCAGCGTGGCCTTGCTGAAGCGGTCCTGTTTAAGCTGATGGCGGGTTTCGGCGCGCACAAATCCCCTTCTGCCCGCAATGGGCGGCTGACAAATGGTCAGTCTAACAGGCAAAATTCGGCAGCGTCAAAGTGAAGCGTGGAGGTTTGAGCGCGCGTCACGATGGGGAGGAGGCTTGTGGGAAAATGATTATGGGCGAGCGCCAGAGTTAGTTTCGCGCGCCCGGCAAAACCCATCTAACCACGAAAGACACCAAAGTTCACCAAGGCCGCCAGCCGTCACAGTGCCGGCGTCCGGCAAAATCGGCCAACCGAAAGCCGCGCCAAATCATCTAATTGATCGGGGCCGTTCCGGCAAATTGCAGCGCTTCTTCGAAAGCCTCGGAACGGCAACGCAGCCGGAGCTGTGCATATCCAGCAGGTCTCGGTAGATCGCGCCCAGCGGTACATTTTCTCTAGCTGTGGGTTTCCTGGACTGGCGCCCATCTTCCGTTCTTGATCTCTGATCGTCTAATGCTCGCGGGCTGCGCCCGCGGTCTCTCTTGCATCGTAAGCGGGAGATTCGACTCCCGGCTGAGCAGACGATCGAGGGCCAGATGACCATCACCTTGGAGAAAACTGGAGAAAAAAAATTATGCAGCAAGCAATACAAGTACGTCATTCCGTAGCCGCGCTGGTTATGGCCACAGTTCTGGCGGCGGGCGGATTGCTGGGTATGGCCGCCACTTCCTGGAGCGGGCATTCCGTGCTGGGCGCGCTGCACGGCGTGCCGATGTACATTGAGCGCTCGGGCAACAGCGGCGGCGGCGGCGGCCTGGCCTTGACCCCCGGCAGTTCGGGCTTCGCCCCTGTGCTGAAGCCGGTGTTGCAGGCGGTGGTGAATATTTCGTCGTCGAAAGTGGTCAAGACGCCGCAGAGCCAGAACCCCTTCTTCAGCGATCCTTTCTTCCGCCAGTTTTTTGGCAACCAGTTCCCCGGCACGCAGGGCCCGCAGGAGCAAAAAGAACAAAGCCTGGGATCAGGCGTGATCGTGAGCCCGAACGGCTACATCCTGACCAACAACCACGTGGTGGCCGGGGCAACCGATATCAAAGTTTTTTTGCCCGATAAGCGCCAGTTCAAGGGCAAGGTGGTGGGCACCGACCCCAAGACCGATATTGCCGTGGTGAAGATTGACGCCACCGAACTGCCCACCATCACGTTCGGGGATTCTTCCAAGATCGCGGTGGGAGACCTGGCTTTTGCCATCGGCGATCCGTTCGGCATCGGCGAGACCGCGACCATGGGCATTGTGAGCGCGACCGGCCGCAATGGCCTGGATATCGAGGATTATGAAGATTTCATCCAGACCGATGCCGCCATCAACCCCGGCAACTCGGGCGGGGCGCTGGTGAACTCCCACGGCGATCTGATTGGCATCAACACCGCCATTCTTTCGCACGGCACCGGCGGCAATGAAGGCATTGGCTTCGCCATTCCCATTGATATGGCGCGCCATGTGATGGATGAAATCATGAAGAATGGCAAGGTGGTGCGCGGCTACCTGGGGGTTGTAATCCAGGACGTCTCGCCGAACCTGGCCAAGGCTTTCAACGTTCCCGCGGGCAAGGGAGCGCTGGTTGGCGACGTCACGCCCGATGGTCCGGGCGCCAAAGCCGGACTGCAGAAGGGCGATGTAATCGAAGCGCTGAATGGCGACACGGTGCAGGACATCAACAGCCTGCGTCTGCAGATTGCCTCGTTTGCTCCCGGCACCGTGGTGCACCTCAAGGTTCTGCGCGGCGGGCAGGAGCGCGACCTGACCGTGACCCTGGGCCAGTTGCCGGAGAAGGAAGCGGCCGCGACCCCCGGAGCGCCCAATGAAAACAGCCCCATGCGCGGCGTGCAGGTGGATAACCTGACCCCGAGCATTGCCCGCGATCTGGGGCTGGGCGTGGGAACCAAGGGCGTGGTGGTGACCTCGGTTGCCCCTGATGCTCCCGCGGCCGACGCTGGTCTGCAGCGCGGCGACGTGATCGAACAGATCAATCGCCAGGATGTGAGCAACGTGAGCGACTACAACCGGCTGGTCACCGAGACCGGCAAGCAAAGCCTGGTCTTGCTGGTGAACCGCGGCGGAACCACCGCGTTCGTCGTGGTGCAGCCGGAATAAGCCTGAGGCGAGGAGCGCGCGGCGCCAGCCGCGCGCTTTCCCCGTCTCCGATCCCATCAAGGCCTTCTCTCGCTCAACCGGCCAGGAGGGGGCCCGGCCTCAAGCTTCCCCGCCCTCTGCCGATAGCAGAATCATCGCCATTTCGCCTGGGGAGGCAGAAAAATGGATTTCGACGCAGCCATCAACAGCCACGTGGCCTGGAAAATGAAGCTCTCTTCCTATCTTTCCAAGCCTGATCATTCTCTGGATGCCGCGAAAATCGAGGCTTCCGACCAATGCGAGCTGGGCCGCTGGATTGCCGCCGAGAGCCAGAAGTACAGCGGCCTAGCCGAGTTCGCCGCTCTGCGCAAGGAGCATGAGCACTTTCATAAAATCGCAGCCGGTGTGGTGCGGAAAGCTGACGCCGGGCAAAGTGTTAAGGAAGAAACCGCCCTGGGCGCGCATAGCGATTTCGCCAACGCTTCCCGAGCCGTGGTAAATGCGCTGATGGCCCTGAAAAACAAACTGGCAACCGGAAAGGCAGCGGCCCGCTGAAGCGGGCTGGCGGGGAACCACTCATGTCCTGTTGGTTTGAGTGCTAGCCGGTTTCTTTCCTGGAGCGGCCAGGCCGCGGGGAGCGCCTTTGCGGAGATGATGGGCGCGCTCGAATTCCATGGCCAATTCCCGCGTATCGAGGTTCTCGCGGATGTGGCCCAGGCGCTGCTCGAGCTTGTGCAGCGCGGCGGCAATGTTCTTCTTGTTAGTGAGAGCGATATCGCGCCACATGGAATAAGGGCTGGCGGAAATGCGGGTCATTTCGCGCAGGGCGCGGCCGCCGGCTTCGAGCAGCGGCGCCTCGGCGCCGAATTCCTCCACCAGTGCCGCGGCCAGGGCGGTGGAGACCATCTGCGGCAGATGGCTGATCCAGGCGCAGAGCTGGTCGTGCGCGGCCGCATCCATGCTGGCGACGCGGCCACCGACTTTTTCCACCCACTCGAGAAATTCGCCGCTCAGCCCCTGGTAGATTTCCTGGTCTTTTATCGGCGTAAGCAGCCAGGGTGCGCCGCGAAACAGTTCAGCCTCGGCAAATTCCACGCCACACTGCTCTTTGCCCGCCATAGGATGCCCGGCAAGAAAGCGGCGCGCGGTCTGCTTGCCAAAGACCTCCTGCGCCCGCGCCAGGACTTCAACCTTGGTGCTGCCCACGTCAGTGAACAAGGTTCGTGCAGGCGCGGCGGGGCCGAGGCGGCTGATCATTTCTATGATTCCGCCCACCGGCGCGGCCAGCACAATGATCTGACTGTTGCGCGCGGCCACGGCAGGATCCGTATGGCCCTCATCAATCGCGCCTTTTTCGCGGGCGTGCTCCAGCACGGGAGCGCGGTCGCAGCCGATAATGCGGCCCGCGAAGCGCTGCTTCTTCAGCGCCAGGCCGAGCGAGCCCCCGATCAGGCCGGTTCCGATGATGGTGATCTGGCGAATGGGCATACGCTGCGATAAATCTCTCACTCAGCCTTGCTGCTTACGGTGAAAAGCAGGTTCCTCGGGACTGGAGTCCCTGGGAATGACAAGTTTAATTGGTTTGGCACAACCGGCAACGTCCATCGGTGGTCAGGTTCGCGGTAGCCCAGCAAAACCATTGAACCACGAAAGAGCACGAAGCTTCACGAAAGCCATTGGTTTCATGGTTTCCTTTGTTCCACGTCTCCGTGCCCCCGTGCTTCAGATCACGCGATCTTGCGGCCGAGGACCGGTGCGATCATGCGCAGCTCATCCATCAACTTGGAGAACTGATCGGGGAACAGCGACTGCGCCCCGTCGGAAAGCGCCCTGTCGGGATCGTGGTGCACTTCGATGAGCAGCGCATCGCAGCCGGCGGCCAGCGAGGCGCGCGCCATGGGCGGGACCTTGTCGCGCAGCCCGGTGCCGTGCGAAGGATCGGAGGTCATGGGCAGATGCGAAAGCTTCTTGAGAATGGGAATGGCGGAAACATCGAGCGTGTTGCGGGTATAAGTTTCGAAGGTGCGGATGCCGCGCTCGCAGAGAATCACGTCGTAGTTGCCGCCCGACATGATGTACTCGGCCGAGAGCAGCAGCTCTTCGAGCGTGGCGGCGATGCCGCGCTTGAGCAGCACCGGCTTCTTGACCTTGCCCAGTTCGCGCAGCAGGTTGAAGTTCTGCATGTTGCGCGCGCCCACCTGGAAGATATCAATATAGGGCAGCATGACCTCGATCTGCGCGATCTCCATCACTTCGCTGATCACCAGCAGGTTGAAATGATCGCCGGCCTCGCGCAGCAGCTTCAGGCCTTCGACCCCGAGTCCCTGAAAGGAATACGGCGAGCTGCGCGGCTTGAAAGCCCCGCCACGCAGCACCCGGGCGCCAGCCTTGGAGATAAGCTCGGCCACGGCAAACAACTGCGGCCGCGATTCCACCGAGCAGGGGCCGGCCATGACCACGACTTCTTCGCCGCCGATGCGCAGGCCGTTGGAAAATTCGATGATGGTGCCTTCCGGGCGGAAGGCGCGCCCGGAAAGCTTATAGGGCGCGCTGATGCGGTGGACGTGCTCCACCCCGGAGAGCACTTCGAGATTGCGGGTATCGAAATCGGTGCGCGCGCCCACCGCGGCGAGAATGGTCTGGCGTTCGCCGGTGGTGCGGTGGACGGAGAAGCCCATGCGCATCAGGTGTTCGATGACATCCTGAATCTGCTCCTCGGTTGCGAGTTCCTGCATGGCGACGATCATGGCTTAGCACCCGGCACCTGGCTATTAGCGCTTAGCCCAGCCCATAACGGCCAAATGCCAAGTGCCAACTGCGAAATGCCTAATCGTTTACCTCCGAATCCAGTTCTGTCGGGCCCAGGTCCTCAGCGAGGTCGGGCGCGATTTCTTCTTTTTGAATCTGGCGCATCACGTCCATGATGCGCTCGTAAACCCGCGCCAGTTCGCGGTCTGAGAGCGGCCCGGGGTTCATCTCCTGCACGCTGTTGAGCACGGCGCGCTCACGCTCAGGCTCGTAAATCGCCAGGCCGGCCTGCTTTTTCAGCTTGCCGATTTCGTGCGCCGCCTGCGCTCTCCGGCTCAGCAACTCCACCAGCTTGCGATCGAGTTCGTCAATTTGCCGGCGCCAGTCGGAGATGTCCATGAGCTTGGAGCTCTCAGCCATCCGCTTTCAGCAATCAGCCCGCAAGATACACTCATTCACGAAGACGCCCGGCAATACATTTCGCCTGCGAGGGCTTGGAAACTGAGGGCTGATCGCTGACAGCTGAAAGCTGCCCCACAAATTGTGCCACAGACTCGGCTTCTTTGCCGGGATTGCGCTCGATGGTCTCGACAATGGCGCTGCCCACCACCGCGGCGTCGGCGAATTCGCTGACCGCGGCAAACTGCTCGCGGGTGGAGACACCAAAGCCCACAGCGATGGGAAGCCGAGTAAACCTGCGCAGGCGGCGCACCAGGCTGCGGGCGTCTTCGGCCAACTGCTGGCGCGCGCCCGTGACGCCGGTGCGGGAAACGGCGTAGATGAACCCTCTCGAAACCTGCGCGATGCGCTCGAGGCGCTGGTCGGTACTGGTAGGGGCGGCAAGAAAGACGGTGGCCAGGCTGCGGCGGCGCATTTCTTCCAGGTAAGGGCCGGCTTCTTCCACCGGAAGGTCGGTCACGATCGCGCCGTCTATGCCGGCGGCTTGCGCGGCGGCGGCGAATTTTGCCAGCCCCATGCGCAGGATGGGATTGAGATAGGAAAAAATGATCAGGCCGGCCTGCGATTGCCTGCGAATGTCAGAGGCGAGATTCAGCACCTGCGGCAAGGTGGTTCCCTGGCGGAGCGCGCGCTCGCTGGCGCGCTGAATCACTGGGCCGTCGGCCACGGGATCGCTGAAGGGCACGCCGAGCTCAATGGCGCTCGCGCCCGCCTCAATGGCGGCAAGAATAATCTCCCGCGTGGTGCCAAGGTCGGGATCGCCGCAGGTCACGTAGGCGATGAAGGCGGGCTTGCGGGCAAAGTCGAACATCGGGGTATTGTACCGGCAGCAGAGTGGCTCAGCCGCCGAGCCAGCGGAGAGAGACTTTACCTAAGCGCTTTCATGATTGGGGCGCGGCGCGATGGGCGCCACTTCTCAATGCCCCAACTGCCGCATCGCCGCCCCTATGACTTTACCCGGCCCATCCTCCTGCAGGAACACGATCACCCTCAGGTTCGAAGGATCGGCGCCGGGCTTGAGCTTCAGCTCAGCCTCCCAGCTGGAGCTCCTGCCCTTTTCCAGCCTTCCGATCTTCTTGATGCTCTGCGCGACGGCCACGTGCGTCAGCCGGCGGCCGCCATTTTCCCCATGCAAAACCTGCGATTCAGCGTGATCGAGGGCGAAGGCCACGAAAACATCCGCGCTGTGGCGGGCGGCTGTGCTCTCAGCCTTGATCTGCATACGCACGCTTTGTGGATTGCCGGGTTCAACGGAAATCCCTTCGATGGTTACCGGTATCTTGGGCGCAATGGCCGCCTTGGTAAGGGCTTGGCTGGCTTTCCCCCAGCTGCCTCCGGTAAATTCAGCGTTTCCGTCCACAATCATCTGCGGCGTGTACACTGTTTCCAGGCCCAGGGCACGTCCGTAGGATTCCTGCCTTTCGCTGAAAAAGGCGGAAGAGTAAGGATCGCTCCAGCCCAGATGGTTCCAATAATCCACATGCTCGCTGAGAACGATCAGCTCCGCCCCCGCAATCGGCTGGTAGCGGTCCATGCGCTGCAACAGGGCGTCGGCCGGGGGACAGCTTGAGCAGCCCTCCGAGGTAAACAACTCCACCAGAACCGGCGTTGGCGGCGCATTCGCCGGGGCCTCCCCCGCCTGGGCAGAGACCGCCGCGGCCAGCAGGGCGAGAACCGCCGCAAACCTGAAAACTGGCTTCATCCGAAACCCCAGAAAAGACAATCACCGGGTCTGATGCGCCCGGGCTCTAAAAGTGGCACTCCCCAACCGGCGCCGCAAGCATTGTACGGGTTCGAGTCGTGCCGGTGGCGCCGCGCCCGGTCGCCTTGCCCGGCCCGCCAAGGCTAAGTGGCTTTTTTCAGGCGATTTAGGTACAATACAAGTGCGTTTGATGTTTGCGGTTCTATGCAACTTGCAGTTTCTCCGCTCAACCCAGCGTGACCTGCCTGCAGAAACCCTGCGAGACTTCAGCGCAATCTAACAAAAAAGGAACAAAGCTACACGTATGGAAACAGGAACAGTGAAGTGGTTTAACGATGCCAAAGGCTATGGATTTATCAGCCGCCAGAATGGCGAGGATGTGTTTGTGCATTTCTCCGCCATCCAGTCGAGTGGATTCCGCAGCCTCCAGGAAGGCCAGCAAGTACAGTTCGACGTAGTCAAGGGCCCCAAGGGCTGGCAGGCAGAGAACGTGAAGGGCGTCTAAGCCGCTTCTACAAAACTCGCAACCGAGGGCGGCCGGCAGGCCGCCCTTTATTTTTGCCCGCAGGCTGAACCAACAACCGGAAGCAGTCCGGCTTCGCCTTTCGAGGCGCCGCCTTGGGCGAGCCTTGCAGGCACGAGGACAACAAAAATCTAAAGACCAAAAAAAGGGAGCCTCACACCGCCGGGGAGAGAGTCCGGCGGCGGAGGATCCCAGATGGGCAGCCGGCCGGTTCGCACCGCACTGCCGCCATGTGCCTACATTCAAGGTAAACACCGGGCGGCAGAAGCTGCGGTAAAGATTCGGTAAAAAAAGGTAAAGCAGCGTTGACAATTGCCGGGGGCTCGGGGCGCCGGAAACGCTTCCGGTCCAAATGCTTACGAGGCTTGGCCTGCTTTTGCGCGAACCCGGGCCCTAATTACCGCTGCGAGAGTGAGCGGCGTAATCAGCGAGATGGCGGCCAGCGAAATCACACAATACACGCACCAGACGCCCAAAATGTGCTGCTCAATACGCGCCAGGTAAAGCGAGAACGCCAAGCCCGCCAGGGCCGCAATCAACAGCAGGCCATAAGCCCGCTTAAACGCGAGCGCCCCCATCAGCAGATAGCCTGCAATCCCGATTGCGGCCACGGGAATGCCCCAAAGCAAGGCATAGGGACTGTGGTTGACAATGCCACAGTCCCAATGCGAGTTGATGTCGCAGGGAGAAACTCCGGTGTAGTAGTGCTCGTGCAGCGCCAGCGAAGCCGCAAGCAGGCCGGCCAGGGCGAGAACCATCAGGACCCATCGCATGCCACTTATTGTAAACGGCGCGGCGCAGGGAGAAATCACAGCTCCGCCGTTGCGAGCCAACATGCGGCTCGCGCCAACACCTCAAGCGCAGTGAATCTAACTCGCAGCCTGGCCCTTGGCCTGGAGGAATGCGCTGTAGCGCTGGTCGGTCTGCAGAATGTGCTGCGTAAGCCAGTCCCGCAGAAAATTCATCATTTTGATGCTGATGGTCGCCCGCCCCTCGGAAAAGTCCTTCTCGAACTGCATGACCTGGTCGGTAAACTTGCGATGCTGTTGCTGGTGGGCCGCCAGATCTGGGTAGTTCTTGCTCTTGAGCAACGCTTCTTCCGCCTGAAAGTGTGTCTTGGTGTAAGCCACAAGTTCGGTCAGAATCTTGCCCATTACCTCATTCGCCCGCCCTTGCCCCATGGCATCGTGGAGCTGGTTAATTAAATCGAATAATTTCTTGTGCTGCGCGTCAATATTTGGCAGGTGAACGCTATACCTGTTTTCCCAACTCATCAAAGGCATCGCCGGCCTCCCCTTCTCACCTGGGGCATCGGCAGGTTCGCGAAAAACTTTAGGAAACTCGCCCCGGCGCGCCATCACTGCCCGAGTACGCCAAAGCGTAGAGAAGCAACGCAGCCTTGCTAGGGCCATGCCGTGCTCAGGATGGCGCGGGGTCAGCCGGAGACATTTTGTAGCAGCTCTGCCACCGAGAACGGCCGCGAAGCCTTCCCCGACACGCCGAATAACCGCCGGACATCACTGCCATAGGAAAGGGAATACTCTGCTCCGCGAAACAGCTCATCGAAGAAGGCCCGCAGTTCCGCTTCGGCGGCCCTGCGAGTGGCTTCATTGTTCGGCGCGAGCAGGCGGTCATTGATGAATACTTCCACCCCCTGCCCATTGAAGCGAAGCTTGCCACCCAGGCTGGGCTCGCTTTCCAGGCGCTGGCAGGCGCTCAGCGCCGCCCGCGCCGCCTGGCGCAGCCGGTCGCGGTTGCCGCCTTCGAGCGCCGCCTTGCGGTTGTAGCGCACGCCCAGGCGGCCGTCGGCGTTATCCACGCTGTAATCGCCTTCGTGGCCAATGAGAATCACCCCCGGCCCATCCGGGACGTGGCGGTAGTCGGCGATATCGAGCAGGCGCTCTTCGAAAACCTTGCCCTGAATCCAGCTGTGAAAAACGGGGATCAGCAGCTCCAGGTCGAAAGGCTCTTCGATCAGAAGCTTTACGTTGACGTGCTGCAGTTCCATGCTGGTTGGGAGCTTACCGAAAACGCCGGGCCATTGTCATCGTGGAAGGGCGAAAGGCCTTGTCATTTCGAGCGCAGCCGGCAATCTGCTTTTCTTGCCGCGCGAAAAGCACAACCCTCGCCGCTGCGCTTCTCAAAATGACGAAGAGACGCCTACACCGTCACCGCCGTCATCAGCTTGTTATTGCAGCTATGCGCGGCGTCAATGAAAAGCTGCGCCTCATCGAGCAAATAGCGGCTCGAATCCGCCGTGTACGGCTGGCCCGCCTGGGCGTGCGCGTCGAAAAAGTACTGCGCGAACTTGCCGCCGGCAAAGGGGTCCCAGAAAAGCTGCGTATCGAAGAAGCGCTTGCGGAATTCCGCAACAATTTCGCTGGCGTCGTCTGAAACGTGCGCCAGCTGAATCACCACCAGCGCCTTGGCCGCCCGCAGCATGGCCTGATAGGCCTTCATTCCCGCGGACTGAGTTTCGCCCGCCTCGAAGGCCAATTGACCTTCAAAAAGTTCGCGCTCGGCCGCGCCCATCTCAAAGTCGAAGGGCGAAACCACCTCGCCCGCGCACTCGCCCACGCCCATATCGCCCAGGCTGTACTCGCGGGGATCGCCCCAGTCGCTGAAGTAAGACCGGTCGCCGGCCGGCGGACGAGTCAGATCGTCAAGCATCTTCTTGAGTTCCGCCTTGCCGATTCGCTTCGCGAAATCTTTGAAGCTCTCGCCCGGCGTGCGTTCCGCCACGTAGCGCCCGGTCATGCGCGCAACCACTTGCGGAATGTTTTTGGAAGGCACAGCCGCAATCGGCTGCCCGTAAGAGCCGGCATTGTGCTCCCACTCGCCGCCCAGCACCACCTGGAAGTGCGGCACCGCATAGCCGCCCAGCTTGCGGCTCACCCCGTAGAAGCCCAGATCGGAAACATGGTGCTGGCCGCAACTGTTGAAGCAGCCGCTGACCTTGATGTGCAGGTTCTGCACCGCTTCATCCATCTGCAAGCTTTGCTCCGCCAGCCGCGTGCGCAGCTCGCCGGCCAGCCCGCGGGAAGAAGAGATGCCCAGCTTGCAGGTATCGGTGCCGGGGCAGGAGACCACGTCCACGATGGTGCCCGCTCCGGCCGCACCCAGCCCCGCGGCCTGCAGCGCCCTGTACAGCTCAGGCAGATCGGCGCGGCTGACCCAGCGGATTACGAAATTCTGCTCCACCGTGGTGCGAATCGTCTCTCTGGTGAAGCGGCGCACAATATCCGCCAACGAGCGCAACTGGTTGGCGGTGATATCGCCCAGCGGCAACGCCACGGTTGCGGTCACGTATCCGGCTTGCCGTTGCGGGCGGGTGTTGCTTTTCACCCAGCGCCCAAAATCTTCAGAAATGGAGATGGAAACCAGCGACGGCCCCTCGCCCCCCGGCCGCAAAGCCGACTCCTGCTCATTGAGCGCGTCTTTCACGTATTCCGTCCAGCGCGGGTCGAAGGGCAGGTTTTTGCGCTCCTCGCGCACCAGCTCGCGGAACTTCTCAATGCCCAAGTCGTGCACCAGAAACTTGATGCGCGCCCGGTTGCGGTTCTTCTTCTCGCCCAACTGGGCAAACACGCGGGCAATGGCCTGCGCCAGCGGCAGCAACTCTTCCGGGGGAATGAATTCTTCCAGCAGCTTGGCCTGATAGGGTACAGTGCCCAACCCGCCGCCCACGTACACTTCAAAGCCAAATCGCCCGCTGCCGTTCTCGCCGTGCTTCACCGCGATCAGGCCGAGATCGTGCATGTTGGCCAGGCCGCAGGCATGTTGCCGGCAGCCGCTGAATGCCGGCTTGAACTTCCGCCCGAAATTCTGGCAATCAGGATGGCCGAGCAGAAACTTCGCCAGCGCCTTGGCATAGGGCGTGACGTCAAAGACTTCATCCTGGCAAACGCCGGCATAAGGGCAGGCGGTTACGTTGCGCACCGAGTTGCCGCAGGCCTCGCGGGTGGTGATTTCCGCCGCCGCCAGCCGCCGCATGATGCTCGGCGTGTCGTCAATGTGCACATAGTGCAGTTGCACGTCCTGGCGCGTGGTTACGTGGGCAATGCCATCGGAGTATTCTTCGGCCAGCTCTGCCAGAGTCTCGAGCTGCGCGCCGTTCAGGCCGCCGGCGGGAATCTTGATGCGCTGCATTCCGGGCGCATCCCACATGGTCACGGGGCCCTTGGTCAGTTCGCCCGAAGGATAAGAAACCCGCTGCTCCTGCTTGCCGTCATGCCGCTGGCCATTGTCGTAGCGCTGCCCATAAGCGCCGCGGCGCAGGCGGGTCTCGGCAAACAGGCGCTCATCAATTTTGCCCTGCTTGCGCAGCGTGATATCGGTCTCGAAGGCATCCACCTCGGCTGCCAGAGCTTCCGGAATCTTGCCCGCCAGATGTGCCTTCCACTGTGAATTCGAAGTTTTCATAAGTGTCCGCTCAATATTCGCGCCGAAAATCAAAAGGCCCACTTGCCGTTTTCGGCGAGTGGGCCACTTGAATAAGCTTGAGATGAGAGCTTTAGGTCAAGAACCTGCACACGCCAGAATCAATGGGCATACAACAACACACGCACATGCACTTCGCCCACCCGTGATCCTGGCCATATGCCATTAAGATTTTCCTACCCCAGCGCTCCCCGGCGCAGCCTAACGCCCTCGCAGAGAAGCGGTTTAGTGTTCCGAGGATATCGAAAGCCACACCGGAGTGTCAACGCCACCATGGTGCCAGTTCCCGCTTCTAGCGTAGCCCTCGGAATCAACTAAGTGGCATGGATTCAATCGCTTGAGATAGGTCGCGTCAGTAACGCTGGCGCTCGGTTTCGCGCAGAATCGTCGCATAATTGCGCCCGCCGAAGCTGAAGCCCTGCTCGATCCTCCCGCTCACAGCCACGCGCGCATCGCGCCCAGGAATGCCAAAGCGCTCGCTGTAAACCCACATGCGGCCGGTGCCGTCATCCACGGCGAACATTCCGCTGCCCATGGCGCCGAAGGAATTGACCACGTGTCCGGCGATGGTCACTTGTTTGCCGGCAAAGCGGCCCGGCTCGCGGTGAATCCGCTCAATGCTGGTGCGCTCAGGGCAGCCTGCGAGGCCGATACTGGCCAGCGTCAGCAGTGCGATAGGGAGAAACCTGCTTTGCAATCGCAGCACGGAAACCCTCCGTTTAGCGTGAGATGTTCGCTCTCGGCATTGAACACCGGTTGCGGCCCAATGTTGTGGTTGGATGCCTTGCGCCAGGATTCAGGCTGAGGCGCCAAAAATCCGCCGAGCTCGCAGGGTCCTTGCAATGGCAGCCCTTGGGCGGGCCATTCGCCGCCGCTGACGCCGTGTTATCTTAAACTTCCATGTCTTCTGCGCGTCAGGAACTGCTGCATCTGCTGGCTGCGAAGTCTTTCCGGCTGGGAGAATTCAAGCTCTCTTCCGGCGGCACCAGCGACTATTACATTGACTGCCGCACCACCACTCTGGACGCGCGCGGCGCGCGACTGACCGGCCAGGTTTTTCTGGAAGAGATTCGGGCCCGGGAATGGAATCCTCGCGCCATTGGCGGGCTGACCCTGGGCGCCGACCCCGTGGTGGTCGCAGTTGCCATCGCCAGCGGAGACATCAGCGGCTTTCTGGTGCGCAAAGCCGAAAAGCAGCATGGCACCGGCCAGCGCATTGAAGGCTTTCACGAGAAAGGCGCGCGGGTGGTGATCGTGGATGACGTTTGCACTACCGGCGCCTCAACCATTTCGGCCATCGAAGCTGCGCGGGAATTCGGTTTCGATATTGCCGGAGTAATGTGCCTGGTGGAGCGCGAAGAGGCCAAAGGCCGCGCTAACGTTGAAAAAGCTGCCGCGCCCGCCCCATTTGTTTCGATTTTCACCGCCAATGACGTGCGGAAGGAGCATGTGGCAAGAGCTAACTAGCACTCAGCCGTCAGCACTCAGCCATCGGGGACTGGATCGGATCGCGAAGATTAGCCGCGGATTGTTTGACTCACGGCTGATTGCTGAATGCTGACGGCTGACTGCTCACTATGATTCAAACCCTGGAATGGACCGATTCCGGCGTGCGCTTCATTGACCAGACGAAGCTGCCCACGGAAGAAACCTACGTCACTTGCGCCACTTACGAGCAGGTGGCGGAGGTGATCCGCAGCATGGTCGTGCGCGGCGCGCCAGCCATCGGCGTCGCGGCGGCGATGGGCATTGCCCTGGGCGTCAAGAATTCCAAGGCTTCTACGGTCAGCGAACTGGCGCCGGAATTCGACCGAATCTGTGACGCGATCGGCAAGACCCGGCCTACCGCGGTCAATCTTTTCTGGGCCATCCGCCGCATGCAGCAGAAATTCCAAGCGCTGCGGGATCGTCCCCTGCCGCAGCTCAGGCAGGCGCTGATCGAAGAGGCCCAGCGCATGCACGCGCAAGATATCGCCGCCAACCAGGCCATGGGCCGCCATGGCGCCGCCCTCATGCCCGCAAGCGGCGGCGTGCTCACCCACTGCAACGCCGGCGCGCTGGCCACTTGCGGCTATGGCACGGCCCTGGGCGTAATTCGCGCCGCCGTCGAGCAGGGCAAGAAGATTCACGTCTATGCCGACGAAACCCGCCCCTTCCTGCAAGGCTCGCGCCTGACCGCCTGGGAACTGATGAAAGACGGCATCCCGACCACGGTAATCTCCGACAATATGGCCGGCGCCATGATGAAGCAGGGCAAGATTGCAGCCATTGTCGTCGGCGCCGACCGCATCGCCGCTAACGGCGATGTAGCCAATAAGGTCGGCACCTACAGCGTTGCCGTGCTGGCCAAAGAGCATGGCATTCCCTTTTATGTGGCCGCGCCGTTTTCCACCATTGATCTCGCCACGGCCGATGGCAGTGGGATTCCCATCGAGCAGCGTAATGCCAGAGAGGTCACGCACATCGGCGGCCGGCAGATGGTTCCTGAAGGGGTGCAGGTGGAAAATCCGGCCTTTGACGTGACTCCGGCGAAATACGTAACCGCGATTGTCACCGAGCGCGGAGTGGCGCGGCCGCCCTATGAAGATGCGCTGCGCAAGCTGGCGGAAGGCGGCATTTAGCAGTTGGCACCTGGCATTGGGCCTGGTTAGTCGGCGGCCCTTCCCAGCCATTCATGCCTTTAAAGCCTATGTTTCCCATCTCTCACTCCCAGCTCACCTTTACCAGCGGCGGCAAACCTATCCGAATAGATTGCTTCTCGCCCGAAGCTGCGGGCCGGCGCTTCCCGGCAATCCTCGGCCTGCACGGCTCGGGCGGCGATTTCGAGGGTATGCAGCGGCCTGCCGCCCTTCTGGCCGCGCAGGGCTTCGCGGTTTATGTGCTGCACTATTTCGACCGCACCGGCACCAGCGCCGCCAAGGATCGCGCCACCATCTTCCGCCACTTTTTCGCCTGGGCGAAGACGGTTTGGGATGCAACCAGCTTCGTGGCCGCCCAACCGCAGGTTGACCCCGAACGGCTCGGCCTGCTGGGTTTTTCTCTCGGCGCTTATCTTGCGCTCTCCAATGCCTCCGTGGACCCGCGCATCCAGGCGGTGGTGGAATTTTTCGGCGGGCTGCCCAAAGAAATGAAACTGTTCATGCGCCGGCTCTGCCCGGTGCTGATCTTGCATGGCGATTCCGATGCCACCGTGCCGGTGGCGGAGGCCTATCACTTGCAGCAGGTGCTTGAGAGCCGCGGCATTGCCTGCGAGATGAAGATTTACCCCGGCGCCGGCCATCACTTCAGCGATGAAGTCTGGCGCGACGCCGGGCAGCGCACGCTGGCTTTCTTTCAGAAGTATCTTGGCGGCGAAACCTCCGTGCCCCGCGCGCCCTCTGCGCTTTGACTTCTTCTCGCGTGCCCAACGACATGCACCACAGAGAGAGACAGGGCTGAGGAAATCCCGCCAGCGATTGAACTTTCCTCCAGGCTTGCGCGTAATATTCCACGGAGGCCGCTGCCATGATCGCCTTCCTGCTGTGGTGCATTCTGTTTGTCATTTGCTGGCCGCTGGCGCTGCTGGCGCTGGTGCTCTACCCCATCGTGTGGCTGCTGCTGCTTCCATTCCGCATCGTGGGCATCGCGGTGCACGGCGCACTGGCCCTGGTCAAGGGAGTGATTCTGCTGCCGGCCCGGCTGTTGAGCGCACCCTTCCGGCTTTAACTCCCTGCCATCTGCCGCTGCACTCAAGTTTCATTTGCGCTTGCCGATATAGGATTTGTGCTCGGAAACAAGCAATCGCAAATTGGGCGACGGCTTTGAGTCTGTGGTAGGACCCAGGGGCCTTGCAGGGCGGTTGCCCGAGGCGTGCCCAGATACCGCCTCCGGAACGGGATATCTGGACTGAAGATCTGCAACCTGCCCTGCAACTGGCCCCGCGCAAGCCGCCCTGTTACCATCACCTCGGGATGGCCGCGCGCAAGCCAAAAAACCAGGCCCGCGGGCGGAAGGCGGTTCCGCCTGGCACCCGTCCGCCCGGCGAGCTGGTCATCATTACCGGCATGAGCGGCTCGGGCAAGGCCTCGGCGCTCAAAGCCTTTGAGGACCTTGGCTACTACTGCGTGGACAATCTGCCCGTCGGCCTGATTCCCCACTTCGCCGGCCTGGTGGGGCGCTCCTCCGAGATTGAACGCACTGCGTTGGTGGTAGATGTTCGCGAAGGCAGCCAACTGGAAGAGCTGCCCGCCATTATCAAGTCCATCAAGCGGGTCGTGCCCACCAAGGTGATTTTTCTCGAGGCCGAAGAAGCCGTACTCATCCGCCGCTTCAGCGAAACCCGGCGGCCGCATCCTCTGGGCACCGGGGCCCCGGTCAAGGCCTCGCTGGCCGCCGAACGCCGCCACCTGCGCCACATTCGCGCCCTTGCCGACCTGGTGATTGACACCTCGAAGTTCAATGTTCACGAACTGCGCGCTTACGTTACGGCGCGGCTGCACCAGGCCGAGTCAGACAAAAGCATTCTGGTCTCGTGCGTGAGCTTCGGGTTCAAGGAGGGCGTTCCGGAAGACGCCGACCTGATGTTCGACGTGCGCTTCCTGCCCAATCCCCACTTTGTTCCCGAGTTTCGCCCCTTCACCGGCCGCGACCCCAAAGTGGCCCGCTACATCCGCTCCTTTACCCAGACCCGGGAATTCATCCGGCGGATTTCTGACCTGCTGATCTACTTGCTGCCGCATTATGTTCACGAGGGTAAGAGCTACCTGACCATTGCCTTCGGCTGCACCGGCGGCCAGCACCGCTCGGTGATGATCGCCGAAGACGTGGGCAAGCTCCTGCGCAAGGCCGGGTATCGGGTGAAGGTCGTGCACCGCGACATCCCGAGGTAACTGCGCGCGGGGCGGGACTCTTGGCCGCCGGCGTGGAGGCTCAGGCGGTTCTCTTCCTCGATAGCCACCGATGGCGCCCGGGCGGTAGGTAGCAAGCTGCGTTTTGTACGGTTCCGGGGGGCGCCTGGAAACGCCAGGCGGCAGCGCTTCAGGATGGCGGGTGTGCGACCTTCGCACACCCCCTAATTTCGCGTTTCCGGCTTTTGGAGTGCCGGGAGGCCAGAAAAATCAAATCCGCTTGTGCGACTTTCGCACAGCCCCTAATTTCGATCTCCCAATTTGGGAAAGATGTGACTCGGAGCCGTCATTGAAAGTAAAGCAGTTAGCGGAATCCTGGGGGCAAAGAGTTCCGCCCAGACGAGACCGGCTTGCGGTCTTCCGCCGGCGATAGCTCCCTGATGGCGGCCCGGCGGCTTTCAGCCCAGGAAACTCGCTCCTCCCCGGATCAGAGCGCGATTTCTTTATAATCGCTGCATCGCCGCGCCATGCCCGCAACCCTGGATCAAATCGTTGCCGCCGCCCGCCGCCGCGCCGCCCAGGCGCGCCCTCAGGCCAAGGTGCGCCAACTGGAGCAGGCTGCCGAAAAGCATGCTCCTCGCGGCTTTCGCCAGGCTCTGCAGGCCAAGGCAACCGCCGGCGCCGCTGTGATCGCAGAACTGAAAAGGGCTTCCCCTTCCCGCGGGGTGATTCGCGCCAACTTCGATCCATCCGGGCTGGCAAAAGAGTTGGAGCAGGCCGGCGCCGCCGCGCTTTCCGTACTTACCGATGAGGAGTACTTTCAGGGATCGCTCGAAAACCTGCGGCGCGCATCTTCCGCCACCGCGCTCCCCTGCCTGCGCAAAGATTTCATTGTGGATGAATTTCAACTATTGGAGGCCCGGGCCTACAGCGCGGACGCCGTGCTGCTGATCGTTGCTGCACTTTCGCAGCAGGAGTTGGCCGCCCTTGCGGCGCGCGCGGCTGACCATGGCCTCGACGTGCTCTGCGAGGTGCACGATCAAGAAGAGCTGCACCGCGCCCTGGACGCCGGCTGCAGCCTGATCGGGGTCAACAGCCGCGATCTGCGTACCTTTAGAGTGGACTTAGAAACCGCCTTAGGTTTGGCTTCACTTCTGCCGAAGAATGTCTTGCCGGTAGCCGAAAGCGGCATTTCCTCGGGATCGGACGTTGTCCGTCTCCTCGCCGCCGGCTACCGGGCATTCCTGATCGGTGAGTCGTTGATGCAGGCGGCATCTCCGGGCGCTGCGCTGCGCCGCCTTTTGAGCGAAGCCGCCACCTGCACCAACTCGGCGCCGAAGGCCAGAGCCAGCGACTGACAGGCATCTCCATGACCTGGATCAAAATCTGCGGCACCACCAGTCTCGAGGACGCCGTCTTGGCCATGCGCGCCGGCGCGGACGCCCTGGGATTCATCTTCTACCCGGGCAGCGCGCGCTACATCGAGCCCCAGGCGGCGCGCCAGATCGTGGCCCGGCTGCCGGAAAAGATTGAGAAAGTCGGCGTCTTCGTAGATCAGCCCTCGGACGCGATTCTTTCCCTGGCCGCCAAGGTTGGCCTTACCGCAGTCCAACTTCTGGTCAGCGACGATCCCTTCCTGGCGGAGCAGCTCGCCGATCCTCAAAATCCGCAGTTCAAAAAGATGTGGCCCAAAGGGCGCCCTGCTCTCAAGATCTTGGTGGCGGTTTCCATGCGCACGGATCCCGAGGCGGGGGTGGCCAAAGCGAAAGAGTGGAAGGCCGGAGAGGTATACGCCTTCCTGCTCGATTCCGGTTCGCTTACACAGCACGGCGGCACAGGTACCACTTTCGACTGGCAGGCTGCCTCGGCCAAAGCCGAGGACCTGCGCGCCCTGGGCAGAATTGCGGTGGCGGGCGGCCTGAACTCCGCGAACGTCGGCGAGGCCATGCGTATACTGAAGCCCTGGGGCGTGGACGTGGTTTCCGGCGTCGAGGCCCAGCCGGGCAAGAAAGACCCGGAAAAGGTCAAGGCCTTTATCTCGGCGGTCCGGGGGGCCGAGAAGAGCGCGTAAGCATGGCAAGCGCAACTATTTCTAAACTGCAAACGCCGCGGAAAAAGGCGCCCGGCCGCTTTGGCCCCTATGGCGGGCGCTACGTTCCTGAGACGCTCATGGCCGCGCTCGACGAGCTGGAGCGGGAATACGAGAAGGCCAAACGCGACCGGGCTTTCCAGCGGCGGCTGGATGAACTGCTCCGCACTTACGCGGGCCGGCCTACGCCGCTGTTTTTTGCCCGCAGGCTGACCCAGAAACTAGGCGGGGCCAAGATCTACCTGAAGCGCGAAGACCTGCTGCACACCGGCGCGCACAAGATCAACAATTGCCTGGGGCAAGCGCTGCTCGTGGAGCGCATGGGCAAGCGCCGGGTGGTGGCCGAAACCGGCGCCGGGCAGCATGGGGTGGCCACGGCCACGGTCTGCGCACTGCTTGGCTTCGACTGCGTGGTTTACATGGGCACCGAAGACATGCGCCGCCAGGAACTCAACGTCTTCCGCATGCGGCTGCTGGGCGCGGAGGTTCGCGGCGTGGATTCCGGCTCGCGCACTTTGAAAGATGCCATCAACGAAGCCATGCGCGACTGGGTGACCAATGTCCGCAGCACTCACTACCTGCTGGGTAGCGTGCTGGGCGCCCATCCCTATCCCGCGATGGTAAGGGACTTTCATAAGGTGATCGGCAAAGAGGCGCGGGCGCAGATTCTCAAGGCGGAAGGCAAGCTGCCGGCGGCGATCATCGCCTGCGTGGGCGGAGGATCGAATTCCATTGGCATCTTCCACGATTTTCTGAAAGACAAGAAGGTCAAGCTGATCGGGGTTGAGGCGGGCGGCCGCAGCGAGCGCCTGGGCGATCACGCCGCGCGCTTTCAGGGCGGCCTGCCGGGAGTGCTGCAAGGCACTTACTCCTACCTGCTGCAGGATGCGGCGGGGCAAGTCGCGACCACGCATTCCATTTCCGCCGGTCTCGACTATCCCTCGATTGGTCCGGAGCACGCTTGGCTGCACGACACCAGCCGCGCCGAGTACGTGGCCGCCTCAGATGCCGAAACGCTGGCGGCGACCACGCTGCTGGCTCGCACCGAAGGCGTCATTCCCGCACTGGAATCGGCCCACGCCGTGGCCGAAGCCCTCAAGCGCGCGCCGAAGATGAAGAAGACCGAGATCGTAATCGTCAACATCTCCGGCAGGGGGGATAAGGATATCGGGATTTTGAGGGAGAATCTGGAGCTGGATTGATCGCGCTCTGCCTTCGCGGCTGAGAGCCGCTCCGCTGCCACCACCATCGCATTCGAACCAGTTGCAGCGTTGTTACGAAATCTTAACCTGCCTTTAACCGGCCCGTAACAAGCACCCACTACAGTCCGGGAGTTGAGCCCCCGTCTCTCAAGTGGGACGCAGAACTACCCAGGAAAAAAATAAAAACGAAAGGTAGCGCCCATGAAAAAGACTGCCGCATTGGCGGCTTTATTGGCAGCAGCATGCGTGAGCCCGGTCTTCGCCGGCGAGGGGCAGGTTCCCAAAGGCATTCCCCACCTGGATCACGTGTTCTTCATTATGATGGAAAACCACGGCTACAGCCAGGTCATCACCAATCCGAACGACCCGTTCGTGAACCAGTACGCAACGCAAGGCAACCTGGCGACCAACTATTTTGCCGTCGCCCATCCCAGCCTGACCAACTACCTGGAGGTCACGGGCGGGTCCAATTTCGGCGTGCTGAACGACAATTCGCCGGACTGGCACAGCACCACCTGCACCCCCAACCTGGCCTCAGGCATCACTTCGCTCGATGACGGGACCTTCCCCGACATTTGCCCAATCACGGGCTACGGCACGGATGCGGCCACGCCGGCGGTGGACTTCTCGAATGAGACCTCAGGCCCTCCGGGAGAAAACAACATTGACGGGGTGAAGTCGATTGCGGCCAAGACCAATATCACAGGAAAGACGATCGCCGACCAGCTGGCGGAGCGCGGCCTGAGCTGGAAGAGCTATCAGGAAAGCCTGCCCCTGAGCGGCGCCGAGCTGGTGAACAGCAGCGACGGTTACTACACCGACAAAACTGATTTCACCAAGATCATGCCCACGCTGAATCCCCCGCTCACGCAGGACGATGTGGTTTCTCTGTATGCGGTCAAGCACAATCCGTTCGTTTATTTCCGCAGCGTACAAGAGGGCGTGAACCCGCACAGCAGCCTGAGAAACACGGTCGGGTTTGAAGGCGGGCAGGGGCTTTACGCCGACCTGCGTTCGGGTCACGTGCCGAGTTTTTCCTTCATCGTGCCCAACCAGTGCAACGACCAGCATGGACGGGGCAATGGCGGCGCCTTCTGCAACTTCGACCCCAGCGATGATGGCTCGCAGTCGGGCTTGAATCCGGCGTTGATGTACCGCGGCGACGTCACCATCCAGCAGATCGTTGAGGCCATTCACCGCTCGCCCGCCTGGCAAGACGGCCGCAGCGCCATCGTGCTGACCTGGGACGAGAACGATTACAGCCTGGCTCCCAACATCAACCAGGTGGTGCTGATCGTGGAAACCAATTACGGCTTCCACGGCAGCAGCGCGCAGTTCTATACCCACTACGATTTGCTTCGTTCCATGGAGTCGGCTTTTGGTTTGCCTTGCCTGAACCACGCCTGTGACGCCAACACCAACGTGATGACAGACCTGTTTGGCAAAGATCATCACGAGTGGGGCGGCTGGCGCCACTGAGACGGAGTAGAAACAGCAACCGAGGCCGCCGGAAACGGCGGCCTTTGGTTTCTAATTGCAACCGTACCCCGGCCTGGCTCATCCTGTGGAAGGCATCGCCTGGCTCTCCCTCACTCAGGTTCGTGAATTTCCAGAGAGAGAGCCAGCGCGCAGGGGAAGTTCATGCAAAGCACCTCCAGTTCCAGGCGCTGCTTCTTGAAAACCGCGGCTCTGGGGGCGGGCGCGATTGCGCTTTCGGGCGGGGTCAATTTCGCAGGCGCCCCCCACCCCTCGCCGGAGACAGCTTCCGCCGCCGGCCCCGCGGACTACAGCCTTCGCATCGAAAATTCCGCCATCGAGATTGCGCCAGGGCGAATCATCTCGGCCGTTACGTACAACGGCCAGTTTCCCGGCCCTCTGCTCCGGCTCACAGAAGGGCAACCGGTGACGGTGGATATTTACAACGGCACGGATTCTCCGGAACAACTGCACTGGCATGGTCAGATGGTGCCGAGCAATGTGGATGGAGCCTCCGAAGAGGGCACGCCATTCATTGCGGCCCACGGGATGCGCCGGATCACGTTCACGCCCAGGCCGGCGGGCTTTCGCTTCTACCACACGCACAGTCGCGCCGGCGCCAATCTCTATGCCGGCCAGTACAGCGGGCAGGTGGGGCCAGTTTACATTGAGCCCAAAGACGATCCGGGCCGCTACGACCGTGAAGTGTTCCTTGTTCTGAAAGAATTCGAGCCGGGTTTCAGCCGCGGGGGCGATATGGCGATGGACTTTCTGTCGCCGGCAACTCAGGTGAAGGCGCTGGAAGGGAAGGGAGAGTCGGCCATGAAAGCCTCTCTCGCCAGGGGCATGCCGCACGGCTATGAAGTTGGCTACCGCTCGTTCACCATCAATGGGCGCATGCTGGGGCATGGCGAACCGATCCGTGTGAAGCAGGGCGAGCGGGTGCTGTTCCACATTTTGAATGGAAGCGCCACGGAGATTCGCAGTCTGGCCTTGCCCGGCCATTCGTTTCAGGTGGTGGCGCTCGATGGAAATCCGGTTCCCAAGCCGGCGGCCGTGCCGGCGCTGTGGCTGGGCACGGCCGAACGAATTTCGGCGCTGGTGGAAATGAACCATCCCGGAGTGTGGCTGATGGGCGACCTCTCCGACGATGATCGCGGACATGGGATGGGCATTGTGGTGGAATACGCCGGCCGCGGCGGCAAGCCACAATGGCAGAAGCCGGCCCCATTTCGCTGGAACTACATGCGCTTTGCCAGGGCAGGCGCAAAGACGCTGGAAGCGGACGAGACGTACGAGATGCTTTTCGAGAAAGACAACGCAGCCGAGCACGGCTTCAATCGCTGGACCATAAACGGCGCAGCTTATCCAATGAGCAGCGAAATGGCCCGGGCGGCCTTTCACCTCAAAGAGGGCAAACGCTACCGGCTGCGCATGCGCAATGCCAGCGACGACATTCACCCTATCCATCTTCACCGGCACAGTTTTGAGTTGACCCGGCTGGCGGGACAGCCTACCGCCGGAATCATGAAAGATGTGGTGATGGTCGGGGGATATCAGGAGGTAGAAGTGGATTTTCTGGCCAACGATCCCGGGCTGACGCTATTCCACTGCCATCAGCAGCTGCACATGGACTTTGGCTTTATGATGCTGTTCGACTACCGGTAACCTGCTTTCCGGCGTCGCGATATGCACTATACTGCATATCAGCGCGTGTCTCCTGCATTGATTGCCGGCAGCAATAATGCTACTTTTTAGAAGAGGCAAGGCTGTGGGGGAATGGCAGGTACCATACCGCTTGCACTATAGTGCACTCAGCGGCCTGGCCCTTCGGAAGGAGTCTCTGTGGAAGCGACGCTGACTGACGCGCGCGAGCGCACCGCCTCAAGGGTGGATTATCAAACGGACCCTTCCCGCTACCAGCATTGGCAGCTCAAGTTTGCGGGCCCCCTCGCGACGCTGTTCATGGATACGAAAGAGGAGGGCGGCCTGCGGCCAGGATACAAGCTGAAGCTGAACTCCTACGACCTGGGCGTGGATATCGAGCTGCATGACGCGCTGCAGCGCATTCGCTTTGAGCATCCTGAGGTGCGGGCGGTCATTCTGACCAGCGCCAAGAGCCGGGTGTTCTGCTCCGGCGCCAACATTTACATGCTGGGCACAAGCTCGCACGCATGGAAGGTTAATTTCTGCAAGTTCACCAACGAGACCCGCAACGGGATGGAAGATGCCAGCCAACACTCCGGCGTCAAATTTCTGGCGGCGTGCAACGGCACCACCGCCGGCGGCGGATACGAGCTGGCGCTGGCGTGCGACGAAATCTATTTGATTGACGACCGCTCCTCGGCGGTGAGCTTGCCTGAGTTGCCTTTGCTGGGCGTGCTGCCGGGCACGGGCGGCCTGACCCGGGTGACTGACAAGCGCAAAGTGCGGCGCGACCTGGCCGACATGTTCTGCACCGTTTCTGAGGGAGTGCAGGGAGAGCGCGCAAAACAGTGGCGGCTGGTGGATGAGATCGTAAAGCCGGCGCAGTGGAATGAGGCGGTGCAGAAGCGCGCGCAGGAGATGGCGGCGAAAAGCGACCGCCCGGCGGGCCAGAAGGGCGTGAGCCTGGCGCCGCTGCAGCGCACGATTGACGATGTCGGATATCACTATGAGTTTGTAGATGTGGCCTTCGACCGCGCCGCGCGCACGGCCACGTTCACAGTGAAAGCTCCCGAAGCGGCCGCCGCCAGGACGCTCGACCAGATTCTGGCTGCGGGGGCGAACTGGTGGCCGCTGCAGATGGCCCGCGAACTCGATGACGCCATTCTCAGCGCCCGCACCAACGAGCTGGAGCTGGGCCTGTGGATCATGAAAACCAGCGGCAGCGCCGACGCGGTCCTGGAGATGGATAAGCAGCTCATTGCCCACAAGGACAACTGGTTCGTGCGGGAAGTCGCCAATATGATTCGCCGCATGCTCTGCCGCCTGGACGTTTCGGCGCGCTCCATTTATGCCGTGATCGAAGAAGGCTCGTGCTTTGCCGGCACTTTGTTCGAGCTGGCGCTGGCGGCAGACCGCGCCTACATGCTGAACCTGGCCGATAACCCCGAAGCAACGTTTGTCGCGCTCTCAGAGATGAACTTCGGTCCGCTGTTTATGAGCAACGGGCTGCCGCGAATCGCGGCGCGGTTTTATGAAGAGGCTGCGGAGATGGAGCGGGCAAGAGCTCTGCTTGGCAAGCGCATCCCCGGCGAGCAGGCGCTCGAAACCGGCCTGGTGACCGCCGCGCCTGACGAGCTGGATTGGGCCGACGAGTTGCGCCTGGCCATCGAGGCGCGAAGCGCGCTCTCTCCCGATGCGCTTACTGGCCTGGAAGCGAACTTGCGCTTCGGGCTGCCAGAAACGATGCACACGCGAATCTTTGCCCGGCTTTCCGCCTGGCAGAACTGGATCTTCAACCGCCCCAATGCCGTGGGCGCGACTGGCGCCCTGAAAGTGTACGGCAGCGGCACCAAAGCAAAATTCAACTGGGAGCGCGTGTAGCGCCCCGGCGGAGAGTTTCATGATTGATTACAGTGAGAGAATCCCGAATAACGTTGACCTGGCCGGCGACAAAACTTTGCAGCGCGCGCTGGAAAAGTGGCAGCCGGCGTTTCTGAACTGGTGGTCCGATACCGGGCCGGTCAAGAGCGAAAACCTGCAGGTCTATTTGCGCACCGCCATCAGCGTGGACCGCGACGGCTGGGCCAACTTCGGCTACGTGCGCATGCCCGACTACCGCTGGGGAATTTTTCTGGTGCCGCGGGATGAAGCCCGCAAAGTGGCCTTCGGCGAGCACCAGGGCGAGGCGGCCTGGCAGGAGGTCCCGGGGGAATACCGCTCCACGCTGCGGCGGATCATCGTCACCCAGGGCGATACCGAACCGGCCTCGGTCGAACAGCAGCGGCTGCTCAGCATGACCGCGCCTTCGCTCTACGACATGCGCAACCTGTTTCAGGTGAATGTGGAGGAAGGGCGGCATCTCTGGGCGATGGTGTATCTGTTGCACCGTTACTTTGGCCGCGACGGGCGGGAAGAGGCCGAGCGGTTGCTGGAGCGGCGCTCCGGCCACCAGGATAATCCCCGCATTCTGACCGCCTTCAACGAAGAGACCCGCCACTGGCTGGCGTTCTTCATGTTTACCTTCTTTACCGACCGCGACGGCAAGTTTCAGCTGGCCTCGCTGGCGGAGTCGGCGTTTGATCCGCTTTCCCGCACCTGCCGCTTCATGCTGACTGAGGAAGCGCACCACATGTTCGTAGGGGAATCGGGCGTGGCCCGCACCATTCAACGCACCTGCGAGGTGATGAAGGAACATGGGCTGAGCGATCCCAATGAGGGCCGGCAGTTCGGCGTGATTCCCCTGGCTTTGCTGCAGAAGTTCGTCAACTTTCACTACAGTGTGACGCTTGATCTTTACGGGTCAGACGTTTCTTCGAACGCGGCGACGTATTTCACCACCGGGTTGAAGGGCCGTTATGAGGAAACCAAGCGCAACGACGATCACAAGCTGGCCGGGGCCGAGTATCCCGTGCTGGAAGTGGAAAACGGCGCGGTGGTCGAAAAGAAAGTGCCCGAGTTGAATGCGCTGAACGCCGAGTTGCGCGATGACTACATCGGGGAGATTCAGGCCGGGCTCAATCGTTGGAATCGCATTCCGGAACAGTTTGGATTGCCGTTCCGGCTCACGCTGCCGCATGTGGGTTTTCACCGGAAGATCGGAAGCCTGGCGGGCCAGTTCATCAGCCCCGAAGGCCAGGTGATGACAGAGGCGGAATGGGAGAAGCGGCGCGACCAGTGGCTGCCTTCCGCCGCGGACCATGCTTACGTGGAGTCGCTGATGGGGCAAGTCGTAGAGCCGGGCAAGTTTGCCAACTGGATCGCTGCACCGGCGCGGGGCATTAACGGGCAGCCGATTGATTTCGAGTACGTGCGGTTCAATTAGAGGGCGCGTTTCGGGGAAAAGTCTTTATGCCAGCCAGGCCGCAGACCATGATTTCCATCCGCAGGTTCGCCCGCGTCTGCGGGTTTTCGGCAGATGAGTCGCGGGCGCTTGTGGCCAGCGCATTTTTCGAGCGCCTGCGAGAACTGCCGGAGTTCAGCCGCAAACTGCTCGCCAATATTGCCGAGCTGGCCTACCGCCCGCATGGGGATGGCCGCAAGTTGGGCGCCGCCTATCTTCCCGAGCTGCACGAAAGTTGCGGGTTGGGAGTGGACGAGATGTACGCGCTGCTGCGCGAACTGGAAGGCAGCGGATTCATCCGCATGGAAGGCGAATATCCCTTTCAGGATGTTTTGCCGGCCGGGGCGCTGCCCTCGTCCTGGGAGATTGAAGGGGACCTGGTGAAGTTCTGCGCCGCGGAGAAGCTTTCTCTGCGTGACCTGATGGTTGAGCTGCGAAGCGAGCTTCTCGCCTAGCGTTATGCCTGCCGCAAAACAGCCCGAGCCGCGAAGGCCATCGAGAAAAAGCAGAATTCCGCCGCACCGGGATGGCTCCGGATACCTTGAGGGGCTGGGCATGCGCATCCGCAGGCTGCGCTGCCGCCGCGGCATGACGCGAAAGACGCTGGCGGCGCGTTCTCAGCTCTCCGAGCGGTTTCTGGCCCTGGTGGAAGGCGGCCGAGGCAACGCTTCCATTCTGGTTCTGCAGGGGATTGCGCGCGCGCTCGATGTGCCCCTGGAATGGCTGGTGCTCGAAGGGCCGGAGCCGGGCCTGGAAGTGATCGAAGTGGGCCGCGCGCTGCGCAGGCTCACCCCAGAGGAGCTGCGCGAAGCCCACCGTTGGATTGGCGAGCGGTTCGGCAAGAATGGCGATGGCGACCGGCGGCGCCGCATCGCGCTGCTGGGCTTGCGGGGGGCGGGAAAGTCCACGTTGGGAGATTTGCTGGGCAAGCAGCTGGATCGTCCCTTTCTCGAGCTCGACCGCCTGATTGAAAAGGCCGGCGGCGTTCCCCTCAGCGCCATCTTCGATCTCTACGGGCAGGAAGGCTTTCGCCGGCTGGAGCGCCGCTGCCTGGATGAGGTTTTGGCCAAGCATCCCAGCTTCGTGCTGGCCACGGGCGGCAGCCTGGTTACGGCAAGCACGACTTACCAGCGGCTGCTGGAGTCCTGCTTTACGGTCTGGCTGAAGGCGGAGCCTGAGGATCATATGCGGCGGGTGATCGCGCAGGGCGATACCCGGCCGATGGCGGACCATCCCGAAGCCATGTCTGATCTGCGGCGGATCTTGCGGGAGCGCGAGCCGCTTTATGGCAAGGCTGACCTGGCGGTGAATACCAGCGGCCGGTCTTTGCAATGGGTGGCTGGGCGGGTGGTAAGAAGCGTGGCCTGAGAACGCGCCCCAAAATCAATCAAACCGCAAAGAGTGCGAAGGTCCAGAGGGGAAATTCAATCCCAAAAACCTTCGTTTGCCATCTTTCCTTGCCGCCGCATAGAATCTTCTATTGCCTGGGGCGCGCCAGCGACGAGGGTCCGTGAAAAAGGTCATCGCTATCTATCCCGGCTCGTTCGATCCCCCCACCAACGGCCATCTCGACCTGGTGGAGCGGGGCAGCAAGATTTTCGACGAGCTGATTGTGGCGATTCTGCGCAACGCGGAAAAAAGCCCGCTGTTCAGCCTGAGCGAGAGGCGGCGCATGCTGGAGGAGCTGACCGAGGGGTACAAGAACGTCAGCGTAGATACCTTCGAGGGGCTGACCGTGGACTACGCCCTCAGGGTAGGAGCGGGAGCGATTTTGCGCGGCATTCGCGCCATCAGCGATTACGAATATGAGCTGCAGATGGCCTTGATGAACCGCAAGCTGCATCCTGAGCTGGAGACAGTTTTCATGATGCCGGCGGAGCAGTATTCCTATATCAGTTCGCGCCTGGTGCGCGAGGTGGCCCAGTTGGGCGGGTCCATCAGCGACCTGGTTCCAGAGAAGGTCGAGCAGCGGCTCAAGGAAAAGCTGGACCCGGCGCTGAAGTTTGAGCACAGAAAACTGAAGGTGGAAAAACGAGCATGAGCGCAGTAACGGAAGCAGTTCCGGCGATCAAGTTGACCGAACGCATCGGCCGCATCGAGCCCTCGGCCACTATGGCGGTAGTAGCGGAGGCGGAAAAGCTGCGCCAGCAGGGCGTGGAAGTGGTGGATCTGAGCGTGGGCGAGCCGCATTTCTCCACCCCGCAGCACATCAAGGAAGCTGCCATTGCCGCCATCCACTCGAACTTCACCAAGTACACGGCGGCCCAGGGCACCGCCGAGCTGCGCGATGCCGTGGCCAAGCGCCATGCCCTGGATTTCGACTCCGACTACCGCCGCGAAGAGGCAGTGATCTCCGTAGGCGGCAAGCATGTGTTGTTCAACGCCATTCAGGTGCTGGTGGATCACGGCGATGAAGTGATTGTGCCCGTGCCTTACTGGGTTTCGTTCAAAGACATTGTCTGCTACGCCGGGGGCAAATGCGTTTTTGTCGAAACGGATGAAGCTCGCGGCTTCCGCCTCACGGCAGACATGGTGGCGCGCGCGCTCACCCCGCGCACCAAGCTGATCATTCTGAATTCACCCTCCAATCCCTCGGGCGGGATCATGTCTCCGGAGGACCAGACGGAAGTGATGCGGCTGGCGGCGCAGCGCGGAATCTGGGTGCTCTCCGACGAATGCTACGTGTACCTGAATTACACCGGGAAGCAGTTTTCGTTGGGCGCTTTGCGCGAGTGCCGCGAGCGGCTGGTGATCGCCGGCTCACTCTCCAAGACTTACGCCATGACGGGATGGCGCATGGGCTTTGCCCTGGCGCCGGCGCCGGTGGCGGGGGCAATGGCGAAGCTGCAGAGCCAGTCCACCTCGAACCCGACTTCTATCGCGCAAAAGGCGGCGGTGGCGGCGCTCACCGGACCGCAGGAGTGCGTGGAAGAGATGCGGAAAGAATATGTCATGCTGCGCGACCACGTGCTGAAGGGGCTGCACGCCATCCACGGGATCAAATGCAGCAAACCGGAGGGTGCGTTCTACGTATATCCGAATATTTCGGCATTTTTCGGCCGCGGTGGGGTGAAGTCCCCGGCTGATTTTGCCGGCCGGCTGCTGCGCGAGGCGCACGTGGCCACCGTGCCCGGGGAAGGATTCGGCACTGGCGAGCACATCCGGGTTTCTTACGCGACGTCCATGAAAGAGCTTGACCGCGGCCTGGAGCGTTTGCGGAAGTTTGTGGCATCACTGTAGACGAGCTTTCCTCCGTGGTCTCTGTGTCCTCTGTGGTTCTATCTTTCATCCTCAAGGGCCTCACAACAGAGGAGCCAGAGTCACACAGAGATCCGGCCCGCCATGAGCCAACTCTATCCACTGCTGATGCAGCCGGCCTTCGATCCGCGGCCGTGGGGCTCGCAAGACCTTGCGCCGATTTACCCCAATCATCGTTTCGAGCAGAAAATCGGCGAGGCATGGCTGACGGGGGATGCCTGCAAGGTGGCGAACGGTCCCTGGTCGGGGCGCTCGCTGGCCGAACTCAGCTCCATGTTCGGCCGGGAGCTGGTGGGAGACTCCGCGCCTGAGGCCAACCGCTTTCCACTGCTGGTGAAGTTTCTCTTTCCTCACGAGAAGCTTTCCGTGCAGGTGCATCCCGATGATGAAGCCGCGCGCCGGGTGGGCCAGCCCTGGGGCAAGACCGAGTGCTGGTATATCGCTCACGCCAAGCCGGGGGCGCAGATCGCTTTAGGCCTGAAGGCAGGGGCGACGCGCGGGCAGTTCGAGCGGGCGGTCCACGAACGGCGGGCGGAAGACCTGCTGAACTGGATCAACGTATTTCCCGGCGAAATGATTTATGTGGCCGGAGGTACGGTGCACACCCTGGGCCCGGGGTCGGTGATCGTAGAAACGCAACAGCAGTCGGATACGACATACCGGCTTTACGACTATGGCCGGCCGCGGGAACTGCATCTGCAACAGGGATTGGCGGCGGTGAAAGAAAAAGTAGCCTCCGGCAAAGTGTTGAGACCTGCGCCCGTGGAGATCAACGGGGGGCAAAACCGCCGGGCGCCTCTGATCGCCGCTCCTTATTTCGTGGTGGAGATGTTCGAACTGAACCAGCCGCAGGAATTTTTTACCGCGGAAGATGGCGGCAAGAATTCGGTGCAGATTCTGGTGGCGGTAGAGGGCTGCGGCATCATCGAAGCAGCCGGAGGGCCGCCCGTGACTATGGCAAAAGGCGATGCCGTGGCGGTACCGGCCAGCCTGGGCGAGTTTCGCGTGCGGGCGCAGTGGCGGGTGGAATTTCTGAAGGCCCGGGTGCCGGGCGCGAGACTGCCCGAGCCTGAAGTCAGGCTTTAGCCGCCGCGGCACAGGGTAATCCTCGCGGAAAATGCTATAAACAAGCTGGCGCGGCGCGCTCCATGGTGGCGAAAACGAGTCCCAACTTTTATCCTGTGATTTTGGCCGGCGGGCGCGGCACGCGTTTCTGGCCTTTGAGCCGCCAGCGCCGGGCCAAGCAATTGTTGGCGCTGGATGGCCGCCGGACCATGATCCAGCAAACCGTGGCGCGCCTGCTGCCGCTGGCCCCGGCGAAGCGTTTCCGGGTGATTACCAACGAGCATTTGCGCAGCGAAATGGTGCGCCAGTTGCCGCGCCTGTCGCCCAAGCAGATTATCGCCGAGCCCGTGGGCCGGAACACCGCCCCTGCCGCCGGGCTGGCTGCCTTTCTCCTGGTTAAGACCGACCCCGAGTGCGTGCTGGGGCTTTTTCCTTCCGATCACGTGATCCGCAATGAAGCGAAGTTCCATGAAATCCTGCGCCGCGGCATTGCCATCGCCTCTGCCGGAGAAAGCATGGTGGTGCTGGGCATACGCCCCACGCGGCCGGAGATCGGGTATGGGTATATCGAGGCGGGCGTCGCCGAACATGGCGCTTTGCGCGTCCGCCGTTTCACTGAAAAGCCGGATGCCGCGCGGGCCGCCGACTTCCTGCAAGCGGGCAATTATTTCTGGAACAGCGGCATGTTTCTGTGGAGCGCGCGCACGCTGGTGAACGCCCTGAAGGAACATCTGCCAAGAACCGCGGGCCTGCTGGAGCAGATTGCGGCGGCGCACGCCAGCCGGCGATTTGCCGGGACTTTCCGGCGGCTGTACCCCAGGTGCGAAAACATCAGCGTGGATTACGCCATCCTGGAACCGCGTTCGGCCAAGGGCGAGAGCGCCTCAAACATTTATTGCCTGCCTGCGGACTTCGGCTGGAACGATCTGGGCTCGTGGAATGCTCTGCATGAGCACCGCACGCAGAAACATCAGCCGGCGGGCGGCAACCTGATTTCCGGCAGCGGCGTCTTCACCCTGGACGCCGAAGGCAACTACATTCATGCCCCGGGCAAATTCGTGGCGGCAGTCGGAGTCAGTGATTTGGTGGTGGTGGAAAGCGCCGACGCGCTGCTGATCACGACCCGCGGCCGCGCCCAGGACGTGGGCAAGATCGTGAAGCATCTGGACGAAAAGAAGCTGCGCCGGCTGGTCTGATGCGGCCTGCCTGAGCATTTCAGCGAATGGATCAATGACCGACACCCAGGCAATCAAGTTCGGCACCGACGGCTGGCGGGCGGTGATTGCCGATGATTTTACGTTTGCGAACGTGCGCCGCGTGGCCGGCGCAATTGCCGCGTACGTGCTTAAGCTGGAAGATGCGCAACGCGGCGTTATCGTCGGCTATGACACCCGCTTTGCCTCGCCCCAGGCCGCCCGCATAGCCGCTGAGGTACTGGCCGCAGCCGGCATTCCCGTCAAATTGTCGAACGATTATGTACCGACTCCCGCGGTCTCTTTCGCGGTGAAGCATCTAGGCGCCGCGGGAGGGATCGTAATCACTTCCAGTCATAATCCCTGGAACTGGAACGGAATCAAGTTCAAAGGCAAATTCGGCGGCTCGGCCACGCCCGAGATCATGAAAGCGATCGAAGCCGAGCTTAGCGCGGGTTCTGTGCCCAAAGGGCAAACCGCCGAAATTGAAGAGGCCGACTTCAAGCCGGCCTATGGCGAGGCGATCGCCCGCTTTGCCGATCTCGATCTCATAGCCAAAGCCAAATTCCGCTTCGCGGTGGACTCTATGTATGGTTCGGGCCGCGGCGTGTTGCCGCAGATTCTCGGGGAGCGGGGAATTGAGAACGTCGCCATTCGGCAGAATGTGGACCCGTTGTTTCCCGGCATCAACCCGGAGCCGATCGAGCCGCACGTCGCTTTGCTTCGCGAGACCGTGCTGAAACACGGCTGCCACGCCGGCTTCGCGACCGATGGAGACGCCGACCGCATTGGGGCCGTAGCCGAAGACGGCGGCTTCGTGGACGCGCACAAGATTTTTGCCGTGCTGCTGCGCTGGCTGCTCGAGCGCAGAAAGTGGCCGGGAGAAGTGGTGCGCGCCTTCAACACCACCCGCATGGTGGACCGCATTGCGGCCCGCTACGGGCGGCGTTTGCATGAGTGCCCCATCGGATTCAAATACGTCGCCGATCTCATGATGGAGCGGGCGATTCTTATCGGCGGCGAAGAGTCGGGAGGAATCGGGTACTCGCGTTTTCTGCCTGAGCGCGATGGAATTCTGAATTCCCTGCTGCTGGCCAACGCAATGGCGGAAGAGAAAAAACCTCTGGGCCAGCTCGTCGCCGACCTGCAGCGTGATTTCGGGCCTCATTATTATGGCCGGCGCGACCTGCACATTCCGGATGAGGCTAAACGGGCTGCCATTGCGCGCGCCGCCTCGCCAGCGACGAGCCGATTGGGTTCGTATTCCATAACGAAGAAAGAAAACCTGGATGGAGTTAAGTTTTTCCTCGCCGCTCCGACCAACGGCAACGGCGCTGAAGCCTGGATTCTGTTCCGGGCGTCAGGCACTGAGCCTTTGCTGCGGGTGTACGCCGAAGGGGCAAGCCCCGAAGTGGTGGAAGAGATGCTGGCCGCTGGCGAAGCTTTTGTGAAGCATGGCTGAATACCCCGCTCGGGCGCTTGGGCATCCTCCACTTTGCCAGTAGCGGCTTTTCTCCATTCCTTGGATAATTGTTGTGGATGGGTACTGAACTGGCCATAGCGGGCGCTCCCGCCGACTCGCCGGAGGCACGGCGCTACAACCGCATCAAGCGCTGGCTGGGGATTGCCGACTTCGTGCTCGGGCTGGTTTTGCTGATCGTGCTTCTTGCCACGCATTGGACTGGCGCTCTGCGTGATCTCGCCTACCGGGCGGCTTTTCAGAATTACACGCTGGCGGTTGCTCTCTATGTCCTCATGCTTTTGCTGCTGGCGAAGCTGCTGGGATTCGCCCTGGACTATTACGGCTTCCGCCTGGAGCATCGCTTTCATCTCTCCAATCTGAAGCTCGGGGCCTGGCTGTGGGATGAGACCAAAGGTTTTCTGGTCGGCGCCGTGCTGGGTATTATTGTCATCGAGCTGCTCTATCTGATTATCAGGGAATATCCCCAGCATTGGTGGCTGCTGGCCTGGGCGGTTTTTCTGGGATTGATGATTCTGCTGGCGCAAATCGCGCCGGTCGTGCTTTTTCCCATCTTCTACAAGTTCGAGCCGCTGGATAATGACGACTTGAAGGCCCGCCTGGTGCGCCTGGGAGAGCGCGCTGGAACCCGGGTCCGCGGCGTCTATAAATGGAAGCTCTCGGAAAAAAGCAAGAAAGCGAATGCGGCGCTCACCGGTCTGGGCAATACCCGGCGCATCATTCTGGCCGATACGCTGCTGGATAATTATTCGCCAGATGAGATCGAAGCCGTGCTGGCGCACGAGCTTGGGCACCATGTGCACAAGCACATCCTGAAGAGCATGGCGGTGCAGGCGGCCACCACCTTTGTCGGTTTCTGGGCGGCCAATTTCGTATTGCGGTATGCCATTGACCGCCTGCAGATGTTCGAGCTGCTCTCTGATTTCGCCAACCTGCCGCTGCTGGTGTTGGTTTCTACGGTGCTCTCTTTCCTGCTGATGCCCGCCTTCAACGCCTACTCCCGCTACAACGAACGCCAGGCGGACCGCTATGCTTTCCGCTCGATCGCCAGCATTGGGCCATTTATCTCTTCGATGAACAAGCTGGCAGAGCAGAATCTGGCTGAGCGCACGCCTTCCGCCTTTGTGGAGTGGCTGTTTCACTCCCATCCTTCGATTTCGCGGCGGGTGGCGGCAGCCGAGGCCTGGGCCAAGAGCCACTGAGGGCGCGACGGTTCACTTGCCATGCCATTCGACCTGCAACCGGCCCTGAAAGGCGAACGCCTGGAGTTGCGGCCGCTTCGCCCCGAGGACTTCCCCGCGCTTTACGCGGCCGCCTCCGATCCGCTCATTTGGGAGCAGCATCCGGTCAAAGAGCGCTATCAGGAGCCGGTGTTCGAGGAACTCTTTCGCGAGTCGCTGGCGTCGGGTGGGGCGCTGGTGGCCGTGGACCGCCGCAGTCACCGAGTCATCGGGTGGTCGCGCTTTCACGGCTACGATGCGGAAAAGAGCGAAATAGAAATCGGCTGGACTTTCCTCGCCCGCTCGCATTGGGGCGGCAGCTACAATCGCGAAATGAAGCGGCTCATGCTGCAGCATGCTTTCCAGTTCGTGAACACCGTGATTTTTCTGGTCGGCCCGCAGAATTTTCGTTCGCAGCGGGCGGTAGAAAAAATCGGCGGAGTCCGCGCCGGGTCGCGGCTCGATGCTGCGGGCCGCGAGAGCTTCCTTTACAAGATCCCCGCCGCCGACTTCCATCCGGAGCGGCTTTTGTGAGCGAAGGCCGAAGCGGCGCGGCGAAAAGCGCGGAGTCCGCTTCCCTGGCGCCGGGGCTTTACCTGGTGGCAACGCCGATCGGCAACCTGGAAGACATCACTCTACGCGCGCTGCGGGTTCTGAAGGAAGTTGACCTGATCGCCTGCGAAGACACGCGCCATACCCAGAAGCTGCTGAACCACTACGGCATTACCACCCGCACCGTCAGCTACTACCAGCAAAATGAAATGATGCGGGCACCCGAGCTGGTTCTGCAGATGGAGCAGGGCGCCCGCATCGCCCTGGTCACGGATGCGGGTATGCCGGGAATTTCTGATCCCGGCTACCGGCTGGTGGCGCTGGCCATTCGGCATCACTTGCCGGTGGTGCCCGTGCCCGGCGTCTCCGCGTTCCTGGCCGCGCTTGCGGCCAGCGGCCTGCCCACGGATTCCTTCCACTTCGGCGGATTCCTTCCCGCAAAGAGCGGCGAGCGGCGGACCCTGCTCGAAGGCTTGCGCGCCTCACAGCAAACCCTGGTTTTCTACGAGGCGCCGCACCGGGTCCGCGAGGCGCTGGCGGATCTCGTTGAGACCCTCGGCGGGCAGCGTCATATCGTGCTCGCCCGCGAGGTCACCAAGATCCACGAAGAATTTCTGCGAGGCACGGCGGCGGAGGTGCTCGAGGCGCTGACATCCCGCGGCGAAGTTAAGGGTGAAATTACCCTGCTAATCGGAAAAGCAGAAAGCACGGAGGCGCAGGTTGCGCAGGCCTCGGCGCGCCTGCCGGCCGTGCGCCAACGCCTCGCCGAAATCATGGCCCAGGAGAAGCTCGATGAGAAAGCGGCATTGAAGAAGCTGGCACGGGAGTACGGCATTTCCAAGAGCGCCGCCTACCGCGAGTTACAGCGCAGCAAAGCCTAGTCAATTCACCCGCGCCACAAAACACACTCAGTGAAAGCAGCCCGCGGGTTACAATCACACCTGCGACTTCATCCTTTGCGGAGGAGCCATGTCAGAGTCCTCGAGTTCAGCCGGCAAGTCTCGCCCCCGGCCCAACCCCAACGAAAAGCTGGTGCGGGTGTTCGACAGCGAGCAGGAGTCCGAGGCCATGGTGGTGCACGGCCTGCTGGAGGCCAATGGCATTCAGTCTGACCTCACCGCTCTGGATGCGCCGCAGGACGTTCTGCCGGGGGTGGGCGGCACCATCATTCTGGTGCGCGAGGAAGATGCCGCAAAAGCGCGGCGTGTGATCGAGGAGTATCGCCGCGCCCCTGGTCCTGACGACACGGCTGAAATCGAGATCATTGAAGATCCGCCGGCCGAGGCGTAACTTTTTTCCCATCCAGATAGAATGTGACCGCGCCATCCAGGTCGGTGCGGTAGGTTGCGATGTGCGCGTCTCCCAGCCGCTCCAGGACCTGCGGCTTAGGATGTCCATAGACATTTCTCGCGCCCACCGAAATTACCGCGAAGCGCGGGTGCGCCGCCGCCAGAAGCTCGGGAATGGTGGAAGTCGCGCTGCCGTGGTGCGCGACCTTGAGCAGGTCGGCCTGCGGATCTTCTTCGGCAATTCTTCTTTCTTCCTGCCTTTCGGCGTCGCCTTCAAGCAAGACTGAAGTCTGCCCGAAGCTCACCTTCATCGCCAGCGATTCGTCGTTGCGGCGGCGGCTGTTTTCGCCGGACGCATCGGCATCAACCGGCGGAGCAAGAACGCGAACACCGGCGCCGCCAAAGGAGAAGCTGTCGCCCTCATGGTGGGGGATGACGGCAACTCCCAGCTTTTTCGCTTCGAGCAGAACTCTTTGCAGTTCGGGGCTGCGAACCTCCACCCCCAGCCACAGTTCGCTGGGATGAAAATTCTCGAGGACGGCGGGCATGCCGCCGATATGGTCGGCGTGGGCGTGAGTGATCGCCACCGCATCAAGGTGGCTGATGCGGCGCGCCCACAGGTAGGGCGAAACCACCTCTTCGCCCAGATCGAAGCCGGAGTGAGTCCAGGCCGGCATGCCGCCGGCGTCGATCAGCAGAGTGCGGCCCTGGGGCGAGACCAGCAAAATGGAGTCTCCCTGGCCGACGTCAATCGCCGTGACCTCCAGCGTTCCGGAGCGCAGGCGAGGATGCGGGGGCACCGCACAAATCCACGCCGCGCTGCCCACCAGAGCCGCCAGTCCCAGCGCGGCCATGATCGCTGGCCGGCGAACCAGCAACATCGCCAGCAGTAATGACGCTGCCACGGCCACCATAACGGCAGTCTCCGGCGTGGCAACGCGAACCTCGGCTGGCCGCCACGCGCTCATCCAGTGCAGGCCGCCAGCCATCCAGTTAAGCGCCGCTCCGGCAAGCGCGGCGGGGACTCTCGCCAGCGGAAGCCAGATATACCCCAGCAGCACAGCGGCAATGGCGCTGATCATCACCACCTCGTGCAGGGGCACGGCCAGAATGTTGGCGGGCAGGGCGACCACCGTCGCCATATGAAAGTAATACGCCATAGGCAGCGCCAGCCCGGCCTGCAGCACGGCCGAGATCAGCAGGAACTCGCAAATCCACAATCCCGTGCGCCCCGCCCGGCAAAGCGCGCGCAGCGATATTTTTCTGCCAGCCAGCAGATCGAGCCGCTGCGCAATCATTCGAAGATCCAGCCGGAACTGTGCCAGCTTGGGAGGCAGCGCGCGGTCGTAACCGAGAGAACCGGGTTGCCGCAATGCCCGCCGGCAGGGCTCGGTAGTGCGCTCGAGAAGGGGCAGCCCGATGGCCGCGATGAGCAGCACGCTGAGAAAGCTGAGTTGAAAGCTGGCGCCGAGCAGGACGGTGGGATCAATGACCAGCAAAGCCATGGCCGCCGCCCCAATCGTGTTCAGAATCGAGCTGGAACGGTAGAGCAGGCGGGCGCACAAGTAAAAAGCCAGCATCAGGGTCGCCCGCCAGACCGGCGCGCCAGCGCCGGTAACCACGGCGTACACAACGATGAACGCAAGGGTAGTCAGGCTCGCCGCCAGCTCGCCGGCGCGCAGGCGGCGCAGCAGCCAGAAGATGAGCAAGGCCAGAATTCCGACTTTGAGCCCGGAAACCACCAGCACGTGGTAGGTTCCGGAGCGCTGGAAGTCAGCCAGCACATCACGATGCACCAGAGATGCATCGCCCAGCAGCATCGCGTCCATAAGCGGCGCTTCCTGCGGCGGCCACAGCGCCGCAACCTTGCGCATGATGCTGCGCCGGATGCCAACCCTCCAGAACTCAAAGCGGCTGCCGGCAAAGCCGGGCAGAGACTCGACGTTTTCCGCCTTCGCCGAGGCCAGAACGGCGATTCCGTGATCGGTCAGGTATCCCGCGTAATCGAAGACGCCGGGGTCGCGGAAGTTTCTCGGCGGAGAGAGCTTGGCCGGAAAGCGCAGCCGCTCTCCGTACTGGAAAATTGGCATGACCTTGCCACGCTCGGGATAGAAGCGGACTCGCAGGCCAGAGTGAACCGGGAAAGCCGCACCCTCCGTCGCAATCTGCTCGGTTTCCATGTCAACCGACTGAACGTCGCGGCTCAACCCAAACTGCAAGCGCGTGTCTTCGGCGAGCGCGTGGGCGGTCACGTTCACTTCGCGTCCATCGGCAAAGGCCAGGGCGCGGGAATCCCCGGGGCGGGCGCGAGTCTCAAGATTGAGCGCGCCCAGCGCAAACAGAACGCACAAACCCAGACCAACCCCGGCCGCAGTCCGGCGCCTCAGGAAGTACACCGCACCGAGAGCGAATCCAACCGCGGCGATCAGCCACCACAAAGGCGGCCGCCACGCGAAATTGCCGAAGAGAATGCCCGCCGCAAACGCCAGCGCTGCCCACAGCAGTGGCTGGCGGCGATGGGGAAATTGCACCGCAGAAGGTGGAACGTACGGAGTATCAGAAGGCAGGCGAGCCATGAGGGCTGAGATAACTACGGTTTGTCTTTAGAACCCCCCCAGTTCCGGGCGGGAGGCCCCCGTCGCAATTAACGGCCGCGCCTGAGCCTGGTAGCCGGCGTTGGGGCGGAGGTGGAACTCCCTTTCTAAGCGGCGCCACGAGAAATCCCGCGAAGTAGTCTTACGAACTCCGGCCGAGATGAAAGACGCTCTCCAGGTGGTAAGTCTGGGGAAACAAGTCCACCAGATGCGCCTTCTGAATGCGATAACCGGCCGCGAGCAGCGAAGCCAGATCGCGGGCCAGGGTCGCCGGGTCGCAGGAAACGTAAACTATTTGCCGCGCGCCGAGTTCGCCCACACTCCGGGCGACACGCATTCCCAGGCCGCTGCGCGGCGGGTCCACCACCACTATATCCGCCCGCACCTTGCCCGCGGCCTTTTCCAGGTACTGCTCGGTCGTGGAGCGCACCGCCTTTACATTGGCGGAACAATTATGGCGCAGGTCTGCGTGCGCGGTCTGTGACGGCTCGACCGCAATCACCTGTGCAAAACTTCGCGCCAATGCGACTGAGAACAGCCCCACCCCTGCGTAAAGGTCCAAGGCCAGCTCTCCGGAGAGACCGCCGGTAGCCAACTCGACCAGATGACCCAACAGGTGACGGTTGACCTGAAAGAACGATCCTGCGCTGACCCGGTATCTTGCGCCCTCAGCTTCGTAGGTCAGTTGCTCTTCACCGGAAGCCGAGATTTTTTCCAGGGCAGAATTCTCCTGAAGTGGGGTGCGTCCCGGCCGGCTCTCGAACCCAACCACGCCCACCGCTGCCGGCAAAGCCTGGCGAAGAGCCTCGATGGATTCGCCCACCGCCGGCGCCGAGGCGTCCCGCGGGCAGAATGCGCTCACCAGCAAGGCAGAGTCCTTCGAATCGGCGAACAGTTCCAGTTCCTGCACGCACTCGCCAATTTTCCCCTCACGGCGGCGCGCGTAGAGCTCCACGATTGCCCGGTTGATCAACGGCGAGCTGATGGGGCATCGCTCGATGGGCAGCAGCTCGTGTGAATTGAATTTGTAATATCCAATCGCGAATTCGGGCGAGTGCTGCACCTTGAGCCGGGCGCGGTTGCGATAATTCCACGGCGGCGAGGCATGGACCTGCTGCAGCTCCTGATCGAGCTCGATCTTCGCAATGCGGCGAAGATTTTCGTTCAGAATCGCAGCCTTGATCTCAAGCTGATGCTGATAGTCGGTATGCTGATAATGGCAGCCGCCGCAACTCCCGAAGTACGGGCACCTGGCCTCGATTCGCGCTGCGGAAGGTTGCAGCATGCGCTCAACATTGGCGCGGGCAAAGCCCGGCCTCTCTTCGGTGAGCGCAGCCTCGACCTCTTCGCCCGGCAGCACGAAAGGCACGAACACAGCCTTGCCGCGGCCGTGTTCGTCAGCAGGAAGGCGGGCCAGCCCATCGCCGCCGTAGATCAGTTTTTCAATGGAAAGGCGCAAGTTTTTTTCTGGATCGGCAATCGCAAATTGTCAGCCGTAATCACATATAGAACAAGCTCAACCGGGGCAGCCGGTATTTCTCCAGCAGGCGCTTGTGCACGTACTGCTTCTGCAATTGCTCGATCTGAGCGGCGGGCATCTTGCGCCGGTAGGGCGCCATTTCGCGGTCCGCCTGGGCGCGCACTTCGACCAGCTCTTCGTTGCAGGTAGCAGCCAGCAAAACTGCGAACAATTTCTCTTCCAGCACCGTAAGCCGCCGCTCCAGGTCCTCAAGACGCGGATGCTTGCCGGCCGCGACTTCCTCTGCCAATTGGCGCAAAGCGCCCGCGGCCTCCTCCGCCGCGTGCGAGCCCGAGACGCCGGAAGCCTCGGGCAGTTCCGCCCCTTCCACCTCCGCCGCATTGCGCTCGAGAAAATCCGCAATCTCGCCCCGGTGAAAGCCGCCGGTCTTCTCTTCGCTCTCCCGCGAGGCGCCCACCGCCGCTTCTTTCATTGCTTCGGCGGCAGTCAGCACTGCTTGCGCGCAATAGGCCAGGCTGTTCACCTTTGTTTTAGAAGGCCGCTTCGCGTGGCCTTCAAACGCGGTATCAATTCCGCGCAGCACGGCTTCGAGCGGAACTCCGGCGTCTTTCCAGGTTTCGATCAGCGCCCAATCGAGGGTGGAAAGCAACAGCGTGCCGCCGCGCTGCCGCTGAAAGTGCTCCTCAATTTCGGTGAAGTAGTTGAAATAGTTTTCCACGTCACTCAGCGCGAGCGTACCTTGCCCGGCCAGGGCCGTGAGGCGCGGGTTGAAAAAGCGCCCTCGGGCTTTGCCGGCGCAGCCTCGCGCGGAACCCTCACCGCATTGCGCTCCCATATCAGGCGCAGGCCTTCGAGGGTAAGAAATTCATCCACCTGCTTTATGTACTTTGAGCCGGAGCCAATTAATGGCGCCAGGCCCCCGGTGGCCACCACTTTGGTCTCCACTCCCATTTCGCCGAGCAGCAGCTCCAGCAGGCCGTCCACCAGGCCGAGATAGCCGTGGTACAAACCCGACTGCAGACTGCCCACGGTGGTCGTGCCGATGATGCGCGCCGGCTTGCGAATTTCCACCCGCGGCAGCCGTGCCGTCTTTTCGAACAGGGCGTCGGCCGAAACGCCAATCCCGGGGCAAATCACGCCTCCCATATATTCGCCCTTGGGGGAAACGCAATCGAAAGTCGTCGCTGTGCCGAAGTCCACGATCACACAGGGCGCCCCATATTTTTCGAGCGCAGCCACCGAGTTCACAATGCGGTCGGCGCCCACCTCGCCGGGATTCTCATACAGCACCGGCATTCCCGTCTTGACGCCCGGTTCGATGAACAGAGGCCGGGTGTTGAAGTAGCGCTCGCAGACCTCCCGCAGCGTAGGATCCAGCGGAGGCACGACCGAGGAAATCACGATGCCGCGAATGGCCTTGGCTTCCAGATCGGCCATGGCAAACAGGTTGCGGAACAGCACGCCATATTCATCCACCGTCTGCGTGGCCGTGGTCGTAACCCGCCAATGCGCCACCAGCAGTTCGTAGTGAGGCGCAGCCTCAGGCGCGCCGCCGGCCGCCTGCACCTTGGCCGTGCGCGCGAAAACCCCCAGCACCGTATTCGTATTGCCGACATCAAGAACCAGCAGCATCGTGTAACCGCTTATTTCAATCGTACTGTTCCGCTCAGCACGCTGCGCACTCCCTGGGCCGTGCGCAGCCGCAGAAAGCCGCTCGCATCCAGGCCATCGGTAATGCCTTCCAGGCTTCCATTTTCCTCCACCTGGGCCAGCCGGCCACGCGCCGAACTGGAGCGCGCTTCAAAGCGCTGTACGATCGCCGCGCGCGCCTCCCCGCCTGCCAGCACCGCGCGATATTCGCGGTCGAGCGATTTTAGCAAAGCCACACACAGCTCCGCCCGCGACCATTCCCGGCCCGTCGCCAGGCGCAGCGAGGTTGCCGTGGATTGCAGCTCCGCAGGAAATGCCGTCTGGTTTACATTGACGCCGATTCCTGCCACCAAATGCCGCACCCGCGTGGCCTCGGCGTTCATCTCGGTCAGGATGCCGCCAAACTTTTTGCCCGCCAGCAGCAGGTCGTTGGGCCACTTGAGGTCGGGATTCGCGCTGGCATCAATTTCCCGCACCGCGGAATGCAACGCCAGGCCGGCAGCCAGCGAGAGAATCAGAGCGTCGGAGGGCGGCAGCGCCGGCCGCAACACCACCGAACAGTAAATTCCCGAAGATTGCGCCGAGTGCCAGCTGTGCCCGCCGCGTCCGCGGCCCGCGGTTTGCTGCTCGGCCAGAAAGACGCTGCCCTCGGGCGCGCCTGCTGCGGCTGCTTCCATGGCCAGCGTGTTGGTCGAGCCAATCTTGTAATAGTGATGGATGTGCTCGCCAAAAATCGTTCCCCGCAGTTGCGGCGCCAGCATTTCCGGCAGCAGCAGGTCGGGGATTGTCTTGAGGCGGTAGCCGGTAGCGGGATGCCCGGCGATCTCAACCCCCAACGCGCGGAGTTGTTGCACCAGTCGCCAGACTTCGGAACGGCTGCTGGCGATCTCGCCTGCCAGCTTGGTGCCGCTGGCCACCACCATGGGGTTATCCATCAACAGGCGGACAATGCGGCCCAGGCGGGTATCCGTCTTCTGCGGCGAGGCTCCCGCCCTGAGGCGCGCCCCACGACGTTTTGTGCGCGGGTTTGTGATGCGGGCATTATGCGGGAAGCCGGCGGTGACTGGCTACTGGCTTCTCGCCCAACAGCAAAATGACCCCAAAGCCGGCAACCAGTGGCTGGAAGGCCAATAGCCACAAGCCGGCAGCTAGCTGGGCGCCACCCGCAGGCTCATATCCACGGCGGAGGCCGAGTGCGTGAGCGCGCCCACGGAAATGTAGTCCACTCCGGCCTCGGCATAGGCGCGGACGTTTTCCAGCGTAATTCCCCCCGAGCACTCGAGTGGAATGCGCCGTTCGTGCCGGCCGCAACGCTCTACCGCGCGCCAGACGTCGGCTGGCGTCATGTTATCCAGCAGGACCGCCTCCGCGCCATGCTCCAGCGCCTCTTCCAGTTCCTCGAGCGAGCGGATTTCGATTTCGATCGGCTGCACGCCGCGGCGGTTGCGGTGGGCGCGCTCCAGTGCGGGCGCAATTCCTCCCGCCAGGGCAATGTGATTGTTCTTGATCAGCACACCATCGGAAAGATCAAGGCGGTGGTTCTGCCCACCGCCGCAGCGCACCGCGAATTTGTCGAGCATGCGCAGGCCGGGGACGGTCTTGCGCGTATCCAGAATCTTGGCCTTGGTGCCGGAGACCGCCTCCACGAATTTGCGCGTCAAGGTGGCGATTCCGCTCAGCCGCTGCAGAAAATTCAGCAGCACGCGCTCGCAGGAAAGAATCACGCGCGCATTGTGGCGCACCACCGCCACCGCCTGGCCTTTGTGCAGGCGCACGCCGTCAAAAATTTCCGGATGGCTGGTGACTTCGTAGTGCGAGACCACCGCGCCGTCGAGTGCCGCGTAAACATCCAGAACGCGGGGAATGCAGCCGATGCCGGCCAGAATGCACTCCTGCTTGGCCAGAACCGTGGCCGCGGCGCGCTGGTTAGGATCAATGCAGGCGTAGCTGGTGGCGTCGCGCGTGGCCCGGTCTTCGAGCAGAGCGTTTTCGATTATCGCGGTAATACGGCGGCTGTTCCAGTCCATAGGTTTGC
>DATIYF010000022.1:0-2356 GCA_035517775.1 Terriglobales bacterium
AGCAGGCCATCCCGGACCGGTCTGTCCAGTCTCTGATCAGGACTGCACGGTTTGCCATATGCCCAAAACAGAACTTCCCGGCGCGCACTTTAAGTTCACGGACCACTGGATTCGTGTCGTGCATGCCGGCGACCCTTATCCCATGGGACGGGCGCTATTACTCCGGCGATGCGTGGCAGAGGCGGGGGGCGAGGCCCCGCCCCTGCGGCCGATGTTATCGCCGGATCAGGAACCTGCCCCAATCCGTTGATAAGGAGCCCGAACAACTGAATCCTTGGCGCGGGAGGCCGATTTGCCTGACCGCGGAGGGCGGTGCAGGTTGTTCGCGGCTCTGCGTCAGCACGGCATTGCGAATTTAGGGGGCTCCAGCAATCGGTCTGAGCTTCCGGGAGAGACTTCGAACCGAGGTTTAAAAAAGTGGTTCGCAAATCCTTCGATAACTGCTGCATTTTGGTGCAGACCGTTTCAGGTCGGCAGCGGCAGCAAGCGCAGGCTCGCAAGGTAAGCAGCGATCCACTCGGCCGTGGCGGCCAGCCGCAGCCGCAGTTGGCGGGCATGGTGGGCCAGCCGCCCCGGCGTGTGGAAGAGCAAGAAGCGCAGGCGCTGGGGCCGTGCCGTCAGCAGCTCGGCGGGCAAGGCCAGCCGCTTCAGAGCGGTCAGCACGTTGTGAGAGATGATCGCCAAGCGCAGCCAGGCGGCATTGGCGCCGAAGTATTTCGAGGGCAGCACGCCGCCGCCCAGATCATTCTTGATCACGTCATGCACCAACTCGACCGTGCCCGCCTTCTCGCGGTGCCATGCGATCAGTCGCGCAGGCTTCAATTCCCACCGGTTCGACAGCACCGCGAAATGGCGTACGCGGCTGCCGTCCTCGAACAGTTCGCCTTGCTTCTTACGAATGCGGATGGCCACGTAGCGGAGCGGTTGGGCGTCCTTCTTCTCGGATTTTTCACCCGGCACGAACGGCACGTCGGCGCACTCACGGGTTTCGCTCGGATGGACTTCGCCGTAGCGCTGCCACTCCGATTCCGGCACCGCCGCGATCGCCTGGTGCAGAGCCTCGCTCATGCGCGCGCTGATGGCGAAGCCGATGCGCCCTTGGGGCCCCTTCTCCCGTTTCTCGTCGCGCAGCCAGTTCACCAACCCCGCTTCATGACAGGCCGAATCGCCCCGGAAGTAGAGCTCCTCGACCGTGCTGGGCAGAGCGCCAAAGGCGCGCTGCGCCACCGGCAACGGCGCCATCATCGCCGGCACATTGCCGTCGCGAAACTCGTCCGCCACCACCAGCCCCGTCTCCGCCCATACCGCCAGCATGGGCTGATAACCGCGCTCGCCTTCATAAGTGGGCAGCGCCTGCTGTTTGCGGCTCTCGATGATGGTCGCGTCCTGATCCACGGTGGCGATGCGCTGCTCCGGCAGGCGCGCGCCGCAACGCTGCACCAGATCGCGGTTCACCCGCCCCAACCCTTCCAGCGGCGGTGTCTCTTCCGGAATGTAGGCGATCTGCCCGGGCCGGCGCCGTTGCTGGGCTTCCGCGATCTTCTCTTCCGCGTGGAAGGCGTTCAAAAACTGCCGCCCCGCCGAGGGCGACGGCAACTCATGCCCGATCATCTCGGCCAAACCCGGGTCCTGCCGCAGACGCTCGAAATCATCCACGCATTCACCCCCAGCGGCGTTGAGGATCACGAAGCTCTCCACCATCGTCGCTTCGTCATAACCCCGCTGGCGCTCCTTCACGCGCACCTGCTCGCGTATGCTCTGGGCCAGGCCCAAGGAGCGGAAGGCTTGTACGACCAGAGGAATTCCCCCCAGAGCCGTCAGCGTTTCCTCCAGCGGCTGCGGGTCAATCTCAAACAGCAACGGCAATTCGGTCGGAGAGGACTTGGGATCTTTGCGCATCGCCGTGATTAACAAGCAATTCTTCACCCAACGGGTGCAGAATCTGCCCACACGAGCATTGACCATTCTGCCCGCCGCCAGCCGGCGTTTGTTGCCCGCGATGAGGTCGCGTCACGAACAAAAGCAGGAAAGCGCCATCTTATCGACGGATCGGGGTTGCTTACAGTCCTTGCTTACTCTCCTCCAGCTTCGGGCTCAGGGCGAGAACACCGTGAGGCAGGCAACGCCTTGTCCTCGTGCGAGGGCCGAGGTGATGTGCGCCAAGCGTTAGTGCGCGGCTTGCGCAGAGCGCGGATCGGAGAAGAGATATAGGGCAAAGGACAAGACACTCAGCACTTTTGGGCTGCCGCGGCGCCTTCGGCCTGGCCGGATGACGAAACAGGGAACTGACGAACGTTCCCGGCATGCCAGGCAGGTCAACCTGGGACAGGTTCAAGACCGGCGCCACGCGCTTACT
>DATIYF010000023.1:0-50516 GCA_035517775.1 Terriglobales bacterium
GAAGGCCACTGTTGCAACGATGACCACGATGCCGAGCCGGAGACGAAGCCGCGAAGCATAGTGAGCGCGCATCGCTCGCACGTAGTCACTCTCCAAGTAGCGGAATGAGAGGTTAACCGTCGAATCCACGGAACGCCTTTCAGTGCAGCCAAGTTTATCGCGATGAGGACTGCCGTGCATCTTCCGGCGTCTGCCGTTTCAGCCCACGATCCGACCGCCGAGCAGATTAGCTGCTGCTGGCGTTTCTGGGCGGCCAGGGCGAGCGAACCGGGAGCGGGTGAGGGTCGGGGTAGGTACTCCGGTTGCCGGGGCGTTCTGAGAGTTTTTCTTTTAGCCGTGCAGTTGGGGTAGCTTAGAGATGTGGGGGCAAACCACCGCAGAGCTCGCGCCGCCAAGGTTGTTTTAGGCCCAACCTTCCCTGCCCGATTCCGGGGTGAGGAGCCGCCGATCCGGGTCGTGATCCGGGTCTGCGGCCGGCGACTGTGATCCCAAATCGCAATCCTGCGACCACGCTTCGTCCACAAATTTCATTTCCTTCGGCAACTCGGGCTGCAATGGGGCTTGTCCAATGCGGTCAAGCCCCGTTATTCCCCGGCCGGCATCGCCATGGCCTGCCACCGTTACTTTCCGCTTCCGGATAACGCCACCGTCTGCCTGCCCGACTTGGCGTTGTCGGTGATGGTCAACGTTGCCGAGCGGGCGCCTTTGGACGAAGGCTTAAAATTCACGCTGATGTTGCAGCTGCTACCCGGGTTGAGCGAACTGCCGCAGGTCGTGCCGGCGGTATTGGCGGTGAAATCGGAAGTGGCGCCGGTTATTGCCAGGCCTATGGAAAGAAGCGGGGTAGTCCCCGTGTTCTTGAGCGTAACCGTCTTGGTCGAGCTCGTGTTCACGGTCAGCGTGCCAAAACTCAGGCTGGTGGCGCTGAGGCTGGCCTGCGGATTGATTACCAGCGCGCTCAGGGCCACGGTCTGCGGACTGCCCGGCGCGCTGTCCATAATGCTCAAGGTCGCGGTTTGCTGGGTGTAATAGGGACCGGCCACGAAGGCAACGGTGATGTTGCAGCTCTTGCCTGCGGCCAGCGACCTGGGGCATAGATTGACTTCCACAAATTCGTTGGAGTTTCCGCCCTTGACAATGGAAAGAATGGGGCCGGAGATGGTCATGGCGGTATTGCCGCTGTTGGTCAACGTGACCGGCTCGGTAACGATGCTGGCGGGATAGATGTTTCCCGAAGCGGCCCCGGAGTTGAAGTTGATGCTGTTGGTGGACAAGTGGCAAACCGGCCCCGAGACCGATTGCGAAACTGTGCCGGAGGAGCTTCCGTTGAAATTCGTGTCTCCGCCATACACCGCCGTCAGCGTTCTGGTGCCGGTAGTAACAAACGTTATGCCGCAGCTGCCTAAGCCTGCCGAGGTCAGCGGTCCCGTGCAGCTTTCTCCCGTGCTGGCCGTCACCGTGACGTTGCCCGTGGGCTGAGTCACTCCCGTTACCGTGAAAGCGATGGTGACCATCTGGCCGGTGAGCGAGGCGCTCGGAGTATTTGAAGTAATGGAAGTGGCGCTGCCAACCTTGCCGATGGTGAGGGTTCCGGCTCCGCTGCCGTTGTTGTAGTTGCCATCTCCAGTGGTGAAGTTGGCCGTGACGCCGTAGGTGCCCGCGGCCACCGGGGTTGCGGTGTTCCCGGGCGTATAGACGAAGCTGAATGTGCCCGAAACCGGGGCGTTATTGATTCCGGTGGCCACTGCCATGGCGGCATGCGGAGCGCCGTCGTAGGGGAAGCTGCCGCCGGTTACGGTGACCATCGGCGTGGCTGGATTCACGTCCACATAGCCGGTGGCGTTCACCGTCGCATAGTAAGAGGTGTCCGTGGGGGTGAATGTCGCCGAAAGAGTTTGCTCGCCCACCGGCAATACGGTGCCCAGCGGCGGGTCATAGGCGAACATCCCCGGCACATCGGTGCTTGCATCCAACTGTGTGCTGCTCAGCGGAGTGCCGTAAATGATGGCCATGTTCGCGGGCCAGGTGATGACGGGATAAGCCACCCCCACGGTCAAGGTAGTGCTGGCGCTACGGTCTGCGTAAGTGGCGGTGATGATGGTGCTGCCCTGGGTCGAGCCAGCCGTCGCCAGGCCGCTGCTGGGATCGATGGTTGCGATGGAAGGCGTGTCACTGCTCCACACCAACGGCGTCACCAGCGGCAGTGTAGCCACAGGTACGTCAGAGTTATTTCCCGCCCCGTTGCCAAGCTGGCCGTACGAGCCCCAGCCCCAGCAGTTCACCGTTCCGTTGTACAGCAGTACGCAATCGGCCCCGCCGCCGCTGGCGATTTCCTTTACCCCCGCAAGTCCGGAGACCGCGACTGGCGTGGCAGAAGTGTTAAATGCGCCATTGCCCAGCTCACCGTCAACGCCGAAACCCCAGCATTGCACGGTGCCATCTGCGGCTAACGCACAACTGTGGACTGCGCTGCTGGCAACCGCCACAGCCGGGGTTGCACCCGCCACTAGTACGGGAGACGACTGGTCAGTGAAGTCGCCGTCGCCCAGCTGGCCATTGCCATTCGTACCCCAGCAGTAAATGTCGCCGAAGATGTGCCGCACGCAGGTGGAAAAAGTGCCGGCGCTGATCTCCGTCATGCCACTTAGCCCAAAGAGGTGCGTGGGGGTGGGAGTACCGCCAGTCGTACTCACGCTGCCAATACCGAGCTGGCCGTCCGCGTTTCCACCCCAGCAAGCCACGCTGCTGTCGGACCCGATGGCACAAACGTGATCGTAGCCAACCCCTATCGCCTTTATCCCCGACAGCCCGCTCACCGCCACCGGAGTGCCGGAATTAGTGAAGGTGCCATTGCCGAGCTGGCCCTGGTCATTCAGACCCCAGCATGCGACGGTACCTCCGGAGCGCAGAGCGCAGGTGAACTCATACCCGGAGGCGATGGCCTTTACTCCATTCAAAGCGACTTGTACGGGCGTGACAGAGTCCGTAAAAGTCCCGTCGCCCAGCGCACCATACAAGTTGTGACCCCAGCACTGCACCGTCCCATCGGGAAGCAGAGCGCAAGGTGCATTGGAGCTATTGGAGATTTCCTTCATTCCGCTCAATTCGCTGAGCGCCACGGGGGAAGTAGAGCTCGTGGTCGTGCCGTTCCCGAGTTGGCCGAATGGGTTGAACCCCCAGCACTGGGCCGATCCGCTGGCCATGAGCGCGCAACTATACAAAGCCAGCTCATTGCTGGAGAGGTGCACCGCGCCCTGGGCCGCCATGTCATCGAACCACACCCCCACCGGCACACTGGAGAGGGTAGTAGTGCCGTTTCCCAGCTGGCCATTGGAGTTGCTGCCCCAGCATTGCGCGCCTCCGCTTGCCAGCACGACACAGGTGTGATCTCCTCCGGCGACAATTGCAGTCGCCCCGCTCAATCCGCTGACCGTTTGCGGGGCAAGGACTCCGAAGGGAGGCGTGGCGATCGTAGTGCCATTCCCGAGTTCGCCCGCGTCATTCAAACCCCAGCAGCTCGCGGTCCCATCGTCGAGCAACGCGCAGGTGTGGCCATATCCCGCGGCGATTCCGATGACTTTTTCTTTCAAGCCATTCAGCATTTGCGGGGTTGTGCTGTTGTTGGTGGTCGCGTCGCCCAGTTCGCCCCAGGAATTCCAGCCCCAGCATTCCACCGTGCCGTCGGAAAGCAAGGCGCAGGTATGGGCGTTTCCCGCCGCAATGGCAATGGCCCCGCTCAGGTTTTGCACCATCAGGGTTGCACCGCCGGGGCCCACGTTACCCAGTTGTCCATAACTGTTATCGCCCCAGCAGGCCACCTCGCCGCCGTCCAAAAGGGCGCACATATGGCCCCCGCCGATTCCGCCCTGGCCCACTCCGCCGGCAATGGCCAGGACGTACTGTAGAATCGGATCTCCCGAGATTCCAGGCACCGGTGCCGGAATATCAGAGTTTGCATTGGCGCCCCAGCATTGGACGGAGCTATCCACCAGCAGGGCGCAGGTGTCTTCGTATCCCGCGACAACCTGGGTTACGCCGCTCAGGCCGGTGATTGCAACGGGCAGTTTAGAGCTGACCTTGGTGCCGTTGCCCAGCTGTCCCCAGGAGTTATCGCCCCAGCATTCCACCGTCCCGTTGTTCAGCAGCGCGCAGGTGTGAGCAGCGCCGGCGCTGACCGCTGTGGCCCCAGTTAGGCCGTTTACCGTGACCGGAGTAGAGGAGTCGTTGGTAGTCCCATCGCCCAACTGGCCGGAATAGTTCATGCCCCAGCACTGCACCGTGCCGTTGGGCAGCAAAGCGCATGTGTGTTCTGCTCCTGCCGAAATCGCGCTGACCGACCCGGACGTGAGAGGGATAATGCTGAGCGCCGTGAAGAGCTCCGTCTGCAGCGGGCTGACGGTCGGGTTCGAGGGCAGGATTCTCATGGTGGGCGGCAGCACCTGAGCGCTGGCGCGGAATGCACCGAATGTGATCATGGCGGCGATTATCGCGAGCGAAGCAAGTAAGCGTATTTTCATCGGGCTTCTCCTATGGAGTGCCAGGGTCGTCATCTGGAGTGCAGCGCGGCGCAGCGTCATACAGCCTCCTGATCATCTCGAGTGCTCAAAGTCAGAACCGGCGACGGCGCGTATTTGGCCGTCTACCTGTGAATATCGAAATGCGCGGTTGAAAGACGACACGAAAAGATCTGGAGGCGGGAAATCGGTGTGCAGATGTTTGCAGATCGCGCCGCGCGCTTTTGACTAAGGCAGGCTTGCGGCCGCGAGTTCACGCTGGACGAAAAGATTGTGCGGCAGTTTCCGGTTCCAGTGCTGCCAGAGATCGAGCCGCCGGGCTTGCAGTTCCCTGGCCTCGGTGGCCTGGCCAGTCTGGCGGTAAAGCAGCACGATCGTCCCGTACAACTGGGAGAGCTTTGCTGCATCACTAAGGTCGGCTAGCACCTTAGGATCGGCGGCCATAACCCTGGCGAGTAAATCCTGGTAAGATTCCAGCGCGCGATGTGGCCCGCCCTCCGCGGCTTCGTCATTGGCCAAAGCACTGGAAACCACAAAAAGGTCGCTGTCGAGCTTGATCTTGTCTGCGGGATAGTCTTTGGTGGCGCGCAAAATGGCCAGTGCTTCCTGCAGCCGCTGCCGGGCGTCGGCGCGACGATGCAGGCGCAGAAGGGCGTAGGAAGAATTGGCCAGCAGGACTGCCTTGTCCCGCTTCGCCGGAAGGCCGTTCTGAACTTCCTCAACCCGATGCAGGGCCTTCTCATAGACCTGGAGCGCGGCTGGCGGATTCCACTGGCGGAGAATATTGCCTAACCGGGTTCCGGAGATTGCCACATGCATTCGGCTGGTGGCGTCATGAGGGTCCTTCTGCGCCAATTCTTCTGACGTATCGAAAGCCTTTTGTAGCGGTTCGATTGCATCTCTCGGCCGCTCCAGGCTCACGCCGTTTTCCTCGCCCAGAATCAGGCCCTCACGAAGCAGGATTCCATATTCGTCAATCATCTTCTCGGTGGGATCGGAATATGTGGCCTGCTCAGCTCTGCGCCTTGCCTCCTGAATGTTGGCCAGGGCGCCCGGCAAGTCTCCCTGATAACGCTGGGCGCTGGCCAGCAGACTCAGAGCAGCGGCGGCCATGGGTTGAGCATTGGAAATGGGCCGCGAAAGGTCGGCCGCCCGCTGTGCGTAAGGAATCGCCTCCGTGTACCTGTGCATGTTCAGGTAGGCCAAGGCAATGTTGCTATATTCGACGGCGGCCTGCATTTTTTCCAGCTCGTGAGCCTGCCCCAGCTGCAAGAATTGCCCAAGGCGTTCGGCAGATTTGGCGGCATAGGCCACGGCGTCGGCATCGCGGTGTTCTTCCTGCGCCAGGATCATGCGATCGTGCGCAATGCCTGCCGAGTGCAGCAGCGCCAGCCGGTCGTGAGGCCGGGCTGCCAGCACGGTCTCCATCAAATCGTTCGCCCGCTTCAGGTTCTGCTCCGCTTTCGCCGGTTCGCCCAGATTCAGCTGCGTAGGAACGCCTTGAATGTCGGCAACGCGCCGGTATCCATCGGCGATCTCCCGGGTCAGGTCCAGGTCGCCATGAGCTGCCGGCGCCAATCCATCCAGATATTGGAGAGCCGCTGCCACCAGGCGCTGCCGAGCCTGGGTAGAGCCGGGCAAATGTTCGATGTCTTCGTCCAGATCGAAGACCTTGTTGGACAGCTCCCGGAGCTGGGAGAACCGTTGCTGTGCCGTCACCCGCTCGCGATTGGCCACATACAGGCCGGCCGCAAGGCTGGCCACAACGGCGGCCGTGGCGGCCACGGGAATCCAATAGCGGCGAAGAAACTTGCGGGCGCGGTAGGCCGCCGAATCGGGGCGGGCGCGAATGGGCTCATGGCGCAGATAACGGCCAAGGTCATCGGAGAGTGCGCCCACGGAGAGGTAGCGTTCCGAGGGCGTCTTCTTGAGAGCTTTGGCGACAATGGTATCAAGGTCGCCACGCAGGCGGCGGCGGAGCCTCTGCGCCGTGGTCGCACGGCGTTCGGCATTTGCAGAGGCCAGGGTGGCTTCGGCTCCGCTCCGGGCAACGGCCGACGACATGCGCGGCGGTTCGGTTTCCACAATTGCCTTCATCAGGGCGGCCGTGGAGCTCCGCTCCTGCGCGGCAGGATGCTGCCCGGTGAGAAGCACATAAAGCAGCACACCCAGGCTATAAACATCCGTGGCCGTGGTCACCGGCTGGCCAGTCAACTGCTCGGGCGCCGCATATTGAGGCGTAAGGGCCGCTCCCATCTCGCGCGTGAGCAGGGTGGGGGTCCCAGTGTGGTTTTCTTCCTGCAGCAGTTTGGCGATGCCGAAATCCACCAGTTTGACTTCGCCCGCGTCCGTTACCAGCACATTGCTGGGCTTGATATCGCGGTGCACGGTGAGATGGTTATGGGCGTAGGCGACTGCGGCCAGCAGATCGAGAAACAGCCGAACCCTCGCCTCTACGTCGAGCTTGTGATCGTCGCAATAGCGGTCAATGTGGTCGCCGTTGACATATTCCAGCACGAGGTAAGGCTGCCCGCCCGGAGAGACGCCAGCATCCAGAAGCTCGGCGACATGGGGATGGCTGAGCTGGCCGAGAATCTTTCCTTCTCTGCGGAAGCGCTCTTCCCCGCCCCGGCCCGCCAGAGACATATTCAGAAACTTGATGGCGGCGGAACGCTCAAAGCGCCCGTCACTGCGCCGGGCCAGCCACACGCTTCCCATTCCCCCCTCTCCCAGGGGAGAGACCAGGGTGTAAGCGCCCAGGGTTTGACCCTCCAGCGCTGAGAACTGCTGTGCGGTGGCAGGTTCCCCCTCCAGAAATCTCTCCCGCTCCAACTGTTGATGTTCGTTGAGCAGGCTTTGCAGTAGAAGCGCCAATTCCGGATCTCTGGCGGCGAGCGCTTCCAGCCAGGCCGCGCGCTGCCCGGCGGGCATTTCCAGCGCTTCATCCAGGTAGCGGCTTACGGCCTGCCAGCGCTCGGGGCTCAGGGTTGACATGGGAAGCTGTTCTCAGGCGCTCAAATCCGCGCGGACGCTGCGGTGAAGGTAAATGCGCGCCTTTTCCCAGCGCCGCTGCACGGTGCGCTCTGAGAGCTGGCGCATGGCCGCGATCTCGCCAAAGGAAAAGCCGCAGAAAAACTTCAGGTCAACTACTTCCGCCAGTTCCGGCTCAACTTTCGCCAGCTCGTCCAGGGCCTCGCCCAGTTTGAGCAGCGTGCCGTCGTTGACTAATTGTTCTTCGGCGCCTTCCACGGGAAAGGAGGTGATGTGAAACTGGCCGCCGCGCTTCTGTGCCCTGCGGTTGCGGGCGTGGTCAATGATGAGGCCGCGCATGACCCGCGCGGCATAGGCCATGAATCGCGACTCGTCGGGAAACGACGGGCCATCGCGCGCCGCCATGTCGAGATAGGCCTGATGCAGAAGTGTGGTAGCGCCCAGAGTCACAGGAACCCCGCGGCGGGCGAGTTCGCGTTTCGCCATCCGGTGCAACTCGGAGTAGAGCGCGGCGAAGAGGTGTTCGGCGGCGAGAGAATCGCCGCCATCGGCCGCCCTCATCAGCATGGAGATGGAAGTGCTCATTCCCTCGCTCTGTAGTGGTCGAACCCGACGGCCTTCCATGGAGCCTAAAGTGATGAGCTGCAATAACTTTCAGAGGGAGGTGCGCCGGCCGCTCGTTCCCGGGCCGACGCTTCAAAATGTCGCGAAATGCTATCAGAATGGGCCCGGGTTCTCAATGTCAAAATGTGAGGCACCGGCAACTCTCCGGCCCAGGCTGGTGAGGGCTGGCGTTTGCCTGCGGCGAAGCTCTTCCCCAGGCATGCGCCCGGGAGAGAGTTAATCCGGCGCTTTACAGGAAAAATTGGCGGCCTGGTCAGTGCTGCCGGTGCCGTTGTATCTGGCGACTTTGGGATAGACGCATAGGGGCCGGGTACGGTCCACGTTGCTCGCGGTGAAGTGCGAAGCGACAATGCTCTCTGGCGCGTTGCCTTTTTCAACCCACTGCTCAAGAGGCGCCAGCGCATCGAAGACATTGGGACCCTCGCCGCCAAAGCAGTGTCCCATCCCAGGCGCCATGAAGAGGCGAAAGAAATCGTCCGTTTTTTGCGCGCCGCCCATGGCCTTCACCACGCTGTTGTAGTAATTGATGCTGTTCTGCGAGGGGATCAGAGCGTCAGCCCAGCCGTGGTACATGATTAGCTTGCCGCCGTGGGCCTTGAAGGCCGTCAGGTTGGGATCCATGGCGTTGATGGCGCCATGGTCGAACTTGTCGGCAAAGGGGACGTCTTTGTCGAAGTCCATGGTGCGCGGGTCCCAGTGCGGGTCTTGGTGAATGATGTAGGTGTAATAGTCGGAGCCGATGCGGGAAGGTTCGGGACCGCCCAACATGAATCCCCAAACCAGCTCGCTGCCGGGCTCCAGGCCGGGAAAGAATTTCACTCCTTTCGCCGTGGTGGCCGGTCCATACACCTTTCGCGCGGTTTCCACCTGAGCGGCGGTCAGGCAATCGGGCGCATCGCCGGCCTTGCACAGCAGCGCCTGCGGGTCGAAGTGGCAGTTGCGGGGATCGTCAATCACGCCGTCTTTGATTCCATCAAGTGCATCGCAGGCCTGGAGCGCGGCCTTGTGAATGAAAGGAAACTTCTCGGCCGGAATTGCGCTGGCAGGCGTCTTGAGCGGCAGCAGCCCGACCCAGACGGTGGCGGCGGTAAGGTGAGTCCAGTAATTGGCCGGGGCTCCGGCCACAATGCCGTTGTAATCGCCGGGAAACTTCTGCGCCTCTTTCAGGCCCTGCTTGCCGCCGGAAGAGCACCCATTCCAATAAGAATAGGACGGGCTCTTGCCGTAGTAGGCGGCAACAATCGCTTTGCCCTGCACGGTCATTTCGTGGACTGCGCGATAGGCAAAATCAGTGACTTTCTCGGGATGGCCCAGCGCCCAGCTTGCGTCCATTACGCCGCTGGTGTGGCCAGTATCAGTATTGGCGACGGCGAAGCCACGGCTCAGACCAAGGGCCAGGGCAGGATAGATGATCTCTCCCAGCCAGCCGCCATTGCCCGTGCCTTCAAATTTTCCGTTCCAGTTGGCCTCCGGCATCCAGACTTCAAACTTGATCTCGGAATCGCGGCTGGGCTTCGCGGTGGCGGCCACCCGGCAAAACGCCGGCAAGCTCTTGTAACTGACGAGGCCGGGCATAATCGGAACGCCGCCCGCGGGCGGCGCAAACCCTCCGGCAGGCACGGATTCCGCCAGGGTGATCGTAGTGTCAGCTAGCTTGAGCGAGGCTAACTTCTGACAGTCGGCCGCAGCCAAGAGCTGCGGCGCGGCCAGGATCATGCCTGCGATGAGTGCAGGCTGGAACTTGCGGCGCATGTTCACACGGGATCCCTGCGTATTCGAAGGCTTTTCCCCGCGGCACCCGCGTTTTGCCCCCACTGATTGCGGAATAGAAGCTCTGTCAACTTGCATCCTCGACCGCTTGGCGTTCTGCTTTGTCGGGATTGTTCTCCACGATGCACTGTTTGTCAAAAATCATCGTCGGGCAATCAGCGGCAGCAAACGCGGGCCAATGCGGCAAACCGGGATGGTTCGGATTTCCGCTGCGGGCAAAATGCAGCCAGGCCTCGCTCACCTTCGCCGCCAGGGCGCGTGGTTCTTGGCCGCCGCCCGTCATGTTTTCGCAACGGTCGGTGTTGTCGAAGCAGAAGGAAAGCTCGGAGCAATGGAAGGCGCGCGGCCGGCCGTCGAGCACCGGAGTTTGCCAGGCAAACCAGTACAGGTAAGCCGGCGCGGCGCCCTGCGCGGCCTTGAGCCCGGCTTCCGTGACGGCCGATCCCCGCACCGGCTCAGCCATAATGCGGGACAGAATATCGAACGGTTTCGCCTTCGGGTGTGCGGCGCGGAAGACTTCGATGAGGTGCCCAGCTTTGTCGCCGTAGCTCTCCGCCACACGCTTGTGGACCTCATCCTCTCCCATGGATTCGTACTCCGGATGGTTGATGGCGGTCATGAATTCGTTCAGCACCGTTCCTACCATCAGGGGAACATGGGCCGAAATCGGCGGCGCATCGGGATCGAAGGGATGCCGGGGCAAATCTTTGCCATCCACTACCGGACCCCAGCCCAGGCGGTCGGCGACATTCTTCCAGCTGAATGGGCCCGGCGGATTGATCTTGCGCAGGGCGGCATTGCCGGCCTCAATGAGCTTTTCCGGAGGCATGGAGTGGAGTTGATCCAGTTGCGAGGGGCTGAGGTTCAACTCCTCGAGCACGGCCGCCGCTACCCGGGCTGATTTTTCCGGGGTTCCGGCGCGCAAAATCGAGCCGCTCTGCACGATGGCGCGATGGAACAAGCCTTTGGCCGCGGGCATGGCCATGAGCGTATTCACTTTGCCGCCGCCGCCAGATTGCCCAAAGATGGTGACGTTGCCGGGGTCGCCGCCAAAATTGGCAATATTGTCGCGCACCCACTCCAGCGCCAGAACGATATCCAGCATGCCGACGTTGCCCGAACTGGCGTACTGCTGGCCGTAGTGGCTGAGATCAAGATGCCCCAACACCCCCAGACGGTGATTGAGCGAGACCACAACCACATCGCCGCGCCGGCTCAGTTGCTCGCCGTCGTAGGAGCGCAGTTCCTGGCCCGAGCCGGCTACGTATCCGCCGCCATGCAGCCAGACCATGACGGGGCGCTTCTCGTGGTCATTGACGGCCGGGGTCCACAGGTTCACTCTCAGGCAGTCTTCGCCGGGCACGCCGTCATCCCAGGAGAACATCCAGGCTTCCTCGTCGTTCGCCCAGCCCATGCGCTTTACCTGTACGCAGACCTGGCCGTATTGCATGGAACTGCGCAGGCCGGTCCAGGGCTTGGCTTTCTTCGGCGGCAGAAACCGCGCCGCGCCCCCGGTGTCGTCGCCGTAAGGAATGCCTTTGTAGGTATAAATGCCGTCGCGTATGTATCCGCGGACCTTGCCGCCGGCGGTCTCGACAATGGCGGCCTCATCGGAGGCCACAATCGAAGGCTTGGCGGCCGAAAACGGCGTACTGTGTTTGCTCTCAGCGAAGGCCACGGCGGGCAGCGCCCCAGCCGCGGCGGCCGTTCCCAGCAGCGCAGCCCCGCTCTGCATCAGCTGGCGGCGGCTGAGTGGTCTTGCGGTCTTCCTTTCATTCGGTCCTTCCAGCGTGTTTCCTTTCATCTTCCCCCCTGGGTTCGAGTTCCGTAATTCTTTGCGAAATGCCGGGTCAGTGCGCGCCGCCGTGGGAGGGCTGTGCCTTGCTGACGTGCGCATTCAGAAATTCGTAACGGTCGCGCAGTGTGTCAGCAGATGCGTGCAGGTTTTTGCCCGATAAGTGCATCAACTGGTATCCGTCTTTAGCGTCGGACTCGGGCCAGTCGGGCAGGCCGCTCCCATTGGGGTTTCCGGTCTTGATGAAGTTGGTCCAATACGACGACATTTCATCGGAGAGCTTGAAGTCCTCTTCCGTCCAGGGCACGCCTTCTTTCGACTTCAAAGTCTCGAAAACATACTCGATTTCGCCGGCATGTTTCGAGCCGACCTCGCTGGCCGGTACGGGTCCGATCATGGCTCCCGGCTTGGTCTTAGGTACCTGCTCGAAGTGATACTGGTACACGGGCGAATCGCCAGTTTGCCTTTGCATGTCGAGCCACTTCCAGGTTGAGTAGGCGATGAAGTCGTCGCCGGCCAGGGCCTCGGCCGAGGCCAGAGCTTCCTGATCGGTAGCCGCCGGATAGAGCTTCAGGAATTGCGCCGCCTGATCGCCGAAGCGCTCCTGCGCCTGCTCGGTAAAACTCTTGGCCGTGGGCTTCTGCGGAGAGAAGAGGACAAACATTTTACCTTCATCGGCGTTCCAGCCCGCCAGCAGCGGAACGTGGCTCTGCTCGCCCGTGGCGTAGATATTCTGCACCTCAGCCGGCAGAAAATAGCCGTCCAGGTTCGGGCCGAAAGCGAAGCCACGATTTTGCTTGGCCGCGGCCTGCAAAAGTTCCTCGGCGGGCCGGGCGCGGAGTTGGGCCAGCGTGGCCGCGCCTACCGATTCGCCAAACTTTACTCCTGCCTGCTCGCTTTCGGCCAGCGGCCGTTCCTGAATGCCACCCTCACTGCCATCAGGGAAGAAGGCTCCGCTCTCGCCCAGGGCTTTCTGGAACAAATTTCGTGACAGCGGCGAGGCCATCAGGGCGCTGACCGAGAGCGAGCCCGCGGATTCGCCGCCAATCGTAATGTCGTGCGGATCGCCGCCGAAGGCAGCAATGTTGCGGATTACCCACTGCAGCGCGGCCACTTCATCCAGCAATCCATAATTGCCCGAAGCCTGATGCTCCGATTCTTTGGTCAATTCAGGATGCGAAAAGAAGCCGAAAATTCCGAGGCGATAGTTTGGCTCGACCACGATTACGCCCTTCCTGGCAAGGCTCTCGCCATCGTAGCGAGGCTCGGAGTTGGCGCCGGCCACGAAGCCGCCTCCATAGAACCAAACCAGCACCGGCAGCTTGGCGCTGGCCGGCGTGGCGGAAACCCAGATGTTGAGGTTCAAGCAATCTTCACTGGGCTGGCTGTCGCGAAAATAGATATCGCCAAAAACGTTAGTCTGCAGGCAGGCAGGCCCGAACTTATCGGCCTGGCGAACCCCTTTCCAATTGAGGGCCGGTTGCGGCGGCTTCCAGCGCAAATCGCCAACCGGAGGCGCGGCAAAGGGCACGCCCTTGAACATCCGTACGGTCTGATCGCTGTTAAATGCGCCTTGCAGAGTGCCGCTCTCCACTTTCACTTGATCATTGTTGTCACGAGCATTCTTATCGGCGGCCTTGGCGGCGGCCGCCCCCAGAGCCAAAATAATCACGGCGAAGATGGCTATCACGGATGCACGCATCACTTCTCCTTGTCAGTCAGGCCGGTATGTGTGGGAAACCTCAAGCCAAACGGCGCGAGTGGCCGAGGGCTGAAGTGCGCCGTCAGCCGAGCCGGGCGGCTGTCTTCGCGCCGCCCGGGTTGTTTGCAAATTGGCATTCCGTGGCCGCACGCTCCCAGGTCAGAACCTCAACTTCAGGGCAAACTGGAAGACACGCGGGCTGTAGTTGAAATTCATGGCGGTGATCTGGCCGAAACGAGTCGGGTTGGCGGCCAGGCTGTTGATGTTGCTCAAAGTGATGGTATTCGGTACTGGCATGGATGAGTTGGGAACGGCAAAGTTCGGCGTGTTGGAGATGTTGAAGCACTCGGCGCGGAACTCGAGATTGAACCTCTCGGTGAGCGGGAAGGTCTTGAACAGCGACAGGTCGGCATGGCGGAAGGGAGGGCCATGGAACTGGTTTCTGCGCTCGCTGCCGATGGTTCCAACCGGCTGGGCGGCGAAGGCGCTGGGATCGAAGAAGGCGTTGATGGAAGGATTCGAAAGCACCGGATTGCTGATCTGGTCGGGCCGGTCCGTATCATTCGATCCGGGCCGGGTGTTGCTTACGGTGGTGTTGTTGGTGACCTGAAAGGGCACGCCGGTGGACCACGCTGTGATGACGTTGAACTGCCATCCCTTAAGCAAGGCGCCTGCCGCGCCCGTGCTGTTCTTGCCCAAGGGAAGCTGGTAATTGGCCAGCACGGCGAGCCTCTGGCGGATATCCAACGTGCTGTTGCCGTATTCCATGGTGCTCACCTGCGATGGGACCGGCCCGTAGGCCGCGCCCTCTTCGCTCAGGCCCGTTGAATTATCCAGGTCGTGGGCCCACTGATAGTTGGCGTTGAGTGTGAGCCCCGCCTTCAACCGGCGCTCGAAGGAAGCTTGCAGGGCATTATAGGAAGACTTGCCGTGCGTAAGGAAAAGGCCCACCGAACCCAGGTTCGGGTCCACCCCGATGTATGGCCGCAGCGCGTTATAGCACGTCGCATCCGAGCCGCAGGTGTTCGGAGGAGGAGCGTTGTAGTCGAGGATCAACTGCGCCAGGTCGCGGCCCACTGAGCCAACATAGCTCAGTGTGGCCACATTGCCGGAAATGTCTTTCTGCACCGTGAAGTTGTATTGCTCCAGGTAGCTGGTACGGAAATTCGGGTCCACGGCATCGGGTATGGAAACTCCTGGTGTGGCTAGCGTTGAAGCAACCGGGGGGGTTGGAAACCCGGCGGCGAAGAAGCTCAACCCTGCGGGCACGCAATTGAAGAACCCGCAAGCCGTGGACGCGGCCACGAAGGGCGGATTCTTGAGGTTGGCGTCCGAGGTCGTATTCATGGGGAAGAAACTGATGCCGTAACCGCCGCGCACCACCAGCCCTTTCGCCACGTTGTAAGCAAACCCCACGCGCGGAGACAATCCCCGATGGTCGGTTTTGATGCCGGCCGTATCCGAAATGCCGTTCTGGCCCGCAATTTGCAGCGCGCCGTTCGCAGGGTTGAAGGTGGAGATGCGATTTTGAATTTCAGTGAAGGGTGTAAAGAGATCGTAGCGCAAGCCCAGGTTTAGAGTGAGCCTGCGGGTCACGCGCCAGTCGTCCTGGATGTAGGCGCTGGGCTCCCACACGCGCAGATGCGGAGGCACCAGCTGCAAGGCGCGCCCGCCATTCGAGACATATTGCCCCTGCACCAGGCCTGAGTAGCCGACGAACACCCAGAAGCCTTCGGGAAAGCTGCTCTGGAAGGAAGTAAGCTGGCGGCGAATCACGGCTGCCCCAATCTTGATGTTGTGGGCGCCGTGAGTATAAGCGATCGAGCCCAAATACTGGAAGGTATTGTCCTGGTCTTTCAAGGGCTGGAAAATAACACTGCCCAGCGAGCCCCCGCCCAGAACGAGAACGGGCGCCAGGCCGGTGGAATCGCTGATCGGAGTATTGATGTTAGGCTGACCGAACGCAGCGTTGGGGTTTTGCCCGTCGGTCTCAGGAAAGCTTTCGTTATCCACCCGGGTGTAGCCGGCTTCCAACTGCAGCAGTAAATTGCCGCTGAAGGTGTGGACGTAATTGAACAGGCCGTTGTAGGCGAGGTCATTGGCATAGCCCAGGCCGCTTCCGATAAAGCTGGGGTTGAGCGTAATACCCGCCACATTGACGTCAGGATAAGCCCCGGGCGAGTCGGTATAGACCTTGTTATAAGTGAACCGGGCGAACAGCGCGTTGCTGGGGTTGAAGTGATGATCCACGCGAACATCGAAATCGTGGCTGAACTGGATGTTGTTGTAGGAGCCGACAAACTGATTGCTGCCCAGATTGGGGGCAGGAAACATCTGAAAGTAAGCCAGGCCCGCGGGATCAATGGCGGCGCCCGGGATTACGGGTCCGCCGGTGTCGGAAAAATCGCAGCCCGCGGCGCTGCAATTCTGGCGCTCGAAGACCGTGGGCACGGTTGAGGTCTGGGGTGGCACGCCCTGCACCAGGCGATACCCTTCGTAGTCTCCGAAGAAGAAAGTCTTGTCTTTGACGATGGGGCCGCCGATGCTGGCGCCGAATTGGTTCTGGCGCAGCTCGGATTTCGGCAGCTTTACGCCGAAGTCATAGTTGGTGGCATCGAAAATGTCGTTGCGCAGGTACTCGAATACTGAACCGTGCAGAGTGTTGGTGCCGGATTTGGTAATGACGTTGACCACGCCGCCGCCGGTGCGGCCGACCTCAGCCGTGTAGTCGCTCGTCTGCACCCGCAGTTCGGCGATGGATTCGATGGAAGGCCGAACGCCGACCGTCCCAATGAGCCGTTCGTTGTTGTCCGCGCCATCAATCATCTGGTTGTTGAGCACGTCGGACTGGCCGTTCACCGAAACGGCCGCACTCTGCCGCCGGTCATCCAGCTTGGAACCGTTGGTTAGGCTATCGGGAGGGCCTTCGTTCGCCCCAGGAGCAAGTTGTACCAGCTGCATGAAATTGCGGCCGTTCAGGGGCAAATCCTGCGTGACCCGTTCGCTGATGGTCGAGGAGAGCACCGAGCTATCCGTCTGCAGGGCGGAAGGCTGGGCTTCCACGGTCACAGTCTCGGTGGCCTGCCCGATGGCGAGAGCCGCGTTTACGCGGGTGCGGTCGCCCGCGGCCAGATGCAACGATGAAACCGTGAAGGTCTTGAAGCCCGTGAAGGAGACAGTCACCCGGTAGTCGCCGGGCTTCAGCAGGTTGAAGACGTAGTCCCCACTGGAGGAAGTCTGGGTGGTTCTTTGCTCGTGCGTGCCCAGGTCTTCCACCTGTACGCGAGCGCCGCTCACCACGGCTCCGGAGGTATCGGTTACCGTTCCCAGAATATCGCCGGTAGTCTGTTGCGCCCAGGCAACTGCCCCACACAGAACCCACGCCACAACCAACACTTGAAGACGATTTCTGAGCTTCATGCCTGCCCCCTGACGATGGATGGTTTGCCGTCTCTTCTGGGAGACGGCCGCAGCGTTCACCCGGGGAGTCGAAGGCCCTCCCCAGCGTCCCATCTATTGAGCGAGAAAAGGCCGAAGAACAAGTGCGCTACCGTATCAGCCGGGCCGCAGGCGAAACACCAATCGCAAGTCGAGTGGCACCTGTAAGTTAGAGGCGGGGAAAGAGGGGATTTCCTGTCATGGGATCAAGAGAGTATGATACCCCGGCAGATAAGCGCGGTTCCGGTTTTTGCTGCAATTACGTATGCCCTCAGCTACAACTCGCCCAAGGAACGACGCCGAACGAGACGCCGTACGCGAAGAACTCGGCCGCATTCTCTCCAGCCCTCTTTTCAGCGCCAGCCGGCGCTATCCGTTGTTCCTTCAATATGTCGTGGAGAAAGCTCTGCAGGAAGAATTCGACGACTTGAAGGAGCGAAAAATCGGCGCCGAAGTTTTTCATCGCGATCCTTCCTATGACACCAAGGCCGATCCGGTGGTTCGAGTCACGGCTGGAGAGGTGAGAAAGCGCCTGGCCCAGTATTACTACGAACCCCGGCACCAGCGTGAAATTCGCATTGAACTGGCTTCGGGTTCGTATGTCCCCGAATTCCACGCGGCGCCCGCGGCCCTGCCCGCGCCCCGCTCGCCCCATCTGCGAGTCGAAGCAGGTAAGGCCGCGCCTCATGAATCCGGGAGCGTGAAAGCGGTGGCTGCGCACCCGTTCCGCCGCAAGGTGGCTCTGGCGGGCGCGGCCACGGTTGTGGTGGTGGGCGCTTTGTCGCTTATGTTGTCGGTAGGACCCTGGGCGCGTTCTTCGCCGCTCGAAGAATTCTGGCAGCCGTTGCTTTCTTCGCAGAACCCTGCTCTGCTGTGCATGGGCCAGTTGCGCGCCACGCAGGTTGAACTGGAGCCCAACGCCGCCAGAAACCGCTTCGATACTCCAGTGCGTCTGGTAGGGCGCGGCAATGTTTATCCGGCGGAGTTCCCCGTCGCGGTTCTCTCCGACGCCATTGCCTTATCAAGAATCGCTAGCGTCTTGCAGTCTCATCAGAAAAACTATGCCATTCGCGGCGAAGGCTCCACTTCCTTCGCTGATCTGCGTGGCGGCCCGGTGGTATTGATCGGCGCCTTCAACAACGACTGGACCATTCGCCTGAACGATCAGTTGCGCTTCCGCTTCCAGATGAACCCGGAGGGCGATCAGTGGTGGATTACAGACGCGCAAAAGCCCGGCGATAAGATTGGATTCCTGCGGCTGGGCAACGCCGTCGAGGATTTCAAACAGGATTACGCGGTGGTTTCACGGTTGTACGATCCATCGACCGAGCAGCCGACCGTGATCGTAGCCGGCCTGACCCCTTACGGCACGCTGGCGGCGGGAGAATTCGTCACCGATACCAGATATCTCGAGGAATTTATCCGGCAAGCGCCCCGGGATTGGGAGCACAAGAATCTTCAAGTGTTGATTGACGCAAAAGTGGTCAATGGGAGCGTGGGCGCGCCTCACGTAGCCGCCGTCTACACCTGGTAGCGCGAAGCCGAACCTCAGAGACTTACCAGGAATACTGGGCTTCCACTCGCGGAGGCCCCGACTTGCCGTCAATTACTTGCGTGGCAATCACGAATTCCAGGTTTTTTCCCGCCCATTCAGCCGCGCTGGAGAGTTGGCTCAAATACCTGGGATCGCTGACGAACTCGCCCGCGGCCAGGGTTCCATTTTCCCCAATTCCTGCGGCAACAATCACGTTCTGGCCTGAGTTCGGGTCGAGCAGGCGCGCCACCAGGGCGTAATCCTGCGTAAGTTTTGAATAGGGCGTCGCAAAATCCACCTGCCAGTTCTTCTGGGCAGGAGTCTTGCGGTCTTCGATCCAGGAAACGCTGCCCTCGCTCGCCAGATGGAACCGCAAGGGTGAGGTGAGCCGCAAAGTCCAGGGATTATCGAAGCCCGCGATCAAGACAGCGCTTCCCTGCCGTAGATCGGCCAGGGTGGTCTCGCCTGCGCTGCGCGCCCGGTAGGTTTTGCCGGCGTGGGACAAAAGCGTGGCAACCCGGGCAAAGGCAATCGCGTCGCATAGCGCGACGGTATCACCGACCGCCGTGTGCTCGCCGACAGTCATGTTATCGCTATCGCGAGTGGGAGAAGCCGGCCCGAGATGCGGCTCGCCAATGGAAATCAGCACGCTGCCCGGAGCCGAGAGCACCGGGTTCCAGAAACTTTTCCAGCCCTTGCCGGAAGACCAGGGCTGAATCATTCCCACAGAAAGCAAAACCGCGGCCACCGCCCCCAGCCCCGCCAGCCAGCCCCAGCGGATCCGCCACTGCCGGGGGAAAGCCCGAAGGTTATCGAGCACGAGCGCCGGCGGCAGACCCGAAGGCACCGGGAAAAGCGGAGCCGCATCGCCGCCGGCGAGATGAAACTCAGGAACGTAGGAACCTAATGGCAGATCAATGCGAATCTCTTCTTCGTGACCCGACTCATGGTAGTACTGCGCGATGCGCTTGCGCACTTCGCCGGCGGTGGTGCGCACCACGGGATCGAGGTTGGTGTCATAGTCCGGAATGCGGCCGAAGACCTCAATCCCTAAGGCGCGCTCCTTCAGTTGCTCTCCTTTTTCTTCCAGAGTGCATTCCACCACGTAGCGCAGCAATCCGGCGCAGCGGCGGCTGTTGCGAAAGACCGGGTGTCCCAGAATGCGTTCCAGTTGGTGGTGAGCGGCGTTTTTCTCGTCAGGCGATTCAGGCTTCCAACCGCTTAGAGGCAGAGTTGCCATGAGCACTCGCGCACATTCGTCGGGGAATGCGCTCCCGGGGACGAACCCTAGTATTTCCGCAACCGCATTGTCAAGCCAAAAGCCCGCGGTTTCAGGCCGGCAAGCGTGTAACGAACCCGTACGCTACCGTATCATGCTTGCCCCGGGCGCGGGGCAGCCTCACTCTAGACGTATCTCAAGATTGAGAAAAACGTTTTGCCACACATTTACCACCGCCGGGAGATGACCGCGCATGAAAAGGGTACCGGTTCTCATCGTCATCGTTCTTGTGTTCGCCGCAGCTTGTAGTTGGGCCCAGGGGCCGCTTCCAGATAGCCCGGAGATCGAGCATCAGGTCAATTCCATTCTCAGCCAGATGACCACGGAGGAGAAAATTGACCTGCTGGGCGGCGTGCGTTTTTTCGACGTGCGGGCCATTCCCCGACTGAACCTGCCGGCGCTCCCCACGGCGGATGGGCCGGTGGGTGTGCGCAATGACGGGCCGGCAACGGTCATGGCTGGCGGCATTGGCCTGGCGGCCACCTGGGACCCTGCTCTCGCCAAAGCCGTAGGCGTTCAACTCGGCCGCGATGCCCGCGCCAAGGGAAAGAATTTTCTGCTTGGCCCGGGAGTCAACATCTATCGCGCGCCTTTGAACGGCCGCAACTTCGAATACTTTGGCGAAGACCCCTTTCTCGCCTCGCACATCGCGGTTAACTACATCGAGGGCGTGCAAAGCGAAGGCGTAAGCGCCACCATCAAGCATTTCCTGGGAAACAATTCTGAATTTGGCCGCCACAAAACCGATTCCATCATTGACGAGCGCACCCTGCGCGAAATTTATCTCCCTGTGTTTAAGGCCGCGGTGCAGGAAGCCCACGTCGGCGCCGTGATGGACTCCTACAACCTGACCAACGGCCAACATATGACGGAGAACCCCTACTTCAACAACGAAGTTCTGAAGAAAGAGTGGGGATTCTCCGGCATTCTGATGTCCGATTGGGGCGCGACCTATTCGACCATAGACGCAGCCAACGGCGGGCTCGACCTGGAAATGCCCTTCGGCAAATTCTTCAATCGCGCCGACCTGCTGCCCGCGATTCAGCAAGGCAAGGTTTCCATGGCCACCCTTGACGATAAAGTGCGGCGCATTCTGCGCATGGAAATCGAATTCGGCTGGCGCGAGCGCCCGCAGCAGAAGCTCACCATTCCCCGCGATAACCAGGAAGGCGGCCAGGTCGCCCTGCATGCCGCGGAGGAGGCCATGGTGCTGCTCAAGAACGCTGGTGACCTGCTGCCGCTTGATCGCGCCAAGATCAAGACCGTCGCTCTAATCGGCCCCGATGCTTATCCTGCCGTGCCGGTAGGCGGAGGCAGCGCCCAGGCATCAGCGTTTCACGCAGTAAGCTTTCTCGAAGGCCTGACCCGTTATCTCGGCCCCGGCGCTGACGTTCTCTGGGACCGCGGCTTGCCTACGTTGCTGCATGTGGCCAACGCCACGGAGTTTTCCACCCAGCCCAGCGGAGGACAACCTGGACTGACGGTAGAGACATTCGATAACGGCGACCTTTCCGGGACGCCGGCCAGCACGCGAATCGAACGCCATTTTACTTCCGGCAGGCCGCTCGATATCGCCGCTCTTTCTTCCGGAGAAATCGAGCTCAACCCGGCCGACTTCTCCGCCCCCAAACCGGTTTCCACGCGCTGGACGGGCTACTACACGCCTGTGGCGGCAGGCACCTATGATTGTTTCGTGCAGCAGGGAGGTTTCGATAACACCGGCTACAAACTCTACGTGGATGGCAAGCTGCTGGCCGATCGCTGGAACTACTTCATTGCTCCCGTAGAGCAGTTTGCGCTATCGCTGGACGCTGTGCCTCACAAGATTGTTGTGGAACACCACACCGTCACCGGCTTCTCCGGCTCCCTATTGCGCGTAGGCATCCTCCGCGAGGGAAACTGGACCAACGCGAACGCCGAAGAGATGGCGCGGAAGGCGGATGCGGTGGTGCTGGCCGTGGGCTTCGATCCTTCCACGGAGACGGAAGGCTCCGACCGGACTTTCGGCCTGCCTCCGGGTGAGGACGAGCTGATCCGCAAAATCGCCGGTCTCAACCCGCGCACCATTGTCGTGATCACCTCGGGCGGCGGCGTGGACATGAATGGCTGGCTGGCGCAGGTTCCCGCGCTCCTGGAAGCATGGTATCCGGGACAGGAGGGAGGCACGGCCTTGCCCGAAATCCTGTTTGGCGACGTGGATCCTTCCGGCCACTTGCCCGTCAGCTTCGAGCGGCGCTGGGAAGACAATCCCGCCTACGATTACTACTATCCGCAGCCCGGTACGAATCGTATCGTGTACAAAGAGGGAATCTTTACTGGCTATCGCGGCTATGAGCACAACCACGTACAGCCGCTGTTTCCGTTCGGGTATGGACTCTCTTACACCCGCTTCAAGTTCAGCCATCTGGAAATCAAGCCGGAAGCTGCCGGGGCGGCTGGTCCACGCTATGAAGTCACCTTCGAGGTAGAGAATACGGGCAGCCGCCCGGGCGCGACCGTGGCTCAGGTTTATGTTGAGGCAGAAAACGCCCCGGTTCCCTGGCCGCGACAGTTGAAGGGCTTTGCGCGTGTGGACCTGAAAGCCGGGGAGAGCCGACGGGTTACGGTTCCGCTCGATGGCAACTCGTTTTCCTACTATGACGTCAACTCCAAAGCCTGGCAGATCAGCCCTGGAAAATATGAGGTCTCCGTCGGCGGCTCGTCCGCGGAAACAGGAGTGAACGAGCAGATTTCCATCGGGGGTCGCTAGGGCGAATTTCTTTTTTCTCTGTGGAAAGAAGGCTGTGAGGGAATGCTCTGCCCGCCGGCCCTCTTCGCCCGGCGATGCTACTGCTGCGATGTTATACTCCCTGCCATTTAGTGCCTGACCGAGACTAACTATTCCGAGCGTGTTTTCATGCAGCAGGGCCGTTGCCGGGCCGAAGAGGGCCGGTTGCAGAAAGCGGCGGGATTTTTTGCAGGGGGCGTGCGAGCCGCGATGATGGCTGCGCTCGGCCTGCCCCTGTTTTGTGCGGCGGCCCCTGCGCAGACCATTGCGGTCAACTATGACGAGGCCAAGGTTGGAAGCTACACCTTGCCTGATCCGCTGATTTTGGAAGATGGCCGCCCGGTGGAGACCGCAGCCGGCTGGAAGCTGCGCCGCCAAGAGCTTCTGAAGCTGTTCGAGGAGAATGTCTTTGGCCGCACTCCGCCTCCGCCCAGAAAACTTCACTTCCATGTAGATGAGGCGCACGGGTACGCGCTGGACGGAGAAGCCATTCGCCAGCAGGTAACCATTTTCTTCAGCGGCAAGAAGGATGGCCCGCAGGCGCACCTGTTGATTTATATTCCGGCCGGCGCTGCCCAGCCCGTCGCCACGTTCCTTACGCTGAATTTCTTCGGCAATCAATCTGTGATTAGCGATCCGGGCGTTCCGCTGCCGATGATCTGGAACTGGAAGACGCACGTGCGCGAGCGCGCCGCCGAAACTTCTCGCGGCAAAGACAAGGAATTCGATATCGAGAAGATTCTGGCCCGCGGCTATGGATTTGCCACCCTCTACTATCAGGATCTAGAGCCCGACTTCAAGGGAGGGTACAAGTACGGCATTCGACCCTTGTTCTTCAAGCCCGGCCAGACCGAGCCGGCCCCCGGCGAATGGGGGGCGATCGGCGCCTGGGCCTACGGCTTGAGCCGCGCCATGGATTTTCTGGAGCGCGACAAGTATGTGGATGCGAAGCGCGTCGCCATCATGGGCCATTCGCGCCTGGGCAAGACCGTGCTGTGGGCGGCCGCGCAGGACCTGCGCTTTGCCATGGTGCTCTCCAGTTGCTCGGGAGAAGGCGGCGCGTCGCTGGTGCGCAGGAATTACGGCGAAAGAATCCACAATCTTACCGACACCTTTCCCTATTGGTTCAGCCTGGATTTAAAACGGTACGCCGGGCACTCCGACCAGCTTCCGGTGGATGCGCATGAATTGATCGCGCTGATTGCTCCGCGCCCCGTGTACGTTACGGGGGCGATGGACGACCGCTGGGCCGACCCCAAGGGTGAATTTCTGGCCTGCGTGGCCGCGGAGCCGGTCTATCGCTTGCTGGGAGCACAGGGCCTCGGCACAGACCGGATGCCGCCGCTCAATCGCCCAATCATGCACACCATTGCTTTTCATATTCGGTCGGGCAAACATGCGGTTACCGCCTTCGACTGGGAGCAATTTCTCAGGTTCGCTGACCTGTACTTGCCTGGTGACTGATGTGCGCTACGGCCGGGAGCAGCCTTCGAGACTCAGCCGGTCAATTGAGAGTGATTTGGTGAAACGCATCGCAGTCGCCCTTGCCGCCGGAGTGGTTCTCGTCCTGGCTCTCGGCGGCGCGTTGTATGCCGAAACCGGCTATGACGCATGGCTGCGCTACGGCCCTTTGAGCTATGCTGCCGCAAAGCAATATCAAACGCTGCCGGCCAGCGTGGTCGTCCTGGGCGATTCCTCGATCCTGGATTCCGCGCAGAAAGAGCTCATTCGCGGCCTGCGCGGTATGCTGGGCAGAACTCTGCGGGCCAATTCTTCCCTTCCCGCCGAACCGGGCATCATTCTCGCGCGGCTGGCGGAATTGCGCGCCGTTTCTCCGGCGCTCAAACCGCGTGCGGAACTTCGAGCCGACGGGTTTTGGATCACGAGCGTCCGCCTCCGCGGGCAAGCTTGCCTGGTCATCACCTCGCCCACCGACCGCGGTGTGCTCTACGGTGTATTTGCATTGCTGCGAAAGATCGCGCTGGGCACGCCCACCGCCAAGCTCGATGAAATTCAGAATCCCTCTGCTCCCCTTCGCTGGGTGAATGACTGGGACAACCGGAATGGAACTATTGAGCGGGGTTACGCTGGGGCCTCGATTTTTTTTGAAAATGGCAGTGTCCGCGCCGATCTGGGCCGGGTTCGCGACTACGCCCGCCTGCTGGCATCCCTCGGCATCAACGGCTGCGTGATCAACAATGTAAACGCTGACCCCAAAACCCTGGAAGACGGTTTTCTGCCCCAGCTGGCGCGCATCGCGGAAGCATTTCGCCCCTGGGGAGTGCGCATCGGCCTCTCCGCAAATTTCGCCAGCCCGAAGGTAATGGGCGGGCTGGGAACGTTCGATCCGCTTGATCCTTCGGTCGGGGCCTGGTGGCAGCACAAAGTTGAGGGCATCTACACGCAGATCCCCGACTTCGGCGGCTTCGTCATGAAGGCGGATTCAGAAGGGCAGCTCGGGCCCTCGACTTACGGCCGCAGCCCAGCCGATGCCGCCAATGTCATCGCCCGCGCTCTCAAGCCTCACGGCGGGGTGCTCTTTTACCGGGCGTTTGTTTATAACCATCACCTCGATTGGCGCAACCCAAAAAACGACCGGGCCAAAGCGGCTTACGATATTTTTCATCCCCTCGACGGAAAGTTCGATGATAACGTCGTCCTCCAGATCAAGTATGGGCCCATTGACTTTCAGGTGCGCGAACCGGTCTCGCCCCTGTTTGGCGGGCTGGCGCACACCAACACAGCCATCGAGCTGCAGATCACGCAGGAATACACCGGCCAGCAGCGCCATCTGTGCTTTCTCGTGCCCCTGTGGAAAGAGGTACTCGACTTCAACCTGCACGCCAAGGAGCTTGCCACTCCGGTAAAGGAAATTGTTGAGGGCAAGACGTTCCATCGGCCTATGGGAGGCTTCGTTGGCGTGGCCAATGTAGGCAGCGACCTCAACTGGCTGGGAAATCCGCTGGCGATGGCGAACCTGTACGGCTTCGGGCGGCTGGCCTGGAATCCGAATCTCAGCGCGAACGCGATCGTGGAGGAATGGACGCGCCTGACTTTTGGCAAACAGCCCCTCGTGGTTCAGACCGTCTCGGCGATGCAGCTGGCGTCATGGCAGGTTTACGAGAGCTATACCGGGCCATTGGGCCTGCAAACGCTCACCAATATCCTGGGCAGCCATTACGGGCCGGGAATTGACTCTTCCGAGCAAAACGGATGGGGGCAGTGGCACCGCGCTGATCACGAGGGCGTCGGCATGGATCGCACGGTGGCTACGGGAACGGGTTTCGTCGGCCAGTATTCGCCGGCCGTAGCCGGGATGTACGCATCACCGAAAACCACGCCCGACGACTTGCTTCTGTTCTTTCATCACGTGCCTTATAGCTATGTTCTGCATTCAGGCAAGACAGTAATTCAGGAAATTTACGACCTGCATTACGACGGAGCCGAGCACGCCCGGCAATTTGTGAAGCATTGGGAAACCTTGCGCGGATACCTGGACGAAGAGCGTTACGCAGAAATTCTCGCGCGGCTCAAATATCAGGCTGGTCATGCCATCGTCTGGCGTGACGCGGTCTGCAACTGGTTTCGCCGCGAATCAGGTATTGCCGACGCCAGGGGGCGCGTGGGCCATCACCCCGATCGAGTTGAGGCTGAGAACATGCAACTCAACGGCTATCGGCCTATGGATGTTGTGCCCTGGGAAAACGCCTCGGGCGGCAAAGGCATCGAATGCGCCGCCCCTGAGAAAGAATGCACGGCCGAGTTTCGCTTTGACCGTCCCGCCGGCTGGTATGAGATTGATGTGCAGTACTTCGACCAGAACAATGGCGAGTCCAGATTCAGAGTTCTCGTGAACCAGCAGCTTGTGGATGAGTGGCGGGCCGGCGATCATCTGCCCTCGAACCAGCCCGGCGGCGACACTTCTACCCGCCGCTGGATCACGGGAATCGCGTTGCGTGCCGGCGACGAAATCCGTATCGAAGGAACTCCAGACGGTGAAGAGCGGGCGCCATTGGACTATGTCGAGGTACGCGCAATGGAAGCTGAGAGCGGTTCAACTTCGAAGTGATGAGGATGTCGCCATTGAACCGGTTGACTCTAATGGCCTCGCGTTTTGCGCAAAACAGCTGCCCTTTGAGCGCTGTGAACGCTAGAATTCATGCATAGGGTTGGTTCCGGCTTCGAGAGGAGACCCTTATGGCTAGCGTGCTTGGCAGCATCAATCCACCGGCCAGCGATTTTGCCGAAACGGCCCGCCGACCGCTGGAAGCGGAGCAGTGCGCCCTGATTGTCGTGGATATTCAGGAAAAGCTGCTGCCGCCCATCTTCCAGAAGGAGCAACTACTGCGCAACTCCCAGTTGCTCATCCGACTGGCCGGCATTCTGAAAATTCCAACCCTCTTGAGCACGCAATACGCGAAAGGCCTGGGAAACACCGTTCCGGAGATCAGTTCCCTGCTTCCTGATACACCGGCAATTGATAAACAGATGTTTTCCTGCTTCGGCAGCGAGGTGTTCTGCTCCCTGCTCAAACGCCTGCCCGGCAATCGCAACACGCTGCTGCTGTGCGGCATGGAGAGCCACATCTGCGTAATGCAGACCGCCCTTGGGGCCTTGCGCGAGGGCTATCTGGTCCATATCGCCTCAGACGCCGTCGGTTCCCGCACCGAGTGGAACTGGAAAATCGGCCTGGAGCGCATGCGGGCGGCTGGGGCCGTCATCTCTTCCACCGAGATGATGATGTACGAGCTATTGCGCTCCTCGGGCGTGATCGCCTTCAAGGAAATCCTCCCATATTTGAAGTAAGTAATAGTACCTAATAGGCTTATGCTTGTTCCTATCACGGTTGCGACTTGCGGGCGCCGATTATGTCTTGCCCCTGGTCCGGGGGGTCAAATCCCACCGCAACTAAAGGACGTACCTGGGGTTAACATTAGTGCAACAAGTGTGAGCACCGGAGTGCCGCGTTACCGCTCAAACGCTGGCAGCCGGCGGCAGAAAGCTTGCCATAGGAGAGCGAGCTATGAGACTTCGAAGGGGCGCGATTCTGGCAACATTGCTCGCGTTATTTCTTGCGGCAGGAATGACCTGGGCCGCGGCCCAGGATGACCTGGACTCCGACCAGGTTCAGGCGGATACAGACCAAACTCAGGGACCGCCACCACCACCGGACCAGGCCAAACCAAGCCCGTCTCAGCCCAGCATGACTCAGCCGAGTCAAGATCAGGCGAGTCAAAATCAAGATGAAGGGCCGCCCGACCGGGTCGCCCGCTTGCAGTACCTGTCAGGGCAGGTTTCTATTCAGCCCGGCGGGACCGGAGACTGGGTAGCGGGCTCAATCAATCGGCCGCTGACTTCGGCCGACAACATTTGGGCCGACAAAGATTCCCGCGCCGAATTGAACGTTGGCGGCGGCTTGCTGCGCATTGACAGCAATACCAGCCTCACCCTGACCAATGTCGGCAACAACACCATTCAGGTGGAGCTGCACCAGGGCACGCTCAATGTGCACGTGCGGCATCTGTTCGATGGCGAAATCTACGAAGTGGATACCCCCAACCTGGCGTTTACGGTGCAGAAATCCGGCGACTACCGCTTCGATGTAGATCCCAATACCGACGCCAGCGTGGTGACGGTCTGGAAGGGCGAAGGCGATGCGACCGGCAACGGGCCTCTGGTGCGGGTGCGAGCCCACGAGCAGGCGCGCTTCACCAATGGCACTTCTCTCACCCATCAGGTTTCGGCGGCGCCGGGCTTTGACGGCTTCGACGACTGGTGCCGTGTGCGCGACCAGCGTGAGGATAATTCTCTTTCCGCCCGCTACGTGGCGCCTGGAACCATCGGCTATGAAGACCTCGACGCCTACGGGACCTGGCGGGTCGAACAGCCTTACGGCGAAGTCTGGGTTCCCTCGGGCGTGGCCGCAGGGTGGGCGCCTTACACCTACGGACATTGGGTCTGGATCAGCCCCTGGGGCTGGACTTGGGTGGATGACGAGCCCTGGGGATTTGCTCCCTTCCATTATGGCCGCTGGGTTTATGCCGGCGGATACTGGGGATGGTCGCCTGGCCCGTACTGGGCGCGGCCCTTCTATGCTCCCGCGCTGGTGAGCTGGTTCGGCGGTCCAGGCTGGGGTGTGGGCTTCGGATTCGGCTTTGGCGGCGGCATTGGATGGTGCCCGCTGGGCTGGGGCGAACCCTTCTTCCCCTGGTACCACGTGGGTCCGCGCTACTTCAACCGGATCAACATCTACAACACGCGGATCGTGAACATCAATCGCTTCCGCGGCGATTACTTCAACCATCGCTTTGGCGGCTTCCGCTACGCCAATCTGCGAGTGCCCGGTGGGCGCGTTGCCATGTCGCAACATGCTTTTACCAATTCGTTGCCGGTGCATCGCAACCTGGTGCATATGTCGGAGACGGCGTTCTCCCGCTCATCGCTTGGGGGCCATATGCCGGGTCCGACGGCCTCGAGCCGCCTGGGAGGAAGAGTGGCGGCGATGCCGCCCTCGCACGCATTCTCGCGCTCAACCTTCTCCCGGAATGCGCCAGGGAATGTGCGCGGCCGTTCGGAAGCAATCAACAACCGCGTAGCTCGCCCTGAAAGTGGAGTCAATCGCGGCGGGCAGTTCAGCCCGAGAGCGGAATCCGGCGCCCGGACCTCGATGTCGGCGCACAGCTATGTTCCCCGGCCGCCACAAAACGGCGCCTCGCATGACATGGCGATGCGCTCGGGCTCAACGCGCTACGTGCCGAGACCTCCTGAAAACTCGCGGGCGATCAGCGGGAGAACCGATGCGCGAAGCCAAGGGTTCTCTCGCGGGCCGCAATCGGAGAACCGCAACGTTCCGCGGCCTTCTTCGAACCCGAGGTCTGCGCCGGCGGAGCGGAACTATTCCAACCCGGGACGGTCAAACGAACGCAGCACACCCCGCTCTGTTGGGCAGTCAGGACGAGGGCACGCTTCGAACTTCGTTCCTCGGCCCACGGGTCCGGTGAAGCCCGCCGGCAACTACAGCTATCAGGCCAACAACCGCAGCTTCAGCAGCGGCCGCGACTTTGGCGGGAGCCAGGGAAGAAGCTATAGCCAGCCCAGCTATCGCAGCTACCAGGGGCGCTCGTTCGGCGGGTATAGCCAGCCTTCGCGCAGCTACTCGGCGCCTTCGTACCGCAGCTACTCGCAGCCGCAATACCGGAGCTATTCGGCGCCCCAGGGGCGCAGCTACTCAGCTCCATCCCGCAGCTATTCCGCTCCTTCGTACCACAGCTCGGGCGGCGGCTCGTCCGGCTACCATGGTGGTGGCGGCGGCGGCAGGTCTTATGGCGGCGGGGGCGGAGGCCACTTCTCCGGTGGGGGAGGCCACGGCCACCGGTAAAGACACAACCGTCTATATTTGCAAACGCCGCTCGCAAGAGCGGCGTTTCTATTGAAGGGCGAGACGAATGACGCCAAATGAGCCGGCCTCACTCCTGCTGCTTCTTGACCTTTACGACCGTGATTTTGGTGAAACCTTCCTCGAAGGTAGGCGCTTGCAGCTTGCCGGCCATGCGATGCATCACGTCTTCGGGCACCGATCGCTGACGCTTGCGATTGCGCTCCAGGCAGATCTCCACCGGCACGTCGAAGAACACGGCCTGCACCTCGTAGTGGTGGTCGTGGGCCAGCTTGATCCAGTTGGCGCGCTCGTGCGGGCTCAGGTTGGTGGCATCGACGTAATTCATCGGACGCCCGGCAATCAACCGCGCCCGCAACATAGAGCGCAGGTTAGAGAAGATCAGGTCCTGGAAACGCTGCTCGGTGGGATCGTCAAACAGCAACACCCGCAACAGATCACTGGAAAGCGGTGTTATGTTGTGGCGCTTGAACCAGGAACTCTTGCCGGAACCGGGGAGCCCAATGGCCAATACCACCACGCCCTTGGCCGCCCCAGCCGGTTGCGGCGGCGCTGCTGCCGGCGGCGAGCTCGAGGGCGCGGCGGCGGAAGATGATCCCCGCCCCCGGCCCCCGCGACCCCGGCGGCGCCGCCTTCCCGCGGCAGGCCTTGCCTGCGTTCCCGCGGCGGGCGGCTCAACTCTAGGCTCGTCCGCCGGGGCAGCTTCCTGGGGCGCCGATTCCTCTTTTTTCGGAGCGGATTCGGGAGTAGGAGCGTCACTCTCAAAATACTTGGGCTGCAGGGGAGCCGGAGCTCCGGATGGGGATTCAGCCTTTTCCTTCTTACGGCGCTTGAAACGCTCATGCATCCATTTGCGCATGCTTGGCTTTTAACACAGGCTGCGCATTCGGAGCAATCTGCGCCACCCGGGATGTACCACGGGCGCAAAGGTCAAAGCCGGTACTTTAGTGGAAGATGACGCCGCAAGCGTGAAGTAAGATGTTTAGAGTGAAGACAACGCCAAGACGCTTTCTTGTGCCGGCCATTGTGGTGGCGGCGTTTCTCGCGGTATTTCTCGGTTTTTCCGTCTATAGCAGGGTGCGGCGGCACCCGAATTACTGGGAGACGCGCCTGCACCAGCATGAAAATATGGCGGGCCTTGAAGGCAAGCCCGCGCCTCCGCTGGAAGTAGATCACTATCTGGGGCCGAAGCCCGAAACCCTGACGCAACTGCGAGGCCGGCCCGTGCTCATCTACTTCTGGGCACATTGGTGCGGCCCCTGCCGCGCGGAAGCTCCGGTGCTCGCCAGGTTGAAGACAGAATATGCGGACAAAGGATTGTCTCTTCTGGGCCCAACCATGCTCTATGGCTACGTCGCGGGAGGCGAGGACGCCTCACCCGGGCAGGAGCTCGCCTACATCGAACAAGTACGTGAGAAATACTATGCCGGACTGGCGGATGTGCCGGTCCCCATCAGCGAGAAGAATTTCACTACTTATGGCGCGCTCGCCACGCCCACCCTGGTGCTGCTGGACCGCCAGGGCATTGTGAAGTTGTACCACCCCAATGAAATGACCTACTCCCAGCTCAAAGCTGCGCTGGATCGCGTAGTTGCAGAATGACCCGCCGGTTTGCGCTGAGAACGGGGAACGACTGGGAACTGATCCATTGGAATTGGTGCATGTCAGCGTGGTCAACCAACCCCTCACCTCGATTTATCTTGAACTGAGATTTCTGGGGCCAGCCAGAGCCAAGGTTCACGGGTTCGCTGCCACTCACCGGATCTCAGTTGCCAGACTATGACTCCCCTCTCAGCTCCTTCAGAAACTTCTAATATTCAGCATTGCGCAACGGTCTAGTGGCCTCGGTCACAACCGTTGGTGATGGCGGTCATTTGCCGCTTTTCCGCTCTGCCTGTTAAGATTTTTTGTTCTCATCATTCCAATTGCAGTTGGCAGCCTCGTCATTTTCAAGCGGAGGAAACATGTCAGTGAAAGTAGGCATTAACGGCTTTGGGCGCATCGGGCGCAACGTTCTGCGCGCCTCCCTGAACGATCCCAACCTGGAATTTGTGGCCGTCAACGACCTTACCGATCCCAAAACTCTGGCCCATTTGCTGAAGTACGATTCGATTCTCGGCAATTTGCCCAATAAGATTTCGGCGGGCGCCGACAGCATCACGGTAGATAACAAGACCTTCAAAGTCTTCGCCGAGAAGGACCCTGCCAAGCTCCCCTGGGAATCTGTAGGCGCACAGGTCGTGATTGAATCCACCGGGCGCTTTACCAACGCCGAAGATGCCAAAAAGCACCTGCGCGGGCCGGTCAAGAAGGTGATCATCTCCGCCCCGGCCAAGAACGAAGATGTCACCCTGGTTCTGGGCGTGAACCACGAGAAATACGACCCGGCCAAGCATCACGTCATTTCCAACGCCTCTTGCACCACGAATTGCCTGGCGCCCATCGCCAAGGTGGTCAACGATACTTTCAAAATCATCAGCGGCACCATGACCACCATTCACTCTTACACCAATGACCAGGTAATTCTGGATTTTCCGCATAAGGACCTGCGCCGGGCGCGGGCGGCGGCGCTCTCGATGATCCCGACCTCGACTGGAGCGGCCAAGGCCTTGAAGCTGGTCATTCCTGATCTGGCCGGCAAGCTGGATGGCTTCGCCATGCGCGTGCCCACACCCAACGTTTCGGTGGTGGACCTGGTCGCGCTGGTCGAAAAGAAAACCAGCAAAGAAGAAGTAAATGCCGCACTGAAGAAGGCCTCAGAGAGTGGCCCGCTGAAAGGCTATCTCGGTTATGAGGAGAACGAACTGGTCTCCTGCGATTATCGCGGCGACTCGCGCTCTTCCATTGTGGACGCTCCCATGACGCTGGTGGTTGGCGGCACCTGCGTCAAAGTGATTTCCTGGTACGACAACGAATGGGGCTACTCGTCCCGGGTGCGCGACCTGATCAACTACATTGCGGGCAAAGGGCTGTAACCAGGGCGCGCGCTCGGCGTTTGCGGCATCAGGCCATTTCATGGGAAGGGCCCGGACTTCCGGCCGGGCCGCATTCTGCGGGGACAACAGAACCGTATGTCAAAGCTTTCGATTCGCGACCTGCCTCTTAATGATCATCGCGTCTTCATGCGGGTGGACTTCAACGTTCCGCTGGAAGAGGGCCGGGTGATGGATGACACGCGCATCCGGGAAACGCTGCCCACGGTGGAATACGCGCTGCGTCACGGCGCGCGGCTGATTCTGGCCTCGCACCTCGGGCGCCCTAAAGGCAAGCCCAAGCCCGGAATGAGTCTGAAGCCGGTGGCCGAGCGCCTGCGCATGCTGCTGGATAAGGAACTGGCGCGCGGGGAAAACGTCGGATTCTGCCCCGACTGCGTGGGCATTGAAGCCGAGGAAATGGCCGGCAAGCTGGAAAAAGGGCAAACCCTTCTGTTGGAGAACCTGCGCTTCCATGCGGAAGAAGAAGCCAACGATGAAAAATTCTCCCGGCAGCTTGCCAGTCTGGCCGATTTCTACGTGAATGACGCCTTTGGCACCGCGCATCGCGCGCACGCTTCCACGGTGGGAATTACGAAATTCGTGCAGAAATCCGCCGCCGGCCTGCTTATGGAAAAAGAGCTGACCTATCTGGGCAAAGCCATGCAGCATCCGGCCAAGCCGTTCGTTGCCATCCTGGGCGGGGCGAAAGTCAGCGACAAAATTGGCGTGATCCAGAATCTCATGGGCAAAGTGGATGCCCTGATCATTGGCGGCGGCATGGCCTACACCTTTCTCAAGGCGCAAGGGGAGCCGGTGGGCAAATCGCTCGTCGAAAATGACAAGCTCGACCTGGCCGGCAAGCTCCTGGAAGAGGCCAAGGCGAAAAAGGTCAAATTCCTGTTGCCGGTGGATCACGTAGTGGCTTCGCAGATTGATGTGAACGCCGTGGTGCAAACCGTCGGAAGCGGAGGCATTCCGCCAAACCTGATGGCCCTCGATATCGGCCCCAAAACGGCGGACATGTTCGCGGAAGAAGTTTCGCGGGCGCGCACCATCGTGTGGAATGGGCCCATGGGGGTATTCGAAGTTTCGCCATTTTCCAAGGGCACGTTCAAGGTAGCGCGGGCGGTGGCCGAGAATCCGGGAGCGACTTCGATCGTGGGCGGCGGCGACTCGGTCTCGGCCGTGCATAAGGCCGGGGTTGCGGACAAGATTACTCATATTTCGACCGGCGGCGGCGCATCGCTGGAGTTTCTGGAAGGCAAGAAGCTGCCGGGGGTAGAGGCGCTGACGGACAAGAAATAGCTGTCCCCCATTCTGCTACGACTGCAATCCGAAGGGTTCGAAAGAGGCATTCATGGCTCGCACGAAACTGATGGCCGCCAACTGGAAGATGTACAAAACCCCAGAGCAGGCGCGGACATTTTTTGGAGAATTCCTGCCCCTGGTCGCCGGCCACACGCGCGATGAAATTGCGGTCTGCGCTCCTTACGTGGACCTCTACGTTGCTGTGCAGGTAGCCAAGGGCTCGAACGTCGCCATCGGCGCGCAGGATGTTTACTGGAAAGAAGAAGGCGCCTTCACCGGCGAAATCTCTCCCGGTATGCTGCTGGCCGCGGGCTGCACGCATGTAATCATCGGGCACTCGGAGCGGCGGCAATATTTCGGCGAGACCGATGACACCGTGAACATGAAACTCAAAGCCGCGCTCGAAGCAGGGCTGGTTCCCATTGTCTGCGTCGGCGAGGTTCTCGAGGAGCGCGAGGCCAACCTTACCGAGGATGTGCTCCGCCGGCAATGCCTGCGGGCTTTTCACGCAATTTCAGCCAAGAAAGCCGCCCCGCTGGTGGTGGCCTATGAGCCGGTGTGGGCCATTGGGACGGGAAAAACCGCTACCCCGCAACTGGCCTCCGATGCCCACCAGTTGATTCGCGGCGAGGCGGCCAAGGCCTTTGGAGAAGAGTTTGCCGCCAGCCTCCGCATTCTTTACGGCGGCTCGGTGAAGCCGGAAAACGCCAGGGCCCTGATGTCGGAAGAAGAGATTGACGGCGCTCTGGTGGGCGGGGCGAGCTTAGATCCGAAATCTTTCGCCGCGATCGTCAAATACTGATTCCGGCATATCGCCCAGGGTCAGGCCCCTGATCAAAATTACCTTCTGCAACCTCTTCTGCTGATTTCTGAACGATTCTTCACCTTGGCCGCAAGGCAACCTGGCAAGGCGAGCCATTCATTTATTTTTGGCCGCCGCCAACGCCTTCCCCCCACCTACAGCATCTTTCATTCGGTTCTAACAGATTTCTTACATGGCAGCTTGCTTCCACCTCGTAGTATCGGGGCGCAGCATCTGTGCAGCTCGCAGTAAGCCGCATCCCGAACTCAGGAGCGTGACTCATGTGCCTGGCCATACCCGGCAAGGTGTTGGAAGAATTTGACCGGCGCGGAATGCGCATGGCCAAGGTACAGTTCGGCGGCATTGTGCGCGAGGCTTCGCTCGATTACGTTCCCAGCGCCCGTGTTGGCGATTACGTGCTGGTGCACGTCGGCTTTGCCATCAGCACGGTGGATAAGGACGAGGCGGCCCGCACCTACGAACTGCTCGAACAAATGGACCAGTTGACCGAGTTGAACGCTCCGGTTATTGCCCTGGCTATCGTGGATGGCGTTCTCGAGGAGGCCGAGCGCCACCAAGCGCGGCAGGTGGAAGTGGTGCATCTGCGGCTGGGCCGCCTGAGCGGGGTTGACAAAGAGGCGCTGCAGTTCTCCTACGGCATCGCATGCCAGCAGACGGCACTCTGCCATAGCCGCCTGGTCATCGAGGATGTGGAGGTGGTGATTGACTGCCCGGCCTGTGGCGGCGAGCGCCGGGCGCAGTTCTTTCCCCTGCTCCTTTGCAGCGTATGCGGAGCAGCGGCCGAGCATGTGGTCCGCGGGAAGGAACTGGAGATCAGCCGCCTGGAGATAACAGCATGAGTGAACCGCGCCTGGTTGAGGTCCGGCGAAAGATTCTCAAAGAGAACGATGTGCTTGCCCGCGCCCTGCGCGAGCGCTTTCGCGCCGCCGGGGTGCGCGTCATCAGCCTGGTCTCCAGCCCCGGCGCCGGCAAGACCACTCTGCTCGAGCTCCTGCTCACCCAACTCCAGCCCCCCACCGTGTGGCGGCGCTGGTCGGCGATCTCGCCACTGAGAACGATGCCCTGCGCCTGGCCCGCTCCGGCGCGCCGGTCAGGCAGATCACCACCGGAACCGTCTGCCACCTCGACGCCGGCATGGTGGAACGCGCGCTCGCCGGGTGGCGGCTGGAAGATCTGGACTTTCTGTTCATTGAAAACGTCGGAAATCTGGTTTGCCCTTCGAGCTTCGACCTGGGGGAAGACTTGCGCCTGGTGCTGGTGTCTACTCCCGAAGGCGAGGACAAGCCGCTGAAGTATCCCACCATCTTCAATACCGCCGATGTGGCCGTCATTACCAAGCTCGATCTGGCAGTGCCTTGCGGAATAGACCTGGCGGCGCTGGAGCGCAATATCGCTCTCGTCCGCCCAGGAATCCAAATTGTGGAGGTATCCGCCCGTACCGGTCTCGGGCTGGATGAACTCAGGGGCTTGCTGACCGCGGGGCGTGAGTTGCCTGAGGTCGCGGCGGGCCGCTCTCGGGCCTAGGTTGTATCAAGGCACTGGCCTCCGCCGGATGCGCTGACCAAGCCCTTCCCTCACCCGCGTGATAAGATGAAAAGCCGATGGAAATTGACCCAAGCGCGGTCAACAGCCTGCGTGCGGAAGTGGTGGAACTGGCAGACACACCATCTTGAGGGGGTGGCGCCGAAAGGCGTGGGGGTTCAAATCCCCCCTTCCGCACCAAATCCCGGGAATGCGAATCAAATAGCATGATTATTACGCTTATCACTATCGTTCACATCATCGTTTGCCTCTTTCTTATCATCGTGGTCCTGCTGCAGAGCGGCCAGGCGGGCGACGTGGCCGCGGCCTTTGGCGGCATGGGAAGCCAGACCGCGTTTGGCCCGCGCGGCGCCGCTACCGCTCTTTCGCGGGCCACCACATGGTCGGCGATTATCTTCATGCTGACCTCCATCACGCTCTCCATTTACGCCTCCCGCCGCAGCGGACCCAAGTCCGTGCTGCAGGGGATTCAGCCGCCGCAGACCAATTCGCAGCCCGCTCCGGCCAAGAAATAGCCGCAAGCGCTCCGCGTGCCCCATGATTCACGAAATTCTTCCCGTTGGCCCGTTGCAGTGTAATTGCTCCGTGATCGGAGACCAGACCACGCGCGAAGCCATGGTCATTGATCCCGGCGACGATATCGAAGATGTGCTGGCCATCCTCCAAGCGCACAATCTCCAGGTAAAGCAAATCGTCATTACTCACGCCCACATTGATCACGTGGGCGGCGCCATGAAGCTCCGCGCCTCCACCGGCGCCCCCATTCTCCTCAACCAGAACGACTATGCGCTGCTCCAGATGCTAGACGAGCAGGCCGCCTGGATCGGCATGAAGCCTCCCGGCGCGGTCGAGATTGACCAGAGCCTCGGCCAGGCAGACACGGTGAAGGCTGGCAGTCTGGTTGCCGACGTTCTCCATACTCCGGGACACACTGAAGGCAGCGTCTGTCTTTACTTTCCTGCTCAACGCAAACTGATCGCCGGCGATACTCTTTTCGCCGGCAGCATCGGCCGCACCGATCTTCCCGGCGGATCATTTTCCAAGATCATCCGCTCCATTCATGAAAAGCTGCTTGCCCTGCCCGATGAAACCGTGGTCGTGCCCGGTCACGGCGCGCTCACAACCATTGGAGAAGAGCGTCAGAGCAATCCATTTCTGGTGAAGAGCTGAACGGCCCCCGTGCTTTCGTCATACATGCGCTCGTATCAGGGCACGGCCTTGGCCGTGCTGGCCGCCGTGGCACCGAGCGGGAGGGCCGCGCCGGTGCGGCGCAACGCAAAAATGCCAGCCACGGGCGGTTGCGCCCCGGCGGCGCGTTGCTCCAGACCTACCCGAAAACGGCAGGGCTGAAGCCGCTGCCCTGACGCGAACCATACTTCCTGAACTCACTAAACCCCGCCATTGCCATCCCTTGACCTCGGCAAAGGACTGGGCGTAGGATGCCGCGAGTTTCGGGCTCCGCACCACCTTTGCGCCGCCGGCACAACCGGCGCCAACCCATCCATTACAGAGAGGAGCATTATGCGCAGGATTGTTTCTGGAATCGTGGGAGTTTGCCTGCTCGCTTTCAGCGTCGCGGCATTCGCTCAGGAAAAGACCGTCAACGTGGGAGAGGTCTATTTCATGATGCCTAAGCCGGGCATGAGTTCGCAGTTTGAGCAGGGGCGAAAGAAGCACATGGAGTGGCACCGCAAAAACAACGATACCTGGTCGTGGACGATGTTTCAGATCATGACTGGAGATGGCACCGGCGGGTATATCTCCTCCACCTTCGGCCACACTTGGAAAGATTTCGACACCTGGGAAGAGAAGCTGGGCATGGCTGATGCCGCCGATAGCGAGATCAATCTGGTGCCCTACTTGGCCTCGGACACCGAGAGCATCTGGCGAGTGATGACCGAGGTGACCCATCCACCCTCCTCCACCCCTCCCAAAATGCTCGAAGTTCTTCACTTCATGCTCAAACCCGGCACGGAAAGCGATTTTCATTACGCCATCAGCAAGGTGAGCGAGGCCATTGTGAAAGCCAATTGGCCGAACACCGCCACCTGGTATGAGCTGGTTAACGGAGGCGAGGGGCCGCACTACGTGCTGGTGATTCCGCACGACAACTGGGCCGATATGGCGGAACCGACTCCTTCGTTTTCCGAAATGCTGGAAAAAACCCTGGGCCGCCATGAAGCCGACATGCTCATGCAGTCCTTCGATAAAACCGTGGCCCGGGAATGGAGCGAAATCGCGGTCTATCGTCCCGACCTGAGCTACATTGCGCCGAAATAGGCCCGCGAATCGCTGGATCACGGCGCAGGCGGAAGGCAAGTCGCTTTCCGCCTTTTCATTTTGCATTCAGCAAGCCGAGCACGCGGCCAATCCCTTCCCGAAAATGCTCGGGCGGTGTGATCAGGCTCAGCACCAGGTAGCCGTCCGCGGCAAAATCATAGAAATGCCCGGGGTGCACCAGCACCGCGGTTTTCCGCAGAATGTCAATCACAAGGTCTTCGTCCGATTGCGTCACCGGAACTCGCACAACGGCATACCACCCGCCTTCCACTTCCAGCCGCTCGCAGCTCTTCTGCCGGCGCAGGTGGCGATCCAGTTCCTCCAGATTGGTTCGCAGGCGGTCTATGAGCAGCGGCTGAATCGCCCGGCGCTGGTCGAGCAGCGCCGGCGCTGCCAGCTGAATAGGCGTGCTCACCGAAAGATAAGTGTCGGCAATCACCTCGAGCCGCGAGAGGGCCGGCGCCACATCTTCGCCTGGCCCGCTCACCGCGACCCATGCCAGCTTCATCTGCGGCAAGGCAGAAATCTTTGACAGCCCGCTCAGAGTAAATGTCAGCGCCTCCTGATTCAGGGCGAAGCTCGGCCGCTGCGCGCCATCGAGCGAGTAGTCGAGAAAAACTTCGTCCACAATCAGGCTCAGGCCGTATTCCCGGCAGAACTCGTTGAGCGACTCTCGCTCTGCTTGGCTCACGAAAGAACCGGTGGGATTGTTGGGGTGCACCACCACCACCGCCCGCGTGCGATGGTTCACCGCCTTATATAGCGAAGGAAAATCAACCTGCCAGCCGTGATCGTAGATCAATGGATACGGAACCAGGGTCACATCTTGAAGATCGGCCAGAAACTCAAACAGCGGATAGCTGGGCTTGGGCACAAGGACCTCATCCCCGGGGTTGCAGAGCAGCCGAAAGACGTAGGAATAGCCTTCGCTGGTGCTGCTGGTCAGGACCAGGGAAGCGCGATCCAGATCGAAGCCCTCGTGCTGGCTTTTGTAGTACGCGGCCACCGCTCCGCGCGCCGATTCCAGGCCTCTGGGCTGGGGATCGTAGTTCATAGCTTGCGGATTGACCAATGCGCCCAGAATGCTCTCGGCGTCGTGATGCAGGCCTGCGCGCGTCGGATTGGAGACGGTCAAATCCAGGATTTCGACGCCCGCCGTGCGCTGCTCCTCCTGCGCCTGGGTGAAGCGGTTGGGCGCGAGCTTCCATTCAGTCCGGTGCGAAAACATTTGAACCCAACTCTCCTGCACGAATTTGACATCATACCGTGGACCCCCAGGAACGTATTTCAGATCACACCGGCCTGTGACGGCAAACCCCGCCGCGCCCGACTCTCAGGCAGAGAATGGTCGCAGGGGAGCATGCGGATGGGAGGGCTATAATCATGAGTTCTGCCACTATGCCAAAAGCCACGCAGTATGAACTTCGCCTGGCAGAGCGGATGTCCCGCCTGGGCACGGAAACTGCTTTTGAAGTCCTTAGCCGCGCCCGTGCCCTGGAAAAACAGGGCAAGCAGATTGTGCACCTGGAAATCGGCGAGCCTGACTTCGATACTCCCGCCAACATTGTGCAAGCCGCCACCGCCGCCCTGCACGATCACTGGACCCACTATGGCCCGTCCGCCGGCCTGCCCGAACTTCGCCAGACCATCGCCGGTTACGTCAGCCGAACGCGGGGCGTGCCCGTCGAGGCCGAGCAGGTGGTGGTCGTTCCCGGCGGCAAGCCCATCATTTTTTTCAGCATACTTGCCCTGGCCGAGTCCGGCGATGAAGTCATCTATCCCAATCCGGGCTTCCCCATTTACGAGTCGGTCATCCGTTATGTCGGGGCCCAGGCGGTGCCGATTCGCCTGCGCGAAGAAAACGACTTCCGCCTCGACGTGGAGGAACTGAAAGCTCTCATCAGCAAGCGCACCAAATTGATCATCCTGAACTCGCCCCACAACCCCACCGGCGGCACGCTCACCCGCAACGACATTCAGGAAGTTGCCCGCATCATCGGCGATCGCAATATCATGCTCCTGACCGACGAGATTTACAGCCGCCTTATCTTCGAAGGCGAACATTACTCCATTCTCTGTGAGCCCGGCTTTCAGGAGCGCACCATTCTGCTCGATGGCTTCTCCAAAACCTATGCCATGACCGGCTGGCGCATGGGCTATGGCGTAATGCGCGCTGATCTGGCAACTCACATCACCCGCCTGATGACCAACTCCAATTCCTGTACCGCCAGCTTCACCCAGATTGCCGGCATTGAAGCCCTCACCGGCGATCAGTCTTCGGTCGAGCGCATGCGCCTGGAGTTCCAGCGCCGCCGCGATATGTTTGTCGCCGGGCTCAACCAGATTCCCGGCTTCTCCTGCCGCATGCCCAAGGGCGCGTTCTACGTCTTCCCCAACATTACGAAGACCGGCTGGAACGCCAAACAGTTGGCCGACGAACTGTTGCAGCAGGCCGGCGTGGCCTGCCTGGCCGGCACCGCGTTCGGAGAATTCGGCGAAGGCTACTTGCGCTTCAGCATTGCCAATTCTCTCGAGAACCTCAACCTCGCCCTGCAACGGATTCAAGACTGGACGAAGCGCAAGCTCTAGCCGATAATTCCCTTCCGGAATTTAAATGCCAAGCGCACCCAAGAAGTCTGCAAAGAGCCGCGAGCCGCGCGCCAGCCGGCCCCATACTCCCGGCTACGGCCTGCCGAAAAACAGGAAAGGTCTGCTGCCCTGGAGTTGGGCCGAGCAGCGCCTGGCCAGAAGCAAGCAATACTGGGTGGCGACCGTTCGTCCGGACGGCCGTCCCCACGTGATGCCCGTTTGGGGCTTGTGGCTGGACGGCCTATTCCTCTTCAGCACCGGCTCCCAATCACGCAAGGCGCGCAATCTGGCCCAGAGTCCGCATTGCGTGGTCTGCAATGAGAATAGCGCCGAAGCCGTAGTCGTCGAAGGCGCTGCCCAGCCTTTGCGCGACCTCGCCGCCATCCGCAATTTTCTGGCTGTTTACCAGCGCAAGTATAAGTTCGATATGTCAGGCATGGCAGACGACATGCTCAATCTGAAAGAACCGGTGTTCGCCCTCCAGCCCCACACGGTTTTCGGCCTGTGGGAGAAAAAGTACGCCCAGACCGCCACCCGCTGGCAGTTCCATTCTCAGCCTTCCGCGCGCAAGAAATCATGACCGCAAAATTTCGCGTCTTCGCCACCTGTGATATTGGAGAAGCCATCGAAGTGCTGCGCCGGCGCGGCTACGAAGTCGAAGTCTATCCCCAGCCCCAGGCACCGCCGAAGAGTCTGATCATCCAGAAGCTGAAATCCGGCATAGACGGCCTGATCACCACGCTGCGCGACCAGATTGACGCGGAAGTTTTCCAGGCCGGCAAAGGACACCTGAAAGTCGTCGCCCAGATTGCCGTCGGCTTCGACAACATCAACCGCGCCGACGCCAACCGCTACCAGGTTCCCTTCACCAACACCGCCGATGTTCTCACCGAAGCCACCGCCGAGTTTGCCTTCTTCATGCTGGGCACGCTCGCCCGCAAAACCTGGACCGCCGAGCACCTGACCCGCGACAACCAGTGGGGCTACTGGCACCCATATTTGCCCTTCCTGGGAGATGAAGTCACCGGCAAAACCATCGCTATCATCGGCACCGGCCGCATTGGCCTCGCCATGATCAAGAAGTGCGCCGGATTCGATATGAACATCCTGTGCTACGACCCCGCTTATCAGAACCACGAATATGTGAAGGCCATTCAGGAAACCATGGACCTGCGCCACGCCCGCGGCATTCAGAAGGAAAAGACCTCGATCAAATATGTAACTTTCGACCAGGCTCTGGCCCAGGCCGATTTCGTCAGCGTTCACGTGCCGCTGCTGCGCGCGGGAGAGAGCGCCACGCCGACCTTCCATCTCTTCAACGAAAAAACCCTTCACCAGATGAAACCCACCGCCTTCCTGGTCAACACCTCCCGCGGCCCGGTAGTGGATGAGGCTGCCTTGGCAAAAGCCCTGAAGGAAAACTGGATCGCCGGGGCCGCGCTCGATGTTTACGAGAAAGAACCTCTGCCCAAAGATTCCCCGCTGCGCGACCCGGCGATCGCCGACCGCTGCCGGCTCTTCCCTCACTTTGCCAGCGCCGGCCGCATCACCCGGCTTTCCACCGACCCCAACCAAGGCATGGCCGGCCGCTGCATCCAGGGCTTAATAGACGTGCTCGAAGGCAACTACTGCGGCGACGTGACGAAGATGCCTTACGTGGTGAATAAGGAAGGGTTCGCCAGGTAGGCGGGCCGTAACCGGGTTGTCGTGCCGGACGCAGTGCGAGGCAATCCGCCAGCGCCTGAGCTTTTCCTTCCTGCTCCTTCGTCCTTGGTGGTCAATTGCCTTGCTGGAGGGGACAACGGCTACTCGCTGATCGTATGCTCTTCGCTCTGCGAGCGCAGAACGCGGTCCACCGAATACGGCGCGCGCCGGCTGGGTTCGTAGTAGTGGCGCACCTGCATCTCACCCAGCAGGCCCACTGCCAGCAGGTTGAGTCCGGCCAGCAGCAGCACCGCGGCAAAGATCATCATGGGCCCGTGCTTGGCCATCACATCGGCATGGCGCAGGAATTTTTCCGCCAGCAGCCACAACGTGAGCCCTGCGCCCGAGAAAATGCTCAGCATTCCCACCGAGCCGAAGAAGTGCAGCGGCCGCGAGAGATAGCGCAGCAGAAAGCGGATCGTGATCAGGTCAAAAAACACGCCAAAGGTGCGCGTCAGGTTGTAATGGGAAACGCCGCGCTCGCGGTTCACATTTTTAATGGGCACTTCGCAGATCGAGGCCCCATGCCACGAGGCCAGCGCTGGAATAAAGCGGTGCAGCTCGCCATAGAGCGGCACCTGCTCCAGAATGTCGCGCCGGTAAGCCTTGAAGGTGGTGCCGAAATCGTGGATTTCCACCCCGCTCAGCTTGGCCATCAGCCAGTTGGCGCAGCGCGATGGGATGCGTCGCAGCCACAGGTTATCCACCCGCCGCTTGCGCCAGCCGCTGACGATGTCATAACCCTCGTTGATCTTTTCCAGAAAAAGCGGAATATCGGCGGGATCATGCTGCAGGTCGCCATCCATGGCGATCACGTAATCCCCGCGGGCGTGATCGAAGCCCGCCGCCAGCGCTGAAGTCTGCCCGAAGTTGCGCCGCAGCCGAACCACCGTCACCCGGCTGTCCACGGCGGCAATCTCCCGCAATTGATGGAAGGTGCGGTCCACCGAGCCGTCATCCACCAATACCAGCTCGAAGCTCTCGCCGCTGCCTTCCATCACCGCTTTCAGGCGGTCGTACAGCTCAGTGACGTTCTCCTGCTCGTTATGCAGGGGGACCACGATGGAATATCGGGGCATGAAGCACCATTATACGTGCAGCTGCCAAATTTTGGCGAGATGGCCCATTCTGCGGTATCGGTGCGGTTTGCGCGAAAAGGCCCGTCTCGGGTTCGCTTTCCTTCGTGCCCTTCGTGGTAAATGGGTGTGGCCGGCCTTCTACAAGCCCGGCCCCGGCGGATACGCCGGCAGATCAGGCGGCCGCGGCGGCAGCGTCTTCGGATGCGCCTCGATCTCCTTCATCACCAGCTCAATCGCCTTGGTCAGTTGCGGGTCTTCGCCCTTCACCACCAGGTCGGGCCGGTTCTCCACCACGATATCCGGCTGCACTCCGTGGTTCTCGACAATCCACTGGCTGTCCAGGTTGTAGCGCGCCGCCTCCGGGCGCGTGATGTAGCCGCCATCCATCAGTGGAATCATGCCGCGAATGCCGCGCACTCCGCCCCAGGTGCGCTCGCCGATGAGCGGCCCCAGCTTGTAATACTTAAAGAAATAGCTGAAGATGTCGCCGTCGGAAGCCGCGTAGCGATTGGTTACACAGGCCATGTAACCGTAAAACGCATCCGGAGGCACGGTGCCGCTGGTCCAGTTGCGCATCGAGCTCATGCCCGCCAGCACCCGCCGCAGCCGCTCGAAGATCAGCTGGTCCACAAACCCGCCGCCGTTATAACGCACGTCAATGATCAAGCCCTGCTTGCGAATCTGCGGAAAATACTGCTTCACAAACTCATTCAGCCCGTCCGCGCCCATATCGGGCAGATAAACGTAGCCCACCCGTCCCCCGGTCGCGGCCTCTACCTTCTTCCGGTTCGTCTCAATCATGTTCAGCTCGCGCAGGCTGAATTCGTCGGCAATGGGCTTCACCTGCACCGTGTGCGAGCCTTCTTCCGAAGGTTTGGAATTCACCGTCAAGGTCACCGCTTCATTGGCGGTGTTGACGAACAGTTCATAGGGATTCTCCGGCGCCCGCAGCGGCCGCCCGTTCACCGCTAGCAGATAGTCGCCCTGCTTCACATCCACACCCGGTTCGGTCAGCGGGGAGCGCGTATCCGGCGCCCAGTTCTCCCCAGGGTAGATCTTCTTGAAGCGGTACATGCCGCTGGCTGCATCCAGTTCGAAATCCGCCCCCAAAAGCCCCACGTTCACCGCATGCAGATCGGGATAGTCCCCGCCGCCCACATAGGTATGCGAATTGGAAAGCTCTCCGATCATCTCGCCCAGGATGTAGGTCAGACTGTACCGGTCGGCGACGTAGGGCAAAAGCTGCGCATATTTTTCTCTTACTTTTTCCCAGTCAACGCCATTCATGGAAGGTTCGTAGAAATAATCGCGCTCCTGCCGCCACACTTCGTTGAACATCTGCTTCCACTCTGCGGGCGGGTCCACTTCCGCGCGCATGGTGCTCAGGTTCAGCGCGCCCTCGCCTACTTTCTTCTCTCCCTCGGGCTTGGCATCCAGAATGCCGTAGGTATGGCCGTTGGGGCCGCCAGATTCCGACTCATAGAGCAGCTTCGAGCCATCGAACGAAAGCACAAAGCGGTGCGCCCCGCTGATGAGAGTCTTCTCTTTCCGTTCTTTCAGGTCGTAAGCGTGAACCGCCGAAGTTTCTCCGGGAAGTGGCCCCGAAAGCCCCTGCACCGGCATGGTCGAGTAATACACGTAGCCCTTGGCCGCCTGCAGGGTGTCAATCACCGCCGGCTCGACCGGCAACCCCACCACCCGCTGCTGAATGCCGTCAAGGTCAATGCGCACCTCGACCGGCTTCTTTTCCTTTTCCTGTTCCTTCTCCTTCTCCTTCTCCTTTCCTTCTGCCTCGTCCTTGCCGTCCTTTTTCTCCTCGGCCGCCTTGGCCTCCGCCCCGCCATCCTCTTTTTTGACCTCGGCTTCGTCGCTCTGCACCGCAAACGGCGACGCCTCATCTTTACTCAGTGTCACCATGTACACCCGCGTGGTCTTGGGGTTGGCGAACTCGAAATCCACGTTGCCCAGCACTTCGTTGAAGTCGCGGTCGGAAAGGTAGTAAAGATACTTGCCCTCAGGCCCGAACAGCGCGCCATAGCTGTTGGTCATGCTGCTGGTGACGGGGGTGATCTTCCCCTCGCCCAGCGAATACAGGTAAACCACGCTGTAGTTGTTCTCTCCGTTCTTGTCGTAGGTCAGCCATTTGCTGTCCGGCGACCAGGAGTAATTCGTGATCTCGCCGTGCTTGGCTACATCCACCTGCACCGGCTTCTTCTCGTGGAGGTCCGTGTACCACAGCCGCAGCTTCTGGTCTGCCCAGGCGATTTTCCTGCTGTCGGGCGACCACGCCGGAGGGAACATGAACCCCTTGTCGCCGCTGGTGATCTCTTGCTCCTTGCCCATGCCATCCTGCGGCGAAATATAAATCTCATCCTCGCCCGTGCGGTCTGAGACATAAGCAACCCAGCGCCCGTCGGGCGACCACGAAACCTCCTTTTCGCGGATGCCCGGCGTCCGCGTCAGGTCGCGAATGCTGCCCTCCTTGGCCGGCACCGTGAACACGTCGCCGCGCGCCGCAAACACCGCCCGCTTGCCCTCCGGCGAAAGGTCGAAGTCGCTGATCAGCTTGCTCACGTTGGCCCAGTGCTTCATGCTCTGGTCGCGTTCGCCCGCCAGGTAGATGGTCAGCTTCTTCGCCTGCTTCGTCCCGAAATCGAAGGTATAGAGATAGCCGCCATTTTCGAAAATAATCGCGTCCGGCCCCAGGCTGGGCCACATCACGTCGAAATCGGTGTAGTGGGTAAGCTGCTCGATCTGCTTCGAGCCCAGATCGTAACTGTAAAGATTCAGCCGGTGTTCGGGCCCGCGGTCGGAAGTGAAATAGATCGTGTGCTCGTGCCACATGGGAAAGGTGTCGGTCCATTCCGTGTGCGGCACTTCTTCCACGCTGTTGTGCTTGAGGTCGTAGATGGTGATGGCCTGCGCCAGCCCGCCGGTGTAGCGCTTCCAGGTGCGGAAATTGCGAAAAATCACGTTGTAGGCGATCTTAGTGCCGTCGGGCGAAAACGTGCCCAGCCCGCCCTGGTCCATGGGCAGCGGCTGGGGCAGGCCACCGTCAATGCTGATGCTAAACGGCCGCTTCACCCAGCCGTTCGAGGCGTCGCGCCGCGAAAGGAACAGGATGTGCTTGCTGTCGGGAAACCAGCTCACCACTTCATCATGAATTCCCATGCGGTCGCTCAGGGGATGCGCCCCGCCCTGGTAAAAGGTGAGCTGCTTGGGCTGGCCGCCCTCGGCCGGCATCACGTAAACGTTGAAGTTGCCGTCGTACTCACCTGTAAATGCTAGCCATTTGCCATCTGGAGAAAACTTGGGAAAGAGCTCCCGCCCCGGACTTGTGGTGATGCGCCGCGCCACTCCGCCTGAACTCGAAGCCAGCCACAGATCGCCGCCATAATAAAAAGCGATCTTGTCTTTGTGGATGTCGGGAAAGCGCATCAGCCGGCCCTCCTGCATCTCCTGGCCGAGCGCCGTGCCGGCGCACAACAATAGACAAACCACAACTGCCTGCTTGAGAAGTGACATGGCGGCTCCTGGTGGAATTTGATCGCTGGGTGGGGAAACAGCTTGCTCGTTCATGTGAGGTGAACTAAGAATTTTAGCAGTCTCATTGCCGGCCGGCTTCAGATTCTGAGAGTTGTTCATCAATCTTTCATCCGCCACCGCAATGCCCGGCGTCGGCCTGGTAGAGACTCTTCTCTCAAAAACAAAACAACCATAGTCAGGCCTGTTAGACGGCCCGAAGCACAAAATGACACCACTGGCGCGGCCCGCGCCGGTCTCCTCGCCCCTCCGGCCGGCTGCCAACTATAATGCCTGTTTCCCTGTGAAGCCCTGGAGGAAACCATGAGTCCTGCATTTCGCAATCGGCGGAGTTTTCTGAAGGCCGGGGTGTTAGGCGGGGTTGCAAGCGCAACCCTGCCTGCCTTGGCGGGCGCCCGAGAGCTGCGAGGTCAAACCTCGGCTGCCGCGCCGCAGACGCCTTCCTTCGAACTCGACGAACTCACTCTCGCCGATCTCCAGTCGGGCATGGAGTCGGGAAAGTTCACCGCCGCCTCGCTGGTGGAAAAATATTCGGCCCGCATCCAGGAAATTGACAAACAAGGCCCCATGCTCAACAGCGTGATCGAACTCAACCCCGACGCGCCCGCCATTGCAGAGTCGCTCGACAAGGAACGCAAAGCAAAAAGCCCGCGCGGCCCGCTGCACGGCATTCCGGTCCTGATCAAAGACAACATTGACACCGCCGACCGCATGCTCACCACCGCCGGCTCGCTCGCGCTCGTTGGCTCGCGGCCAGCGCAGGATTCTGCCGTGGCCCAGAAGCTGCGCGCCGCGGGCGCGGTGATTCTGGGTAAGACCAACCTAAGCGAGTGGGCCAACATTCGCTCCAGCCATTCCACCAGTGGATGGAGCGGGCGCGGCGGCCTGACCAGGAATCCTTATTCGCTCGACCGCAATCCCTGCGGCTCCAGCTCCGGCTCGGGCGCCGCCGCCTCCGCCAACCTGTGCGCCCTGGCCGTGGGCACGGAAACCGACGGCTCGGTGGTTTGTCCCTCGAACGCCAACGGTCTGGTGGGCATCAAGCCCACGCTAGGCCTGATCAGCCGCGCCGGAATCATTCCCATTGCTCACAGTCAGGATACTGCCGGCCCTATGGCGCGCAGCGTGCGCGACGCCGCCATCTTGCTGGGTGCGCTCGCCGGTGCGGACCCGCGTGATACCGCCACTGCGGCCGGCACCGGCAAAGCCGCCGCCGACTACACTAAATTTCTTGACCCTAATGGCCTGAAGGGCGCGCGCCTGGGGGTGCCGCGCAAATTTTTCGGCTTTCACGATGGCGTGGATGCCTTGATGGAACAGGCCCTCGATACCATGAAGCGCGCGGGCGCGGAAATCATTGATCCCGCCGACCTCGACTCCTTTGGCAAGTTCGACGCCACCGAGTTGACCGTGCTCCTCTACGAACTGAAAGCCGACCTCAATACCTATCTCGCAGCCCGGCGCGACCCTGATATCCATTCTCTGCAAGACGTCATCGAATTCAACGAAAACAACCGCGACCGCGAGATGCCTTACTTTGGCCAGGACTTGTTTGTGAAGGCAGAGGCCAAAGGCCCGCTTACCGAGAAGGAATATCTCGAGGCGCTCGATGCCGACCACAAATTCGCCCGCACCGAAGGCATTGACGGCGTGATGGACAAGTTCCATCTCGATGCCCTGGTGGCGCCCACCGGCGGCCCGGCGTGGCTGACCGACCTGGTGGATGGCGACCACGATGTGGGTGGCAGCTCCAGCCCCGCCGCGGTCGCCGGCTATCCCGATATCACCGTGCCCGCGGGCTTCATCTTCGGGCTTCCGGTCGGGGTCTCGTTTTTCGGCCGGGCCTGGAGCGAGCCGGCGCTGCTCAGGATCGCCTACGCCTTCGAGCAGGCCACGAAAGCGCGCAAGGCGCCGCAGTTCTTGCCCAGCGCCCGGTTGCGGGGTGCATAATGGGCGAGAAAGTCAGCCGCATTACCGTCAACCTCTTGGACTATCCCGACCTGGTAGTGATTTACCTCGGCATGCGCGCGCGCACCCTGGGTGGGCTGTGGACGATTTTCCGCTTCGGCCCGCGAATCTCGCGCGCGGTGGCCGAGAAACCCGAAGGCCTGCTGCTGCACGAGCCGGTTTTCTTTTCTCTTTTCCCGCCCCACGCAGGCATGCGTCAATACTGGCGCGACTTCGAGTCGCTCGAAAGCTGGGCCCGCTCGCTGCCACATCAGGCCTGGTGGAAAGAATTCCTGGGTGATTCCGGCGGAACCGGATTCTGGCACGAGACTTACTTCATGCGCGGCGGCATGGAGGCGATCTACGATGACGTGGGGGTTAAGCTGGGCTTTGCCCAGTTCGCCCCCAACGAAACCGCCAAAGGCCCGATGTTCAACGCGCGCCAGCGTCTGCGCCTTTCCGGCGAGAGCAAGCTCCCGCCGCCGGTGCCGGAGAAGGACTGAAAGAGAACCACTTCACGTCTGCCCGCTTGGTCATTCCGAAGGCCTTCAGGCGGGAGGAATCTCCTTTGTCTTCCATCAGACAGCAAATTCCTTGTCGCTCTGTTCCTCGGATGATAAGGGACTGGGCGCCCGTCCGGGCTGTCCCTGCCAAAAGGCGTCTGAACCGGCTTGCTGAAAACAAAAGCCTTACCGGCGGCCGATAGCCTGGGGCATGGCCCGGGCCATTTGATTCGAAATTAGACCCCGTGCGAAAGTCGCACAAGGCGGTTTAAAAACCGGCCTGCCCGCCGATTGGCAGCCGCGGCCAGGCGCCACGAAATTCCCAAAATGGGAATGACCCAGCCACCCGGGTTCCCCCCAGAGGACACAGAGGAAGGCCGACCCTACTCGTAGCGCAACGCCTCAATCGGATC
>DATIYF010000024.1:0-196272 GCA_035517775.1 Terriglobales bacterium
TCGCTAAATCTGATACCGCTCTCCGATAAATTTCTGGTGCCCGGCAATCGGGTGCTCAAGGTGCTGGTCATCGCCGTAGCTCTGTTTTACGGCGCCAAGATTGTGCAGTTGCTGCTGGGGGCGTGGCTGTCACGAACTCCCAGCCGCCAGGGGATGCGCGAGCCGGCCACGTTCATCAGCAAAGTCCTGTTCGTCGGGCTTGGGCTGATGATCGTTCTGGATAATCTGGGCGTCTCGCTCACCGCGGTCTGGACCACCCTCGGCGTGGGCAGCGTGGCGGTTGCCCTGGCGCTGCAGGATACGCTTTCCAACTTTTTCGCCGGGGTTTATCTGCGTCTGGATAATCCCGTGCGCATCGGGGACTACATCAAGCTGGAATCCGGGGAGGAGGGCTACGTGATTCAGCTGGGTTGGCGCTCGGCCCGCATCCGCACCCTGCCTAATAACGTGGTCGTGGTTCCCAACGGCAAGCTGGCTTCGACGATTGTGACCAATTACACCCAGCCCGAGCCGCGCATGTCGTTGCTGGTTTCGGTCAGCGTCAGCTACAACGACGATCCCGAAAAGGTGGAACGCATTCTGGTGGAAGAGGCAATCAGCACAGCCAAGGAGGTGGAGGGCCTGCTGGCCGATCCTGCCCCGTTTGTCCGCTTCATTCCCGGCTTCGGAGCGTCATCGCTGGATTTCACCCTGATCTGCCAGGTCGCGACCTTCGTGGATCAGTATCTCGCCCAGCACGAACTGCGTAAGCGCATTCTGGCGCGCTTTCGCCGCGAGGGCATCAGCATTCCATTTCCGCAGCGCGATCTGCATCTTTACGGCAACGGCTGGTCCCCAGACCAGCACCGGGGAGAAGCCCGCGAGCCGCAAGCGGTCAGCGATCACGGCCAGCCTGCATAAACGGCGAAGCGCCGGACCATGTCATCCGTCCCTTTTACGCTTTTATCGTTGTAGGGCTTAATCGAAGATGAAAATCGCCGAGGCGATGACCGTGGTCCACAGCCCACGCTTGTCGCCCACGGCCGATTGCGTCACGTTGGCGGTCCGCACGATCTTGTTGGAGATGCGGTAAATTTCCTTCTTCTCATCCCACGACCGGTCGGGGTCGAACTCCACATTCAGAGTTGTCGCCAGCATCTCGGCCGCCAGTTCCTCGGCGTAGTCTCCGGCGGAATCTTCGGTCTCTCCAAAGGAATGGTGCTCGCTGAGATAGCCGTAGGTGTTGCGGTCGGCGGGAATCGCCACCCCAATGCTCGCCGCCAGCAGGCGGTGCGGCTCATGCGTGGAGTTCTCGGCCACCACGGCGAAGACCACTTCGCCCGGGTTGAGATACTTGAGGCCTTGTGAGCGGGGAATCAGCTTGCACTGCGGGGGGAAAATAGACGAGACCCGAACCAGATTCTGCGCCGCAATGCCGGCATCGCGCAGCGCCAACTCAAAGGACGTGAGCCGCTCTTTGTGCTTGCCCACGCCCTTGGTAAAGAAGATCCGCTTGGGGACCATGTCTTTAGACAATTCGTGCGTCCTCCGCCAATCGAGGGATGAATTACGGCTCAATCTAACACAGGCAAGTTGACGGGAATATGAAAATTCAGGTTCGCAGGCAAAATCACAAAGGCGGAAGCCGCAAGCCCGGCGCCGCCTCCTGGACCAGGATCGAAAAGCTTCCCTGATCTCTGCCGGCGGGCTACTTCGCCGCCATTACTGACTTCACGGTGATGGTATCTCCCTCGGCGGAGCCGGTGACCCTGGCGTTCTGCCAGGCCAGCTTGTTCAGTTCGGCCAGGTTCTTCTGGTCGCTCGTATCCAGGGTATAAACCTTGTCGCCGACCACCAGCGCATACTTGGCGCCCTTCTGCACGCAGGCCCGGACGCACTCCGCCGGGTCGCCGCCTTCCATGTGTTTGGCGCCGCACATGGCGTCGCTCACTTTTCCGGTAAAGGTCTGGGTCTTGCCCGCCGCCATGGCCGGAACAACCGCCAGTCCAGCCGTCAGTACGAGCGCCGCCATCCACATTTGCAAGCTCCGCAGATAAGACATGAACTCTCCTCCTCGATAGGTTTTCCCCACGCTTATTGGATGCTTTCGGGTCACAAAGGTTAGGTTATAGCTCTTTGCCCTGGTATGCAAAGGCAGAGAGGTCTCATCGCTTGGAATCGAAGCGCAGGGTGACATCCACCGTCTTGGTCCTGGGGTCGGGGGTGTCGTGAATGGCGACATTCCAGCCGCCGCCGATCAGATTTTTCTTGAAGATGTCGTCCAGAAACTGCTTGGGGTAGGTGGAGTTGTACACATCGCCCTGGCGCAGCTGCCAGGCCAGTGATACGCGGTCGGTATAGGTGCGGTCGAGGCCCTGGATATCAAGATCGCCCATGTGGTAGAGGTCGCCTTCATGAACCTCAAGCGTGTAGGAAACCTTCCCGGCGCTTTCGTCAAATTGGGGCTCCGGGTGAACGAATGCGGCGACGTAACCCCGGCCGCCATACATTTTCTTGACCGCTTCCAGGTCGGCATCGAGCTGAACCGCGTCGGCCGGCTCTCCCAAAAGAACGTGCATGGCCGGTTGCAGCTCTGAGGTGGAGAAGACCTTGTTCCCGGACCACCCGATGTGCCCCAGCCGGTACTGGCGCCCCGGTTCCACCGCGAAACTTACATCCACTACGGTTTCATCCGGGTCCTGCTCTACCACCTTGGCCTGGACCTGGCCGAACCTGGCCTTGAGAAATCCGCGCTGCAGAAAAATGGGCAGAAAATTCCTTTCCGCCTGAACGCGCAAGATCGAGCGCTGATACTCCTGCCCCGCCAGGTTGTGAGCGGCTGCCTGCAGCAGAGGCAGTTCCTGCGGCCCCGCGCCGGTGAAATTGGAATTATGAATGGTGATTCGCGGCCCGTTGACGCTGAACACAATGGCATTGATCGGGCCGTTCTCCTTCTCGGCCGACCGCAGATAATCCACCTTGCCCTCGACTTTCTGCTCGATCACCATGCCCTGGAGGGTATTCGACACCTGGTCGGCGAGGTTGCCCGAGAGCGGCAGCTCGCCGCTAAACAGCGGCACTTCCTGATGAATCTTAGAGAGCAGTTCTTGGTCTGAGAACCAGACGAAATTATCGAACCGCGCCGGCACAAACGGCTCGGCGTCTGAAACCTGGAATTCGAGTTTGGCGTCGTTCCCCGAGTAGTGGTAGCTGTAGGAGACTTCGGCGAAGGCGCCGGTATCGCCCAGCTGCTGGGCGGCGTGCTTGAAGTCATCCTCGCCGGCCGTCGCGCCGGTTTCGAGACCGCTGGCGGCCACAATCTGATCCGAGCTGTAGCGCTTGCTTCCCTCGGCTGTGATCGAGGCCAGGCGGAAAGAAGAAGGCGCTTTTTGCGCGGGCGAAGGCATGGCCGCCGCGCCCGCTACCGCGCCGCAAAGCCCGAGCAGCAGGAAAGCGGCGATCGCGGCGGGTCTCATCGGCGGGCAGGCAGAGCGGCCTCGGGCGTCTTGATTTTGACCGCGGTATCAATGAAGGCCAGCGCCGCCCGGCTGAGCGCTTTATCTTTCCGAAAGACCAGGGCCAGGTCGCGGCGAATCTGCGCGTCCACCAGGGGAATGGCAGCCAGCACCTCGGCGCGAACATCCTCCACCACGTTGGAGCGGGAGATGAAGCCCACCCCCATATCCGCCGCAATAAACCTCTTGAGCAGTTCGCTCGAATCGAGCTCCATGGCATAACGCGGCTTCAGGCGATGTTCATGGAACAGATTGTCCAGAGCGTCGCGGGTGTGGCCGGCCTTGGGCATTACCAGGGGGTATTGGGCGACGTCGGCAATGCGGGCCGACTTGATGCGGGCCAGGGGGTGCCCCGGCGGAACAATCAAAACCAGTTCATCGCGATGAATGGGAACAACCGTGAGCCGGGGGTCATTCACGGGCAGCGAGACCACGCCAAAATCCACCGAGTTATCAATCACCGACTCCAGAATCTTCGCGTAGTCAGCTCGCGTGATGTTGATGGCCACATCGGGATAGAGCTTCTTGAACTCGGCGAATACTTCGGGCAGGATGTGCAGGCAGGTGCCTTCGTTGGCGCCGACAATGATTTCGCCCCGCGGCACGCGCTCGGTCTCGGCGATGGCGGTCAGGATGGCGCGGCGGGCCTCCAGAGTTTCCTCGACGTACTTCTGGAAGATTTTGCCGGAAGCGGTAAGCGAAACCTTGCCCCCGGAACGGTCCAGCAGTTTGGCGCCGACCTCTTCCTCCAGGCCGCGAATCTGGGAAGAGATGGCGGGCTGCGTGCGGAAACGTTTCTCCGCCGCCCGGGAGAAGCTGCAGAGGCGGGCCACCTCGAGAAAAGTTTCTAGCTGATCAAAGTCCATGCTGGGCAGCCAAGCTGCAGCCTACTGACGCTCCTGATCGGAAGTGCTTGCCGGCGCGTGCCATCCACTCTTAAGGCTTTTACCCGGCATTCTCGGGCTTCCGCGGCTGGTTCTCCGGAAGCTGGCAACGATTCTACCAGTACATCCGCGATGCGCCGGAGAAAGTGCGGCTCTGCTCTCCCGTTTCTCTCGCTCTTTTCCGCCGCGGATAAGACCCCCTTATCGCGGCGATAAAAACATTCAATTTCCACACCCGGACATGAGACACTACACTGCTTTGTGCTTGCGGGAGAATAGTATTCTAGCAGGCGCGCACATTTCCCATACAATCCTGTGCCCAGTTTGACCGCGCTATCGGCTCTCCGCACGCCTGAGGGCCGGGCGACACTTCCGGGCTGCGCCCGGCATCGTAAAGGAGCAATCCATGGCTGATGCGAAGACTGTCCTGGAGTTCGCGAAGAAAAATGGAGCCAAGTTGCTGGACCTCCGCTTCACGGACCTGCCAGGCTTGTGGCAGCACGTCTCATATCCCATTGACCAGCTGACCGAGGATTCCTTCGAGGAGGGCTTCGGCATGGACGGCTCGTCCATTCGCGGCTGGGCGGCAATCAATGAGAGCGACATGCTGCTGGTGCCCGACGCCGCCACCCACATGATGGATCCGTTCACCGAGGTGCCGACCCTGGTGATGGTCTGCGACGCGGTGGATCCGGTGACCAAGCAGCGCTACGACCGCGACCCGCGCTACATTGCCAAAAAAGCCGAGATGTATCTGAAATCCACCGGCATCGCCGATACCGCCTACTTCGGCGCCGAGGCCGAGTTCTTCATCTTCGACAACATTCGCTTCGATCAGAAAGAAAACCTCGGCTTCTACTTCATCGACGCCGAGGAGGGCCGCTGGAACTCGGGGCGCGAGTCCAACAACCTGGGTTATCGTCCGCGCTATAAGGAAGGCTACTTCCCGGTGCCTCCCATGGACCACTACCAGGACCTGCGCAGCGAGATGGTCATGACCATGCAGAACTGCGGCATGGAAGTGGAGTGCCACCACCACGAAGTGGCCACCGGGGGACAGACAGAAATTGACCTGAAGTTCGATTCGCTGGTCAATTCGGCCGACCACATGTTGCTTTACAAGTATGTAGTCAAAAATGTTGCCAATCAGTATGGTAAGACGGTCACCTTCATGCCCAAGCCGATCTTCCAGGACAATGGAAGCGGCATGCATACCCACCAGTCGCTGTGGAAGGGTGGCAAGCCGCTGTTCGCCGGCGACGGCTATGCCGGGCTCTCTCAACTGGCGCTGAATTACATTGGCGGGTTAATCAAGCACGGGCCGGCGCTGGCGGCGATCATCGCACCGACTACCAACTCCTACAAGCGCCTGGTGCCTGGCTTTGAAGCGCCGGTCAACCTGGCTTACTCGCGGCGCAACCGCTCCGCGGCTTGCCGTATTCCGATGTACTCGGCCTCGCCCAAGGCCAAGCGGGTGGAGTTCCGCCCGCCTGACCCAAGCTGCAACCCGTACCTGGCCTTCTCAGCCATGATGATGGCCGGCCTGGATGGGGTGGAGAGCAAGGCCGACCCCGGACAGCCGCTGGATAAGGACATTTACGATCTGGGCCCGGAGGAACTCGCCAAGGTTCCTTCGATGCCCGGCTCACTGGAAGATGCTCTGGATGCCCTCGAGAAAGACCATGCCTTCCTGCTGAAGGGAGACGTTTTCACCGAGGAGCTGCTGAGCACCTACATCGATTACAAGCGCTCGAAGGAAGTGGACGCGGTTCGCCTGCGGCCGCATCCGTATGAGTTTGCTTTGTATTACGACATTTAAGCTGATATCGGAACTAAAGCCCCGTCCCGGCAGTTGGACGGGGCTTTTTTTCGGCCAGAAGGTTGCGCGCTCAGGGAAAAGAAAAAGGGTGAGATCGAAATCTCACCCAGCTCTCTCCTGTTTCAGATCGTTTTCTACATGGTGCTGGCAGCTTGGGCCTGGGTGCTGGTCCGCGGAATCTTGGCGGACTTAATGGGTACTTCGGGCTCACGAGTGGCGGCGAACTCTTTGATTCCAAACAAGCCATCTGAGATCGCCCCCAGGCTTGCGTTGGACTTAGCCAGCACGGTCAAAATGTACTTCTGGGCTACCGCCCGATCGGCTGGATGAATCAGCTTCCACCAGCGGCGCATGGATTCCCGCACGTCGTCTTCGGTTTTGGCGCCTTCCACCAAGGCGTCAATGAGGCGGTAAACCTTTGTCTTCACAGCCTGGTAGGACACAGAGACTTCTTGGCCCATAGATGACGCTCTCCTGGCCTCCCCCAGATGCAATACGGCAGCCAAATTGTAAACCGCATGAAATGAGCGGGTTAGCGAGAGTGTCAATCCCACTTATTGGAGGAATAGAAATTGTTGATACATATTTCCGTAGATCATTCGGCTCCATGTCTATGGGACCGGAGGTCAACCATTCCCATTTCGGAACTGGTCGGTTGTACGGCGTACAATGTCTGTCCTTTGTCGGCTTTACTGTCCGTACTGGTGTTGTTTCGGTTTGACAGGAGGCTTCATGAAGCGGCTTTTCTGGATTCTCTGTCTGGCAGGGTGCGTCTCTGCGCAAGCCCAGGAGGGCGGGGCGAAACCTGCGCTCTCGGAGCGAATGTTCTTACCCTCAGACACGTTCTGGGGATACGCTCAGTTCGATCTGGCGCCGCCGCACAATGAGATTGATCCCAACCTGTGCGCTGCCAACGCAGGAGACTACGGCGGCGTAAATGCCCCCTGCAGCGAGTTTGCCCGCTACATGCTTTCCGGGCTGCTCGAAGTGCGGCCATTCGGCCGAGGCCCTTTGCGCCGCTTCATGCTTTTTGGCGAGCCGCGCTTCCTGTTCGGAAAGAACATTCCGCAAACGCTGTACACCTGGTCGTTCGACGCCATTGGCGTAGAACACTCATGGGGCGCAGGGATTTATCTGGGCAAGGGATTCGAGATGCGGGTGACGCAGCATTTTCTGTTTGACCGCCTGGGGGCGCGCGACCGCAATCTGGGCACGGCCGATCTGGGCCCGAATGGCCCCTGGGGCCGCTACAACACCATTGGCGTGCGCAAGTATTTTGGCACCCGGCGCTGGTAATGGAAACCGAGAACCGAGAAACCGGATGCTTGGATAATCGGCAAACGAAAAGAGATCAAAAGGACAAGAAGGGCCGGAGAGAATATGCCGACCCGGCCTGCCGGCCCACGGTAGTTGCCGTGCTATGCTGAATTTTCGAGCTGAATGCCTTGTCTATCCGCAAACCGCCCAGCGAGCCCAGCCCGCTTTCCATTAGCGCGGCGCCCGCTTCCGGAGAAGCCGCCGGCCGCATGAGTGCCCCGGAGCGCCGCCAGTTTCCCGGCTCCCGCGCTGCCATCCCGTTTCAAGACCAGGAGAGCGCGCGGGCGATCATGTCGCGCGTGGTGGCAACTCTGTTTCCTGACCCTGGCGGGGCTGTGCCCGGTCTGCTTGCGGAAGTTCCCGATCCCGATTCGGCGATCAGACTTCTGGAACGCCTGCTCACGACTTCCCCCGAAATACCCACTTTGCTCAAACAACATCACTCGCTGGGGCATTACGCGCTGGTGGTACTGGGGCACAGCCAATACCTGGGAGAAACCCTGGTCCAGAACCCGGATCTGCTGCATTTGTTCCTGCGCGAGAAGAACCTCGACCGCAGCTTCTCCCGCGAAGAGTTCCATGAGGCGCTGGCGCGCTTTCGCTCGCGCTCGTTCGAGACCGATGTTTCCCTGCTGCTGGCGCGCTTCAAGCGCCGTGAGTATGTGCGCATCATGCTGCGCGACGTGCTCAAGCTGGCGCCTCTGGCCGAAACCACGGCGGAGATTTCGGCCCTCTCCGATGTCCTGATCGAAGAAGCTCTGCGCGAGGCCCACAGCCTCTTGCTTCACCGCTTCGATCCACCGCAGCACCTGGATGCTCAGGGGCGCCTCACGGACACGCCTTTTGCCATCCTTTCCCTCGGCAAACTGGGAGGAGATGAGCTGAACTACAGCTCTGATGTTGACCTGATGTACATTTTCGGCGATGGCGAAGCCCAGGCGCGGGCGGCGATTTCGAACCGCGAATTCTTCATCCGCCTGGCCCAGCAAGTGACGGATCTTTTGGCCCGCATGACCCGTGAAGGTCCAGTGTTTCGCATTGACCTGCGGCTGCGCCCGCAAGGCAACCAGGGCGAACTCGCGATCGGCCTGTCCAACGCCCTGGAGTATTACGCCACCGTGGCCCACGACTGGGAGAAGCAGGCGCTGATTAAAGTGCGCTATTCGGCGGGAGACGCGCAGCTGGCGCGGCAGTTCATTCGGGGTGTGCAGCCGCATGTTTACACCGAGCAGATCAATTTTGCCGCCATCAAGACTGCGCTGGTGACCCGGGAGAAGATACAGACCCGCCACAAGCGCTCCCTCCTGCATCCCGCAGGCAGCAGCATTGACATTAAGATTGACCACGGCGGCATTCGCGATATCGAATTCTTGGTGCAGTGCCTGCAGCGGGTTTATGGCGGCGCCGAGCCCTGGCTGCGCTCGGGGGGGACGTTATTCTCTCTGCAGAAGCTGCACGATAAGCGCCACGTCAGCGGCAAGGAATTTCACGACCTGACCAGCAGCTACGAGTTCCTTCGCCACCTGGAACACCGCCTGCAGTTGCGCCAGGGCCAGCAAACGCACCATCTGCCCATCTCAGCGCAGGAGATGCGCATTCTGCAGCGCGCCATGGAGGGGTACGTTCCGGGCGAGAGCCGGGTCGCCGACCTGCAAGACCTGGTGCGCCGCCGCATGGAGGCGGTGGCGCAGATCTACCAGCGGGTGATTTATCAGCAACAGGCGCGCCAACGGCATGAGGCCCCGGATGCGCCTTTCGAATTACACGCCGCGGCGGAGGTGGGAGTGGCCGACCAATCGAGCCAGAATATGCTCGAGCGCCTGGCCCAGGATTCTCCCGCTCTCTATCGCCTGCACTCCCAGGCGGGCTTGTCTGGTCATGCACGAAAGAATCTGCTGCGATTTCTCAGCTCGGCCTTCACTTCGTCGGAACGCTATGCGGCAGTGCTGCGGCATTCAGAGGCGCTGACCAACGCATTGGAATTGTTTGATGCGAGTGAGTATTTGACCGAGATACTGGTTCACCATCCGGAAGAGATTGGCTCGCTCACGCATCTATCGGCAGAGGCCGCAGCCGGCAGCTCGGCCTATTTATTCGACGCTCCTCTGGGAATTGAGCGCACCGGCAGCGATCCCATCTTCGCCTATCTCGCCGCCACCGGCGCTCCCTACGGAGACAAGCTTTCGCTTTTGCGGCAGCAGTACCGGCATCGCATTTTCGTGGCCGGCGCCAGGGACATGGTGGAGAAACGGCCGGTGTATGAGTCGTTGGCCGCCGCCACTGCTGCTGCCGAAGATGCTATCCACGCGGCTTTTGAGATCGCGGGCCGGCCGGAAAATCTGGCGGTCATGGCCCTGGGCCGCCTGGGAAGTTGCGAGTTTGATGTGCTTTCCGATGCGGACGTGCTGTTTGTATGCGAAGAGAAGCAGGATCAGTTGGCGCTTACCAAGTCGGCAGAGCAGATGATGCACGCGCTCGCCGCCTACACCCGCGACGGGATGGTCTTTCCCGTGGATGCCCGGCTGAGGCCGCGGGGAGCGGAAGGCGAACTGCTGACCACTCCCCGGCAACTCGCCTCCTATTGTGTGCAGGAGGCCCAGCCCTGGGAGGCGCTGATGTACACCAAGATGCGCTTTCTTGCCGGCTCGAGAGAACTGGGTGCGCGTGCTTCACAGGCAGTGGAAGGACTGTTCGGGCGCTTTTCTGCCGCGCCTGACTTCTGCCATGGCGTGCGCGATATGCGCGCCAAGATGGAACTCGCCGATGCGCCCGAAAAGAGCTTCAAGGTCTATCCCGGAGCGGCCTATGACATTGATTTTCTGACCGGCTATTTGCTGGTAAAACACTGCGTGCCCGACAAGCAAGGCAGCCTGCATGACCGACTCTGGCGCTGCGCCGAATGCGGCCTGCTCGTCAAGGGCGACGCGGCCACGCTGGACCATGCGGCAGAGTTCCTGCGCACGGTGGAGCATGTTACCCGGCTGGCGGCCGGCCGCGCCCTGAAGTGGCTGCCTCCCACCGAACATGCCCGCCAGGTCACCGAAAAGCTCAGTGCCAAGGTACTAAAGCAAAAGTTTCCGGAAGGCCTGGAGGCGGAGTTGCTGCGAACGTTCGCCGCGGTGCGAGGGATCTTTAATCGAGTTTGTGTGGAAGCCGGCTAGGAGTTCCACCTGCATTGGGCAATTGGCATTTGGTCATTTAAGTCTTTTGCGGCGCTACGCCAGAGCAGTACGGCCAACTGCCAAATGCCTCAAGCTGAAAGCTGAGCGCTGACAGCTCTAGTGCTTCGACTTCAAGGCATAGTTTCTGGCGACACCGAAGCCGGTCACGGCGATGTGTCCGATGGAGAGCCAGCGCTCGAGCTTATGGTGGCCGGTGCGATGCAGCCAGTAGGAAAGGCCGATGGAGGTCGCAGTCCCGGCGGCTTCCAGGGCGGCAAAGCCGGCATCATTGTTTACCACGTCCTGCGCCAAGAGAATTTCTTGCCGCCCGCGCGCTTGCATATTGCGGGTGGAGGCGTAATCAAGCCCGCGAAAGACTCCGACGCCTGCGAACAGCAGCTTGTTGGTGCGATCCCAGAAAGGATGCGGGGGAACTGCCGCGCTACTCGTCACCGGATCCATGGCGAAGGCCCGCGGGTCTTTGGCCGCCGGCGTTGAGGCGCGCGGCGCCTCGGGCAGAGTCGCCGGTTGTTGTGCTTGCGCGGTGACTGACAGCGCGCCCAGCAAAAGCGACAGAAAGGCGATCATGGCCAACTTGCGCCCCGCTCCCAAGAGAAGCATGCCAGCATTTTATTCATGGGGAGGGCTGCTCGGAGTATCCAGTAGGGCGTGGTCGTTGGAGTGGGTTCAGCAAGCAGAGAGGAGCTACCGGAAGGCACGAGAACCTGGCGCTCCGTGGCGGGAGCGGCGGCGGCTAAAGGCTGGTTCACAGCACGTAAACAGCTTCTGATTTTTGCTTCCTTGATACCTTCGGGCGGCTCGGCGGCGTCCAGCCGGAGCAGCGACCCGCTATAATGATGGGTTTCATTCACAGGTACGAGGGAGTCTGAATGGCTGCTTATAACGGCGTGCCCGCGCCTTCCGATGGGGCGCGCATCACTTTCGAGAACGGCCGCTACCAGGTTCCGGAGAATCCCGTAATTCCGTTCATCGAGGGCGATGCCATCGGCCGCGATATCTGGCGGGCCTCGGTGCGCGTCTTCGACGCCGCCGTGCAGAAGGCGTACCAGGGCAAGCGGCGCGTCGTGTGGTACGAAGTTTTTGCCGGGGAGAAATCGAAAGACAAGTTCGGCACCTGGCTGCCGGATGACACGGTCAAGGCTATCCGCGACTTCCGCGTGGCCATCAAGGGCCCGTTGACTACGCCGGTCGGCGGGGGTATCCGGTCGCTTAATGTCACCCTGCGGCAGGTGCTTGATCTCTACGCCTGTATTCGGCCGGTGAAGTACTACAAGGGCACGCCTTCGCCGGTGAAGCATCCCGAGCGTATGGATATCGTCATCTACCGTGAGAACACGGAAGACGTGTACGCGGGCGTGGAATGGGAAGAGGGAACTCCGGAGGCCGCGAAGCTGATCGAGTTTCTCAACCAGGAGATGCTCAAGGGTGGCAAAAAGAAGATTCGGCTTGATTCCGGCGTGGGCATCAAGCCCATTTCCATCACTGGAACCAAACGGCTGGTCCGCATGGCGATTCAGTTTGCGCTGGAGAGCGGGCGCAAGAGCGTGACCCTGGTGCACAAGGGCAACATCCAGAAATTTACCGAAGGCGCCTTCCGCAAGTGGGGATACGAGCTGGCCACCGAAGAATTCCGGGGCAAGGTGGTCACCGAGCGCGAAAGCTGGATTCTCGACAACAAAGACAAAAATCCCAACCTGAGCGTGGAAGCGAATGCGGCGCTGATCGAGCCCGGGCTGGAGTTTGCCGCGGAAGAATTCCGGCAATCGGTTTACAAGGAAGTGAAAGATGTGCTGGATGCGATTTACGGGACCCACGGGCATGGAGCCTGGAAGGCGAAGCTGATGATCAACGACCGCATTGCGGATTCTATTTTTCAGCAGGTGGTCACGCGGGCGGATGAATATACGGTACTGGCCACGCCCAACCTGAACGGCGACTACATTTCCGATGCCTGCGCTGCCCAGGTGGGAGGACTCGGCATCGCTCCGGGAGCGAATGTCGGCGATGGCTACGCTGTGTTCGAGGCCACGCACGGCACCGCACCGAAGTACGCGGATAAGGACGTGATCAATCCCGGCTCGGTGATTCTTTCGGGCGTGATGATGTTCCGCTTCTTAGGATGGAACGAGGCCGCCGGCCTGATCGAAGGCGGCATGGAACGCACGATCCTGCAGAAGAAGGTCACGTATGATTTTGAGCGCCTGATGGAAGGCGCGACCAAGGTCAGGACCAGTGAATTTGCCAATTACATCATCGAGAATATGGGACAGCGGTGAGCAGTCAGCACTTAGCCGTCAGAATTCAGTGAACAGCATTTAGCAGTTGGCAATTAGCATTTGGCCGTTCAGTGCTTTCTCACCTCGAGCAAGAGCCCGTGTGGCCAGGTGCCAAGTGCTAAATGCCAAATGCGCCGGCTGACTGCTGAGTGCTGAGTGCCAAGAGAGGATCCCATGCGCAAAAAAGTCTCTATCGTCGGTTCCGGGAACGTCGGGGCGACGGCCGCCCACTGGATTGCCAGCAAAGAGCTCGCCGACGTCGTCCTTATAGACATTATTGAGGGCGTGCCACAAGGCAAGGGTCTCGACCTGCTCGAAGCCATGCCGATAGAGAAGCGCGATTCGCACATTGTGGGCACGAATGATTATGCCGATACCGCCGGCTCGGACATTGTCGTGATCACTGCCGGTATTCCCCGCAAGCCCGGCATGAGCCGCGACGATCTACTCAACACCAACCACAAGATCATGAAAGATGTGGTCAGCAAGACCATTGAGCACTCGCCCAACTGCATTCTGATTATCGTATCGAACCCGCTCGATGCCATGGCGCAGGCGGCCTACAAAATGTCAGGCTTTGCCCGCGAGCGGGTCATCGGCATGGCCGGGGTGCTGGATTCAGCCCGCTTCCGAGCTTTTATTGCGGACGAGTTGAAGGTCAGCGTGGAGAACGTGACCGCCTTCGTGCTTGGGGGTCACGGCGACACTATGGTTCCGCTGGCGCGCTACTCGACCGTGGCCGGCATTCCCATCACTGAGCTGATGGATGGGGCGACCATCGAGCGGCTGGTGCAGCGCACGCGCGACGGCGGGGCTGAGATCGTGAAGTACCTCAAGACCGGCAGCGCCTACTATGCGCCCTCCGCCGCCGTAACCGAGATGGTCGAGGCGATTCTGAAAGACAAGAAGAAGATTTTGCCCTGCGCGGTTTATCTGGAAGGCGAGTACGGAATCAAGGGACTCTACGTCGGGGTTCCGGCGAAGCTGGGGGCAAAGGGAGTCGAGCAGGTGATTCAGATCAAGCTGACGCCGGAGGAAAAAGCCGCTTTGGAGAAAAGCGCCGCCGCAGTGAAGGAGCTGGTGGGCGTGATTGGGGTGTAGCGGTATTTCAGGCCTGGTGGAAGCGCCGGGCTTCAGCCCGGCGACAACCCGAAGCGAAACGAGCGCGGCTTCAGCCGCTGAACGCGCTGCAGGCTACGATAGACTGAATGCATGGCCCCGTAGCTCAGATGGATAGAGCAGCGGTTTCCTAAACCGTTGGTCGGCAGTTCGACTCTGCCCGGGGCCTCCAGAAATCCTGTGGGTAGCGCGGAGGGGGCTATTTTCCACCCGCCAGCTGGCGCTCGGCCGGGGTCATCTGCATCCACAGAACCTTCAAGTCGCTTTCAATGCGGGTATTGTCGGGATCGTGGCTCAAGGCCCGCGCGTACCAGTGATAGGCGGTGGGCAAGTCATGCGGCGCGCAGTGACCGCTGGCGTACATGGTGCCGAGCAGGCTCTCGGCGGTAGAGCTGTGTGCTGCCGCCGCCAGCAGGCTTTTCTGGGCGCGGGCGCAGTCCTGCGGGGCGCCATTGCCGTACAGATATTTCTCACCCTCCAAAAGCAGCTGAGTCTCGGCATCCGCGGCCTCGGATGCCGGCTGGGCGGCAGCCTGCGTCCGGGCCACATCCAACAGAGCGGGCTTCGGCGGCTCGGCTTTGACTGCGGCCTCTTTAGACGGAGACGGCTTCCGCAGCTTCGCCTGATCTTGTTTTGCTATGGATGAGGGAGCCGAAGCTTCGGGCGATGCCGGCGTAGCTGCTGGCTTCTCCGCCACGGTCGCGGGTTTTTCGGAGGGCTTGGGAACTTCGGATGCGGCGGGTGTGGGGCTCTGGGCCGTAGCCGGCGCTTCTGCCGGGGTTGACGGCGCCTCTATGGCTGCAGCCGGCTTAGGACTCTGCATCCCCTGGATTTGAGCCGCCTGCTGTGTGGACGGCGCCCAGGGATAGCCCTCATGCCGCCATTTCCAGACGATAAGCAGGGCAGCCGCTGCCAGTACGACCAGGGCCAGGTGCATGCGCGCCGAATGCGGCTGTTTGATCTCTTCCAGCAGATAATCGGCATCCGGCCTGGGTGAGCCCGCACCGGATGAACTCAGCGGCTCCTCCTCCAAACCGAGCAGAGAAACACGGTTCACGGCGAGCGGCGGCGCTGGAGCGTTCGGCCGGGGGCCTTCCTGGCGAGGAACGGCGGGCAAGTGCGAAGGCTCAGCCTTTGCCTCGGCGCGTGGCAGCGGAAGCCCGCACATGCCACAAAAGCGGTACTGCGAGCTGTTTTCCTGCCCACACCCGGAACAGCGCACCACTGCCAATGACTGCATCGGACAAGTATCCGCCACCGCCACCGCATCCGTAAGGTTACTCTAGGGTAGGTACCCGGAAGGTTTAGGTCTTGTGGTCTATCGGTCCTACATCAGGGCATACAGATTGCCATCGGTGCTGCCAACGTAGATCACGCCATCGGCGATCACGGGCGAGGAAAGGATCGCGCCCAGGGTCAGCATCTTGTGCATGCCAATCACCATGTTGTCGTAGAAATTTTCGGTAAACGCGGCCGGGTAGTTTGGCGTGCCGTCGGACTTAACCAGAGTGGGGGCATTTTGCCGTGAGGCTTCGGTCTGAAACTCCCAGGCCAGCTTCTGGGCTGTGAGATCAATTGCCAGCAGCTTGCCCAGGTGGTTGCCAATGTAGAGCATGTTTCCGGCGATGGCGGGCGAAGAAAACATCAGCCACTTGAATTTCAGGGAAAACACGGGCGCGCCGGTGGCGGCATCAAGGGCATAGAACATCGAGGAATCCGAAGTCCCGAAGTACACTTTGCCGTCCTTCACCGCCGGCGAGCCGATCACCCATGAGCCCTTGTTGTTGAAAGCCCATTTCTTCGCGCCGGTTTTTGCGTCGAGGGCGTACAGGTTGGAGTCGCGGCAGCCGAAGTAGACCACACCATCGGCCACGGCGGCCGAAGATTGAATGCCCACCTGGTTATAAATCTCGTGGTCTTCGCCGGTCTTGAAGCGCCACTTTTCCATTCCGCTGGCTGCATCGAGCGCATAGAAGTAGCTGTCCCAGCTGCCGATGAACAGCACGCCATCGGCAATAGCGGGTGAAGCATGCACCACGTCGGCGGTATGGAACTTCCATTTCAGTTGGCCGGAGCCTGCGTCCAGGGCGTACACGTTGCCGTCGCCGCTGCCGAAATACACGGCGTCGTTCCACACTACTGGTGAAGAAAGATAAAGGTCGAAAGGATCGGGCATGCTTTCGGCCGCAGGCTCAATCCCGTGGAGATGCTTGCCGGCAAAACGCCTCTCTCCCGCGGTTTGAAACTTCCACTTCAGCTTGCCGTCAGCCGCGTTGAGCGCGTAAAAGTTGCTGTCGTAGCTCTCGAAGTACACCACGCCTTCCGCCACCGCCGGAGAAGAAGTGACCCGCACTTTAGTCGGGAATTTCCAGCGCTGCGCCCCGGTCGCAAGATCCACGGCGTAAAGATTTCCGTCGGTGCTGCCTACATAAGCGGCGCCATCGGAAATGGCCGGAGAAGAAATCACCTGCCCCTGGGTGTGAAACTGCCACTTGACCTGGTGAAAAGCCGGAACCGGCGCGGACTCATACACGCCGCTGTGCTTTGGGTTGCCGCGAAACATGGGAATGTTCTGGGCCAGCATCGGCAGGCTTAGCGAAAGAGCCATCGCGGCAGCGCAAGCGCGTCTCATGGGTGCCTTAGACGGATTGGCGTGGTGAAAAGTCATCAAGGTTGACAGTGCGCGGATGTAGAGCTGCCGATTGCGCCAGCCGGGACCGCGATCGGTGCATCCAAGGGTTGAGCGCAAGGAGGCCTGGCATGGATATTGAAATCGCAAAACAATTGCTGGATGAGTTGCTTCCCACCCTGGAAGCAATGGAGGCGCAGAGCGCGGCCGTGCTGCAATTCCTGAAAGAGAAAAAGGGCGGTGAAAAGCAGATCGCGCCGTATCTCGAGCGGGCGGAAAATGCAAGCTCGGTGCGATGGAGGGCGATCCGGGTGAGAACCATGAGCCTGCTGTCCTCCGCGCTCAAAGAAGGCGGGGACTCGGGGGAAAAGAAACCCGTGGCTGAGAACCAGGCGCCCAAGCCGGAGGCAAAGGACGGGAGCGAAGGCGAGAAAGGACGGCCACCCGGCGCCAAGCCCGGCAGCGAAAAGGCGGCCAAATCCGAACCTGCCGCCGAACCAGCAAGCCCCAAAGAAGCAAGCACAGGTGAAACAAGGCCAAAACGGCAGGCGCAGCCGGAGGCGGAGAAAACGGGCGCAGGCTGATTCGCGGCGCTGATTGGCGCCAACCCAACTGCCCTTCGGGGAGGTTATACTTCTTCACGCTCAGGGAGCGGGCCGGCATGATGCGACCGTCAGGCAGCGTGGAAGTTCTGCATCACCGCGGCAATTGTCTGGTGCGGCGGCAAAAGCTCGCTCCGGGAGAGGCCTCGCCCTGGCATCGTGATCCCTATCATCGCGTGACCGTCGTCCTGAGCGGAGATCTTTTGAACATCGAGTTCCGCGACGGGGCCGAGACTTTGCCCTGGAAAGTGACGCCCGGCGAGGTAGATTGGTCGGAGCCAAGCGACCGCATCCATCGCGCCGTGAACGTCGGTCAAGTAGTGTTTGAAGAGGTGGTCACTTTTTTTCTGGACCGGCCGGAGGCAGTGCCCCAGCCGGAGGAACCATTCGAGTAACTCTCGGGCAGCGGGGCCAACGCTGAGAAAAAAATCGAACTCGCCGATGACTACCAGCACACCAAAGTAACGGCGTAATCAGGCAAGAACCCGATCCCTTCTATCCCTGCGGCACGATAACCTGTTGGCCTACTCCTCAATATGGACGAAGCCTCCTCAGCTCTCCAATCGCCGGCGGCGCCGGAGACCGTTCTCAGCTTCGAAGCCGGCGACCTTCAGGATCAGTACAAAGAGCTCTGCGATAGCGCCAATGACCTGATTGACATCCTCGCGGCCGATGGCAAGGTTCTGTATGCCAACGCGGCCTGGCAGAAGGCCTTGGGCTACAGCGCAGAAGAGGTTTCGCGGCTCACGCTCTGGGATGTGGTGCATCCGGATGATCAGGCGCAGTCGCGCGAGGGCATCCGCCGCCTGCTCGCGGGATATGAACCCCCGCGCTTCGAGGTGCGCTTTCGCAGCAAGACTGGCGCCACCATTCATTTGGAAGGCACGGCAAGCTGCCGCCGCCAGGCAGGTAAGCCGCTCCTGATTCGCGGTATTCTGCGCGACGTGGGCGAACGCAAGCGGGCCGAACGGGAACTTCACGAAGTGCATCAACGCCTGCAAACCGCCTTGAAGCGGGAGCGGGAAATAGCCCGCATTGATCCGCTCACCCAGGTTGCGAACCGCCGCGCCTTCTATGAGATGGCGGAAGTGGAACTGGCCCGGGCCCGGCGCTCGCGAAAGCCTTTGAGCTTCGCTTGCGTTGATATTGATGACTTCAAGAAAGTGAACGACGCCCTGGGACACCTGACTGGCGATGCCGTGCTGGTCAGCATCGCCAGCACGCTTCGCGGCAGCGTGCGGTCCACGGATATTGTCGCCCGTATGGGCGGGGACGAGTTTCAAATCATCCTATCTGATACTGACGCCAATGCGGCGCAGGCCGTGCTGGGAAAGCTGCGACGCGCTTTGCTGCAGAGTGTTGAATCGAATGGATGGCCGGTGACGTTCAGCATAGGGGCGGCGAGCTTTCTTGTGCCTCCCAGCTCGATCGAGGAAGCGGTCCGGCTGGCGGATGACGCCATGTACTCCGTGAAGAACCGCGACAAGAATGGAGTGGCAGTGGCCATGTTCGCCTGAAATCTTCTTCCGGCAGAGGCAGCCAGGGCGCAAAGATCATGAGGCGGAACTTGCCAGGGCCACGGCCTTGCGCACATGACCGCCCGCGAGCTTAAGGGCACGTTGCGCCTCCCCGGGGGTCACGCCTGCCTTCAGCATGACCAGGGCCACCGGAACGCTGTTTCCGGCGGCCTTGAGCGCCTGCTGGGCCTTGGGCCGTGAAATTCCGCTCGCCCGGTGAAGGATGCTGATGGCGCGCTGCAAAAGCTTTTCATTCTTTACGTGCAGGTTGACCATCAGGTTGCCATAAACGTAGCCCAGGCGCGTCATGGCGCCGGTCGAGAGCATGTTCAGCACCATCTTCTGGGCGGTGCCGGCCTTCATACGGGTTGAGCCGGAAAGCACCTCGGGGCCTACCGCGGTCACAATGGCAACATCGGCCGCCCGCTCCAGCGGAGAATTTTGATTGCAGGCCACGGCCACGGTCATTGCTCCCTGCTGGCGCGCGTAGCGGAGTGCAGCCACAGTGAAAGGCGTACGGCCGCTGGCCGCAATGCCCACCACCACGTCGTTGGCCCCCGGGCGTTTTTTGGCCATTTCCTGGCTGCCCAGCCGCGCGGAGTCTTCGCTCGCTTCAATGGGCAGACCGAGCGCTCTTGGCCCTCCGGCGATCACATACTGCACGGTTTGAGGATCGGTATTGAACGTGGGCGGGCACTCGGCGGCGTCGAGCGCGGCCAGCCGCCCGCTGGTGCCGGCGCCCACGTAAATTAGCCGTCCGCCACGCCGCAGGCCGGCGGCAATCAGGTTGATGGCGCGCGCGATTTGCGGTAGCGCGTGTTCCACCGCGGCGGCTACCCTGGCGTCTTCGCTATTGATCAGCCGCGCCAGATCGAGAGAAGACTTCAGGTCAAGATCGGCCGCTGCCTGGTTGGGCTGCTCGGTGGGAAGGCGGTGCAGATTGGCCTCTGGCTTGTTGGCTTTCAAACTGGATCTCCGCTGCGGCTTTGGCGTCATAGGTTCGCGGGTCAATCCAGGGCCAGCGCCTCGATCACTGCATCGTGAAAGCGCGGCCGCACCTGCTTGATGGCCTGGTTCGCGCAATCCGGCCAGGTGCGGTTCGTCAGCAAGGTTATCGAAAGCTGGCGCTCAGGGTCTATCCACAATGAGGTTCCGGTATAGCCGAGATGGCCGAAAGAGCTTGACGAGAAATACTTGCCGGATTGGGAAGGCGAAGAGGGTGTATCCCAGCCGAGCGCGCGGCTGGCGCCTGGGGGCGAAGATTCACGCCGCGCAAACCAGCGCACGGTTTCCGGGCGAAGAATCGGCGCCCCCCCTGCCAGCATCATCTGGGCGAAAATTGCCAGCTCGTGAGCCGTGGCAAACACTCCTGCGTGGCCGGCCACGCCGCCAAGGAGGCTGGCGTTCTCATCCTGCACCTCACCCTGAATCACGCGCTTGCGGAAGGTCTGATCATCCGCGGTGGGAGGAATGGAGTTGCGCCAGGAATCCGGCGGATTGAACGCCGTATGCCCCATACCCAGCGGGCCGAAGATTTCCCGCTGGCAGAAGCGGTCGAGGGATTCGTCGGCCAGCCGCTCCAGGGCGGCCCCCAGAATGATGAAGCCAATGTCGCTGTATTCAGCCCGCGCGCCGGGGTCGGCCGTGAGCGGAGTGGCAAAAGCTGCGGCCAGAAGCTCATCGCGGTTTCCCGCTCGCAGAAAGAGCTTTTCATAGGCGGGCAGGCCCGAGGAGTGCGCCAGCAGCATGCGCAACGTAACCCCGCGGCGGCGAGGGTCCCTCGAAGCGGCGAGAAATTCGGGCGTGACCGCAGCCACCGGCGCTTCCAGGTCGAGCAGGCCGCGCTCGTAGAGAATCATGGCCATGGCGGTGGTGGCGACGACTTTGCTGACCGAGGCCAGATCGAAGATGCTTTCGGTAGTGGCTTCGGGCGACTCTGCTTCGTAAGTGAACCGCCCAGAGGCGCGCAACGCCACCAGCTTCCCTTTATGGGTAACCGCGGCCGAAGCCGCGGGAAACGCATGACCGGCAACGGCCTCATCCAGCACTCGAAACGCCGGGAAAAAGACCGCATCCTGCTGTTCGTAAGCGAAATCCAGAAAACGCGTGGTTATGGCGGCTTTCACCTTGGATGAATCTTCGGATTGATGCGCCAGACGCTCGATGTTTGGGTTATAGCAAAGTTCCCAAACCGGGTAAAGCGCGGCGCCCCTTACTTGAGTTTCTTGAGCCATCTGGAGCGCTTGTGTAAAGTCAGAACATCCGCGCCATTCAAACCAATCCGGATTATTTGCGCTTAGCCTGCAGATTGCTGGCCGTTCTTCTTATTGCCCTCTCGGGGGCCTCGGCCAATGCCGCTACTTCGCCCGCAGGCCCGGCGAGCCCGGTGCGGCTCTCGACCGTGGACGCCATCGTGCAGAATGCCATTGGCGACGGCCAGACTCCCGGCGCGGTAGTGCTGGTGTGGCACGACGGCGCAGTGGTTTACCGCAAGGCTTTTGGCCATCGTTCTCTCGAGCCCCGCCGCGAGCCGATGACGCCCGATACCATCTTCGACATTGCTTCGCTGACCAAAGTGGTCGCCACTACCACCGCGATTATGCAACTGGAAGAACGGGGCGAGATTCGACTGAATGACCCGGTCGAGAAGTATCTTCCTGCCTTCGGGCAAAACGGAAAAGACGAGATCACCGTGCGTGAATTGCTCACCCATTTTTCCGGCTTGCCGGAAGATCTCGAACTGGGGCAGAGATGGCAGGGTCGCGAGATGGCCCTCCGCATGGCAGACGAGGCGACGCCCATTTTCCCGCCTGGCTCGCGCTTTCTTTATAGCGACCTCAACTTCATCATGCTCGGCGCGCTGGTGGAGAAAGTTGCGGGCGAGCCGCTCGATCAGTACTGCGCTCGGCATATTTTTGCGCCGCTGAAGATGGCGCACACGCGCTTCCTTCCGCCAAAATCGTGGCTGCCGAGGATCGCACCCACGCAATACGACCCGGAAACCGGAAAAATGCTGCGCGGCGTGGTGCATGATCCCACCGCCCGCCGCATGGGAGGCGTCGCCGGGCACGCCGGTGTGTTCTCTACGGCTGACGATCTTTCGAAGTTCGCCCAGGCGCTGCTCGGCGGCAGCTCCATTCTCGCCCCGCTTGCCATCGAAAAAATGACTACCCCGCAACAGCCGCCCACCGCTCAGGTGCTGCGCGGCCTGGGCTGGGATATTGACTCGCCCTTTTCCTCCAATCGCGGCGAATTGCTGCCGGTTGGCTCTTTCGGCCACACCGGATTTACCGGCACCTCGTTATGGATTGACCCCACCACCCGGACCTTCATCATCATTCTCGCCAACGCCGTGCATCCGCGCGGGAAGGGAAGCGCAGTCGCGCTGCGCTCTGAAATCGCTACCGCGGTAGCCGCGGCCCTGCCCCTTACCGTCGCCGAGAAAGACGAACTGCGTCTCGAAAGCATTACCGGCTACAACGAAACCCAGACCGCCGCACGACGGATTGCCGTGCGCAATGGCGCTGTGCAGACGGGCATTGACATTCTGGAAGCGCACGACTTCGCCGAATTGCGCAAAGAAACAGGCGCCCGCAAAGTCGGCCTGCTCACCAATCAAACGGGGATAGATTCCCAGGGCCGCCGCACCATTGATGTACTGGCACATGCGCCCGGCGTTTCTCTCGAAGCCATCTTCAGCCCGGAGCACGGCGTGACCGGCGCGCTCGATACCACCGCAATCGGCAACAGCAAAGACGCAGCCACCGGCGTTCCGGTGTACAGCGTTTATGGCGCCACCGATGCCGCCCGCCGCCCTCCGCCGGATGTGCTGAAGAGTCTCGACGCCGTCGTGCTGGACATTCAGGACGCCGGCGTTCGCTTCTACACTTACGAAACTACGCTGGGATATTTTCTCGAGGCCGCCGCCAGGGCCGGAATCGAAATTATCGTGCTCGACCGCCCCGATCCGGTCACGGGCTCATTCGTGCAAGGCCCCATCTCAGAGCCGGGGCATGAGAGCTTCGTGAACTACTTTTCTGTGCCCGTGCGCCATGCCATGACTATGGGAGAGCTGGCGCAGATGTTCAACGCCGAGCGCCACATTGGAGCCAAGCTGACGGTCGTGCCCATGGCCGGCTGGATGCGGGGCGACTGGTACGACTCGACCGGGCTGGCATGGGTCAATCCTTCGCCTAATCTCCGCAGCCTGACCGAGGCCGCGCTTTATCCTGGCGTCGGCCTGGTGGAAGGCACCAACGTCTCGGTCGGCCGCGGCACCGATACCCCCTTCGAACTGCTGGGCGCTCCCTGGATCAACTCCCGCGAATTGGCCGCCTACCTGAACGCCCGCCAGATTTCCGGAGTGCGCTTTGTGCCCGTCAGCTTCATCCCCAGCGCCAGCAATTATTCCGGCCAGCCCTGCCAGGGCGTGAATATTCTTCTCACCAGCCGCAACTCGCTTGACGCACCGGAGCTTGGAATTGAGCTGGCCTCGGCCCTGCACAAGCTTTATCCGCAGCAATACCACATGGAGCGCATGACCGAGCTTTTGCTCAACCAGGCGGTCTATGACGCCATCCTGCAGGGCCAGGATGCCCGCCGCATCGCACAGGACTGGCAAGAACCGCTGGAGAAGTTCGAGCAGCTCCGCCAGAAATATCTGATCTATAAGTGATGCCGCAGAAACCAGCCATCCAACAAAACCGCCCGCGGGCAGCATCGTAGAGGCATAGGGTGTAAATTGTTCGGGTTTGGGCTTTCCGCTCGGGGAGAAACTCCATGCGTATCTGCCTGCTTCTATTGCTGCTTGCTTCCTTCGCGCTGGCCCAGGAGGCGCCGCCTGCCGCCTCCAAAAGTCCGGCCACGTCCGGCGATTCCGCCCAGCTCATCATCCCGGCTGGAACCAGGGTCCCTTTGGAATTGAAGCAGGCGATTTCCACCAAGAACGCGAAGGAAGGCGACGCCGTCTACGCCCGGACCACGTTTCCCGTGGTACAGAATGAGCGCATCATCATTCCCGCGGGAACCTACGTGCAGGGGCGAATCAGCCGTGTACAGCGCGGCGGACGGGTCAAGGGCCGGGCCGAGATCCTGATTCACTTCACTACGCTTATCTATCCCAGCGGCTACACCGTGATGCTGCCGGGTGCGGTGGAGAATGTGCCTGGCGCGGAAAGAACTTCGGTCAAAGACTCCGAGGGCACCATTCAGGAAGATGGCCAAACCGGCAAGAAGGTCGGGACGGCGGCCAGCACGGCAGCAACCGGCGCTGCCATCGGCGCCGTCACCAGCGGCGGTCTGAAGGGCGCAGGAATCGGCGCGGGCGTGGGCGGGGCGGTGGGAACAGCCATCGCCATGCTCACTCGTGGCAACGACGTTCGCATGGAGCCCGGAACCACCCTGGAGATGGTCATCCAGCGCGACGTGCCTTTAGACAGCAGCCGCATTCCACGGCCAAGGACGTAGGCGCGGGAGATATCCCTTACTTCTGTGTCCTCCGCGTCCTCTGTGGCCCATCCCAGAAAAGAGCTGCCAGCTCTTACTTCAACGTAAACAGCGCGCTCACATGCGCTGTTACCGTGATCTGCTGCGGGCTGAACTCTGCCGTAGGCGCGGGCTGAATCTGTGCTTGGACCGTGCTCATCCTCATCAGCGGCCGCACCGGGGGGGGCTCAGAGGTATCCACCGAAGCATAAGAGAGTTCTCCCAGAGTTCTGCCGCTGGCCCGGGCCACTGCCGCGGCCGCGTCGCGCGCCCTGCGGTAAGCATCTTCCACGGCCTTTGCCTTGGCGGCCTCCATATCGTCCAACGTATAGGTGAGGTTTTGGTCGGCGGTCACGTCCAGGTCTGCCAACTGCTCCAGAATCGGCGCGATCTTTGAAAAGTCTTTCAACTTCAAAGTGACATTGGCGTTTACCTGATAGCCGGCCAGCTTCCGCTTCGAATTCTTGTAGTCGTACACCGGCTCCAGCGAAAAATATCCGAACTGCGCGGTCTTGGGCTCGATCCCATGGTTGCGCAACAGCTCGCGTATCTGCTCGGCGGCCTTCGAGGCGCGATCGTAGGCCGCGCGCGAAGTGCTCTCCTGCGCCGAAATATTGAACTGGATCACTGCCGTATCGGGATCGGCTTCGAATTTTCCATCGCCCCCGGCAAACACCGTGTTGGGCTGCGCCGTGAGCGTGGGGCGGTCTTGTGGCAGCACAGTGCCGGCAAGGACCAGAACTGCAATCAGCGATGTAAGGATTCTCATGACACTTCTCCATCAGGCCATTTTTATACCCGGAAGCGCTTCTTAGGATAGAACGCAGCCGAAGCCGGGACTTGCAAGCAGGAGTGAACTTTCAGGTCAGGTCTTTGCAGGCGCTGCTGCAGGAGGGACAGCCGGCAATAGGGCCGCTCCGGCAGGGCCAGGTTCGCCGCCGGGGGCCGAATCTCGCACGCCTGCGCTGGCCCGCTATCGGCGAAAGTACATCCACGCGGCCAAGGCCAGCAGTACCACGGTTATGACCCAGAGGAAGGGTTTGCTTTCCTTCTCTTTATTCGCGGGCATAGAGAGTAAGGTAAAACAAGAACCGCCAGATGTCACCGCAAGGATACATGGCAGGTAGCTACTGCGACAACTCCCCTCTACATCCCGCCGGGTGCCGCCTGCACCCTGGTCTCACTTCTCGATCACGCAGTATTGGCCCACCGGGTCGCCGAGCGCTGTGGAATCCTCAGCCATCTGATAGATATTCACGTTGGCGCAGATATAAATACCCCAGTTTTTCGGCAACCGGACCATAACGTATTGGCCTGGGTGCAGGCTGGTGCAGCTCAGCATCTGCTGGTTGCACTGCAGCTCGAAGGCAACCTTGTTAGCCTCGGCCCGAACGATCACCACGCCATTGTTGCTCTCGGCGCTCTTTACCGTGATCACCTCGTGCTCGTCCTGGCTCGCGGATTGCGGGGCGGCCCATAACATCAGCGCCAGGACTGCGGCGGCCAGAATGATCACGCGTCTCGTGCGTTTCATGGAGCTCCTCCTTTCTGGCGATGGGGGCGCTTCAGACGGTGTGATGTACGTCCCGGTTCCGTTCCACCACCAGCTCCGGGTGCACATGGCGGAACGTCTCCGCGATGTGGCAGTTCCAGCAGACGGGCTTGTAGATGGATAAGATCTCGGGAAGTCTTTCCGGCTGGAACTGGTTCCACTCGACGGTTTTGTCATCGGGCCCCAGCAGGGCTGGAGGATGATCGAGGTGTTTCATAGGAGCGAACCGCTTCTTGCAATACACACACCTCTGCCCTTCATACCAGTTCGATACGATGTTCCAGATCAGGCAGTTGTCCGGGTCGGTTTCCACCTGCTGCAGGCAATCCTGCCCGCAATCCCGGCGCTCGGGCCAACGCGAGCAGCGATCCAGGCGCAGCTTCGGTTCGCCGAAAAGGGTGCTCAGCGCCGCCACCCTGGCCGCCACATCCACGGATTCGGTCTTGTGCGTCTCCGGGCAGGTGACCAGGCGCTTGCCATGATAAGTGCAGTAGGCGCGAACCGCGGGAACAGCGGCAAAGAGCAGGATTCCCCCGGCCACGATGAGAATCGCCGCAATCAGAAGAGACAGGGCTGTCATAAAGACCTCCCCGGGATGCCTCCCGTGAGGGAACTTTCAGGAGGATTCCCGTGCCTCTGGCAGTAGATAGTGTGCCAGCGTTGGGGGTGCGATTGCGGTGTCGGCTGTCACCGCTCCAGGTGATGCGCGTCACCACTGTAACCAGGAAGGGAAAAATAGCCCCTTGCACAGCCGAGAGGCCTCGGCTGCCGCGGAAGTTCACAGGCTGCCCCGGCTTGTCAGCGCCTGAAAGCTACATGATCGTTGGCTGGAATAGACGACCCGAGCAATATCAACGCTACCATCAAAACCAACAGTTCCATCTCGTGCCTCCCCAAGCCCAAGGCCCGCGCAATCATTAAGAAGCCGAGCGCGACGGGTGGGTTGTTCTATGTAAGGGGAGGACCTGATCTGCTTATCAACCATTCCTTTCGTCAAGTCAAGCAGGAAATGCTTCCGGGTGAAGAACTTTGACCAATCTGGAACTGCGGCCGGAAGGGAAAGGCCTGGCCGGCCCGGCTTTCACCGCCGCAGGGAAGGTCCTGTCTCCGCTGTCTCTGGAGTCAGATCGGCGAAGCAGAGCGCTGCTCCTCCCGCAATGCCGGCCTCGGCGCCGTAGCGGGCGATGACCAGGGGAATTTCGCTGCTCCGGGGATTTACGCAAAAGTCAGCCAGTTGCGCCCGCAGGTCGGCAAAGAGCGGCTGCAGCAGGCAGGAAGCGCCTCCGCCCATGATCAGCACATCTGGATCGAGCAGGTCCACCACGTTGCTGAGCCAGAGCGCCAGTAATTGCAGGGTTTCGTGGATGGTCTCACCGGCCACCGGGTCGCCGGCGGCATAGGCTTTGCCGACCATCTCACTGCTCACGCGATCAATCTCTCCGCCGGCCAGCTTCAGCAGGCAGGAATTCGGGTTTGGCTGAGCCGCCAGCTTGGCGCGCGCTCTCTTCGCGATGGCCGAGCCGGAGGCCAGCACTTCTATGCAGCCGGGTTTGCCGCAGGCGCAGGCCGGCCCGCGGTAGTCAACGCTCATGTGGCCGCCCTCGCCCGCCGCGCCTGTACGCCCGTGATAGATGCGGCCATCAAAAACAATGCCCGTTCCGATGCCGGTGCCAATCGTCGCCAGAAATACATGGCGGTAGCCCCGGCCCGCCCCCCATAAGGTTTCCGCCAGCGCCGCCGCGTTGGCGTCGTTATCCACCTTGACCGGCACGCCGTAGATTTTGGCTACCTGGTCGAGAAGGGGGAAGTTACGCCAGCAGGGCACATTGGGAGGGTTCAGCACCACCCCGGTGCTTGGGTCCAGAGGGCCGGGTGCGCAGATGCCTATACCAGCCAGCGAACCCGGTGGCGACTGCCGCAGCAGGGCATCAATGGCGCCGGCGACGGCCGCCAAACCCTGTTCGGCGCTTCCGTTTGCCGCCATGGGAGCGCGGTGTTCGGCCAGAATGGCCCCGGTCTCATCCACCAGTCCGGCTGCTACCTTGGTGCCGCCCACATCTACGCCAATTACCCGCGCCATAAAGCTTTCATAGCACTCTCGCCCTCGCATCATAGCCCAAAACTGAGAACCGGGAACTGGCATCTCAGAACTAACGAACCGGGAAGAAGAGAGCGGACTTCAGGCGGGAAGTGCAATTTAAGGATCAAGCCCGTCCGCAGCTCATTCCGCCCAACAAAAAATTCTCTTCCATCTGGATTCCCGCTTGTCACTTGAGTATGCTCTGCCCATGGCTGGACTGGCGCTCACCGAACTTCTGGGCGCTCCGGTGTTTGACAGCGCCGGGGGCCAGTGCGGCCGCCTGCGCGAGCTGGCCCTGGCCCCGCAGGAGGATCGCTCGCGCGTCAGCATGTATGTGGTGCGAACCAGGGCCGGCGACCGCATGCTGCCCTCGATTTTTGTCGGTTCTGTGGAGGGCGGCATCTATGCCACCACTTCCTCTACTACCTGGGCCCCGCTGAATGGCGCCGAGGGCCTCTTGCTGCTGGAGCGCGACCTGCTCGATCAGCAGATTATCGACGTCCACGGCCGCAAGGTGGTGCGGGTCAATGACGTGGATCTCAATCAGGAGGTCAGCCAGAACCGCCCGGTGTTGCGCGTCGGCTCCGTGGATGTGGGCGTGCGCGGCGCCATCCGCCGCCTGCTCAAAGGCGTGGTTCCCATGCTGGCCCTGCGCGCTTTGCTGGCCAAAATTCCGCCCCGGCTCATTCCCTGGGAGTTCGTGGACCTGATCGAGACCGACCCCGCCCGCCGGGTGAAGCTGCGCATTTCGCACGAGCGCCTGGCCCGCCTGCACCCTGCTGATATCGCCGACATCATCGAGGATCTCGCCCCGGCGGAGCGGGAGGCCGTGTTTGAGACCCTCGACGAAGGGGTGGCGGCCGAAGCACTGGAGGAAGTCGAGCCCAAGGTGCAGAAGTCCATCGTCGAGTCGCTCGACTCGGAGCGCGCGGCGGAAATCGTCGAGGAGATGAACCCGGACGCCGCCGCCGATCTGCTGGCCGACCTGCCGGAAGAGCGTACCTCGGAAATCTTGCAGGAAATGCAGCCCGAGGAGCGCAAAGAGGTCGCCGACCTGCTCGAGTTCGGTGAAGACACCGCCGCCGGGCGCATGAATACCGAGTTCTTGGCCCTTCCGCTGCACGCCAAGGCTCGCGACGCGGTGGAGGCCCTGCGCCATTTCGAGGGCGGCGTCGAAACCGTCAGCACCATCTACCTGATAGATTCCAAGGAAACCCTGGTGGGCGCTGTGCCGCTGGCGAAGATCGTGCTCGCCGACGCTGATTCTCCTTTGCTTTCTCTGGCTCAGGAGCCGCTGATTTCCTGCCCGGCGGGCGCCAAGGAGAACGAAGTCGCCGAGCTTTTTGACAAGTACAACCTTCTTTCCCTGCCGGTGGTGGATGAAAACAAGAAGCTGACCGGCGTCATCACCTCCGACGATGTCATCAGCCTGCTGCGCGCAAAACTCTAGCCCTGGGGCGGCACTCGATTTCGCCCCTCCTTCCGCTCGGAGAATCAGGCAAGAACTTCATCGAACTAGGCAAAGAACGAAACACCGCAGAGGCTATTCTGAATCCAGTTTGAAGATCAAAGCACAGTAGGAGCGGCAATGCAGAAACGCAAACTTGGCAAGAGCAATCTGGAAGTCTCAGCCCTGGGGCTGGGTTGCATGGGAATGAGCTTTTCCTACGGCCTGCCAAAAGACAAGCAGGAAATGATCTCGTTGATCCACGCCGCCGTGGATCGTGGTGTCACATTCTTCGATACCGCCGAAGTGTACGGACCATTCACAAACGAGGAACTTGTGGGCGAAGCTCTGGCCCCATTCCGTGGAAAAGTTGTCATCGCCACCAAATTCGGCTTCAAGCTTAAGCCCGATGGATCGTCGGGCTTTGCAGGCCTGGACAGCCGTCCGGAGCGCATCCAGCAAGTAGCTGAGGCCTCGCTCAAGCGGCTCAAAGTGGAGGCCATTGATCTCTTCTACCAGCACCGGGTTGATCCCGAGGTGCCCATCGAAGAGGTCGCCGGGGCCGTGAAGGGCCTGATTCAGCAGGGCAAAGTGAAGCACTTCGGCATGTCGGAAGCCGCAGCCAGAACGATCCGCCGAGCTGACGCCGTGCAACCGGTCACGGCCGTACAGAGTGAATACTCGCTGTGGTGGAGACGTCCGGAAGAAGAGGTACTGCCGTTGCTGGAGGAACTGGGCATCGGCTTCGTTCCCTATAGCCCTCTGGGCAAGGGGTTTCTGACCGGAGCCATGGACCAGGGCACAAAATTTGAGAGCAACGACTTCCGCAGTACTCTGCCTCGCTTTACCCCGGAAGCGCTCAAGGCCAACCAGGCCTTGGTGGACCTACTGGGAGCGTTGGCCAAGCGGAAGCGGGCCACACCCGCCCAGGTCGCGCTCGCCTGGCTGCTGGCGCAGAAGCCGTGGATCGTTCCCATCCCGGGTACCACCAAACTCAATCGCCTGGAAGAGAACCTGGGAGCGGTTTCGGTCGAACTCACGCCCGAGGATTTGCGCGAGATTGAAAGCGCGGCCGCAAAGATCCACGTGGAAGGAGCGCGCTATCCGGAAGCGATTGAGGCTCTGACCTACCGCTGAAACACTAGGAGGAAGAGCATGACGAAAGAGCCTTCAGCAGCCGGGAAGATGTTCGGCGAGATCGCGCCTAAGCTGGCGCAATTGACCGACCAGGTGCTTTTTGCCGATGTGTGGGAAAGAAAGGAACTGTCCAGGCGTGACCGCAGTCTGATCACTGTGGCCGCGCTGGTGGCTTTGCATCGCCCGGATCAGCTGCGCTTTCACCTCGGCAAGGCCGTGGAAAACGGCGTAAAGCAAGAGGAATTGGTCGAAGCCATCACCCATCTGGCCTTTTATTCGGGCTGGCCCTGCGCGGTCAGCGCTATCATGATCGCCAAAGAGGTGTTCACCGCGCATGAGAGGTAACGGCAAGCTGGCGCCTTTGCGGCAGGCGGTGCGGGCCCCAGGGCCTGGCGCCGAGAAACTGGCCCGCCTGATCGCCGCTTACGCCCCTCACGACGGCAGTTTCAAGCTGCGCATCCCGGGCGCACACGCCAGCCGCTCTTCCCGCAGCAACACCGAGTGCTCGCATGTTTTGAGTTTGCCTTCGCTATGCATGGTTGCCCAGGGCGCGAAGACGGTCATCGTGGGGCAGGAGGTTTATGAATACGATGCCTCGCGCATGATCGTGTTCTCGGTGGCGCTGCCCGTGGCTGCCCAGGTCACGCGCGCCAGCCATGCTGAACCTTACCTGGCCCTGCGGCTCGATCTCGATCCGCACAAGATCGCCGACCTGGTCTTGAAGGTCTATCCCCAGGGCTTGCCTCCGGTGCAGGAGCGGCGCGCGGTTTACCTCGCCCCAGCCCAGGCCAGCATGATGAGTGCCGCTATCAGGTTGATGGAGTGCCTCGCCCACCCCGGCGATGCTGAACTGCTCGCTCCCCTGGTGCTCGAGGAAATTCTTATCCGCCTGCTGCGCAGCCCCATGGGCGTGCGCGTGGCCCAAATGGGTCTGGCCGAATCCAGCGTGCATCGCGTGGCCAGCGCCATCTCCTGGCTCCGGGCCAATTTTTCCCAGCCGGTCAAGATCGAAGAACTGGCCGAGCGGGTGCACATGAGTGTTTCTTCCTTCCACGAGCACTTCAAATCAGTCACCTCGATGAGCCCGCTGCACTACCAGAAAGTGCTTCGCCTGCAGGAGGCTCGCCGTCTCATGCTCTCTACCCTGATGGACGCGGGCGGCGCCAGCCAGCAGGTGGGATATTTGAGCGCCTCCCAGTTCAGCCGCGAATATAGCCGGTTCTTTGGCAATGCGCCTGCCCGGGATATCGCCCGGCTGCGACAAGAAACCGGCGCTGCGCTCTGATTTTTTAAGTGGAAGAGGCCTCGGCGGCTTAATTCCGGTCCGAAGCAAACAATCCAGCCAGGCTGTTGGCCAGCGCTCCCCGGTTGCCCCGGCTCTTATCTTTGGCAAAAGCCTCGGCCACCAGCACCAGGCCGGCGAAAGTCGCCACCAGCATGATGGCCTGCTCCGGCCCGCTCAGCATGTTGGCGTTGCCCATCAGCGTCAGCCCGGCGAAGCAGAACAGCAGATGGGCGCAAAACACCTGCAGGGAGGCCCGGCCCATCATGACCAGAGGGCGCACCGAAATGCTGCGCAAGACCGCCGGGAAGCGGATCAGCAGCACCGAAAGCGCCGCAAAGTTCACCAGGCGGACCACCCCCAGGTGCCATTTGTCGAAACACACCTCGAAGATGCCCAGTTCAATGCCGTTCCCCACCGCGTAGCGCAATACCAGGAGCACCGGGGCCACCATGGCCGCGGGCACCAGCAGTTTCCGGGCCCATTCCTGCACCGGCAGGTCATCCTTGGCCCAACGCACCCCGAACCACAGCCCCAGCACCCAAAGGAACTGCCAGGCCCAAAGGTCGAAGGCGCCCATCTCATTCAGAGGAATCTGCAGGCCAAACATTCGGCTGGCCAGTCCGTACGCCATTTCGCGCAGGCCGAACTGAGCAAACACCCACACGCAAAACGACGGCGCGAGCACCCATTTCCATCCCTTCTTCATGCCAATCGCGAGTACGGCGGGCGTCATAATGAGAAACAGGATGTACATGGGCAGAATATCCAGCAGCGGCGGCCGGTAGATCAGCAGCGCCCCATCCACAATGGCGCGCTTTGCCCCCGCCAGGAAGTAAAAATCCAGCAGGTAATAGAGATTCGGCCGGTTGCCCCGGGCGGCGATCGGCACCGCCACAATAAAGGCGAAGGCCAGCAGCAGGGCGTGGTAAATGTAGAGCCGTACGGTTCGCGTAAACAGCCTGCGCCGCATCGCAGCTAAGCCCTCGCGCTCCGAAAGCCGGAAATAAATCAACCCCGTAAACAGCGCGGAAAGAAAAATGAAGCCCTCTGCCGAGGAAACGAACCCAATGGTCTGGTTGGCATAAGCGCTGGCCCGGGTGGGCAAATGGGTGAGCGTCATCCAGACCAGCATTAGGCCTCGGGCAGCATCGAGTTCGGGGCGGCGTTTCATGGCGGGAGCGCGAAGAAATTAATTCCTTGGATGCCACTCTAGCCTAAATGGGTGGATTTTGCGCCAGGGATTTTGGTCATCCCCGGGCACGCGAAGGTTCCTGCCGTGCCATTGCGGGCCGAAGCATTTACAGTTCTTTACAGTGCCTCTGTTTTTTTCTGGGAGTGGTCTCCTTCGTGGTGCAATGGTTTTGCTGGGCCCCCGCGAAACTGACCACTCCCTTTTCTCTTTCTCTATTGACGCTGCGCCCGGCGCTGTTATACAGTGCGCCGCCAATGGCTGGAGCGTCAGGCAATTCCAGCGATGGAGTGCAAAGCTGGCCCGGCTTTTTTGCAGAGCTGGTCAAAAGCTTTCTGTTGCTGCGCGATATTTTCGGCTACGCCCTTCCGGGCGCGGTCTTCCTCGGCATAGGGGTGATCTCCCACCGCATCTCCTTCCAGCAATTGAGCGACCTTCTTCAGCCCTATGAAATGCCCGGCTGGATGGCGCTCATCTTCGTGCTCGGGGCCTGCTATGTGACCGGCCAGATTCTTGCCGCGATCGCTTACCTACCTATCGATCTTTGGAAATGGCTCTCCTGGCGCTCCTTTATCCGCTGGCACCGCCACAATCGCGATAAAACCATCAGCGAATGGTACAGCTCGCACCCCAAGAAGAAGTATTGGCTGGGCGATCATCCCACCGAAGTGACCGGCGACCTGCTCGAAATCCAGCGCCGCTACCCCAGCTTCGCCTTTGATTTGGGCCGCCGCGAAACCATGGCCCTGTTTCTGGGCGCGACCCTGGCCGCGCTGATCGCCGGGCCCATTGTCTTCTGCTACACCTGCCTCCGGGCCGCCACCCTGTTCGTAATCGCCGGCCTGCTGCTGATCATCGCCTACTCCACCGCCATCTCCCACTTGCGGCGGGTCCGCTCGGCGGTGCGCGATGCCACCGCCCTCGCCCTGGCCGCAGAGGCGGCGAAGCAGAACCCTCCCCCCGATGACCTCAAACAGGTGATCGCCGAGCTGGCCAAAACCTGCACCGCTTTCCTCAACCGGCTCTGAACTAATCGTGCTTGCCCGGAAGTGCCGCGCTTCTATCTGTTCCTAAGTTTGAAATCCATTTATTCTGTTGCCTCGTTGTGGCTCTGCTGGCAATGACAGACGGCTATGCCCAAGAAATTTCTAAGGCGCTGGAAAGTTCGCATCGTTCTGTTTCTCGCCGTCGTCGGCCCCGGCTTCATTACCGCCAACGTTGATAACGACGCCAACGGCATCCTGACTTACTCCCAGGCCGGAGCGCAGTTCGGTCACATGCTGCTCTGGACCATGATTCCGGTCACGCTCTCCCTGATCGTGATTCAGGAAATCTGTGCCCGCATGGGCGCCGTCACCGGCAAAGGGCTGAGCGATCTGATTCGTGAAGAATTCGGCTTCCGCATCACTTTCTTCATGATGATCGGAATTCTGCTCACCAACTTCGGCAACGTGGTCGGCGAGTTTGCCGGCATTGCCGGCAGTCTGGAGCTCTTCGGTCTTTCCAAGTACATCACCGTGCCCGTCTGCGCCGTCATCGTCTGGCTGATCGTGGTGAAAGGGCAGTACAAAACGGTGGAGAAGGTGTTCCTGGCCGCATCATTTTTTTATGTGACCTACATCTTTGCCGGAGTTTTGGCCAAGCCGCAATGGATCGAGGCCCTGCTGGCCACGGTCAAACCGCCGCCGCATCAAATGTTCTCTCACCCGGATTATCTCTATATGGTCATCGGGGTGATCGGCACCACCATCGCTCCCTGGATGCAGTTTTACCTGCAGTCCTCCGTGGTCGAAAAAGGCGTCACCGAGCGGCAGTACAAAGCCTCGCAGCTTGACGTCATCAGCGGCTGCATTTTCACTGATGTGGTCGCGTGGTTCATCATCGTGGCTTGCGCCGCCACGCTCTATGTGCACGGCTTTCACAACATTTCCGACGCGAAAGACGCCGCCCAGGCCCTGCATCCTCTCGCCGGAGACTATGCCTACATTCTCTTTGCCATGGGGCTGTTCAACGCCTCGCTGTTTGCGGCATCCATCCTGCCACTCTCCACTGCCTACACCGTCTGCGAGGGGCTGGGCTTTGAATCCGGCGTGGGCAAGGGTTTCAAGGACGCGCCCGTCTTCTACTGGCTTTATACGATTTTGATCGTGGCCGGCGCCGGCGTGATTCTCACCCCTAACCTGCCGCTCATCAAGATCGCAATTCTCTCCCAGGTGGTGAATGGGATCGTCTTGCCCTTCGTGCTTATTTTCATGTTGCTGCTGGTGAACAACAAGCGCTTGATGGGCGAGCATACCAACTCGCCGTTTTACAATCTCGTCGCTTGGGCCACCGTTGTCATCATGATCGGCCTGACTATCGCCTATTTCTGGGGCCCGGGCGTCAGCGGCTGATGAAGACGTTTCTCCTTACGTGTCGCGTCGTGTCCTTCCTGGCCAATCAAAAAGCCTCGCCCGGCGGAAAACTCTTTCCCCTCCGCTGACTTCTAACCTAGTAGGTCCTCGCCGAAGGTGTCTCCATGTTTTATCGGATCACGATATTTCTTGCGCCGCTGGTTCTTGCCCTGGGCGGCGCCGCTCTGGCCGGCGCCACTTCCAGCTCGCAGGCTTCCCCGCCGCAGCCGCTCAAGGTCTATCACGATGGCAGCATTCGCGACCTGGGCGCCATCGGCAACCGCAATGTCGGCTGCGGCCGTGGCCTGGGCAACTGGTACAGCATTGAGAAGCAGATCGCCATGGGCCGGCAGTACGCCCAGCAAGTTGAAACGACCAGCAAGATGGTCAAAGACCCGGTGGTCACCGAGTACATCAATCGCGTCGGCCAGAACCTGGTGCGCAACTCTGACGCGCAAGTGCCTTTCACCATCAAGGTGATTGATTCCGACAGCATCAACGCGTTCGCTCTGCCCGGCGGCTTTTTCTATGTGAATTCGGGCCTGATTCTCGCCGCCGATAACGAAGCCGAGCTCGCCGGCGTGATGGCCCACGAAATTGCCCACGTCGCTGCCTGCCACGCCGCTCGCGAGAACACCCGTGGCGAGCTGATGAACCTGGCTTCGATTCCCCTGATCATGATCGGCGGCCCGGTCGGCTATGCCGGATATGAGGCCGCCGGCCTCGCCCTGCCCCTCACCTTCCTCAAGTTCTCTCGCGCTTTTGAGGCCCAGGCCGACTACCTCGGCGTGCAATACATGTATAAGGCTGGCTACGACCCGCAGGCTTTCATCGCTTTTTTTGAGAAAGTGGAGGCACTCGAAAAGAAGAAGCCGGGCGCAATCGCCAAGGCCTTTGAGACCCATCCGCAGACCCCTGACCGTATTGAAAAGTCGCAGCAGGAGATCAACACCCTGCTGCCGCCGCGCGCCCAATACAAAGTGGATACCTCGGACTTTGAAAACGTAAAGGCGCGCCTGGCGGAACTCGAGAACCGCCACAAGATCAATAACGGCAAAGAAAACCGGCCTACCTTGCGCCGCGCCTCGCACGGCAACCGCGGCGGCGACAATAACGACGACGACCAGCGGCCCACCCTCAAGCGCCGGGACGGCAACAATTCATAGCACGCTTGCCTCCGCGCTCTCCGTGTCCTAGGTGCTTGGAAAGGGCGGATTCGGAGCCGCTACGGGTTCATCACAATCTTCCCGAACATCTTGCTGTTCGCCATGTATTCGTGTGCGGCACGCACCTCGCTCAAAGGAAAAACTCGGTCCACCACCGGCCGCAGCCGGCCGCTGAATACGTGCTGCAACACTTCATATAGCTCGCCCATCGTTCCCATGTAAGACCCAAGCAACGCCAGCTGCCGGGAATACACAAACCGAAGATCCAAGCTCACCGCCGGCCCGGTCGTGGCGCCGCAAGTCACCAGCGTTCCGGCGGGCTTCAGAGATTTCACGCTCTCCTCCCAGGTGGCTGCGCCCACATGCTCGAGCACAATATCTACGCCGGCCTTCCCGGTGATCCTTCGCACTTCCGCTGAAATTTTCTGCTGGTAGTGGTTGATCACGTAGTCTGCGCCGAGCTCGCGCGCCTTCTGCATCTTCCGGTCGTCGCCCGCGGTGGTGATTACGATGGCGTTGAAGAACTTGGCAATCTGAATGGCGGCAATTCCCACTCCCGAGTTCGCACCCAGAATCAGCACCGTTTGCCCCGGCCGCAGGTTCGCCCGTCCGGTCAGCATGTGCCATGCCGTCAGAAAGACCAGCGGCGCGCTGGCGGCTTCATTGAAGCCCAGCGTATCAGGAATGGGAATTACATTGACCGCCGGCACGGCCATCAATTCGCAATCTCCGCCTTCGACTGCGTTGCCCAACACGCTGAACTGGGCGCACTGGTTCTGCAGGCCGGCGGTGCACTTTTCGCAATGATTGCAAAAGGCCATGGGCGCCAGCAGCACGCGCTGCCCCGGGCGAAAGCCGCTGAGATATTCGCCGACCTCCACGATTTCGCCGGCGACATCGCTGCCCGGAATGTGCGGCAGCGGAGAGCCGGTCACGCCCATGCGCACCCAAAGATCGAGGTGATTCAGCGCGCAGGCCTTTACCCGGATCAGCACCTGGTCTTTGCGCGGCCGTGGGTCCGGCACATCTTCATAGCGCAATACCTCGGGCCCGCCGAATTCGTGAATGCGGACAGCTTTCATAAACGCTCTCTCCCGTAATGCGAAGCCACCAAGCTAGCACAACCAGCTTCTATGGGCGTGGCTAAGGCCGCGGCCTCGGGTCGTCCCCCGGGCCGCTTCAGAGCTCGACTCCCCGCCCTCCCTTCCTGTGGGATCGCTGCGCTTAAAAGCCTTTCGTGAAGCCTTCGAAGGCGCCGCCATTCGAATGCGCCATTTGAATAAGGAGGAATTGTGTAAAATTCTTCAGATGCAACGCCTCCCCCACACTGTCCGCCGCTGTAAAAACGGTTTTGTCACCGGGCTGGCGGTTTTTGTCACGCTCGTGTTTCCGGCGTTCTCACCCGCCGACGATGCTCCTTCCCATCCTACCCTGGCCATCGGTTCTTCCGCCCCCGGCTTCTGCCTGCCCGGCGTGGATGGCAATACTCACTGCCTCAAGGACTACGCCCGTGCGAAAGTCCTGGTCATCGCCTTCATCTGCAATCATTGTCCGACCTCGCAGCTCTACGAGACCCGCATCAACCAGATCGAGAAAGACTACAAAGAGCGCGGAGTTCAAGTCGTGGCCATCGAGCCGAATAATCCCAACGCCGTGCGCCTCGATGAAATGGGCTATACCGACGTGGGCGATTCGCTCGACGAGATGAAAATTCGCGCTGCCTACCGCCACTTCGACTTTCCCTATCTTTATGACGGCGACGACCAGAAAGTCGCCATCGCCTACGGCCCCACCGCGACTCCGCACCTGTTCATCTTCGATGCCGCCCGCAAGCTGCGTTACGAAGGGCGCGTGGATAACAACATTCGCGAGCCTTTGGTGACGATTCGCGATGCGCGTAACGCCCTCGACGCGCTGCTGGCCGGCAAGCCAGTGCCGGTCGCGGCCACGCCTTCCATCGGTTGCTCCATCAAGTGGATCTACAAAGAAGCCGGCCGGCAGGCTGAGATGGAGCGAATCGAGAAGCAGCCTGTCAATTTGAAGCCGGTCACCGCTGATGATCTCAAGGCCCTGCGTCAAAATTCCACCGGCAAGCTCCTGCTGGTGGATTTCTGGGCCACCTGGTGCGGCCCCTGCCGCGAAGAATTGCCTGCCTTTGAAACCATGTACCGCATGTATGGCCATCGCGCTTTCGATCTGGTGACCGTCAGCATCAACTATCCGGATGAGCAGGCAGGAGTCCTCAAGGCGCTCGACGCCGAACATGCCACCAGCACCAATCTGATTCTCGGATCAACCGATCTCTACAGCCTGCTCGCCGCCTTCGATCCCAAGTGGAATGCCGCCGTGCCGTACACGCTGCTGATCAAGCCGGGTGGCGAAGTGGTGTACAAAATCCAGGGCGGCTCCGCTGACGAACTTCAGCTCAAACGCCTCATCATCGCCAATCTTCCCGACGACGACTACCACGGCCACCAGGCGTATTGGAAAGAAGCCGTTTACGCCGCCAGGTAAGCGCCGGAAGCAACCCCCTGCGCATGCTCCCGGAAGCTGATTGTGTAACTTCGCTCCTTCCCGACTCAAGATCCGTCTTAGTTGGCCCAGGCCGTGGTCTGGTAAAAGTCAGGCGATTGACTCGGCCTTCCGCCCCCGAGGATAATCGCTGGGGATGGATATCTACGAAGAAATCGTCAAGCTGCGCCAGTCGGGCCGGCGCGGCGCCGTGGCCACCATCGTAAACGTGCGCGGCTCGGTGCCCTCGTTTGAGACCGCCAAGATGCTGGTCCGCGACGATGGCTCCATCGTAGGCACCATCGGCGGAGGCTGCGTTGAGGCCGACGTCTGGCAGGCGGCCCGTGAAGTCATGGAGAGCGAAAAACCCCGCACGCTCTCTTTCAACCTCAACCAGAACCCGAAGTACGATACCGGCCTGGTCTGCGGCGGCACGCTCGATGTTTTCATCGAACCCGTGCTGCCTCAAGCATTACTTTATATTTTCGGAGCAGGCCACGTTTCAGTAAATCTTTACAAGACAGCCCGAAGCGCCGGTTTCGACGTCACGGTAGTGGATGACCGCGAAGCCTATGCCAACCGCGAGCGCTTTCCCGAAGCCCGCGAAGTGATGGCGGAGGATTTTGACCGGGCTATGGCCAGGCTCTCGCCGGGGGAACCCGCATATATCGTCATCGTCACCCGCGGCCATCGGGATGACATGCGAGTGCTGCGCTGGGCGGTGCAAACCCCCGCCCGCTACGTGGGCATGATCGGCTCCAAACGCAAGACCATCAGCATTTTCCGCGAGCTGGTAAAGGAAGGGCTTTCTGAGAAGCTGTTCGAGCGGGTGCATGCACCCATCGGCCTTGATATCGGAGCCATTACCCCGGAAGAGATCGCCATCGCCATTACCGCCGAGCTGATCGCCGTCCGCCGCCGGGTGGAACGCCCTTTGCCCCACATGAGCTGGTTCCGGGAGCGAAGTTTGCAGCCAACCCGGGAAGTCTCCGAAGAAATCGAATAGGCCTGCGCCGCGCTTGCTTATCTACGCGGGCGCGCGCTGCCCAAGCTATGAAACCAATTCTCTGCGCGCTTCAAGTTCTGTTTCTTGCCCTCTCTGCCAGCGCCGCCACACGCCACTATTACATCGCCGCCGAAGATGTCGCCTGGGACTACGCTCCCAGTGGCTACGATTTGCTGCATGGCCGGGCCATCCCGCCTCCGTGGCATGGCCATACCCGCTGGCTCAAGACCCGCTACATCGAATATACCGATGCGACTTTCACCGTTCGCAAGCCGCAGCCCGCCTGGCTGGGAATCCTGGGCCCGATCATTCGCGCCGAGGTGGGCGACACCATCGTGGTGGAGTTTCTCAATCGCAGCAAGCTGCCCCACAGCATGCATCCGCACGGCTTGCGCTACGACAAAGATGACGAAGGCGCCATGTACATGCCTTCCGGCCGCGGCGCTTCCGTTGATTCCGGAGACCGCTTCACCTATCACTGGTACGCCAATGCCGGCAGCGGCCCCGGCCCCGGGCAATTGAGTTCCACCGTATGGTGGTACCACTCGCACACCGATGAGCCCAGCGAGACCAACGCCGGCCTGTTAGGCCCGATCATTGTGACTGCCAAGGGAAAGGCCAGGCCGGATGGCAGCCCGAAAGACGTGGACCAGGAGTTCGTGGCCGCTTATATGATCTTCGACGAAATGCGCGGCCAGGACGCCGGATTATTTCACGCCATCAACGGCTATGTTTTCGGCAACCTGCCCGGCCTGGTGATGAAGCAGGGCGAGCATGTCCGCTGGTACTTGATGGGCATGGGCAATGAACGAGACCTGCACACGCCGCACTGGCACGGCGAGACCCTCACCGACGGCCACCGCAATGCCGACGTGGTCGAGTTGCTGCCCGCCAGCACCGTTACCATGGATATGAATGCCGATAACCCCGGCACCTGGCTGTTTCATTGCCAGGTTACGGACCACATGGAAGCCGGCATGATGTCGGAATACACCATCTACCAGCCCGAAGGCCGCTGTCCGCTGAGCTTTCCGCATGCCGCTCTGTGGGGGGACAGTTCAAGTTCGGTTACGGTTCGCAATAACAGCGCCAAGACCATCACCCGCATGCAAGTTGAATTCGATCGCCTGATTACCCCGCAGTTTCGCATGCGTCCGGTGGACTACAGCAAGACCTGGGAGGTTCGCCTGGCTCCCGGCCAGCAAGCGACCCTGCCGGCGCCGGAATCTTTGGCGCGCCAATCGCAAGGCATCGAAGCTTGGGCGGTGTTTCCCCTGGCCATCGTTTATAGCGACGGCACAAGCTGGAAGCCCGCCGCAGATGGACAGTGCTTCCAGGCCTTCTGGCGCGGCAAAGATCATCCGCAGCTGGAAGTTCTGCCTCCGCTGCAACTTGATATGGAGCAGGATTGACGGGCCGTTTCATCGCTGCGTCGGAAACCAGGGGGCGTCGGCGCTCAACGAAAACCGGAAAATCACCTCCGGTTTCTGCTATCTTCCCCACATGGGCCGGGCGCCGAGTTTATGCGGAGTCATTCTGGCGGCGGGTGAATCCACCCGCATGGGCACGGATAAGGCCCTGCTGCCCTGGCCGCCCCCGGCCCCGGGAGCAGTCGTTACCGGCCAGACCTTCCTCTCCGCCGCCATCAAGGCGCTTAATCTCTATAACGATCTGGTGATCGTGGTGGCGGGAAAGAACCTGGAAAACCTTGCTCCCATTGTCTATGCCCACAGCGCTTTTCTGGTATGCAACCCGGCGCCTGAGCGCGGCCAGTTCAGCTCGCTCCAGGTCGGCTTGCAGGAGGTGCTGAACCGCGGCCGCGATGCTGCCATGGTCACGCTCGTGGATCGGCCTCCGGTCAGCCCAGCCACCCTGGCCCGCCTGCACCGCGCCTTTGAAGATGCGGTCTCGGCCGAGAAGTGGGCCCTGGTGCCGGAGTACGGTGGCAAGCACAGCCATCCCTTTCTGGTGGCGCGCGAGATGATCGAACTGTTTCTCAAGGCGCCCGCCTCGGCCACGGCGCGCGACATTGAGCACCAGAACCAGGCCCGCATCGAGTACTTCCCCGTCGATGATCCCTTGATCGCCCTCAACGTCGATACCCCCGAGGACTATGCCGCCCTCGCCTCAGCCTCGGCGCCGCCGTGGAAGTGAATTCAGCGGCCATGATTAATACCCCATGACCCATCCCCCCATGACCCATAGCCAGCAGAGCTCCCTGAAGAGTAAAGAAGCAGTCTCGAAGCAGGCGTTTCTTACTTCAGTGCTTGAGCTTCATCCCCGCCTTGCGGCCTTCGATTGCGATGGCACCCTTTGGGCAGGCGACGCCGGCGAGGGATTTTTCAGCTGGGAGTTCAAGCGGCGGCTGGTTTCTGACGAGGTGATTCGCTGGGCCCGCTCCCGTTACGCCGACTACAAAGCCGGCAAAGTGAGCGAAGACGATATGTGCGGAGAAATGGTGACTCTGCATCGCGGCCTGAAAGAGGCCGACATAATGCGCGCCGCCGGCGAATATTTCGACGCGCATATCGCCCCACAGATTTTCCCCGAGATGGGCGAACTGGTGCGCCGCCTGCATGAAGATGGCTGCGAGATATGGGCGGTCTCCTCTACCAACGAGTGGGTGATTCGCGCCGCCATGAAGCATTTTGGCATTCCGCCGGAGCGCATTCTGGCGGCTGCGGTCGAAATCGAAAATGGAGTGATCACCGACCGCCTGGTCCGTGTGCCTTCCGGTGAGGGCAAGCCCAAGGCGATTCGCGAGGTGGTGAAGCGGGCCCCCGACGCCGCTTTCGGCAACTCGCGCTGGGATACCGAGCTGCTGCAAATGGCGAAGCACCCATTTGTGGTGAATCCCAATCCTGATCTCGAGGCCATAGCCCGCGGGCGGGGTTGGCCGGTGTATTTTCCGCTCCCGGGTTAGAAGGCGGCAAAGCAACCGTGGTTCTCCAAGCACGGCCGGCCGCAGTGCCCCGCCAGCGAGTGTAATAGCGGCGACCGGTGGCGATGCGAGGCTAAAGCTCGCTGAGCGCGGCGGCCAGGGCATCCAGGGCTAAATGGCTGGCATGGGCTGAGGCCTCGGGCAGGCCGCCCATCTCGCGCACCAGGTCTTCCCGGCGCACCTTGCGCGCTTCTCCTACGGTTTTTCCCCAAACCATCTGGGTAAGCAGGGAAGCGCAGGCCATGGCGGGAACGCATCCCTTGGCGCGGAAGCGGATCTCCTCGATCACGCCGTCTTTCAGCTTCAGCGTGAGCTTCAGGATGTCGCCGCAGGCAGGATTCTCGACCTGCACCGAGACATCCGGGTCAGCCACATCACCGGCATGGCGTGGATTCTGGAAGTGGTCGAGGAGCTGAGGCGAGTACATGGCGGCGGTGGCAGTATGCCGATTGTAGCCCGCGCCGGAGTTTTCCCGAAATGGAACTGGCGGTTGCGGGCCGGGCGGCGCAGCGCCCGGCAGCATGCGCTCCTAATCCGGTTGTGCGACTTTCGCACAGGGTCTAATTTCGACTTTTTCTGGCTGGGTGATACCTGAGGTAGGGTTTTGGTCTGCAAGCGGCCTGCCGCAAAGCCGGCACACCCCTTCGGCCTGGACCCGCCGGCGTTCGATTTTATCCAGACGCAGGCATTCTTCGGAACAGAAATACGCTCTCCGCGCTGCCCGCTGGGCAGGGATCTCCGCCCGGCAGCGCACACAATACCGCTGCATACAACCTCCGTACTGATTTTGAATGGGTTAGAAAAACTGGCGAAAAACCAGGCCTATAGTTCCAGACTAGCAAATTGGGCGGGGTGAATGGGACATTACAGCGACAGAAATATTTTCTTTCTGCTGAATGAGTTGCGGGAAATTCGAGGGATTTCGGGGCTTGACAAGATTTTCGCATTTTGAAAATCCGCAGCCGCCCGGATGGCCACATGCCTGTTGCCAGATGCCATCTGCCAAATGCCCAGTGCCGGCTGCCGGGGCCGAATCGCGTAACATCAGCTCATGCCCCCGGACCACACCCCGCAGCGCATTGTCTCTCTGCAGCCCAGCGCGACGGTGATCCTGGCGGCGCTGGGGCGGCTCGCCCGGGTGGTGGCCTGCACCAGATATTGTGCAGAGGTATGCCCGCAGGCCGCTCAGGGCGGCCGCCTGATCGTGGCCGACTCCTGGACGGCGCAGAGCGAGCAGATCAAGGCGGCAAATCCCGACCTGGTGATTGCGGCGGTTCCCTTTCAAGAAAAGGCCCTGGCGGAGATTCTCAAGGCTGGGGCCCGTTTTCTGGGCTTGGCCCCCAGGACTCTGGCGGATATCTATACCGATATCGCCGCCATCGCCGGAATTGTGGGCGCGCCGGCGCAGGGCGAAATGGCGGTCGCGGAGATGCAGGCAGAGATCGAAGCCCTCCGCGAAAAGACGCGCGGCCTGGCGCGGCCCCGGGTCTTTTGCGAAGAGTGGGGCAAACCTTTGATTACCTCGCAGCCCTGGGTGGCGGAGCTGGTGGAGGCCGCCGGGGGCGAATTTATCGGAACCCCGGGCGCACAGAGCACCTTCCAGTCAGTCCAAGAAGCGAACCCCGATGTCCTGGTCGCCGCCTGGTGCGGCGCCGGCGACCGCGTTCCTCTGGAAAAGATTGTCCGCGACCGGGCGTGGGAGGGGATGCAGGCGGTGCAGGCGAGGCGGGTGTATTGCATTCCAGATGAATGGTTGAATACCCCGGCGCCAACTCTGCTGCGCGGGCTGCACGCCCTGGCGGGCGCGCTCCATCCGGAGAAATTTCCCTCGGTGCCGAGGCTGCGGCGAATCACGAACGCAACTCCCCGGTCACAGAAGCTTCGCCCCAAGTAGGCTAGAATCTCGCCATGCCAACGCCATCGAGCAGTGGCAGTGTCCGCAAGGAAGTGGAAACTTTGTTGAAGACAGCCAAATCGGCGCAGGAGTTCATGTCGGAAATGGCGCGCGTGCTGCACGTGCGCATGTTGAAGTACAACTGGGTCGGCTTTTACATGCTGGAAGGGCAAACCGGCGGGCAGCCGCCGGTATTGGTGCTGGGGCCGTTTGAAGGCGCCATGACCCCGCACACCCGCATCCCGCTGCACCAGGGCATCTGTGGCGCCGCGGCTTCGACCGGCAAGACCGTAATCGTAGACGACGTCAGCAAAGATCCGCGCTACCTCGCCTGCTCGCTCGAAACCAAGTCTGAGATCGTGGTGCCCGTCTTCGTGCGCGGCAAGGTGGTCGGCGAGCTGGATATTGACAGCCACTTTCCCGCCGCCTTCGCCCAGGAAGACCGCGAGCTGGTGGAGCACTGCGCCGGCCTGGTGGGCAAACGCCTGGAACAGGCGCCGGCATGAAGGCGCGCTCATGAAACGGGTGGTGGCGGCTTTAATGGTGAAAGGCGAGGAGATTCTGGTCTGCCAGCGCACCCGCCACCAGACTATGCCGCTGAAGTGGGAATTTCCCGGGGGCAAGATCGAAGAAGGCGAGCAGCCGCGCGACGCTCTGCGCCGCGAGCTGGAAGAAGAGCTGGGAGTGGAAGCGCAGATCGGGGAAGAGGTCGCGCGCATTCAGCACGAATATCCCAACCGGAGTTCGGTCGAGTTGCGCTTTTTTGTGGTACGCGAATACAGCGGGGAGCTGGAAAACCGGATTTTCCGCGAAATTCGCTGGGCCCAGAGAAAAGATCTTCCCTCGTTTGATTTTCTGGAGGCCGATCTGGAACTGGTGCGACAGCTCGCCGAGGGGAAGATTTTCTAGGCATTCTCTGGGAACACCGCTTTTGTTTGCGACCTGTGCGGTCTAAAAGGATCGCTTGATCGCAGCCAGCTGCGTAGGGCGATTTGACCGCGACGGACACGAATACCAGGGTTGGCCAGGAAAGCCCTCCAATCTAAGGGAACTGCTTCGCTGGAAAGGGAGACTGCCCTCCATTTAGAATAAACTCATGGCGAATGGAGTGAACTACGGGCCTTATACCGTCATCGAGGACGGCAAGCGGGTGGTCAAAGACCTCACCTACGGGAATCCCACGCCCGAGGGGGTGGTGCTCACGACCCTCGATCATGCGGTCAACTGGATGCGCAAGAGCTCCATCTGGCCGATGACGTTCGGCCTGGCCTGCTGTGCCATCGAGATGATGTCCATGGGAGCGTCGCGCTTCGATATTGCGCGCTTCGGGGCCGAGGTATTCCGGCCTTCGCCGCGGCAGTCCGATCTCATGATTATCGCCGGCCGCGTCTCCAACAAAATGGCGCCGGTGATCCGCCAGCTATGGGAGCAGATGCCGGAACCGAAGTGGGTGATCTCGATGGGCGCCTGCGCCACTTCCGGCGGCGTGTTCAACAACTACGCTCTGGTGCAGAGTGTGAACCAGGTCATTCCGGTGGATGTTTACGTTCCCGGTTGCCCGCCCCGGCCTGAGCAGTTGATCTACGCCATCACGCTGCTGCAGGAAAAGATCCAGAAAGAGCGGGGCACGATCCGCCGGGCGTTGAACCTCAGCTAGGACCTCACCCTTCCCTTGAGCCTTGGGTTCAGCAGGCAGCCGCCCTGGAATCTCAGTTCTTACTTGCATTCGTTGAGGCCAAGAGTTTTTGTGTGTCACCGCCGAAGATGCACTTCTGATTGCAGCTCTCAGGCATATTTCGCTTGAGCCCATTTCACCCCCGGGTTTTTCTGTTCACACTTGCCTGCGCGGGGGCAGGGGAACCGATTTCCTAACCGGCCTCGCCGAAGAGCTGGACCTGGCGAGTATCGGAAGGAGCGCCCTTGCGCCGGCGGCGGGTGGCGCCGATCACGGCGAGCACGTGCAGCGACTCGATGGCGGTGCGGGGCACGAAGATGCGCTGGGTGTTCGAACGCAGGTCGGGAGGGTTGACGAGAAAGCCTTCGGCCAGGTTCTGGCTGAGGTCGTTGGGCATCATGCCTTCCATCACTTCGTTGTCTTTGAACTTCAGCCGCACCCATAATCCCTCGGTGCGGGGGCGGCTGGTGAAGGTCTTACGGGCCAGGGACTCGGAGTCGCCGAATTCCCGCACAAAGTAGACGCCCTTGATGTCACGCAGATCCACGGCCACCACGTTGCCGGAGGTGTTGAGCAGCTCCAGCTTGCCTTCATGAAGGAAATTGGCGGGAGCGACATAGCCGTTGAGCGAGTCGCGATCCATCTTACGCACAATGACTTTTTTGTGGGTCGAGGGCATGGCAGGCTGCCAGCGATTTTGCCACTTTTTGGGGCGAAAGGGGGGTGTATCTAAGTTGTAGTAGCCAAACGGTTAACGATGTGTTATTTTCTCTTGTTTGCGGCGGCTCATCTTAGCTCTGGTAAATCTAATGAATAGAGCTACTTAGCCGGAATTTTCTTCCGGTTAATGAGCTTTCGGCTCTATTCCTGTGGAAAATTCTATGCTCGCCTGAGCGGTGGGTGGGGGCGCGGCAAGTTGGTTGGTCGCAAGGGATGGCTGACTACCTCTACACCATGGAGATCCGGCTGACGCCGGATCAGCAGCGTGCCGTCACCCTGGTCCAGGATGTGGCCCGAGCCGGCGGCATGAATGTTTACCTGAGCGGGGGCGCGGTCCGCGATATCATCAGCGGCTTTGCCATTCGCGACCTGGATTTTACCGTCCAGGGCAATCCCTTCAAACTGCAGAAAGATCTGGAGCGCGCCGGGGCGGTGATCGCCGGCAGCGATGACGACGTAAAGGCCTTATACCTGGCCCTGCCCGGGGGGGTGCGCGCCGAAGTGAGCATGGCGCGCACCGAGCGTTATGAGAAGGTAGGCCGTCCCCCGGTGGTGGCTCCCGCGACCATCATCGAGGACTTGCGGCGGCGGGACTTCACCATCAACGCGATGGCCCTGTCGCTGAACCCGGGGTCGCGCGGCCTGCTCATGGACCCCTTCAATGGCGCGGCCGATATCGAGGCCAAGCTGCTGCGGGTGCTGCACAATTACGCCTTTGTCGAAGACGCTTCGCGGCTGATCCGCGCTACCCGGCTGGCCGCCCGCTTTCACTGGCCGCTCGAAGAGCGCACCCAGGCGCGCTACGATTCGGCGAAAGAAAACAATTACATCGAGCACATCAGCAACAAAGCCATCGGCTATGAGACGGCGCAACTGGCCTATGAGGATGACCCGCTGCACATCCTGCGCATGCTGGAAAAGGAAGGCTGGCTGAAGGTGCTCAGCCCGCACTGGACCACGGCCAAAGTGGATACGGCAGGGCTGGGGCAGCTGCTCAAGACCCGCCAGCAGATGAATGAGCTGGGCTATACCCCCGACGCGGCGCCGGGGGTGATGTACTTTCTGACCGCGCGCCTGGGCAATAAGGAAATCAGCGACATGCGCCGGTTGATGCCGCGCAAAGACCTGGTGGAAGCCTGGCGCGACCTGGAAGATAACGCCAAGGGACTGGCGAAGCGGCTGACCGGCAAGGAGGCCGCCACGCCTTCGCGAACCTGGAAGCTGCTTTCGGGTGAACGCCCGGAAATGATTCTTTTCCTGGCTGTGACCACGCGCCACCAGGCAGTGGCGCAGAAGATCAAGAACTTCTTTACCAAGTGGCGGCAAATCCAGCAAAAGATTCCTTTGCCGGAGATGGTGGAGCTGCGAATTACGCCTGAGTTGGCGGGATATCCGAAAATTGCCAACGACGTGTTCATGCTGTTGCTGGATGGAAAGCTGCGCTCGCGCACGGAGACCCTGAAATTTCTCAAGCCGCTGGCGCCGCCGCCGCCACCTCCGCCACCGCCGCCAAAGCGTGGGCGGGCGGGCAAAGCGTCCGCAGAGGCTGCGCTTCAGGCAGCGAAGGCCGCGGCGGCAAAAACCGTGCCGGCAAAAGCCGGCAAGAAGGGCAAGGAAGCGATGCCGGTGCAGGCTGCGCCGAAAGCTGAGCCCGCCAAAGCCCCGCTGCCGGCGAAGGTGGAACCGCCGAAGCCTGCGCCGAAGGCCGCCAAGTCCGCAGTCAAAAGCGGCAAGAAAGCTCCGCCCAAGAAACCGCAACCGAAGGCGAAGGGCAAGCGCCGTTGATCTTTCTCCTGAAACGGCGAACCGGGAGAGAAACAGTGACCTTCCCGCCAGTGCGGGCTGCCTGATATAACACTCCGACTCGGGCCGGTTTCGAAATCCCAGGGGGCAGCATGAAAAAAGTCGGGAAGATTTTGCTTATTGCGGCGGTGGTGCTGGTGGTTTTTCTGGCTGTCGCCATCACTGTGACTATTGGCTGGAGGCCCTTGCTCGGCCCCAAAGCCCGCGCGCTCACCAATCGCAAGTTCGAAAGCACGCCGCAGCGCCTGGCGCGTGGCAAGTATCTGGTAGATTCGGTGAGCGGTTGCTCCTATTGCCACTCGGAACACGACTGGGCGAACCCGGCCGAACCGATGTTGCCGGGCATGGAGTGCGCGGGAGAAAAGGTCCCCTTCGTGGACCTGCCGGGAGAGGTGACCGCGCCGAATCTGACCCCCGACCCGCAGACCGGGGCCGGAAACTGGTCCGACGATCAGCTGGCGCGCGCTATCCGCGAGGGAATTGGGCATGACGGCAGGACGCTGTTTCCCATGATGCCCTACGGCGGACTGCGCCACATGTCGGACGAAGACCTGGCTTCCGTGATCGTTTACCTGCGGTCGCTGCCGCCGGTGCATCATGAATTGCCGCAGACCAAGCTGATTTTTCCTATCAAGTACCTGATTCGTAATGCGCCGGAGCCGGTAACGGAGCCGGTGAGCAGCCCTGATCCCTCAAACCGCGTGGCCTGGGGAAAGTACATGCTCACCCTGGCCGGCTGCAATGATTGCCACACGCCGACCGACCGGGGGAAGAACATTGCGGGCATGATGCTGGCCGGCGGAGTGGCGTTCAAGACGCCATGGGCCCAGGCGGCCGCGGCCAACATCACGCCAGATCCTTCCGGCATCAGCTATTACGATGAAGCGACCTTCCTGAAAGCCATGCATACCGGCTATGTGGGAGCGCGCAAGTTGAGCCGCATCATGCCCACCGACTACTACACCAACATGACGGATGATGACCTGAAAGCGATCTACGCCTACCTGCGAACGGTCCCGCCGGTCAAACATCGGGTGGATAACAGCCTGCCCGTGACCTACTGCAAGCTCTGCCGGCAATGGCATGGGGCGGGAAATCAGAACTGACGAGTTGGGCCAGGGGACAGAGCTGTTTGAGGCGCGTTGTATCCGGGCGGCAGAAGCCAGCCGATCGCACGATGATTCCCCGCGCTTTGCGAGATTCGGCGCAAGCTGGCTGAGGCGACTGGTCCAAATCGGAACCAGGGGCTCAATTTCTTGCGGCGGCAGCTTCCCTGGGCGATTGGGGAAGGCTACACTCAGCCACAACAGGGGGCGGGACGCAGAAAGGCCCGCATGCGCCGGACCGCAGCCGTCGGTTTCCTGTTTGCCGCGATCGCGGTTTTCTACGCCGCCACCATTCGCCCAGGCAACCAGTGGGGCGATGATTTTGCCTTGTTCATCCGCCACGCTCAAAACCTGGCGCTGGGACGGAACTATACGGATACGGGGTATATCTATAATCCCAGCGCGCCCGAGTACAGCCCCAGAATCTATCCGCCGGTGTTTCCCTTGTTGCTGGCGCCGCTGTGCCGGCTTTCCGGGCTGAACTTTGCCGCCATGAAGCGGGAAGAAGTGATGTTTTTTCTTCTGGCGTTGCTGGCGCTCTATTTTTATTGGTGGAAATCTCTAGATTTTCCCTGGCTGCTGGCGCTGGTTTTTCTGCTGGGGTTCAATCCTGTGTTCTGGAGCGCGAAGGACGACGTGCTCTCTGATCTGCCCTTTCTGTTCTTTTTCTGCCTGGCGGCGCTGCTGGTGCAAGGGGCTCCGCGAGAAGGCAAAGAAAGCTGGAAGTGGGCGTTGCTGGCCGGGCTGGTTTTATACCTCTGCATCGGCACTCGCAGCATCGGGGCGACGCTGCTGCCTGGAATAGTTCTCTACGACTTTCTCTCGCGCCGGCGGCTTAGCGCATTTTCACTGATCGCACTCGGCCCGCCGCTGGCGCTTTCACTGGCGCAGCGAGCGCTCATTGGCCCCGGGCTGGGCAGCTACGCCGACCAGTTTCATCTGACGGCCCGGGCATTGCTGCATAATCTCGCGGCCTACGCGCATAGCCTGGGAACTTTCTGGCTGGCGCCCGATCACCGGATGTTCTCTGCTTTTGTCTATGGGCTGCTGCTGGTGCTGGCGCTGGCCGGGGCCTGGTTGCGCATCCGACGGGGATTCACCGCGATGGAGGCAATGGTTCCTCCCTATGTGTTTCTGGTGCTGATTTGGCCAGTGCACAAGGGAATTCCCCGTTACCTGTTTCCCGCCCTGCCGGTGTTTGTGTATTGGGCGCTGACGGGACTGGATGGATTAACCGCCCGCTTAGCCCGTGGCTATCGAGTGGCAGGGCTGGCCGGCCTGGTGGCACTGGTTGGCTTTTCATACATTCTCAGTTACCGCGAGACGGGGTTCGGGCCGATTGCGGAAAGCGACGGCTCCGTCAGCTTTCGCGCTCTCTGCCAGATCGTGGGAGCGACCACGAAGCCGCAGGATGTCTTTATCTATCGGCGGGCCCGGGCGCTGACGCTTTTCACCTCGCGCGCCGCGGCCACGTATGAGCCGGGCGATCCGGCGGCGCTGTGGACCTGCGCGCGCCGCATCCACGCTGGCTACGTCATTACCAACGGGCAACTCGCTGAAGACCGCGAATTTCTGGTTCCGCTGATCAAGAAGTTTCCTGATGCTTTCGAGCCGGTTTATCGCAATGCGGATTTTGGGCTGTATCGTATTCGCGCTTATCCCTAGCGGGCTGCGAGCAAAACCATGGTAGCGCGAAGAGCCGGAAGGTTCACGAAGGCATGGGTCTTCTTTGTGCGTCTTTGCGTCTTCTGTGGTGATGGCTGGTCAAACCCGCCGGTGCCGCCCGTTCCTCCACGCCAGGGCTCAGGCCGCGAACGGCCGCCCGCAATGCTCGGCCTGAAAACGACGGATAACTCACAGTTTTTTGCACACCATCAGACGGTAAAATAGATATAGCTCATGCCTCAATTCGTCCACCTGCATCTGCATACCGACTATTCCATGCTCGACGGCGCCTGCGACGTGGAAAAGCTCTGCCACCGGGTGAAAGAGCTGGGCATGCCGGCGGTGGCGATGACCGACCACGGCAACATTTTCGGCGCGGTGCAGTTTGTGAATGCGGCCAGGCATGCCGGCATCAAGCCCATCGTGGGCTGCGAGCTTTACATCTGCAAAAAGGAAGATCACAACATCGAGCGCACGCCGCCCGAGGGCGACACCTACAACCATCTGCTGGTGCTCGCCGAGAACGAAGAAGGCTACCGCAACCTGGTGAAGATCACCTCGGAAGCCTCGCTGCACGGCTTCTACTACAAGCCGCGCATCAGCAAGAAGTTTCTGGCCGAGCATGCGCGCGGGCTTATCGGACTCTCCGGCTGCCTGAAGGGGGAAGTGGCAGAAGATTTGATGGAGGAAAAATACCCGGCCGCGCGCGAGGCGGCGGCCACCTATGGCGACATCTTCGGCAAAGAGAATTTTTTCCTGGAGATTCAGGACCAGGGCCTGGAGCAGGAGCATCGCATTCATCCGGCGCTGTTCCGCCTGGAAAAGGAGCTGGGGCTGCCGCTGGTCGCCACCAATGACAGCCATTATCTCTGTGAAGACGATGCCCACGCGCAGGACGTGATGGTGTGCATCCAGACGGCCAAGAGCATTCAGGACGCCAACCGCATGAAGTTCCAGGGCACGAACTTCTACGTCAAGAGCCACGACGAGATGTACCGGGTGTTCAAGGACGCGCCCGACGTGCTCTCGCGCACCCTGGCAATCGCCGAGCGCTGCAATATGCGCCTGGAAAAAATCGGCAGCCCGTTTCCCCACTTCGATGTGCCCGAGGGTTTCACCCTTGACAGTTATTTCGAGCACATTACTCGCCAGGGATTTGCGCGGCGGCTGGAGATTTTGCGCGAGCAGGCGGGGAAAGGCCGCCTGAAGCACGAGCTGCCCGAGTACGAGCAGCGGCTGGCGCGCGAGATTTCCATCATCCAGCAGATGCAGTACTCGGGATATTTTCTGATCGTCTGGGATTTCATCCGTTATGCCAAGGAACGCAACATTCCGGTCGGGCCGGGGCGCGGCTCGGCGGCGGGATCGCTGGTTTCATACGCCATGGGCATCACCGATCTCGACCCGCTGCAACATGAGCTGATCTTCGAGCGCTTCCTGAATCCCGAGCGGGTCTCGCTGCCCGATATTGATATTGATTTCTGCATGAACCGCCGGGGCGAGGTGATCAGTTACGTCACGCAGAAATATGGCCGGGAGAATGTGGCCCAGATCATCACCTTCGGCACCATGCAGGCCAAAGCCGCCATCAAGGACGTGGGCCGCGCCATGGACATGCCCTACGCCGACGTGGACCGAATCGCCAAGATGGTTCCCAACCAGCTCAACATCAAGCTGGAAACGGCGGTGAAAGAGTCGCCGCCGCTGCGGCAGGCTTACGAAGGCGACGCCCAGGTGCGGCAGCTGATTGATACCGCAAAGAAGCTCGAAGGCCTGGTGAGAAACGCGGGTGTGCACGCGGCGGGGGTGGTGATTGCGCCGCGTCCGCTGATCGAGCTGGTGCCGCTGCACAGGACCAAAAACGATGAAATCGTGACCGCCTTCGACATGGGAGCGATCGAAAAGCTGGGCCTGCTGAAGATGGATTTCCTGGGCCTGACCACGCTCACCATTCTGGATGACACGGTGAAGCTGATCGCCGAGACGCGCGGCGAGCAGATCAGGCTCGATGAGCTCCCGCTTTCCGATGCCGAAACCTACGAGAAGGTGTTTCACAGCGGGCTGACCTCAGGCGTCTTCCAGTTTGAATCGCACGGCATGCGCGATGTGCTGCGGCGCTACAAGCCCAACTCCATCGAAGACCTCACGGCTTTGAACGCTCTCTACCGCCCCGGCCCCATTCAGGGCGGCATGATTGACGACTTCATCGAGCGCAAACACGGGCGCCGGAAGATCGAGTACGAACTGCCCGAGCTGAAGGAGATTCTGGAAGAAACCCTGGGCGTGATCGTGTACCAGGAACAGGTAATGCAAATCGCCAACCGCCTGGCGGGCTACTCGCTGGGCGAAGCCGATCTGCTGCGGCGGGCGATGGGCAAGAAAATTCCCGAAGAAATGGCGGCGCAGCGCGAGCGCTTCGTCAGCGGCGCGGTACAGCGCGGATATCCGCCCAAGAAGATCGAGAAGATCTTCGACCTGATGGCGCAATTTGCCGGCTACGGGTTCAACAAGTCACACTCGGCGGCTTACGCGCTGCTGGCCTATCAGACGGCTTATCTGAAGACGCATTATCCGGTGGAGTTTATGGCGGCGCTGCTCACCTCGGTCACGGGCAGCACCGATGACGTGGTCAAGTACATCAATGAGTGCCGCGAGATGGGCATTTCGGTGGAGGCGCCCGATATCAATGTCTCGGCGGCGAATTTCACTCCCCACGGCCCGGCGATCCGCTTCGGCTTGGCCGCGGTAAAGAACGTGGGCCATACGGCGATTGATTCCATTGCCGCCGGGCGCAAGAAACTCGGCTCCTACAGCAGCATCTACCAGTTCTGCGAGAACGTGGACCTGCGCCTGCTCAACAAGCGGGTGCTGGAGTCGCTGATCAAAAGCGGCGCCATGGATTCTCTGGGCACGCGGGCGCAGCTTGCGGCCGTGCTCGACAAGGCGATGGAGCGCGCGCAGAAGGCGCAGCGCGACGCCGAATCGGGCCAGCATGGGCTGTTCGGGGTTTTTCAGCAGGAAGAGACCCATGCCAATAACGACAGGCTGCCGCCGGTCCCTGACTGGGATGAGCACCTGCGCCTGGCCGCGGAAAAAGAGATTCTGGGCTTCTTCATCAGCGGCCATCCTTTGGAAAAATACCGGGAAAAGCTCGAAGACCTGCGCGCGCTCAGCACGGCGGAGCTTTCCGCGCTGACCAGGACCACGGGAAAAGACGAGAGCATCACGGCTGCCGGCCTTATCACCAACCTGCGCGTGCTGAAATCGAAACGCGGTGAGTTCTATGCGCAGGGTTCGCTGGAGGACATGGCAGGCTCGGTCGAAATGCTGGTTTTTCCTGAGGCTTACCGCCGCCTGCAAGACAAGGTGAAGCTGGAAGTGCCGGTGCTGATTCGCGGCGGGGTGCGGGTGGAAGAGGGCGCTAATACCAAGCTCACGGTGAATGAGATTCTTCCCCTGGATGAGGCCCAGGTCCCCCTGCCGCGCTCGCTGCGCATCCGCATTCCGCTCGCAAGTTCTACCCCATCCACGGTAGATGCCCTTTACAGTCTGTGTACAGAAAAACCAGGCGAGGCTAAGGTGTTGTTTGATGTGGAACGTGAAGGCGATTTCATGGTGGTGATGGAAGCAGAAGGCTATAATGTGCAGCCAGACCGTTATTTCGTCGCGCGCGTGGAAGAGCTGTGCGGCCGCGGCGCGGTGCGCATCATAAATTAGCTCTCGCGATTTACTTCTCAGCAGTTGGATTTTCGGGGGAAGATGCGACCTTCCAGACACACGGGCCACCGGACGCGGCAGGAGGCAGAGCCACAGAAACCGGGATCAGTGCCGGTGGAAGGCGCGGAATTCCTCCTTTCCATGGTAGAGGCGCGGGCCGCAGGCAACGGCGACAACGGGCACATGGACCTCCGGGCGCAGCAGGAACTGGAGAAGATTGAGGAGCAGATCGCCAAGCTGCAGGAAGTCCTGGGCCAGGATGAAGCCACTCATCACGAAATCGAAGAGCTGCACGAGCGCATAGATTCTCTGCGGCAGCAGGTTTCGGGGCATTCCTCCGCCTGGCGTAAGACCGATCTGGCCCGGCACCCGCTGCGTCCCCACACTCTCGATTACATTGAGCGCATCTTCACCGACTGGAGCGAAATCCACGGCGACCGCTCTTTCGGGGACGATCCTGCCATCATCTGCGGCATGGCCCGTTTTCATGGCGAGGAAGTCCTGGTGGTAGGGACGCAAAAAGGGCGGGACATGAAGCAGCGCGTCTATCGCAATTTCGGTATGCCCAATCCCGAGGGCTACCGCAAGGCGCTGCGGGCGATGAAGATCGCGGAAAAATTCGGCCGCCCCGTCTTCACCTTTGTAGATACGCCCGGCGCCTACCCTGGCCTGGGCGCGGAAGAGCGCGGCCAGGCGGAAGCCATCGCGCACAATCTACGCGAGATCGCCCGCCTGCGCGTTCCCGTCATCACCACCATTACCGGCGAGGGGGGGAGCGGCGGCGCGTTGGCCATCGCGGTGGCTGATCGTGTGCTGATGATGGAAAACTCCATCTACTCGGTCATTTCTCCCGAGGGCTGCGCCTCCATCATGTGGCGCGATGCCAGCAAGAAAGAATTGGCGGCCGAGGCCATGCAGATCACCTCTGCCGATTTGAGCAATCTCGGCTGCATTGACGGCGTGGTTCCCGAGCCGGAAGGCGGCGCGCACAAGGACCACGAGGCGGCCGCGGCGCTGCTGGATGGGGTTCTGCAGCAGCAGCTGGCCTGCCTGAAGACTGTGCCCGTCTCTGAGCTCATCTCTTCCCGCTACAACAAATTCCGCAACATGGCGCAGTATTTTGAAGTAGAGTCCTAGCTCCCAGCGTGATGGGTTCCATCGCGACCGGGGAGGCCGCTCGGCCCGAAATAGGGTGATTACGGAAGTACGTCTCGTTACGCCTTCCCTCAGCGGCTGCCGTATAATTATGAGTTTTGCGCCCCCACTCTTATAGCGCGCCGGACGGGCCGAACCCCGCCTCGATTACAGGAAGGACCTAAGGATGGCCACGACTGATATTGCCCCGCAACTCGCCTCCCGGCGGGAGGAACCCAAGCGCATCGCCAACAACATGAGCATTCAGGTGGCGACGGTGAACGGCTCGGGTTCGCAGAGCTCCAATACCGTGCTTCTGCGCAGCATTTTTCAGATGGGCGTGCCGGTTTCGGGCAAGAACCTGTTCCCCTCGAATATCGCCGGCCTGCCCACCTGGTACACCATTCGAGCGAATAAGGACGGCTATATCGCCCGCAAGAAGGAAATAGATTTTCTGGTGGCCATGAATGCCGAGACCGCCCAGGAAGACGTCATGTCCCTGGCCTCTGGCGCTTCGGTCTTATACGACGAGCCGTTGAATCTGAGCAGCCTGCGCACTGATCTGGTTTTTTATTCCGTGCCCTATGACAAGCTGGTAGCCACCGTCTGCCCTGAGGCCAAGCTGCGCAAGCTGGTCAAGAACATGATTTACGTGGGCGTAATGGCCAAGCTGCTGGAAATTGACATGGGCGAAGTGGAAAAGGCCCTGCGCAAGCAGTTTGCCAAGAAGGTGAAAGCCGCCAACCTGAATATGGCGGCCGCGCAGGCCGGTTTCGATTACGCCGCGGCGAATCTTCCCAAGCGCGATCCCTATTTCATTCAGCGCATGGATAAGACCAGGGGCAAGATTATCGTAGATGGCAACTCGGCCGCGGCGCTGGGCTGCATGTTCGCCGGTGTCACAGTGGTAGGCTGGTATCCGATCACGCCGTCATCGTCTTTAGCCGAATCTCTCATCGAATACATGAAGCGCTTCCGCGTGGGCCCCGACGGCAAGGCTACCTTCGCCATCGTGCAGGCGGAAGATGAGCTGGCCGCCATCGGTATGGTCATCGGCGCCGGCTGGGCTGGAGCCCGGGCTATGACCGCCACCGCCGGCCCGGGCATTTCGCTGATGGCGGAATTTTCCGGGCTGGCCTACTACGCCGAGGTTCCGGGCGTGATCTGGGACATTCAGCGCGTCGGGCCTTCCACCGGCCTGCCTACGCGCACCTCGCAGGGCGATATTCTTTCGACCGCATTTTTATCGCACGGCGATACTCAGCACATTTTGCTTTTCCCCGGCTCGGTGGAAGAGTGCTTCAGCATGGCGCAGGATGCCTTCAATCTGGCCGAGCAGTTCCAGACGCTGGTCTTCGTCATGTCCGATCTCGACCTGGGCATGAACAACTGGATGGCGGAGCCTTTCCAGTATCCGGAGAAGCCCATCGCGCGAGGCAAGGTCCTCGGCAAAGCGGATATTGAGCGCCTGGGCGGCTTTGCCCGCTACAAAGACGTGGATGGCGATGGCATCGGCTACCGCACTCTGCCCGGTACCGAGCACCCGGCGGCGGCTTATTTTGTCCGCGGCAGCGGCCACAACGAGCACTCGCAATACAGCGAGCGGCCGGATGACTTCGAGAACAACATGGAACGCATCCGCCACAAATTTGAGACCGCGCGCTCGTTCGTGCCCCGCCCCGATGTGGTTTCGGGCGGCTCGAAGATCGGCATCATCGCCTACGGCACCTCGCACTGGGCGATTCTCGAGAGCCGCGATCAGCTGCGCGACGAATACAACATCGAGACCGATTACCTGCGCATCAAGGCCTATCCCTTCACCCGCGAAGTGCACGACTTCGTGAAGAACCACGACCGGGTGTACCTGGTGGAGCAGAACCGCGACCGCCAGATGCTTTGCCTGCTCAAGCTGGACGTGGAACCAACCCTGGTTCCGCGCCTGCGCAGCATCGCTCACATTCACGGGCTGCCGCTGGACGCGCGCTCGGTCACTGATGAATTGATGACTATGGAGGGCAAGTAAATGGCGACCACGTCCACTCCACCGCCGAAAACCAATCGCATCGGACTGACGGTGCTTGATTACCGCGGCGGCAAGACCACGCTCTGCGCCGGCTGCGGGCACAACGCCATTTCCGAGCGCATTCTGGAAGCCATGTACGAAATGGGCGTGCAGCCCGAGCGTGTGATCAAGATGAGCGGCATCGGCTGCTCCTCGAAGAGCCCGGCCTACTTCATGAGCCGCTCTTACAGCTTCAATTCGGTGCACGGCCGCATGCCCTCGGTCACCACCGGCGCCGTGCTGGCCAATCACCGGCTGCTCGCCCTCGGGGTGAGCGGAGATGGCGATACGGCCTCCATCGGCATTGGCCAGTTCGTGCATCTGATGCGGCGCAATCTGCCGGTGATTTACATCATCGAAGACAACGGGGTGTATGGCCTGACCAAGGGCCAATTTTCCGCCACCGCCGACCTGGGCTCGAAGCTCAAGACCGGCGTAATCAACGATCTTCCGCCCATTGACACCTGCGCCCTGGCCATTTCTCTGGGCGCGACTTTCGTGGGCCGCTCGTTTTCCGGCGACAAGCGCCAGCTTTCCGCCATGATGAAGGCGGCCATCGCCCACAAGGGCACAGTGATGCTCGACGTGGTTTCGCCCTGCGTCACGTTCAATGATCACGAAGGTTCCACCAAGTCCTACAAGTTCATGAAAGACCATGACGAGCCGCTGCAGGAAGTGAGCTTCGTTCCAGCTTTCGAAGAAATTGATGTCGAGTACGATCCGGGCGCGACCCTGGAAGTCACCATGCACGATGGCTCGCGCCTGCGCCTGCGCAAACTCGAAGAAGACTACGACCCCACCGACAAGATCAAGGCCATTTACCGCCTGCACGAAGCCCACGATAAAGGCGAGGTACTGACCGGCGTTTTCTATGTGAACACGCAGGCGCCGACTTTCATTGAGGCGCTCAACATGACCGAAGAACCTCTGGCCACGCTGCCTGATTCTGTGGTGCGGCCGGGCAGGGAAGTGCTCGAGCAGGTGATGGAAGAGCTGCGGTAGTAAAAAGATTCCAGCAGGTGCGGCATCAGTTCTGCGTTTTGCCTTCTTTTTCCCCGCTATGCTCGGGATTTTCACCCGGCTCGGGAAAATCGGTGTCCGCCGATTTCAGCAGCGGGTCCTGGTCGCGATGCCCGAGTTGTCCACCGAGTGAGGTATTTCCCGGCTGCCCGGGCTCGTCCTGCTCTACGGCGCCTTTGGCCCGGTCCTGGTCCTTTGTGGGTTTCATCAGCTTTCGACCTCCGTGATGGAAATCGTCTGCTCCAGAGTACGCCGAAACTTATCTCCCGCAAGAGTGTTTCTCCTGTATAAAGAGCGAGAAGTTGCAGGAGGAGACCATGAAACGAGTCAGATGGTTTTTAGCGCTGGTCCTGCTGTTTGGCGTGACTCTGTGCCTGCCGGCGAGCACGGCCTTTGCCTCGGAAAGTGGCGCCCGGCTGGTGCAGGTGGCCCATCATCGCCGCCATCACCGTGGGCACAAGCACCATCACCGCCGCTATCCCAAGCACCACCGCAACCGCGCCTGAGCTTCGTCTGCCTTCGGGCGGCGCAGGTCAGCCTCGCCTGATTCGCCCGGAGGCCGCATCACTTCGGTGCATCGCCGGCGCGCCTTTCCCAGCCTAGAATTTCAGCAGCATGGCCGCACCTTCCAGCCTGTTCCGCCCCTTTTCCCGCCTGGTGAAAATCACCATCCTGGGAAGACAATTCGAGGTGCCGGAAAATAACCAGCTGCTGCGCTGCCTGCAATACCTGGCGCCGGAAGCCGTCTCCTACGGGCGCTTCTGCTGGAATGAGGATTGCCAATATTGCCGGGTGAGCTTCGACTGCGGCGAAGGCACGTCCACTCGCGCGGCGTTATCGTGCAAGCTGATGGTGCAGGAAGGCATGAGAATCCGGGAAGTGAGTACGGAGATTCGTTACTGCCTGCGTGAGCTGGAGCTGGCGGGAGAGTAGCCAGCAGCATTCCTTTCGGCGCAAAGGCTTGGTTTTTCCTGTGTTTTCTTGACAGCTTTCGTGGCTAAGCGCTTTCAGCGCCGGCCGCTATTCACCGCGCCGCGCCGTAGTCGGCCCGGTGGCTGAAACCCCCAGCTTGTGCAGCCTCTCTTTCGCTTGCAGCGCCTCGGGCGAGCGCGGAAAACGCTGCACCACATGCCGCAGAGCGGCAATGCCGTCATCCTTCTGGCCCAGCTCGATGAGCGCGTAGCCCTTCTTCAGCTCCGCCGAGGCCGCCTTGTTTCCATCCGGGAAGCCTTGCAAAACCTGGTCGTAGTTCTTGACCGCTTCCTGGTAATTGGCCTGGCGGTAAGCAATTTCCGCCAGATAAAAGTAAGAATTCCCCGCCAGGTCGGTATTGGGATAGAACTTCACATACTCGCCGAATTCCTGCGTGGCCAGGTCGTTGTTGCCGGCGTTGTAGTCGCGCAGGGCATTGTTATAAAGCACGTCGGGCGGCGGGGCCTGGGCCTGTTGCTGCTGCTGTTGTTGCGCCTGCGTCTGCTGGGTTTGCAGGTTCTGCTGCGCCGCCTGCATATCCTGCAATTGCTTGCTTACCGCGGCCACGCGCACCTTCAACTCGTCGAGCGAATCGTTCAGCGATTGAATCTGCGCCGAAAGCTGGTCGGTGCGCCCGCTGCTGTCGCCCGCCTGCTTCTGCAGCAGGGTCTGCAGATTAGCCACAGCGGCCGCCACTTTATTCATGCTGTCGGTGTTCTGGTCCATCAGGCTTTTCATCACGCCCATGCGTTCGTCGAACGACTGCTGCATGCGCGACATCTGGTCCTGCAAAGCCTGCACCTGAGTTTGCAGCTGGATGATTTCCTTGCTTACGCCCCAGGCCGGCGGCGCTGCCAGGCACGACAGCAAGAACCACGCAAGTACCCACGCCCGTTGTACAGTTCTCATAATCCATTCCTCGAAACGCAAAATTAAGATGCGGCAAGCCCGCTACAGGTCAGCCTGGCGCCTGGCTAAACTCCAGACCTTTCATTGTGCAGGATAGCGCGTTGAGACGCAGTTGTCTCTTGCGGTTCCGGCAGGCGACCGTGGCGCGCCTTCAGAAAGCGCCAGCGGCGGCTGAACCCAACCGCCCTAGCGCAGAGAAAGGGGAGCAGCGCCGGGCCGGTGCGCGCCGCTCCCTTGACCTCGGCTACTTCTCGAACACGAAGTGGGCGCGGCGGTTCTGCTGCCAGCACTCTTCGGTGTGGTCGGTGCAGAACGGACGCTCTTTGCCGTAGCTGATGGTGCGGATGCGGTCAGCCGCGATTCCGCCCTGGGTCAGCGCCGTCTTCACCGATCCGGCGCGGTTGTCGCCCAGCGCCAGGTTGTATTCCGTGGAACCGCGTTCGTCGCAGTGTCCCTCGATCGTGAAATGGATGTCGGGATGCTGTGCCAGAAACGCGATGTCGCCCTGCAGCGCCGATTGCTGGTCCCCGCGGACATCATACTTGTCGTAGTCGAAGTAGATGTCTTTCACGTTGGTCGAGAACAGCTCTTCCTCGGTGGGCGAAGGCGCCGGCGCCGGCGGCGGTGGCGGCGCGGTCACCGTTACCCGCGCGGTCGCCTGCTGGCTTCCCCCCGCGCCTTTGGCGGTCAGGGTATAGGTGGTTGACTCCTCCGGCGTCACCTGCTTGGAGCCGTTCGGGTCCACCGCCCCAATGCCCTCGATGCTGACATCGGTGGCGTTGCTGGTCTCCCACGTCAAGGTGGTGGACTGGCCTTTCTCGACGGTATTGGGATTGGCCGTCAGCGAAGCCGTCGGCGCGGCCGGCGGCGGGGGCGGGGGGGGCGGCGGCGGCGCCACCTTCTTTTTACAGGCGCCGAGCATCATCACGGCGCCCAGAGCCAACACCAGCGTGGTCCACTTCAGTGTCTGCTGCTTCACTTTCTCCTCCCTGCATGATCGCGGCCGCTTACTGGGCCGCGACTGACTCCGGAACGGCAGCCCGACTGCGCCGCCTCTCTCCGGGCATGAATCAGACAAAAGGTCCGAGCACCCATGAACAAACCCCGTGAACAAACGTAAGATCACTTCCAGCTCCAGTTCGGCTGGGTATTGCTGCCGGTGAAGCTCAGCTGCTTCTGATTGGTTCCGTCGGCCAGCATCGTCCAGATTTGCTCGCTTCCCGAGCGGCTGGACTGAAAAACCAGGTGCCGCCCGTCCGGCGACCAGGACGGAAAATCGTTGCGCCCGCCATCGTGGGTCAGCTGCACCCACTGCTTGCTGGCGATATCCATCAGGTAGATGTCTTCCGCCCCCGGCGCGCCCGGTCCGTAATGGCGAATCCAGGAGAAGGCCAGAAACTGCCCATTCGGCGACCACGCCGGCGAGACGGCGTATCCCTGGTCGGTCATGCGCTGCACGTTCGTGCCGTCGGCGCCCATGGTGTAAATCTGAGGCAGGCCGGTGCGGCCGCTCACCCATGCCAGGTCAGCCCCGGTTTTTGGGTTCCAGACCGGCGAAACATCCGGGCCACGCTCGGCGGTCATGCGCCGCAGCCCCGCGCCCGAAGCATCGCAGATATAGATCTCGGGATCGCCCGTGCGCGAGGAAGAAAAAGCCAGCTTGAGCCCGCCCGGCGCCCATGCCGGAGAAAGATTGGTGCCGCTGAAGCGGGGAAACTCCACCATGCGATTCAGCACCAGCGAGAACATGCGGATCTCCCAGCCGTTTTTTTCCAGGGAGCTGAAGGCGACGCGCGAGCCATCGGGCGAGACCCGCGGCGAAAGCGAAATCGTGCCCAGGTGGGTGATGGCGTGCTGGTTGTTGCCGTCGTAGTCCATCTCCCAGATTTCACGGTGGCCGCTGCGGTTGCTGACGTAAAAAATCTTACTTTCGGCGATGCCCTGAATGCCGCCGCCTAAGCGAAAAATAATTTCATCGGCAAACTTGTGCGCGATCACACGCACCGCGTCGGTCGTGGCCACATCTTGATACTGCTTGCCCAGCACCTGCGGCGAGCCCGTATTCTTTACGTCGAACAGCCAGCCCTGCACGGTCACGTTGTTGCTGGTCACACCCAGGTTGCCGAAAGCGAGCATGGAGGCGTTGGGCGGGGGCGAACTCCAGGCGTCGTACTTCACGTCGGCCGGCGCGCCCACCGCGCCCAGGGGATAAAAACTCTTCGAAACCATGTCGAAGATGCCGGCGTTATCCAGATCGTTCCACAGCGTGTCATTGAAGACGGTGAGCATGCTGCCGGTCTGGGGATCGGCGGTAGCAGCTTTGAAGTCAGGGACGGCCAGCCGGACTTTTTCCATGCCCAGGCCGGTGCCGGTGCGGATCCAGTCCTGGGCAGCCGCTGGCAGGGCCAGCAGCAGCACGGCGGCGAGCATACTCAGAAGGGCTACGAAGCGGCGTCCAGCAACCATTCGGTCCTTAGGTCTATTAGAATACATCGTATAGCGATACAAAAATGTTTGCAACTTGGCCACCATCGCAACCTTTATTCTGGAATGGTTTGTTAACGTTACTGTCGTAACACGATCTGATTATTCTATCGCTTGTAATCGAACCAGAACTCCACTGAGACCTTATTTCCCGAGTAATCCGAGGGCAACGGACCAAAAGTGTCAATGCGCTGCAGCGCCCGCACCGCCGACTGATCGAGGGAAGGCACGCCGCTCGACTGCTCAATCTGAATGTTGGTCGGGCGCCCGTCGCGCGTAATGTCGAAGGTCAGGTAAACCCGCTGCGCCTGCGCGATGCTCGGGTCCACTTCATACTTCAGCCAATTCTCTGAAACCTTCTGCTGCACCACGCGCACGTACCAGGCATAGCGGGTGCCGAAATCGCCGCCGCCGCCGAAACTCAGGCCGCCCTTGGCCCCGCCCGCGCTGAACACGCCGTACGGCCCGCTCACCGGCCCGCCCTCGCCGAAGGGAACTACGTTGCTCGCCTCTTCCTTCGGCTGCGGCTGCGGCTCGGGTTTGCGCTTGGTGGCGCTGACTTCCGGCTTGGGCTTTTTCTTCTTGGTTTCCTTCTCCGGAATCGGAATGGCGTCCGGCAGCGCCTCCTCCTCCGGCTTGGGCTTGGATTCAGTCAAGCCCTTGGATTCGTTGGCCAGCACATTCTGCGTCTGCTCGGGATTTGCCGGCAGCGGCACCGTGGTGACCAGCGTCGCCCCGATCGCGTCGCCGCCCCCGCCCGAGCCCCAACTGGCTCCCGGTCCGCCGGGCAGCACCACGGCAAACACGGTGATGGCCGCGGCCACGCCCACGTGCAGAATCGCCGACCAGGTCAGGTTGCGGCCCCAGCGATCGTGCTCAAAAAAGATTTCAGTGTGGGCTGCCATGGCTTTCGAGCGGCTGGGTCACGATGCTTACATTCGTGATGCCCGCCTGCTTCACCGCATCCATGACCGTGGCGAATGCGCCGAAGGGAACGTCTTCATCGGCGCGGACGAAGATGGACTGGTGCTGCGGGTCCCTTATCTTTTGATGCAAAATCGTCCCGATTTCGTTGATATTGATCGGCTGGTTGCCCAGATAAACCCGCTGCTCTTTGTTGATGGTGATGACCAGGCGCTCTTCCGTGATCTCTTTCACCGTCTTGGTGTGGGGCACGTTGACTTCAATGCCCGACTGCAGCACCGGCGCGGTGACCATGAAAATAATCAGCAGCACCAGCACCACATCCACCAGGGGAGTGATGTTGATATCGGAAAGAGAGGTCTGGGTGCGCCCGTTGGCTGCGGTGAAGGCCATTACCGCCGGACCTCCGACGGCTCGGCGGCGCGCGCCTGGGCGGCGGCCAGAATCTGGGTGCGCTCCACCGCGTTCAGCATCTCCAGGGTGAAGTCGTCGCCGCGCGCGGCAAAAGCGCGAATCGAGGAGCCGATCAGGTTGTAGGCGATGACCGCCGGAATCGCCGCCACCAGCCCGGCTGCAGTGGTGATCAGCGCTTCCGAAATCCCCGGAGCAACGGCGCGCAGCGTCGCCGCGCCCGCCGTGCCCAGGCCGTGAAAAGCGTCAATGATGCCCCACACCGTTCCAAACAGCCCAATGAAGGGCGTGACCGCACCGGTGATGGCCAGCCAGGGCAGGTTGCGCTCGAAACGCGTCATCTCTTCGGAAACCGCGATCTGCATGGCGCGCTGAATGGCAGCGCCGCTGCGCAAGGCGCCGGTCGCGCTGATCTGGCGCCGGTACTCCTCGAAGCCGCCTTCGAAAACCCCCACCAGCGGGCTGGGCCGGAACTGCTCTGCCACCGCGGCCATATCCTGCAGCCGCTGCGCCTTGCGGAAGGCGCGTAAAAATTGCCCGCTCCGCGCCCGCGCCCGGTTCAACATGCCCCACTTGGAGAGAATGATGGCCCACGAGATCAGGCTGAATATCAGCAGGATCAACAAAACGACCTTGGCGACCGCGCCGGTTTCATTGACTAATCCGACGATCTCGCCGCCCTGAAAAATTGCTGGCAGTAAGTGAAAAGGCATTGGATTTTGCTTGAGTCCTTCCTTCGATTATAGATCACTGATGCGACATTCTTTGCAGGCGAATCCCATGCATAAACCTTAAGTTTTCCGGCCTTCGGGCCATCGCGCGATCCGCACTCTGCGCGCGAGGCGCTCCTGTCCAATCTGGTAACGGCCGCCCTCCCGCGGCTTAGTCGCTTATTCTGATGGCGGCGCTCTCTTGCTCTTGATGGCCGGCCGCAGTTTCCGCGACAGGGAAAGCGGGCAATCGCAGAATCACCGTGCCGATCCGAAAGCCGAGCCCTGAAGGCGGGCGAAGGATGTTGGCCGGATACCCGCCGCCGGCTTTCATGTTATGCTGCGTGAAAATCCTCCCAGGACGGCTTCGTGCTCGTCGAACTGCGCCTCGAAAACTACGCCGTGATTGACAACGTGGCAGTGGAGTTCGCGCCCGGACTCAACCTGCTGACCGGCGAAACCGGCGCCGGCAAGTCCATACTTATAGATGCGCTGGCCCTCCTGCTCGGAGAGAAAGCTTCGAGCGAGGTGATTCGCTCGGGCGCGGAAAAGGCCGTGGTGGCTGCGGTCTTCGAGGCGGAAGGGGGAGCCGGGAAGATGATCGGCCGCATTCTTGAAGCCAACGGCCTTGACTTCGAGGAGGGCTCGCTCATCCTGCGCCGCGAGATTTCCAGCGGTGGCAAAGCGCGCGTCTTCGTCAACAACCAGCCCGCCACCGTCGCCGTACTGCGCCAGTTGGCGCCGCATCTGGCCAGCATCCACGCTCAGAACGAGTCGTTGGCTTATTTCGACGCGGCTGCGCGTCTGGCCCTGCTCGATAGTTTCGCCGCTACGCCGCTCGCCCCCACGGCCGAGGCCTTCGAGCAGTGGAAGGGCATTCGCGCGCGCATCGCTGACCTTCAGCGCGATGAACAAGACCGCCTGCGTCTGCTCGATCTCTGGAGCTTCCAGAAGAAAGAGATTGAAGAAGCGAAGTTGCAGCCCGGGGAAGACGAGCGCCTGGAGGCGGAAAAGCGCGTGCTCGCCAACGCCGAAAAAATTTATACCGCCGCCATGAACGCCTTCGATCTGCTCTACGAAGGCGGCGCTTCCACCTCGGCCTCGCTGCGCTCGGCGCAAAAGCAAGTCGAGGAACTGCTGCGCTACGAGCCCAAATTTCAGGAGGCTCTGGCTGCGCTCGATGCTGCCCGCATCAGCGTGGAGGATGTCGGCGCCAGCCTGCGCGACTACGCCGGCGGCATTGAAGCTTCGCCCGAGCACCTGGCCGAGGTCGAGGACCGGCTTGCAGTGCTGGATCGGCTGAAGCGCAAATACGGTCCGTCACTCGAGGAGGTGATCCTTCTCGGAGACGAAGTCAGCCGCAAGATCGGGGAGATGGAAAACAAAGATGAAGTCCTGCGCCAGCTTCACTCCCAGCTGGCGAAGGCGGGCGAGAACTACCTGCAGGCGGCGCGGGCGATTTCAAAAAGGCGTTACGAGGCGGCGCGCAAACTGGAAAAGCTGGTCGAGGCCGAAGTCAACGACCTGGCCATGAAGTCAAAATTCCAGATCGAGGTCAGCGGCAGCGATGAGGAAGGGAACTGGACTGCCTCCGGCTTTGACCAGGTTCTGTATTTAATTTCGACCAACCCGGGAGAGCCGCTGCGGCCCTTGGAACAGATCGCCTCGGGCGGTGAGATGTCGCGCGTCATGCTGGCACTCAAAGCCAGCGTCGAGGCCGGCGCCGGCAAGAAAAATGTGGGGCGGGCGCCGGCGCCCGCCCCACAGCGCACCCTCGTCTTCGACGAGATAGATACCGGCATCGGAGGCCGCGCCGCTGAGGCCGTGGGCAAGAAGCTGAAAGCTCTGGCCCGCGCCAATCAGATCTTGTGCGTCACCCATCTGCCGCAGATCGCCACCTTTGCTGACCACCATTACCTGATCGAAAAGAAGGACTCGGCCGGCCGCACCCGCACCCGCGTGCGCCCTATCACCGGCGAAGAGCGCACCGAAGAAGTGGCCCGCATGCTGAGCGGAGCCAGGCTCACCGAAGCTTCCCGCAAGCACGCCGAGCAGATGCTCAGGGCCAATGCCTGAGCCCTCGCCAGTCAGCGCTTCATGCCGATGTAAACGCCGTCGAAGGCCTTGTCATCCAGGTTTTCGACGCGGTGCTTAAAGGGCGGGAACCAGCGTGCCTCGCCGTGTTTGGCATACACTTCCTGGGTTTTGCCTTCAGAGTCGGTAAAGCGCAGGTGGCCATCCGAGATATAGACCACCACGCCCTTAGGGTGCTCATGCATGGGCGAGATTTCGTGCGGCCCGTAGTGGATATAGACCACCTGCACCTCGTCATTTTCGAAGGCCAGCTTGTAATGATTCGGATCGGCTTTGACCGCTTGCTCGGGAAGAAGGCTGGTCGCGGCGAAGCAAACGAACACGGCTACCCAAATCTTGGAGCGCATGGAGTGACCTCCAGCAGGGGGATGTTTTGGGACATGCGAACCTACCCCGCCGCGCAAAACCCTGTCAAGAAACCAAGGGCGTAACTCCCGCCGGTTGGGAGAGGTCACTCCGCTCACCGGCCCGGCGAAGCCGGGCTGGCGGAGTCATTCGAAGACTATCTGGAACAGGCCCGCTCCCATTCGCTGCCCAAAACTCCCCGCCCGCTGCTAATCCTCTATGGTTGTGCGGCTTACATTGACCAAGGCGATACTTTTCAGTTAGCTTTACTAGAAGAACATAGTGGGGAAGTGTAGCCTTAGAGGGATGCGAACCTTGTCCAACCACGACAACAAGACGCTGCTTCTGCTGAAGCCGCGGGGTTTCTGCGCCGGGGTGGTGCGCGCCATTGACATTGTCCGCATTGCCCTTGAGGCCTTCGGCCCGCCCATCTACGTGCGCAAGGAGATCGTGCACAACCGCTTTGTGGTCGAAGAGTTGCAAGGCAAGGGCGCCATCTTTGTGGATAGCGTGGATGAGGTTCCGCCGGGCGAGCGCGTCATCTATAGCGCCCACGGAGTTTCGCCTGAAGTCCGCGAGAAGAGCGAATCGCGCAAGCTGCGGGTGATTGACGCCACCTGCCCGCTGGTCACCAAAGTTCACGTGGAAGCCGTCAAGTTTGCCAAGGAAGGTTATGCGCTCATCCTGATCGGCCATCGCGACCACGACGAAGTGATTGGCACGCTGGGAGAAGCGCCGCTGGTCACCCAGGTCGTAGGTTCGCCGGAAGAGGTGGAAGCGCTTACCGTCCCCGATCCCGACCGGGTTGCGTATCTTACGCAGACCACGCTGAGCCTGGATGAAACCAAGGACATTATCGCCGCCTTACAAAGGAAGTTCCCTAAAATCAAGGGCCCGGCGGCGCAGGATATCTGCTACGCCACGGAAAACCGCCAGGAAGCGGTGAAGCACGTGGCTTCCGAGGCCGACCTGTTGCTCGTGGTTGGCTCCGATAACAGCTCCAATTCCAATCGTTTAGTGGAAGTGGCGCGGAATCTGGGCGCGAGCTCGCATCTAATTGATAGCTACAAAAACATCCGTCCGGAATGGTTGGAGGGGGTTACAACCATCGCCTTGACGGCCGGGGCTTCGGCACCGGAGTGCCTGGTGGAAGAAGTAATGAAGTTTCTGGGCAGCAAGGGCTTTGGCAACGTTCAGGAGGTGGAAGTGATGCCGGAGAATGTGCGCTTCGGCCTTCCTCCGGAGATTGTGGAAGCCATTGCCAGCGCGCCCAGCGCCAGCGCGGACTGAGAGCGATCATGGAACCAGCCCCCTCCCCATCTTCGGCCGCACCGCAACTGCGCTTTGGCAGGATTGACGACCTGGCCAGCCGGGTGGCGGCCGCCACCGACGCCGCCCGCAAACACCTTTTCTCCCAGCAGCATGAAGAGGGCTACTGGTGCGGCGAGCTGGAAGCCGACACCACCCTCGAATCTGACTACATCCTGCTGCACACCTTGCTCGGAACTGCCGATGCGGAGCGCTTCCAGAAGTGCGCCAACTACATTCTGCGGCACCAGAATGAGGATGGCGGCTGGGGCATCTACGCCGGCGGCCCGTCGAACATCAGCGCCTCGGTGAAAGCTTACTTTGGCCTGAAGCTGGCGGGATACCGGCCGGACCACCCGGCGCTGGAGCGCGCGCGCAAGAAAATTCTGCAGATGGGCGGCATTACCCAGGTCAACACCTTTACCAAGATTTATCTATGCTTTCTTGGGCAGTACGACTACGACGCGGTTCCCGCGGTTCCGCCGGAGATCGTGCTGTTTCCCAACTGGTTCTGGTTCAACATCTACGAGATTTCTTCCTGGTCGCGCGCCATCCTGGTGCCGCTTTCTATCTGCTACGCCAAGAAGCCCTTCAAAAAAATTCCCGAGGAAATGGGCGTTGGGGAGTTATTTGCCGGCGGGCGCAAGAAGGCGGATTTGCGCCTGCACTGGAGCAAACAACTGGTTTCCTGGCGGAACTTCTTCCTATGCCTGGACCGGGTCACGCATTGGTTTGAGGCGGTGCACATCCGTCCGCTGCGCTCCATCGCCTTGAAAAAGGCCGAGAAGTGGATGCTGGAGCGCTTCGAAATGAGCGACGGTTTGGGGGCGATTTATCCCTCCATGATGAATGCCATCATCGCTTTGCGCTGTCTGGGATATTCGGTGGACGACCCCCAGGTAATCCGGGCCCTCGATGAGTTTGAAAAACTGGGCCTTGAAGAGGGCGACACCTTCCGCATGCAGCCCTGCCGGCCCCCGGTATGGGATACCGCCTACGCGCTGTTCGCGCTGGGCGACAGCGGGGTGCCGGCCAGCGACCCGCGCCTGGTGAAGTGCGCCGATTGGATGCTGCAGAAACAGGTGCGCTCCCCGGGTGATTGGAAGGTCAAGAACAAGAAAGGGCAACCGGGCGGATGGTACTTCGAGTTCAACAATGAGTTTTACCCGGATGTGGATGACAGCGCGATGGTTTGCCTGGCCCTGAACCAGGTGGAGCACCCCAATGGGCGCTATCAGCGCGAGTCCGTGCAGCGGGCGATTGACTGGATTCTTTCCATGCAGTGTAAGAACGGGGGCTGGGCGTCGTTCGACAAAGATAACGACCGCATGGTCTTCCAGCACATACCGTTTGCCGATCACAACGCCATGCTCGACCCGGCGACAGTGGATATTACGGGTCGCATTCTAGAGATGCTGGCGGCGTATGGCTATGGCAAGAACCACGCGGCGGTGAAAAGAGCCATCAAGTTCCTGCGCGACGAGCAGGAGCCGGATGGCAGCTGGTTCGGACGCTGGGGTGTGAATTACATCTACGGAACCATGCTGGTGCTGCGCGGCCTGGAGGCCATGGGTGTGGATGAGCACGAGCCTTACATCCAGCAGGCGGCGGAATGGCTGCGCATGGTGCAGAACCCGGATGGCGGCTGGGGCGAAACCTGCGGCTCATACGACGACCCGAGCACCAAAGGTGTGGGGCCAAGCACGCCTTCGCAGACGGCGTGGGCGGTGATGGGCCTGCTGGCGGCGAATGACACCCGCAGCGACAGTGTGGCCAAAGGCATCGCTTATCTGCTGCGCACGCAGCGCAAAGACGGATCGTGGGCGGAGCCTTATTACACCGGAACCGGCTTCCCACGAGTGTTTTACCTGATGTACCACATGTACCGGCAATATTTCCCGCTGATCGCGTTGACCACGTACAAGAAGGCGATGGCGGGGAAAGGGTAGCACTTGGCCGTTGGCATTCAGCACTCAGCCGTCAGCCGTCAGCCCCGGGGCGCTTGGTATTTAGCAATGGGCATTTGGCGGCACGGGGCTGCGCAGGGAGCCCGCAGAAAACGGTTGGGGCCAAACGCTAAGTGCCAACTGCTAACCGCAGAGGGCTGAAAGCTGATTGCTGAAAGCTGATTACTGAGGAGAGAACAATTTGGCGGTTCCCATCTCACAGGCGTGGACGGTTGCGAGCTACGTCATCGGGCAAAAGCTTAGAGGGCGGAAGCGGTATCCGCTGGTGCTGATGCTGGAGCCGCTGTTTCGCTGCAACCTGGCGTGTGCCGGCTGCGGAAAGATCCAGTATCCCGGGCACGTGCTGAAGATGGAGCTTACGCCGGAAGAATGCTTCCGCGCGGTCGAGGAGTGCGGAGCGCCCACGGTCTCGATTCCCGGCGGCGAGCCGCTGCTGCATCCGCAGATTGGCGAGATCGTGAACGGGCTGGTGGCGCGCAAGAAGTACATCTACCTGTGCACCAACGCGCTGCTGTTGAAGCAGAAGATTCATTTGTTCGAGCCGAGCAAGTATCTGACCTTTTCCGTCCACATGGATGGGCAGCGCGAGCACCACGACTTCTCGGTCTGCCTGGAGGGCGGCTACGACAAGGCGCTCGAAGGCATGAAAGAGGCGCTGGCCCGCGGTTTCCGCGTAACGACGAACACCACGCTCTTTGACGGCGCCGACGCCAAGAGCGTGCGCGCATTTTTCGACGAGATGATGGAGCTGGGGGTTGAGGGCATGATGCTCTCGCCGGGATATTCCTACGAGAAAGCGCCCGACCAGGCGCACTTTCTGGGCCGCGCGCGCACGCGACGGCTGTTCCGGGCGATTCTGTCGAACCGCAAGCCGAGCTGGCGGTTCAACTTGTCGCCGCTGTTTCAGGAATTCCTGATGGGCAAGCGCGACTACGCCTGCACGCCCTGGGGCATGCCGACCTACAACGTCTTCGGCTGGCAGAAGCCCTGCTATCTGCTACAGGATGGCTATGCCGAGACCTTCGAAGAGCTGCTGGCGGCGACCGCGTGGGAGAACTACGGCACCGAGTCCGGCAATCCGAAGTGTGCGAACTGCATGGTGCACAGCGGCTATGAGGCTTCGGCGGTGAACGATACCTTCGGCTCGCTGCGCGGGTTCGCAGCCACCGTGCGGGCGGCGCTGTTTAACCGCTATCCCGATGGGGGAGCACTGCGGCTGCTGGAAGAGGAAACGCGGCCGGTGCACAGTTTCAATCCGCTGGTGCAGATCGAAGCTTCGCCGGCGGAAGAGGCCCGGGCCTGAGACGTTCAGCTCCCGGTACTCAGCATTCAGCCGGCGCAGGCCGAAGAAGAAAGAGCTCGAGGTCAACCGCGAGAGCTACTGCACGATGAGTGGACGGGAGGCAGGTCGAGGGCCGGCGGCGGGCGATCCTGATGCGCTGGAGGTTGCGCCGGGAAGCGCACGCGAGAAGCTGGAAGGCTGGGTCCCTGAGTTGGCAACCGCGGGCGAGCTGCGCGCCGCCCTGGAGCAGGCTTTCGACTATCGCGGTGATGTGCTGATCACGCGGAAAGATGGAACCAAGGTCGAAGGGTACATTTTCGACCGGCGGACAGGAAAGACTCTGGAAGATTCGAGCGTGCGTCTGCTGCCGAAAGGCGGCGGGGGCAAGATCTCCGTGGGCTATGCCGAGATCGCAGGTCTCGCGTTTACCGGGCGCGATATGGCGGCGGGCAAGAGCTGGGAAACCTGGGTCCGGAATTACTGGGAACGAAAGGCGGCGGGCGAGCAGGGAATTTCGCTGCAGCCGGAGGAGTTGGAGTAGATCACGAGCACTTGGCATTTAGCACTTAGCATTTGGCCGTGGATGCCCCCCAAAAAGACCGGCGTCGAAGAGTTCAGCCGGCCAAATGCAAGCGCCAAATGCTAAATGCTTGCTTTCGTCACGGGCGCGACCGGGTTTGTAGGCAGCCACGTGGCCCGGGTTCTAGCCGAGCAGGGCGCTGAGCTGCGGCTACTGGTGCGCCGCAGCAGCAATCCGAGAAACATCCAGGATTTGCAGGCCGACCGGGTGGTGGGTGACCTGCGCGATCCGGCGTCGCTCGAGAAAGCGATGGCGGGCTGCGAGGCAGTGTTTCACGTGGCCGCCGACTACCGGCTGTGGGTGCGCGATCCGGAGCAGATGTACCGCTCGAACGTGGAAGGCACGCGGGCGGTGCTGCAGGCGGCGCGCAAGAACGGGGTACGCCGGGTGGTGTACACCTCCAGCGTGGCCACCATGGGTTTCGGGTCGAATGGCCACGGCGCGAGCGAAGACTCTCCGGTCTCGGTCAAAGACATGATCGGGCCCTACAAGCGCTCGAAGTTTCTGGCGGAAGAGCTGGCGCTGGAAGCGGGGCGAAGCGGAATGGATGTGGTAACGGTGAATCCCTCGACGCCGGTGGGCGAGCGGGACATCAAGCCGACGCCGACCGGGCGCATCCTGGTGGATTTCCTGAAGAAGAAATTTCCTGCATACGTGGACACCGGATTGAATCTGGTAGATGTGGATGCGTGCGCGCGCGGGCACGTGGCGGCGCTGGAAAAGGGAAGGAGCGGCGAACGCTACATTTTGGGCGGGGAGAACCTGACGCTGAAGCAGATTCTGGACAAGCTGGCGGCGATCACCGGGCTGCCTTCTCCCAAGGTGCGCGTGCCCTATGTGATGGCGCTGGCCACGGGAGTGGTAGATCAAGTGGTGACCGGACACATATTTGACCGCGAGCCCAGGGCGACGATTGACGCCGTGCGCATGGGGCGCAAGAAGATGTTTGTCTCCTCAGCCAAGGCGGAGCGCGAACTGGGATGGAAGATGGTTCCGGTGGATGACGCGCTGCGGCGGGCGGTGGAGTGGTTCCGCGCGAATGGGTACGCGTAGGGCGGTTGAACCATAAAGGACGCGGAGAAGCCCGGCGGGCGGATGCTGATGGAAGAGGGGAAGTTCAAACTCGCCATTGTTTGCGCCGTGGAGCGGGAGGCGCGGCCGCTGGTGCATGGCTGGCGGGTGGAGCGGCGTAGCTTTGAAGGGCGCGGGTTCAAGTTTTTCACCTCGGGCGATACCGTGCTGGTCTGCTCACGCATGGGCCACGAAGCAGGGCGCCGGGCCACTGAGGCAGTGGTGCAGCTTTATGGGCCGAGTCTGCTGGTTTCCGCGGGTTATGCGGGCGCCTTACAGGAGGGCATGAAGGTGGGCGACATCTTCACTCCGGCGACCGTGATTGACGGCAGAGACAGCAGCCGGATTTCGACCGGACAAGGTTCGGGGATTCTGGTCAGTTTTGACGAAGTGGCGGGGCGCGAGCAGAAGGCGAAGCTGGCAAGGGCTTACGGGGCGCAGGCTGTGGATATGGAAGGAGCGTCGGTGGGCCGGGGCGCGGAGAAATATGGGCTGGGCTTCACGGCATTCAAGGTGATCTCTGACCCGCTGGATTTTCCCATGCCGCCGATCACGCGCTTTATCGGACCGCAGGGCGATCTGCGGGCGGGCCGCTTCGTGTGGTTCCTGGCCTTCCGCCCCTGGCTTTGGAGCAAGGTGTTGCGGCTGGCGCTCAACTGCGCGCGCGCCTCCAAGGTCATCGCAAGCTCGCTGCCGGATGTGCTGGAGAGACTACGCAGGGAGCGATACGCCTTGCAGCCGGAGATGCGCTAGGAAGAGTCCGATTCATGACGACAGTGCGCCAGACCGCAATCGAGGAGGCTCAGCAGGGAATTCCTGCGAGCATGCAAGCGGCGGTTTATCGTGGAGTCAATGATGTGCGCCTCGAAACGGTGCCGGTGCCTGAGATCGGGCGCGGCGAGATTCTGGTTCGGGTGCACACCTGCGGAATTTGCGGGACAGACCTGAAGAAGATCGCCACCGGCTCCCATTCGGCCCCGCGCATCTTTGGCCACGAGACTGCGGGGGTGGTTGCGGCAGCAGGCGAAGGCGTTCGCAAGTTTCAGCCCGGGGACCGGGTTGTGGTTTTTCACCACATTCCCTGCGGCGAGTGCTACTACTGCCGGCACAAGACCTTCGCGCAGTGTGAGACCTACAAGAGAGTCGGGTGCACGGCGGGCTTTGAGCCTTCCGGCGGAGGATTTGCGGAATACGTCCGGGTGATGGATTGGATCGCGGAAAAAGGCACGGTGCGCATCCCCGAAGAAGTCTCGTTTGAACAGGCCTGTTTTGCCGAGCCGGTCAACACCTGCATGAAGGGAATCGAGCGCCTGCGGCTGGAGGCGGGCGAAACGGTGCTGGTGGTGGGGCAGGGTCCAATTGGTATCTTATTGAGCCTGTTGGCGAAACGGGCCGGGGCCGCGGTCGTCACTTCCGATTTGTATCGGGAGAGGCTTACAATATCTGCAGGTTTCGGCTTGGGGAATGCGATAGACGCTTCCCGCACTGATGTGGTCAAGGCGGTGCGCGAGCGGACCGAAGGCCGAGGAGCCGACGCGGTGATTCTGGCGGTCGGCGGGAACGGCCTGATCCGGTCATCCCTGGACGCGGTGCGTCCCGGGGGCCGGGTCTTACTGTTTGCGCAAACGGTGCGCGGGGAGACGGCCATTGATCCCGCGGCGGTGTGCGTGGACGAAAAAACTTTGTTGGGGTCGTACAGCGCTTCCATCGAGCTGCAGGAGCAGGCGGTAGAGTTTGTGATGAACGGCGAAACGGAGCTCGCACGGCTGATCAGCCACCGTTTTCCTCTTACACGCAGCGTGGAAGCACTGGACCTGGCTGCCCATCCCCAACCGGACTCGATGAAGATCGTGCTCCAACCGGGCAGCTTGCGGGAAGGATGTCCCTTGTGAACGGAAAGATGACGGCAGCCGTCCTCTATGGCAAAGAGGACGTAAAGATTGAGAAGGTGCCCATCCCCCGGGTGGGCGAAGGGGAAGTGCTGGTGAAAGTGCAGGTGGCCCTGACCTGCGGCACCGACCTGAAGGTGTATCAGCGCGGCTATCACGCGCGCATGATCGTGCCGCCGGCGCTTTTCGGGCATGAGCTTGCCGGCGTGATCGAAGAGGTCGGCCCGGGCGTGCGCGGCTTCAAGCGCGGCATGCGGGTGGTGGCGCTGAACTCGGCCCCCTGCCAGATGTGCTTCTATTGCTCCAAACACCAGGAAAATCTGTGCGAGGACCTGTTGTTCAACAACGGGGCCTATGCGGAGTACATCCGTATCCCGCGGCGGATCGTCGAGACCAACATGCTGGCGGTGCCGGCCGAGGTGAGTTACGAAGAGGCGGCGATGGTTGAGCCGCTGGCCTGCGTGCTGCGCGGGCTGCACGAGACCAGAGTTGAGATTGGCGATACGGTGACGGTGATTGGGGGCGGGCCGATCGGCATGATGTTCACCCAGGTGGCCAAAGCCACGGGCTGTAACGTGGTTTCGGTGGTGAAGCGGGATTCGCAGGTAACCGCGGCCAAGCACATGGGCGCGCACGAAGTGGTGCAGATCACCAAGGTCAAAGATGCCGTGGAAGCGGTGCGGGCGCTTTCGCCGGACAAGCGGGGCAGCGACGTGGTGATTGAGGCGGTGGGCCGTCCTGAAGCCTGGGAGTGGGCGATTGACATGGTGCGCAAGGGCGGCACGGTGAACTTTTTCGGAGGCTGCGCCAGCGGAACCAAGGTGCAGATGGATACCAACCGCCTGCACTACTCTGAGATCACCCTGAAGGCGACCTTCCATCACACGCCGGAGACCGTGCGCAAGGCCTTTGCCCTGATCGCGGAGAAGAAGATCCGCCCCACCGACTACATCACAGGGGAGGCGCCGCTTTCACGTTTGCAGCAGGTGCTGCGCCACATGCTGAACCGCAACGGCGACATCAAGACGGCGATCATACCCGGCCACTGAGGAGGAGCAGTCAGCTTTCAGCTGTCAGCTCTCAGCCTGAAAGCCAAGGGCGGGTCATCAAGTGCCGGTTGTCAGTTCGCAGTTCTCAGCGGGCCATGCTGAAAGCTGACGGCTGAGAGCTGAGAGCGATACAGCCGGAGACGGAACTGACGAATGTCTTCCATAGCCAGCAACGATGCGCGGGCGGCTTTGTCCTCGGGATGGGGAAGCCTACCGGCGGAATACGCCATTCCCGAGCAGGCGCCGGCTCTGGCTGAAGCGCAGGCGTACTGCCGCCGCCTGGCACGCACCCACTACGAAAATTTCTCGGTCGCCACCTGGTTTCTGCCGCAGCGCCTGCGGCAGCATTTCTTCAACGTTTATGCCTACTGCCGAATCTCGGATGATCTGGGAGATGAGGTGGGCGATGCCGGAGCCTCATTGCAATTGCTGGATGAGTGGGAGGCTGAACTGGAGGCATGTTACCAGGGAGGCCCTCGGCATCCGGTTTTTGTGGCGCTGGGGGAGACGGTGCGGCTTTTCGATATTCCCCGCCAGCCCTTCTCCGATCTGCTGACCGCGTTCCGGCAAGATCAGAGAATTACGCGCTATGCGACCTTCGACGAGTTGATCGGCTACTGCCGCTACTCGGCAAATCCGGTAGGCCGCTTGGTGCTGTATCTATGCGGCTATCGCGATGCCGAGCGCCAGCAGCTTTCCGACTTCACCTGCAGCGCCTTGCAGCTGGCCAACTTCTGGCAGGATGTGAGCGTGGATTATGCCAAAGGGCGGATTTATCTTCCCTCGGAAGACCTGGCGCGATTCGGCGTAACCGAAGCAGACATTGCCGCCAAGAACAACAGCCCGGCCTTCTGCGAGATGATGAAATTTGAAGTGGCTCGGGCACGGGAGTGGTTTGCCAAGGGTCTGCCCCTGGCGGGCAAGGTGAACTCGGAACTGGCCATTGATATCGAGCTGTTCAGCCGGGGCGGCCAGCAGATTCTGAAGGCCATTGAACTGCAGGGCTGTGCGGTGCTGGGGCGGCGGCCGGTGATTTCGAAATCCCGCAGGCTGGCGCTGGTGGCGCAGGCGGCGATGGGAAAGCTGTTGGGAAGAAGAGTATGAGCACTGCGGTGCAGGAAATTTCGGCGGCGGCGGCTCCCAGCGAGTCGCAACTGGCGGTAGCCTACGCCGTCTGCCGCGACATTACCCGCGCGGCAGCCAGAAATTTCTACTATGCATTCCTGGTTCTGCCCAAGCGCAAGCGGCGGGCGTTGTGCGCGGTTTATGCCTTCATGCGCCGCTGCGACGATATTGCCGATGACGCCTCAATTTCTGTGCAGGAGCGGCGGCGCAAGCTGGCGGACTGGCTGGAGGCCTGGCACAGGGCACAGGCCGGCCGGGCCACCGATGATCCCATCCTGCTCGCGCTCACCGATGCCCAGCGGCGCTTTTCCATCCCCGCCGTGTTGCTCGACCAGCTGGCCCATGGCACGGCCATGGACCTGGAAGAGGCCATGCCCGACGTGCCGGGCACGGCCGCCCGCGAGGGCGACCGGCCGCTGATTGTGCATTACAAGACCTTCGACGATTTGTATCTCTATTGCTACCGGGTGGCCTCGGTCGTCGGACTGGTGTGCATTCGCATCTTCGGGTATCGCGACCAGCAGGCTGAGGCATTCGCCGAGAAGCTGGGGCTGGCCTTCCAGCTCACCAACATAATTCGCGATGTGAGGGAGGACGCTTTGATGGAGCGCGTGTATCTTCCGGAAGAAGATTTCGCGCGCTTTGGAGTTTCCCCTTACGAATTGCTCTCTTCGAGTGACGCCAGCCGCTTCGCCGGGCTGCTGGGTCTGGAGGCGGAGCGCGCCCGCGAGTACTATGGCGCGGCCGAGAAACTCATTCCGCTGATTGAGGAAGACAGCCAGCCCGCGCTCTGGGTGCTGAGCACGATCTACCAGAGGCTGCTCGAGAAGATTGTGCGCCGCCAGTACGACGTTTTTCACGGCAAGATCAGCGTGCCGACGCGCGAGAAGCTGGTCATCCTGGGAAAGGGCTTTCTCAAGCGCCTCGTGTGACGATGACGCAGCAGTGGACCAAAGCTCCCCGGGTGGCGATCGTAGGCGGCGGTCTGGCCGGCCTGGCGGCTGGCTGCGCCCTGGCGGAAAGCGGCCTGCGGGTTTCGCTCTTCGAGCGGCGGCCTTACCTGGGTGGCCGCGCTTCTTCTTACGAGCACCCCTCCACCGGCGAGGTGGTGGATAACTGCCAGCACGTGCTGCTCGGCTGCTGCACCAATCTGATCGAGTTCTACCAGCGCATTGGGGTGGCGGAAAAGATTCGCTGGTATGACCATCTTACATTTCTCGAGCCGGGCGGAAGAGCTTCGGTGATCTCGCCGTGCTGGCTGCCCGCCCCGCTGCACACGGCGCCGGCGTTTCTGCAGGCTGCCTGCCTGAGCCTTTCCGACAAATTTGCGATTGGGCTGGCCATGGCCGCGCTGGCCTCTGCGGAGCCGGAGGATAACGGCGAATCGTTTCTGGCCTGGCTGCGGCAGCATGGCCAGACCGAGCCTGCGATTGAGCGCTTCTGGCGAACGGTTCTGGTGAGCGCGCTGAACGAAGAAATTGACCGGGTTTCGGTGCCTTATGCGGCGCAGGTGGTGCGCGAGTCGTTTTTGAAGTCTGCGGCCGCGGGGCGCATGGGGGTGCCCACAGTCCCGCTCAGCGAACTCTACAATTCGGCGGGAGAGTACATCCGCTCGCGGGGTGGGGAAGTTCGCCTGCGCTGCGGGGTGGAGGCTTTTCGCGCCGAGTTTGCGGGTACGAAGCTGTGCTTCGCCGAGGGCGAGGCCAACTTTGACTTTGTGGTATTGGCGGTGCCCTTCGATGGCCTGCCGCGGCTGCTGCCGGATACCTCGGCGGCTGAGCCCTTGAAGCAGGCGATCAGCCGCTTCGAAAGTTCCCCCATCACCGGAATCCATCTTTGGTTCGACCGGCAGATTACCGATCTGGACCATGCCGTGCTGCTCGACCGGACAATTCAATGGATGTTTCACAAGTCGAAGCTGCTGGGGAGAGCAACAGGCAACGGCAGCCACGGCGGGAGCTATGTGGAGCTGGTGGTGAGTTCCTCCAAGAGCCTGGTGGAAAAATCGCGGAGCGAGATCATCGAGCTGGCAGTGCGGGAGCTGGGGGAATTCTTTCCCGCGGCGCGAGAGGCGAAGCTGATCAAATCCACCGTGATCAAAGAGGTCCATGCCACGTATTCACCACGGCCGGGCGTGGATGCGCATCGTCCCAAGCCGGAAACCGTGTGGCCGCGGGTGTTCCTGGCCGGCGACTGGACGGCCACCGGCTGGCCGGCCACGATGGAAGGCGCCGTGCGCAGCGGGTACGTGGCGGCGCAATGCGTGGCGCGGGCGGGAGGGGTGCGCAATGCGGCCTTCCTGATTCCGGGCCTTGCGCCCGCCGGGTTCATGCGGCTATTTGGGTAGGCGGAGATAAAGACGCAGCGAGCCAGGTCGCTGCAGTTACGGTTTTACGCCCACAACCTTGGCGCGGATGCGATACAGGCTGGTGCTGCCGGTGATGTAGAGCGTTTTTGCGTCGGCATCACCCCAGGCCACGTTGGCCACCACTTCAGGCACCTTGATGGTTCCCAGGTGCTTGCCTTCGGGGGAAATGATCCACACTCCGCCCGGCCCCGCGCCCCACAGGTTTCCTTTCTTATCCACGCGAATCCCATCCGGGCCGCCCTTGGCTGGCTCGGAAGAGGCATCGCAAAACAGCATGCCGTCTGAAACCGAGCCATCGAGCTGAACCCGGTAGCGCATCCAGACACGCTTGCCGGAATCGGCAATGTACAGATACTTCTCGTCCGGCGAGAACGCGATGCCGTTGGGCCGGGGCAGGTCTTTGATCACGAGCTGCAAAGCGCCGCGGTCGGGCGGCGCCCCGGGCTTCTGTTGCGTGGCGCCGGGGATACGGTAAACGCCGTTGACCTTCAGTTCCTTCAAGGGATCGTCATCGCCCTGAGTGGGTAGGCCGTAGGGCGGGTCGGTGAAATACAGAGAGCCATCGGACTTATAGACCAGATCATTCGGGCTGTTGAGCTTCTTGCCCTGGTAAGAATCGGCGAGGATGGTGATCGGCGCGTATGGGTTAAGCGATTCCAGGCGCCAGACAGTACGACCAGCATGCCCCGCGACCGTGACCCGGCCCTGGGCGTCAACAGTCATGCCGTTAGAGCCGGGCTCGGGGCCTTTGTAGGGCTCGGCGCCCTTGTAGCCGCTGGGGTGCATAAAGACGCTGGCGCCCTTGCCGGGAACCCATTGATCAATATTGTTGGCGGGAATTTCGGCGAACAGCAGAGTGCCGGCGCGGGTCCATACCGGGCCTTCCGTCCATTTGTCGAAGCCGGTGGCAATGCGCTCGAGCTTCGCCTTGGGCGCGATCAGCTTGTTGAGAGCAGGGTCGAGCTTCTGAACGTCCTGAGAGAAGGCGAGCGCGGAGGCGGCGGCGCAGATTGCGACCACGAGAACGGAGGCACGCAGGGGGAGTTTCATGGGCGCCATTGTACACGCGGTGCCCGGATACGGACCTTCATCCGATAAAACTAACCACAGAGGACGCGGAGGACACAGAGGAAGCAGAGGACGCAGAGGAAGCAGAGGAAGCAGAGGACGCGGAGGAAGCAGAGGAAGCAGAGGAAACTACACCGCCAGCAGGGCCACGCCTGCGGCGACGAACACCGCCGCCAGCCAGCGGCGGTGGTCCAGGCGCTCGTGCAGAAAGATTTTGGCGGCTACCGCGTTGCCCACGAATGTGAGGGAAGCGGCCGCAGGAGCGACCAAGCTCACATCTCCCCAGGAGAGGCCGAAGAGCAGGCTGTAGAAGGCAAGGGCCATGGCGCCCAGGCCGAAAAAGAAGCTGGGATTGCGCAAGACCCGGCCGATTACAGCCAGCAGGCCGTAGCTGCGCCACAGCCGTCCGACATCCCCCACTTGCTTCATGGCGCGGGAGAGCAGCACATCGCCGGCGACCGAGGCGGTCACAATGGCGGCCACCGCGCCCCAGGCGTAGAGCGCTTTCATGGCTCCCTCGCAGAAACCGCTTCGGCCATGGGCTCGCCCGTTTGCGTGTGGCGGTGGGTGAGGACGGGGCCGCGGGTCACGAAGCCTACGCCCGCGGAAATCAGCACGATACCCAGCCAGCGAGTCAGCGTGACCTGCTCGTGCAGCACGAATTTTGCCATGAGCGCCAGCAGAACGTAGCCCAGCGAAGTAGCCGGCAGCACGTAGGTGAGATCAGCGAACGACAGCGCCGCCATGTACGAAGCGAAAAAGGCGAGCAGCAGAAGAATGCCAAGCCCCACCCAGGGATTGAACACCGCAAGAATGAGAGCGGGCAGATGATGCAGCGAGAGGGTGCCTTCCTGGCGCATGCCGCGGGAAAGCAGGCAATCGCCCGCGGGAGAAAAAACCGTGACGCCCGCCAGCACCAGATACTTGCGAAAACTCACGCGGTCTTCCTAGACATTCAGGGGCGCGGGGGCGGTGGAAGAGGCTTCCTGGCCGCGCTTTGCCTTGACCCATTTGTGACGGCTGGCCCGCAGCTTGAGAAAGCTTCTGGCTTCCTTGTACAGGCGCTTGCGCTCGCCGCCATCGAACGCCGCCTTCTTTAGGATGCGAAAGACCGCCCTGGGGCGGAAGTAATATTCGTCGTAGAAACGGTGCACGGCATCGAGAATTTCTTCCGCCGGCAGGCCAGGATACTGAATGTGAGCCAGCTGGTGGCCGCCTTCATCCACCATTTTGTTGTCGGCGACCATAAAACCGTTGCTCACGGCATAGTCATAAAGCTCGGTGCCGGGGTAGGCGTGGGCCACGGAGACCTGAATGGTCTCGACGTCCAGCTCCTTGGCGAAGTTGATGGTGTTGCGGATGGTTTCACGGGTTTCGCCTGGCAGGCCCATGATGAAATCGCCATGAACCACCAGACCCAGCTTGTGGCAGTCTTTGGTAAATTGGCGGGCGCGCTCGATGGTGGCGCCTTTTTTGATGTTCTTGAGAATCTGCTGATCGCCCGACTCGTAGCCCACGATGAGCAGGCGGCAGCCGGCTTCCTTCATGGCTTTGAGCGTCTCGAAGTCCGTGGTGACGCGCGAGGTGCACGACCAGGTGAGCTTCAGCGGCTTCAGCTTGGCGCAGAGCTCGACGGTGCGCGCTTTCTGGATGTTGAAGGTATCGTCGTCGAAAAAGAACTCCTTCACGTAAGGCCAGTAATCCTTGGCCTTGGCCATTTCACGGGCCACATCGTCGCTGGAGCGCTTGCGCCACGGATGCCCGCTCAGGGTCTGCGGCCACAGGCAAAAGGTGCACTGCGCCGGGCAGCCGCGCGTGGTGTAAAGCGAGACGTAGGGGTGCAACAGGAAGGGTACGTTGTAGCGCCGCACATCCAGATCGCGCTTATACACCTCGGTCACGTGGGGCAGGGAATCGAGGTCCTGGATTTGTGGCCGGTCGGCATTGTGCACCACCGAGCCATTCTTGCGGTAAGAGATTCCCAGTATCTCCTCGAGTGGCTTGCCCTGGGCAAATTCCACCACCGAGTAGTCAAATTCCTTGCGGCAGACGAAATCAATGGCCGAGCAGTCTTTCAGCGACTTTTCCGGCAATACGCTGACGTGCGGCCCGACAAAGGCGATCTTGATCTTCGGGTTCAGGTCTCTGATCTTCTGCACCAGCCGCATATCGCCGGGAAAGCCGGGCGTGCTGGTGAACAGCACCAGGAATTCGTAGTCTTTGGCGATCTGAATGGTCTCTTCGGCGGAAACGTAATGGGGAGGCGCATCGAGCAGGCGTGCGCCCTCGAGCATTCCGGTGGGATAAGCCAGCCAGACCGGGTACCAGTACGATTCGATCTCGCGCGTGGCGGGCCAACGCGAGCCCGCGCCGCCATCAAAATTCTCGAACGACGGCGGATTCAAAAACAATGTCTTCAATGGCATAGAGGTGTCTCTATACTAACATTCCCCTTCATTTGTAAAGCTCAGCGTCCTATGAGTTCTGAGGTTCGCTTTGCACCACCCGAATGGGCCGTCGCTCAGCTAAGTGTATGTTTTTCAGTTTACTAGACTCAGGCCGCCTCTCGAAAGCCCAGCTTGCCGAACGGACGCCCTGAAGGCCTGAACGGCGATTCAGGACGCCGGGCGGCGCAAGAGCAGGCACGATCAATAGCGTTTTGTGGAATTCGATAGGGGAGAGCCCTTTTCCGCACTGTCGAATCTCCAGGGCTAATTTCCGGCCATCACCCAACTCTCCAGGCTGCCAGTGGCGCGCAAGAGCGTAATTCGGGCGCGCTCCAGCTCGAAGTTGGCGTCCTGCAGCTGATTGTAGAGGCCCTCGGCATTGGTGCGGGCATCTTCCAGGTCATGCCAGGTGGCAGTGCCGGCGTTGCTGCGAATCTGTACCGCCTGAAGATTCGACTGCGCGATCTGGTATTCCAGATCGGCCACATTCTGCGCGGCGGCCAGCTGCTCCACCGAGCGCTGTAACTTCAAAGTCGCATCCGAAACTTCGTGTCTGGCGGCCATCGCGGCCTGGTGGGCGCTGATGGCCTCGGCATCGGCGGCCCTGGCTTTGGCATGTTGCGAAGGATTTAGAAACGGGAAGCGGATCACCACTCCCAGGCTGGCATTGTTGCGCTGGAAGCTGCCGGCGCGGAAGAAATCCTGATAGCCGTTGAAGGTGGCCAGGATGGCGTACTGCGAGGCGAAGTCCACGCTCGGCCACAGGGAACGATGTTCGCCGCGGGCGCGGAAATCCTGCGCCGTGGCTTTGTCTTCGGCGGCCTGCACTGCAGGGCTGGTTTGCACGGCTTTGCCGGCCAGATCATCCTGCTGCTGAATTTCGGGGAGCGCAGGAATGGAGTCGGACACGGTTTCGATCGCGGCGGCGGGCAGCCCGGTCAGCTCGGAGAGCTTTTGCCGCAGGACGTCCATCGCGCCCTGGGCCTGCGCCATGCTGAGCCGCGCGCGCGCAACGACAAGTCGCGCCTGGTTGCGCGCCTGGGGATTATCCACGCCCGCCTGAATGCGCTGGCTGACGACTTGCTCGGCCTGCAGGGCGTCGGCTTCTTCCTGTTGCAGATGGTCTAACTGGCTCTCCCAGCGCGCCAGCTCGGCGTAGCTGAGCACTGTATCCTGAATTACCTGGTTGCGTTCGTCTTTGCCCTGGACGGTCGCGGCTTGCCACTCGGTGCGGGCCGCACGGATGAAGTCGCGCAGCGCCGGATTGATGAGCGCCGATTGCGCGCTGACGTTGACGATGGAGGGAGCCGAGCCCTCCAGAGTCAGGGGATATCCCCAGGTAGCGCCCAGCCCCGAGCCGACCATGAGCTGCGGAATGTACTGGTCCTTGGACTCGCGATAGGAGGCCAAGGCGCGCTGCTCGTCGGCTTTGGCCGAGGCCATGGTGGTGCTGTGGCTGAGCGCCAGCTCGACGGCGCGCTTTAACGGCAGGGGAGTTGCGGCCAGCGGCGCAACCAGAGCAAGAAGGGCAGCCATCAGTAGAAAAACGAAAAAACGGCAGCGCAGAGCAAGGCTCATCACGTACCCCCGAAGAACGATTGAAAGACGCGATTCTAAATCAGCGGGGCGGGGTGGCCGAGGTTGATGAAACCGCGAAGCGGAAAAGCGCCTCAGCGCGTGACCCGGCTCAGCCCTTCCTGGGCGCGCGAGAAGTCCTTGGCCATAGACAGCGCGGCGCGATACTGCTGCTCGGCCGCCTGCTTGTCGCCTTGTTTTTCGAACACCGTGCCCAGCAGGTAATGGGCCTTGAAGGCGGGAGCGGCCTCGACCGTGGAGTGGGAAAGATAGCGCTCAAGCATTTGAATGGCAGCAGGAAAGTTGCGTCCGGCGCGGATGAGCATCTCAGCTGCCTCCATCAGAATACCCTCGCTCATCTGCGCTGAGGCGGCGTGGTTGAGAGCATCCTCCATATCATCCAGGCGCTGCTGATGGCGAAAGAAGAGAGCGAGGTTCAGCCAGGCGTTAGCGCTGCCATGGCTGGCTTCTATGGCGTCACGGTAGTCGCGTTCGGCCGCGGCGGTATCTTTGTTCTTCTCGGCGATGCGGCCTTTGACATACAGGGCCTTTGCCGGATCGAGCTTGTCTAACGTGCGGGCCTGAGCCTCAGCCTTGTCGCGGCCGCCGCCCACCACGCCCGGCGCTTCCAGATAGAATTCGGCCAGATCGGCATGGGCGTCCACATTGTCGGGGCTCAAACGCACCGCGGTCTCAAATTCAGAGCGGACTTTTTTGGCCAGGAATGCCGCGGTTACGAAGCTGGAGCTGTCTGCCTTTTCCCCATAGGCGCGGCCTAGCCAGAGGTGGTACAGGCCATTGCCGGGATCCGCCGCCACCGCCTTCTCGCAGGCGTTGATGCTGCGATCCCACTGGCTCAGGGAAAAATAGGCGCGGCATAGCAGATTATAAGCCGCGCCATCGTTGGAATTACTTTGCACCGTGGCCTGGAGCTGGCGGATAGCGTCATCCACGCGCCCCGCAGCCAGCAGATCGTCGGCGGACTCGGCCCAGCTCGAAACCGGCGCCAGCAGACTGGCCAGCAAGATCAACAGGAAGGTGAATTTCGAAAACCGCGCCATGGCTTACTGCACCACCCTCACGCTTAGACCGTCGTGCAGGGGCTTGGAGTTCACCGAAGCCACGGCCACCTGGGAATTTGCCGGAAGCCCGCTTGTTACTTCCACCTGGGTAAGGTTGGAAATCGAGGTCTGAATATCACGGCGCCGCAGCTGATCGTTGAGAATCTGATACACGTAAGACTGCGCTCCATCCAGGCGCACCGCCTCGCGCGGCACCGCCAATACGTTATGATGCTCGGCCGTGACGATGGTCACGGAAACATTTGTATCGGGAAGCAGGCGGAGATCGTGGTTGTCGAGCAGGCAGGTCGTTTCGCCAACGTTGCGGGTACCGCGCAATTTCACCACCGAGGGCAGGGTATTGACGGAGCCGCGCCAGATTCGGCCGGGCACGGCGTCCCAGGTGACCTCCATGGGCTCGCCCAGAGCCAGGCGGCCGAGGTCGGGCTCGTCCACAAAGGCCTGCACCCGCACCTGCTCGAGGTCTGCTTCCCGCAGAAGCGTATCTCCGGGGTTGACGTAAGCATCCATGCGCACCGGGACCGAATAAACCACCCCGGCGAACGGAGCTCGGATGTTTAACTGGCTGAGCAGATTTTCCGCCGCGGCGTAGGCGGCCTGGGCCTGGTTTCTCTGGGCCTCCACCTGCGCCACCTCGGGCCTCGAATAGCGGTCATTGCGCTTTTGCTCGAGCATCTTTAGTTCTGCATCGGCGGTCTGCAGCTGTTCTTGAGCCTGCTTCACTTCGCCCTCGGAAGCCGCCCCCTTCTGCTGCAAACTTTCGAGCGCATTGAGATTACGCCGGGCGGCGTCGCGCTCGTTGCCCGCCTTGACCAGCTGGGCCTGCAAGGCGAGGAGCTCTTCGCGCGTGCCGCCGCCTTCCACCGCGCTCAAGCTGGCCTGGGCGGCGCGCACCTGCGCCAGCGCCTGAGCCGCCTGGCTGCGGGCGTTGGCATCGTCAAGTTCCATCAGAAGCTCGCCTTTTTTCACATGTTCGCCCTCTCTCACCCGAATGCGCTTCACGGTTGTTCCCAGGGGGGCGTGGGCTTCGAAGTTGTGAACCGGCTCAACCCGGCCGTTGGTGGAAATCAGGCTGCGAATGGTGGTGGGCGCCACCGTGGCCGCGGTAACCGGTACCACCTCGCCCCGCGACATGAAGGAGGCAAGCAACACCACCGCGGCAAGAATGCCGAGCGCCCACGCCAGCCAGCGCCGGCGGGCAAAAAAGCCGCTTGCATTGCTCGTTGCTGCCATGGACTCGGATTACTCTAACACCGGCCGCTTCGGGCTGACGCGCCCCCGCACTTAACGATTTAGATGCAGCGGCGCCCCCCACCGTTAGCGCCGGGACTCGTCCAGCAACTCCTTCAGGTATTGCTGCCAGAACGCGGCCCAGGTGTGGGTGCCGTGACCGTGGGTCTGCTCTGAAGCCGGGATCAGCACGAAGCGGCCCTTCCTGACTCTCTTGATCTGGCGCTCGGCGATGCCTAAGTCCGGCGGGTTGATGAAATCGTCGGCCGAGTTTACGAACATCACCGGGGCGGTGATCTTTTCGAGGGACGGCGAAGGATCATAGTCGCGCGAAGCGTTGAAGGCGTACCAAAGATCATTGGCATCAAGCTGCGCTGTCACCCGTTGCATGAAATCATGCAGATTCTTGTCTGCATCATCTCGAGTGGGCATGTCGTTCTGCATGCGAAGCGGCGCGCTGCCGGCAATCAGCAGGAAATCGGCGGCGATCTCAATTCCGGCGCGCGGCTCCGTCGTGTAGTCGCCGTTCTTCCATTCCGGGTCGTTGTGGATTCCATCCATAATCATCTTCCGCCAGATGCGGTTGCGGCCTGCAATCTGAACCGGCAGGCAGGCCAGCGGCATCGCGGCATCCACGAAATCCGCATAGGTCTCTGCCCACATCCAGGAATGCATGCAGCCCATGGAAGTGCCCATCACCAGACGCAGATGATTTACCCTCAGTCCTTGTTCCAGAAGCTCATGCTGCGCCCGGACCATATCGCCATAGTCGTACTGGGGAAAATGCGCGTGCAGGCCGTCGCTGGGTTTGCTGGAGTGGCCGTGGCCGATGTTATCGGGCAGGATGATGAAATAGCGGGTGATGTCGAGCAACTGGCCGGGCCCGAACAAAACGCCAGCGAATTGCGGCAAAAGGAACTGCCGTCCGGTGCCGCCGGTGCCGTGGAGAATTAGGACTGCGTTGGTGACGCGGCCATGAACGTCCCGCTCGGCTTTGCCCAGCGTCGCGTAGTGCAGGCGCAGTTCGGGCAGGGTTTCGCCCGAGCTGAAATGAAAGTTCCGCGCGATGTAATCGCCATCCTGCACGGGAAAAGCCGGCGGTTTTGCCGGCGGCTGCGCCAGGCAGGCAGTTGCGGTGAGCGCCAGAAACATCACACATGAACGTGCTGAGACCCGGAACTGACGGTGCATGCATTCCTCCGTGCGCGGAACTGTAACACAGGCCACGGGATAGCGAGCCAAAGCAGCGGCGGTAACCACTACCCGCCTGGGGCAGTTTTTTCATGGTTACTGGTCTCCAGAGTTTCCTGTATTACGTCGGAGAGGGCTGCAACGGCTAGAAGGCTGGGGTGTTAGCGCCCGGCCAAAGGTACAATTCTGGAACAGCACCTGCAGTAATTCTCCCAGCACAACTCAGAAGGCAGACGTGGGGTTGTAGGACACACAGGGGGAATCCTTATGAAAAAAGTCATTGTTTCGATTTTTACCGCAGCCATGCTGACGGGAATATCTGCGGCGCAAACCTCGGCCCAGGCGCAGGCCGCAGGGTCGGCGTCGCAGAGCACCTCGGTATCCACAAACCGTTCAGGAGCGCAGGCGCAGTCCAGCACCGCAGCCAATGCCTCGGCCGGCAGCGCCTTGTCGAGCCGCTCGGGCAGTTCTACCGCGCAGGCCGCGGGCTCAGGTAATCTCGCCGCGGGCACCGCCTTTCACACCACCTTGCAAAAGCCGGTGGATGCCCGCAAGGCCAAGCCCGGAGATCAGGTAGTTGCCAAGACCACGCAAGACGTGAAGTCAAATGGAAACGTGGTCATTCCGAAGGGTTCGAAGATCGTCGGCCACGTCACGCAGGCGCAGGCCCGGGGCAAAGGGCAGGCGCAGTCTTCGCTGGGCATCGCCTTCGATCACGCTTTGCTGAAGAACGGCCGCGAAATTCCGGTCAACGCCTCCATTCAGTCCATTGCGGAGTCGCAGCAGAGCGCCTCGGCGCAGATGGCGGGCGATTCGATGGATGAGAGCGCCATGGCCGCGGGCAGCGCCATGAGCACGGCCGGTGCGGCGCCTCGCGTGGGCGGCGGGCTGGTGGGCGGCGCCACGCAGGCGGTTGGCGCAACCGGCGGCGCGCTGGTCAACACCGCAGACGGGGTTACGGGCAATGCGGGCGGCATGGTCAACGGCAGCGCTGGTTCGGCTTTGAGCGCGACGGGCGAACTCAGTTCTTCCAGCCGCGGCGTATTCGGATTGCATGGGCTGTCACTGCAGAGCGCGGCGGCCGGTGCAGCGCAGGGTTCGGTTGGCTCCGCGACCGCCGGCTCGGTGATCAGCTCGAGCACGCAGAACGTGCATCTGGATAGCGGCACGCAGATGATTCTGCAAGTCGCCGGCAAGTAATCGCTGGCCGAAATGAAAAGGCAGCGCCCGGGGCGCTGCCTTTTCTATGTACTGGAAACTCGGCGGGGTAAGCGCTGCGCTTCCTAGATGAACATTTCGTCTTGCGGAACGTGCACCCCGTCGCGGCGGCGGCGGCTTCCCATCAGAAATTCCAGGCCGACGGTCACGCCGCGTAGAATGCCGGCGAACTGGCGCACCGGAGAAATGACGCTGTGATGCACTATCTCGGTGGTGTCTTCTACGCGGTCAAGGGTACGGCTTACTAACTCATCGGCGCGGATCACCTGCAGGCGGGTGCGGTCAATGGCGTCGTTCACAGTGGCGTCCAGGCGCTCCAGCTGGGAGCGCACCATGGTGCTCGATTCGCTCAGGTTGGTGGCTGCGGTCTCGAGCTTGGGACGCAGCTCGACCAGCAGAGAGTGCGCTGATTCCGCCGCCGGCAGGAGTTTGGTGCGGATGTCTTCCCCCAGCACCTCCATGCGGGCGCTGGCTTTACGCAGTGCGATATACAAAGCCACCAGCACTCCGGCCTGAATGGCCAGGGCCACCACCGTCAACGCAATGAAAATGGTTAACCCCATAAAGTTAGCGGCGTTGCTGAACTATAGATTCTGCGCCGCGCTGCCTTCCTTGGTGGTTGTTTCCTGATAGGCCTGCCGGCCCGCCTCATAGGCGGAGCGCAGTTGGTCTTTTTGCTGATTCAGCACGTCACGGCCGCGGTCAACCCAGCCCGATGCCTGTTCACGCACGTCGCGGGCGCGAGTGCGTACGTAGTCCCGTCCTTCTTCTGCCTTGGAGAGCAGAACCTCGCGGGTTTCGCTGCCCGAGCGGGGCGCATACAACACTCCAACTACGGCGCCGATGCCAAGACCGGCAAGAAACCAAAGCACGCCACTGCCATTTTGTTCAGACATAGATGCCACCTCCGGTGAAGCTGCCAGCACTTACGATGCTAGCACCGGGTTTGGGGAAATACAATTCGGCGGGATTTTTTTGGAAATCGGTGAGCGGCGAAGACCAAAAGGGGGCAACCAGATTCTGCCCGCCTGTGCCGGCAAATTTCCAGTTACTCTGGCAAGACCGGCAAGGCGGCCGTGTTCACCACCGAGGGATCATCGCGCAGCTTGAGATAGAGCAGGGTTCCCATGGGCCGGGGCACCGTGAGTGACGATCCGGCAAAGCCGGGCGGAACGGGCATGGCATGGCTGAAGTGCGAATCGGCCGCCACGGAATCAATCAGGAACAGGTCGCTGCCCACCAGAGTGCAGGGCTTCTCCGGATTGTCGGGGCAACGGACCTCCTTCAGCGAGGGTGTACGCACCAGGTTGGCCAGCGGCTGCCATTCGCCGGCCGCTCCGCTGCCATCTACGGCGCGGAAGCGCAGCGGGCCAAAGACCGACGGGCCAAAGGTCTTCAGCGGATCGAGCATGGCCAGAACGGTCTGAGAGTCCTGCAAGATAAGGCTGCCATCGGAGAGGCTGAGCATGACGTGCGCCAGGCCGTCGGCAGTCGCCACCTCGATCTTTTCCTCCCGCGGAAAATCGGCAGGGACCACCGACTTCAGGAAGAAGGAAAGGCGGGCATTCTGCGGCAGATCGTCGGAGCTGGCGAAATTGAGACTGGCGCCCTCGGCGGAAGATAACGGTTGAGAGCTCTTGCTGATCAGCGTAGTTTGCGGCCGGGGCGGCTCGATGCTGACTGGCAGATGAAGCACGCGGCCATCTTTCAGGGTCACATCGGCTACCGCCTTCTCGCCTGCCTGCAGCCCCGCCATGCTTGTGTCTTTGGGCGCGGCCAGCTCAAGCTCCTCGTGCTCGCCGGGTTGGGAAAGGTCGCCTGGCGCAAAGTGAACGCCCTTCAGCTGCAGGCCGGCAACCTCGCCGAGATGGGCGCCCCAGAGCACTCCCTCCCGGTCGCCGGCATGAAGAACAAAACGCTCCAGGCGGGCGGCGGCAGAATAAGTGTGCACGGGGACCTCGTCCGGCTTGCTCAGGCCGGCCTGTTGCAACAACAAGGCGAAGGCGCCGGGGTCAGCGTCTTTAAGCGAGAGCTGGACCTCGACTTCATTGGCATTCAGCAATTTCCATGCGGTTTTCTGGGTCTTTCCGCCGGGGCGTTTCACCGTGACCTGATCCACGCATGGCGCGGCAGTGGATTCAAGATGCAGAGCATCCTCCTGGCCAACAATCAGGCCACCGGGATCGGCCGAGGCGATGGTCCACTTCGCTGTGTGCGCATTGCATAGCTTGAACGTGGGCCCGGAAAAAGTCTCAAAGCCCCAGGCGCCGCGCAGAACCCCGCTTACTTCCGGGCCGAAGCTGGCACTTGAGAAAATGTGAGTATCAACCAGAAAGCCGCCCAGGGCGGCATCTGCGATCGCCGGCAAATCCGCCGAGGCGCCGGCCGTGCCATTCACGTGCAGCACCACGTCGTGGGCATATCCGGTGGAAAAAACCAGGGGCGCTCCCTCGACCGGCAACAGCAAAGGAACTTTTTGCAGGCATGAGACCTGTTCGGCGTTGACGGCATGAATCGGAGGCAGCTGGGCGGGTTCGACTGGAGGAAGAGCTATGACCAGGACCGACATGGGTTTGCGGAAGGAAGGCGGATTGTTCAGCTTAAGGTTCAGATCACCGTGTTCGGGCAAAGCCAGGGCGGGGATGTATTGATACTCCGCGGTATGGAAGCTGCTCATAAGCCGCGCCACGTCCACCACGGCGCCGACGTAAGGGCTGTAGTAACCTCCGCCGGCCATGGGCGCCGAACTGACGTGGCCAATCAGATCCGAGGCCGCGCCGGTGGTCAGCGAAGCGACCATGGATTGAGTGTGGGCATCATCCAGCACCATCTGGTCGGTATTCTGCGTGAGGCAGGAAATCTGCTGCTCAGCCGGGCGATCAAAGCACTCCTGGTTAACGCGAATGCCCAGGCTGCGGGCCAGCAAGGTGGAGCGGTCTTTCAATGCCTTGGGATCGGCGCTGGAGCTTTCACGCACGGCCCGCAGGTATTTCTCCAGGCGGGAGCGGTTCAGGCTGGCTTCGATCAGGTCTTGTGAGGCGCGCACGAAGGCGCCCGGCTTGCCCCGCACGGCGCCACGCAGGCTGCCGAAGTCACCCCCGGTTTCCGGGGCCAGCAGGAGCAACGCCTGCTCCGCGCCCTTGGGCACCGTTACCACGATTCCTTCCTGGCGCACTTGCTTGCTCCAGGTTTCCGCCCTGGTGAACCAGTTTTCTGGCGGAGGGTTGGTCGAACCCCGCAGAAAAGCAACCACCATCAGGTAATGGACCGACTGATTGGCGGAAAAATCCGGATGCAGCCACAGCCGGTCGCCGGCCTGAAGATTCGGCACCTGGGAAATGGGCAGAGTTTTGCCCGCGCGAGTGACGTTGACCTCCACCTGCGGTCCTGAGAGATCAAACGCAGCGTTATCTGCGAAGGCTGAGCCAATCAGAATCAGCGCGACGACGGCAAGACGCAAGGGACCCCACTGCCAAAGCATAGACAAAATGAGTGCTTTCTGAAATTTGGGTAATCTGCTTCAATTTTATCCAATCAGGCACGTCTACGGAACCCTGGCACAAGCCGCCGGGCGTTCCGAAAGTACACATGGGCGTACCATGGTCCCTGGCAGTCCTTACGACTTCTCTCAGGGCGATCTCGCGCACGACTGTGCGACCCAAGGTTAGGCTGAGGTCGGTCCCCAGGTTCGCCGTCCTTCTCATTGCGAACAAACCCAAGCGGGGGCTTGTCGGGAAAGGCCGCAAGCGAGAGAATGTGCCGGACGGGAGGCGGCGTGTCAGACCGAAAGTATCGGCAGCGTGGTTATCAGGATAGCGGCACAGAGCGGCGGGAAGAACCGCGCGGCGGGGCGAAGCCAGCGCCGAAAAGAGACAACACCTTCGGTCCGCGCCCGGTGCAGATGCCGGGTACCCGCCTGGTCTCGCGCTGTGCTCAGTGCGGCACGCTGCTGCAATCGGTTACGGATTCACCCGGCCAGTGCCCCAAGTGCGGCTTCGAGCTGCATTCCTGCAAGCAGTGCAGCTACTTCGATCCCTCCAGCCGCTTTGAATGCTCGCAGCCCATCCCCGAGCGCATTCCCCGCAAAGACGCGCGCAACGAATGCACCTTCTACTCGATGAGCGTGCGGGTAGAAAAAGAAACTTCCACGCCGGGCTCGGCGCGTCCCACGGACGCGCGGCAGGCCTTCGAGAATTTGTTCAAGAAGTAGGTTCCGCCCCAAGACCAAGCTGTGTTGTCATTCCGAGCGAGGAATCTGCTGTTTGTCTGACGTGAAAAGCAGAATCCGCGGGGCTGAAAGCCCTCGGAATGACGAGTGGCGGGGTCGGGTTGCGCGACACCCGGGGCAGCTCTCCCCACATGGCTTTCTGCTGAGGCGAGCCTAGACTGCCACACAGCTCTCAATCGGCCGCGCCGGCGCCGGAGGCCGGCTCACTCTCATCCGGCTCGTTTTCATCCCATTCCAGGGCCAGAGTGCGGGTGGTGGTTTCAATCGGCTGGACTTCCGGAATTTCCTCCGTGACCGCTGCCCCCAACTCGGCAAACTTGCGGGCGGAGACCATCACCCGGCTTTCGAGAGTCCCGACTGCTTTGTTGTAGCTTTCGACGGCGCGATCCAGCCCTTTGCCGACGGTCTCAAGATGCCCGGCGAGGTTGCGCAGCCGGTCATGCAGTTCCTTGCCCAGCGCGCTGATCTCCTGGGCGTTGCGAGCGAGCTTCTCCTGGCGCCACCCGTAGGCCACGGCGCGCAGCAGCGCGATCAGGGTTGTGGGTGAGGCCGGAATCACCCGCTGCCGCACGCCCTCTTCAATCAGGCCGGGGTCCTGCTCCAGTGCGGCGCTGAAAAAAGTCTCGCCCGGAAGAAACATCACCACGAACTCCGGCGAGGCCTCGAACTGTTCCCAGTAGAACTTGGAGCTCAGGCGTTCCATCTGGGCGCAAACCTGGCGGGCGTGATCGGCCAGGCGGGCGCGACGAACTTCGTCATCGCTGGCCTCGACCGCGTCAAGATAAGCCTGCAGCGGCGTTTTGGCATCCACCACGACGTTTTTTCCGCCGGGCAGCTTCACGATCAGGTCGGGGCGCAGACGGCCTTCGCTGGTGGTGACGGTTTCCTGTTCGATGAAGTCGCAGTACGGCAACATGCCGGCGATTTCCACCACCCGCCGCAACTGAATTTCGCCCCAGCGCCCGCGCACCGAGGGCGAACGCAGGGCGCGTACCAGGTTGCCGGTTTCGCTGCGCAACTGCTCCTGCGTATCCATCAGCGAGCGCACCTGCTCGGTGAGTGTGAAATAGGCTTGGCCGCGTTCTTTTTCGATCAGCTGGATTTTTGCATCCACCTGGCTCAGCGACTCGCGTATGGGCTCGACCAGATGCTCCACCGCTTTCTGCCGCGCCTCGAGATCGCCCCGCGCCTGGCTCTGAAATTTCTCCAGATTGGCCTTCGCCAGGTCCAGAAACGACTGGTTGTTACTTTTAAGCGCATCGGCTGCCAGGCTGGTAAAGGCTTCCCGCAATTGGCCGGTGGCTCGGTCCAGAAGCTGCTGCTGCCTCTGGGTTGCAGATTGTTCCTGCTCCAGAAGTGCCTCAAAGCGCGCCGCCTGGGCCCGCAGTTCGGTGGCAACCTGTTGCTGGGCCGCGAGTTGGGAGCGAGCCATCTGCAACTCGGCGCTGATCAGCGAGCAGCGCGAGGAAAGCGCCGCGGCATGGGTGCGCAACGCCAGCCACGCAACTAGCCCGCCAAAGGCGGCACTCAAAATGCCAGCTAAAAGAAACTGAATGACCATGGTAATTAGGCTGTTCCGAATTCTAGAAGCTAGGCTCAGAGAAGCAAAGCGGAAGTTCGATCCCCTTCGGGGGATGCTCGCCATCGGAATGCTCTGGGCTCTGGCAACTTTTCTGGCCGTGGCCGTGGCCAGCGGGACGGCCCCCGCCGGCACGGCGACCCCGCAACTCGTGCGCGCACGGGTGGCGGCGCTTGAGGTACGCGACCGGGCCGATTTCGACCCACAGGCCGAGGACGATCTTCTTGACTTGGCCAATCGCGACCGGGCTCGCGCCGAGGCTCAACCCTTGCAATTGAATGATTGCCTGATGCGAGCGGCCCGCCGGCATGCCGAAGCCATGGCGGCGCAGCAGCAACTCTCGCACCAGTTTCCCGGCGAGGCCGATTTGGCGGAGCGGCTCACCCAGGATTGCGCCGTCCACTTTGATGAGGCGGCGGAAAACGTGGCTCTCGCCGACAGCGCCGACCGCGCCAACGATGGCCTGATGACTTCGCGCGCACACCGCGCCAACCTGCTCTATCCCTCCTATAACGCAGTGGGAATCGGCGTGGTGCGGCGCGGCTCCACTCTTTACATCGTGCAGGATTTCGCTCATGTGCTGCCGGCCTACTCGAGTACACAGGCTGAGGGTGCCGTGGCGAAGAGCGTAGAGCAAACCCGCGGACAGGCCGGATTGCAACCGCTGCGGCAGCGCAGCGATGACACACTTCACGCCGAGGCCTGCGGCCTGGCCCAGCGCGGTTCGCTTCAGCCCGCAGGCCCAGCCCGGGCGGCAGGGGCCCGCTACATTCTCCGCTATACCAGCGCCCAGCCCGGCGATCTGCCTTCGGTGGCTGCCAAAGCGCTATCTGATCGCAGCCTGAACGGTTTCGCCGCCGGCGCCTGCTTCGTGCGCAATGCCAGCTATCCCGGGGGCGGGTATTGGGTGGTGTTGAGGTTGTATTAGGCAGTCAGCACTCAGCAGTCAACATTCAGCATTCAGGTTAAAGCACTTAACATTGGGCATTTTGCATTTGGCCCTGCCGGGCTTCTGTCGCTCCCGGCATTGCCCTCTACGGCCAAATGTCAAGTGCCAAGTGCTAGGCGCCGCGCTGAGCGCTGAATGCTGACTGCTCCGGGTTTCTGCGGACCCCGGCAATGCCCTGTAGGACCGAATGCCACGTGCTAAGTGCCAACTGCCAACTGCCGCGCGCTGAAAGCTGAAAGCTGAGTGCTGACCGCTGTTTTCATGCTACCCTTCCGCCCATCACCGCATGGAAACCTCGCCGCAGATTCGGGTAGGCACGGCCGGCTGGTCTTACAAAGATTGGGAGGGAGTCTTCTACCCGCCGGGAATGCAGCGGCGCAAGCGGCATCCGCTGGAATACCTCGCGCAGTGTTTCGACATGGTTGAAATCAACACGTCCTTCTACGGGCATATCAAGCCGGAGCTGGCCAAGCTCTGGGCGAGGAAGGCGGGAGCGGTCAATCCAGAGTTTGTCTTTACCGCTAAGTTGCACCGTTCCTTCACGCATTCACCCCTGGCGGTCATGGAGCCGACCTCGGCCGCCACCATCAAACCCACGGCCGAAGATGAGCGCCTGGCCCGCGAAGGCCTGGAGGCGCTCGCCGCCACGGGAAAGTTCGGCGCGCTGCTGATTCAGTTTCCTGTCTCGTTCAAGAACACGCAGCTCAACCGCGAGTACATCGAAGTGTTGCTGCGGCAGTTCATCGAATTTCCCCGGGCGATTGAAGTGCGGCACGCCAGCTGGAACAACCCGGAGACGCTCCGCGATTTCGCCGGGAAAAACGTCGCCTTCTGCAATATTGACCAGCCGCTACTGGGCAGGTCTCTGGCGCCGACCGAACATGTGACTTCAAGTATCGGCTATGTGCGGCTGCACGGACGCAACTACGACCAATGGTTCGAGCCGGAAAGAAGCTCCGACCGCTACAACTACCTGTATAAGGAAAGTGAACTGGAAGCTTGGAAGGGGAAGATTGAAAACATCGCCGCCAAGGCCGAAGTCACTTACGTGGTGACCAATAATCACTTCGAAGGCAAAGCGGGGGTAAACGGGCTGCAGCTAAAGCACATGCTGCAGGGAAGGCGGGTTATGGCGCCGGAACCGCTCTTGCAGCACTACCCGGCGCTGAAAAGCATCGCCGATCCGCTGCCCGATGGGCCCGCTCGCGATGAGGGTGAACTACCTTTGCTGGCCTAGCTGCGGCTGTGGCCGGCGTTCTTAAGCATCATCCCGGCAAGGAATGCTGCCACGGCGCCCAGCAGCCACTCCACCCGCCAGTACTGAATGGCCTGAAAATCGGCGAAATTCTGCACCGCGTAGATGAAGCCGACCGCGAACGCCGCCACCAGGCAGACTACTCCCACCAGAAAAGCGATCAACGAAGCGGTCGAAAGCTCCAGATGCTGACGAAGCGACCGAAAGCCCTCGCGGATGTTCTGAAACTCCAGGTAGCTGATCCAACTGCGGCCGGCGCCCGCATGTTCCTGGCTGACCCGGGGTGCTCCGCAGATGTAGCAGAAGCGCGCCCCCACCATGAACTCGGTCCCGCAATCATCACAAGCTTCCACCAGCACGGTCGAACCCGACTGCGCCGGCAAAACCGGCTCATCCGCCGCCGGCGGACGCCAAAACTCCTGCGTATCATGGATTACTTCAGACATAGAACCACCACCCTCCCCCTTTTCCTCAACCCGCAAGCCGGTGACCAAATACTGTCTGCGGCATATGTCATTGATAGCGAAGGCGGTTGTGTCTAGATCGCTTGCGCTTTGTCTTCGCCGCACCGGCAAGATTTACCCGCTGGCTGGGCAAAAGATGATTGTGGCCCCAATCTTATAGACACATCTCTTCCCCCGGCCCAAACGGCCAGTTACCCTTCTGGTTCCCGGCAACTGGCAGCCTGATCAAGTAAACTAGGAAAAATCCCGTTCACTCGAGATACGAGTCTTTGTCTCCCCGTCCCATCCTCCGGTGGGTTCTCTCAGGTTGGCTGCTGCTGGCCGTCATTTCCTGGCCGCAGGCCTCCGCCTACGCCGCGACCCCGGGAGCAATAGAAGCCACGCCTTATCGGCCGAACGATCCGCTGAACGCCAGCGCCTTCGATCACTTCTACAACCTGGAGTACGACCGCGCCGTGGCCGAGTTCACCCAGATACTGCATCGGCATCCGGGGGATCCCTTCGCTCTCAATCATGTGATCAGCGCGGTGCTGATCCGCGAACTGTACCGCATGGGGGCGATGAACCCGGGCGAGTACGCGAATGACAGCTTCATAGGACAAGCGCACCGGCCGGCCGACCCGAAAGTGAAGCAGCAGATCAAGCAACTGGTGGCGCAAGCGGAAGCGATCGAGGAGCAGCGGCTGAAGGCGAATCCCAACGATGTGGATATGATCTACGCCCGCGGAGTCACGCGAGCCCAGTTTTCGGTTTATACCGCGCTGATCGAGCGGGCGTGGTTCTCGGCGCTGCGCAATGCCGTAGGCGCGCGGCGGGATCACGAGCGGGTGCTGGAACTGAATCCCAACTACGTGGACGCCAAGCTGGTGGTGGGTACGCACAACTATGTGATGGGCAGCCTGCCCTGGACGGTGAAGGTGGCGGCGGCAGTGGTGGGGCTGAGCGGCAGCAAAGAGAAAGGCCTGCAATACCTGCGCGAGGCTGCGAACAGCAACAGCGAAGTGAGCGTGGATGCGCAAGTGCTGCTCTGTCTTTTCCTACGGCGCGAGCACCGCTATGAAGAGGCCTTGCCCATCATGCGCGGCCTTTCGGCGCGCTATCCGCGAAATGTGCTGTTTGCGCTGGAGGTGGGGAACCTGCTGCGCGCCGAGGGGAACTATGGCGAAGCGGCCGAGGTCTACACCCGCGTTTGGCAGACGGGGCAGCAGGGGCGCTATCCCGGCCTGCACTATGAGGTTGCGGCGCTCAGCCTGGGAGACCTGCTGCGCGACCGCAAGGATTATGGGGGTGCACTGGCCGCGTTTGAGCAGGTCAATCAGGTCAAGAGTCCCGATCCCGAGATTCTGCAGAAGGCCAATCTGGCAGCGGGAGAGATCTACGATCTCCTGCAGAAGCGCGACCTGGCGCTCAAGAAATACCAGGCGGTGGTGGCGACCGACGCCAACACCCCGCAGGCGGAAACCGCGCGCAAACACATGAAAGAGCCTTATCGCGGAGCCTAGGCGCTTTGCCACCTTGAGAACATTGCGAAACTTTTCCGGTCTAAGCAGCGTATCCTTAAACGGCGGAGGCAGGTATGTACTGCAACTACTGTGGAAAGGTGATTCAGGAAGAGGCGGTTCACTGTGCCTACTGCGGCAAGCGGGTGGGTGGCGTGGTCGCCCGGCGCCGCCTGGTGCGGCCGCGCCACGACCGCAAGATAGCCGGTGTGTGCGCCGGCTTTGCCGAATACTTCGATCTCGACGTGACCCTGGTGCGGGTAGTGTGGCTGGTGGTCGCGCTGATGACGGGGGTCTTCATTATTCCCTATATCATCGGCTGGATCGTCATGCCGGAGGAGCCCAAGCCTCTACCCATGCCTGCGGGTGAGCAGGTAACGAATCCGTAGCGCGCGCCCATGGCGGCCATCCGCAGCGGCGGCGCAGAAATTGTCTATGAAGTCGAAGGCGCGGGGCCGCCGGTAGTTCTGCTGCATCCGTTTCCTGCCAACCGGGAATTTTGGCGTCCGGTTTCCGCGGTGCTTTCTTCGCGTTACCGTCTGATCCTCCCTGATCTGCGCGCCCATGGAGACTCCGAGGCCGGCGAAGGGCTGGCCACCATGCCCAAACACGCGGAAGACATCGCCCGCGTGATGGATGACGCGGAAGCCGCGCGGGCAGTGATGATCGGAGTCTCCATCGGCGGCTATGCGCTCTTCGAATTCTGGCGGCGTTTTCGCGAGCGAGTGGCGGCTCTGCTGCTCTGCAACACTAAGGCCCAGGCCGATACCCCCGAGGCTCGCGCCGCCCGCCTGCAGAGCGCAGAAGAGGTATTGGAGCGCGGCACTGAGCCTTTCTTCGAGAGCTTAAGCCAGAAGCTGCTGGGCAAGACTACGCGCGCCGCGCGCCCCGACCTGGTAGAAGGCGCCCTGCGCATGATGCGTAAGATGTCGCCCCAGGATGTGGCTGCGGTGCAGCGCGGCATGGCGGAAAGGCCGGATTCCGGTCCCACGCTCGCCACGATTCAGGTTCCCACCCTGCTGCTGACCGGCGAGGAAGACGTTTTGACCGGGCCTTCCGAGGCCGAGCTGATGCGGCGGAACATTGCCGGCAGCCAATTGAAAGTGGTGCCCAAAGCTGGGCACTACGCGGCCTGGGAGCAGCCCGAGGCTGTAGGCCTGATTCTGCGGCAATTTCTGGATTCGGTCGCCGGGTGAGAACGAATCGTCCGATCGCAGAGACACATCTCAGAACCGGAACTTGCAACTGCGAATTGATCTTGCAGCTTTCAGAAGTCGGCCCGCAGTTCTCCGGGCATACGGCTGAATAGGCTGCAGAAAAAGACACGAAAGCGTGCGTCGCCTGGAAGCGTGGCGCTTCAGCGCCACCTACGTGGTGAAGATTCAATGCCGCGCTTTTAGCGCCTGCGGCAACGGACTGGAGCCGAAATGACTCTGCCCGCCGCGAGTTTGCTACAATCCTCTCGCCATGCTGGACACCTTTCTGGTCCCCGAAAAAACCATCGCAAGCGGTAAAGGGGACGGGTCTGCGCTTGACATCCGCGCGGCCGGCAACCGTATCTTCCTGCTCACTTTGCGCATCACCAACATCGTGGAGCAGGAGGCGCTCGACGTCAGCATCTACGCTTCGGCCGAGGGCAGTAATTGGGAAGCGAAGCCGCTCAACTGCTTTCCGCAGAAGTTCTATCGCGGGCAACATCCGTTGCTGCTTGATTTGACAGCGCACCCGCAGGTCATGTTCCTGCGCGCCCACTGGGAAGCCATTCGCTGGGGCAGGGGCACGGAAACTCCCATGTTCGAGTTCGAAGTGAGCCTGAAGGAAGTGCCACCGGAGATTCTGAAGGAAGCAGCGGCTGAAGCGAAAGCGCTGGCTTGACGTCCCCTGCCGGGCAATTCCAACCGATCCGCTATAGTGGAATGCAGATGGTGAAAGACTGCAAGGTCGTCGTCCGCCCCGCGCGTGATCTTGCCGGATCGGTGCGCCTGCCGGGCGATAAGTCCATCTCACATCGCTATGCCATGCTCGGCGCCATTGCCGAGGGGACAACTCAGTTAGCGAATTTCTCTGCGGGCGCCGACTGCGCCAGCACGCTCGCTTGTCTGCGCAGCTTGGGCGTGGAATGGCAGCGCGAAGGCAACGCCGTGCGCATTGAGGGCTGCGGAGGCAAGCTGCGGGCGCCGGCAGGCGCTCTCGATTGCGGCAACTCAGGCTCGACCATGCGCATGCTGAGCGGCATTCTGGCAGGACAGGAATTCACCGCCGAGCTTAGCGGGGATGAATCGCTTTCCCGGCGGCCGATGGCGCGAATCATCACGCCGCTCGAAATGATGGGTGCGAAGATTGCAGCCTCAGATGGGGCTCGTCCGCCGCTGCGCATCACCGGCGGGCATCTCAAAGCCATTGATTACGAAATGCCGGTGGCCAGCGCTCAGGTGAAAACCGCGGTGCTTTTTGCCGGGCTTTTCGCCCGAGGTGAAACCAGCGTAGAAGAGCCTGTGCGCACCCGCGACCATGGCGAGCTGGCCCTGCGCGCGTTTGGGGCCGATATCAAGGTGGAGGGTAATCGCGCGCTCCTTGGCGGAGGCCAGAATCTGCATGGAATCGAGGCCGAGATTCCCGGAGATCTTTCGAGCGCGGCCTTTTTTCTCTGCGCTGCGGCCTTGTTTCCCGGCTCGCAACTCATTATCCGGGACCTGTTGATGAATCCGCGGCGCGCTCGCTTGCTCGAGGTCCTCATTTCCATGGGACTGGAGACTTCTGTGACCCAAATCGGGGAACATCATGGGGAAGTGCTTGGCAGTCTGCAGGCACGAGGAGGATCGCTCAAGGGGATGGCCCTTTCGGGCGCCGACACCGCGGCCCTGATTGACGAAATTCCGGTGCTGGCAGCGATTGCACCCTACAGCGAAGGGGGCGTGGAAATTCACGACGCCCGCGAGCTGCGGGTCAAAGAATCCGACCGCATCGCCGCCATGGCGGCAAATCTTCGTGCCATGGGCGCCCAGGTGGAAGAGCTGGAAGACGGCCTGAAAATACCTGGCCGGCAGAAGCTGCACGGCGCCGAAATAGATTCCTTCGGCGATCACCGCATCGCCATGGCATTCGCCGTGGCGGCGCTGCGGGCCGAAGGCGAGACTTGCATCGGCCGCGCCGATGCCGCGGTCATCTCCTATCCGGCATTCTTCGAGACGCTGGAACACCTGGTCCAGCGCTGACCGCCGCTATTGCAGGTGTTCCGTTTTGTCCCCGTATTTCACCGTGCCCTCACTCAGGCTGGGCTGCGGGATGCTCTCGTTGGTATAAACCTTGCCGGTCTTGCTGATTCGCGCCCCCTCTGCCAGCTCGGCAGCGCTGTAGCTGCTCTGAAAGCGCGCCGCGCCGAAGCGGAAGCCTTGCTCCTGTTGCGCTGCAGGAGCGCTCGGGGCCGGGGCCGGCGGCGGGACCTCCACCTGCACCACCGGCGCCGGGCCATACCACGAAGGTTGAGCAAACAAGGTGTTCGTCATCGGCTGCGCATCGAGCGAGACCGAAGGCGTAGTCACCAGCGGCACGAAGGGCGCGGCGTAGGTTCGGGTATTGCTGGCGTAACCGGAGACCACGGTGACCTGGCCGGCTGCCAGTCCCGCGGCAAGCAAAATGGTGCTGAAAACCACAAGTGAACGCATACCAAGCTCCTGGAAGTTCTGCTTTTAAGATTCTCTGCCCGCCCAGGGGGGTGCTTTCAGGAGAATGCCGCTGCCCCCCAAAGCCGCGAGCAGCGCGGGTTCCCACGATATCAGGCGGGCGGGGTTTCGTCCATCGCGGAATGAAGATGCCGGTCTGTGGGACCCGGCTAGCTTCCAACGTAACGCGCATAAAGGCTTCGCGCCACGGCGGTATCGCTGGTGCCCTTGATGATGGCGCGGCCATCTGGAAACAGGGTCATCTCGTAAGGGTCGCGCAAGAATTTGAGCACGAAGTTATTGTGCCGGACGGTGCCATGCGGCTCGAGACGGGCCCGCATCTCCACGAAATCGAGCGGCCGCTGGCGTTCGTGAATCTGTACCGAGTTGCGGCCGCAGAGGGTGATGTGGGGGCGAGCCTCGCCGGCCAGGTGAGTGAAATCGCGCTTGCCGCAGGCGCGGCACTCGGGGCGCGGCGCCCCGGCTTCCACTTCGGCGTGCTGGTTCGACCATAAATCAAACGAAAGCAGACTTCGGCGCAGGCGGTCTTCGGCGCCCACCAGCAGCTTCAGCGCTTCGGTGGCGGCAATCGAAGCCACCAGGTTTACCGCCGAATTCAAAATGCCTGCGGTTTCGCAGGTTTCCACGGCGCCGCGCGGCGAATCGGGAAACACGCAGGCCAGGCAGGCGGTCTTTCCCGGCAGCACGTTCAGCGTAACGCCGTAGCTTCCGACCGCGGCGGTGTAAACCCAGGGCAGGGAATTCTTCACCGCAAAATCATTGAGCAGATAGCGGGTTTCGAAATTGTCGGTGCCGTCGAGAACAACCTGCACTCCGGAGAGAAGTGTTTCAATGTTCTCGGGAACCAGGTCCGTTACTTCGGGCTCGACCACAATCTGCGAGTTGAAGGCGGCAATCTTTTTTGCTGCGGCGATTGCTTTGGGCAGGGAGTCGGCGGCATCGGCCTCGTCGAACAGGCACTGCCGCTGCAGATTGCTGGGCTCGACGTAATCGCGGTCAATGATGTGCAGCCTGCCAACGCCCGCCCGCGCCAGCAGCGAAGCCAGCACCGAGCCGATCGCGCCGCAGCCCACAATGGCTACCCGGCCCTCGGTCACGCGCTGTTGACCTTCGGGGCCGATTCCCGCAAACAGCACCTGCCGCGAATATCGTTGCTGAAGATCCAAGTCTGCTGCGCTCCCAAGGCAGGGTCAGGCTCGGGTTCCAAGGAGGTCACCCGTGCTGGCTGCTCATCCCAGTTATTATAGGTTTAATCTGCGTGAACTCATGGTGGAAGCATACTGCGGCCCCGGCCGCGACCATCCCGCCGAAATGCCGCAAGCGGGTTGCCGGCTATCGGCAGTGACCCTGGGGCCATTTCACAACGCAGGACGCGCTGTTTCCATTGAGGAGCTGGATTGCCATTGAGGGGGAGCCTGTCCGCCACGCTGGCCGTGCTGGGGTGCATTCTGGCATCCGGCCCAGCTTCCCGGGCCAGTACGCCGGCGCGCCAGCCCGAGGCCCAGAGTCAATCGGGGGAGAAGAATTCCCAAACTTTGCCGATAGCAGTAGATAGCTCCAAGTACGAAGGGTTGCGCGTCCAGGAAATCCGCTTTCCCGATGTGGCTGGCAACGAGCAGGCCCAACTCGCGGACTTGATTCCTCAACACGCGGGCGCCCCGCTCGATCACGAACTGGTCCGGCAGAGCATTCGGGCGCTGTTTGCTACGGGCCGCTTCTCCGATATTCAAGCGGAGGTCGAAGCGGTCGCCCCGCAGGCGGTTCGGCTCGATTTCCTTACCAGCCCCAATTATTTCGTGGGCGTGGTGAACGTGGAAGGCGCACCCGGCCACCCCAGCGCCAGCCAGATCGCCAATGCCTGCAAGCTTCAGCTGGGCGAGCTGTTCACCCAGGAAAAGCTGGACCGTGGCCTCGAGAATATGCGGCGCCTGATGGAAGAAAACGGTTACTACCGCGCCTCAATCCACGAAGACCTGACCAAACATTCTGAAATTCAGCAACTCGGCATAGTTTTCGTGGTTACGCCCGGCGCTCAGGCGCATGTGGGAAAGTTGAATGTCACCGGACATCCCGGTTACGCGACCGCCGAAATCGAAAATGTAGCCAGGATGCATCCCGGCGACCTGGTCTCGGCGCAGCGGGTGAACCGGGCTCTCGATCGCCTGCGCAAGAAATATCAGAAGGGCAACCACTGGCTGGCGGAGGTAACCATTGCCGACCGTCATTACCAGGCTTCTTCCAACGCAGTCGACTATACGTTTGCCATTGAGCCCGGCCCGGTGGTGCACATTGAAGCCGAAGGTTTTCACGTCAGCCGCAGCGTGCTCAAGCGAACCATTCCCGTTTATCAGGAAAATGCCCTGGACGACGATCTGCTCAATGAAGGCCGGCGCAATCTGCTGAATTACCTGCAGACGCGCGGCTACTTCGAAGCCAAGGTCACCATCCACAAGCAGGGCAGCCCATCGGGCGCTGAAATGCGCGTGGTTTATCGCATTGATCCCGGCGCCCGGCACAAACTGGTGAAGTTGACCATCGCCGGCAATCATTACTTTGACAAAGACACCCTGCTCTCTCTCCTGCAGGTGCAGGTAGCCGGGCGCCTGCTCTCCCATGGGCGTTACAGCCAGCGCATGCTGAGCGACGATATCACCGGCCTCGAAGCGCTCTACCACGCCAGCGGCTTCGACGACGTCAAGATTTCGAGCAACGTCATTGATAACTATGAGGGGCAGGAAAATCAGCTGGCGGTCTCGCTGCAGGTGGAAGAAGGACCCCAGACCCTGGTCGGCGCGCTGCATCTGGTGGGCAATAAAACCTTCTCGGAAGCGCAACTCAGTCCACACCTCAATACCGCGCCCAATCAGCCTTTTTCAGAGATCAATATTTCTCAGGACCGCGACACCGTGCTGAACTACTACTTCAACCGTGGCTTCCCGGATGCGACTTTTGAGGCGTCAGCCAAGCCCATACCGGGGGAAGCCAACCGCATGGATGTGACCTTCACCATCCACGAAGGCCAGCAGGTGTTCGTCAACCGGGTGCTGGTGGCCGGTCTGCATTACACCCGCCCCTTCGTGGTGGACCGCGAGATGGAAATCAAGCCAGGCGACCCGCTAAGCGAAATTGACATGCTCGAGACCCAACGCCGCCTCTACGACCTGGGAATTTTCAATCAGGTGGATACGGCGGTGCAGAATCCCGCCGGCGTGGAGAAGAAGAAGAACGTGCTGGTGGAGGTGCAGGAGGCCAAGCGCTACACCTTCGATTACGGCTTCGGTTTTGAGTTTCAGACCGGCCAGCCGACTTCGAGCACCAACCAGCCGCAAGGGGCAACCGGCGTAAGCCCGCGTGTTTCCTTTGGCGTTACCCGCCTTAACTTTCGCGGCCGCGATCACACCCTGAGTTTCAATGCCCATGTCGGCCGGCTGCAGCAGCGCGGCCTGGTCAGCTATGACGCTCCCCGCTGGTTCAACAATCCGAACTGGCGGCTCTCCATCACCGCCTTCTACGACAACACCGTGGACGTCACTACCTTCACCTCCAAGCGCCTGGAAGGCTCGGTGCAGGCCGAGCAGACTATCAGCAAGGCCAGCACCATGGATTATCGCTTCACTTACCGGCGGGTGCAGGCCACCGACATCCCCCCCAATCTCACCCAGGATCTGCTGCTTTCTCTGCCGACTCGCGTCGGCGGACCGGGCTTCACCTATATTCGCGACAAACGCGACAACGCCCTGGAGAGTACCAAGGGCACTTACACCACCGCCGACGCCTTCGTTGCCTCCAGCAAGTTCAGTTCCGAGGCCGACTTCAGCCGTATCCTGCTGCAGAATTCCAGCTACTACGCCTTCGGCAAGAACCGCCTCCCCGGCCGCAAATACGTGTTCGCCCGCTCTACCCGCATCGGTGTGGAGACGCCCTTCGGCAGCAGTGTGCTGCGCCCGCCGGGAGAGTGTCCCGCACAAGGTGCGCCCGAGCAATGCTTGCCGCTGCCCGAACTTTTCTTCACCGGCGGCGGCAACTCGCATCGTGGCTTTGGCCTGAACCAGGCCGGGCCGCGCGACCCCAATACCGGATATCCCTTAGGCGGAGGCGCCCTCTTCATAAACAACATTGAGCTTCGCTTTCCTCCCGTGACCCTGCCCTTTTTTCAGGACAATCTAAGCTTTGCCATCTTTCACGATGCCGGCAATGTCTTTACCAATACCAACGATATGCTGCACAACCTGCTGCGCTGGCGGCAAAAAGACCCGCAGCTTTGCCTGCAGGAGAGTACTCACACCCAATGCGATTACAACTACATCTCCCAGGCGATTGGAGTGGGGGTGCGATATAAGACACCCATTGGCCCGGTCCGCTTCGACTTCGGGTACAATCTCAACCCGCCGGCCTATCCCAGTTTCCAAAGTGTCACGTCCAACGGCCAAACAGAAAGTGTTTTTGTTCCGCAACATTTATCGCATTTCAATGTTTTCTTTAGTATCGGGCAGACATTCTGATGTTCAAAAAGGCCTTAGCCTCGATGGGACTGGTCCTCTCGCTCGCGCTCACGGCCGCTGCGCAAGGGCCTGCCATCTTAGACCGCATTGTCGCCACCGTGAATGGCAGCCCCATTTTGCAAAGCGACTGGGAAGAAGCCGTGCGTTACGAGGCATTTATCGCCGGCCATCCCCTCGACCAGGTTACCGGCGGCGAACGCAAAGCGGCGCTTGACCGCCTGATTGATCAGGAACTTCTGCGTGAGCAGATGCAGGCTTCTGATTTCCCCCAGGCCACGGAAGACGAAATCCGCCAGCGGGTGGAACAGGTTCGCAAGCAATATCCCGGCGCGGAAACCGATTCCGGCTGGCAGAGCATTCTGGCTGAATACAACCTCACGGAAAGCGAACTGCGGGGCCGTATCGCCCTGCAGTTGAACCTCATGCGCCTGGTGGATGCCCGCCTGCGGCCCAACGTCAGCATTGATAATAAGAGCATTGAGAGCTACTACAGCCAGGAGCTTCTGCCCCAGCTCCGCCAGCAGGGCGCCAAGGAAGTGCCGCTGGCGGACGTGACCCCCAAGATCAAAGAGCTGCTCACCCAGCGCAAAGTCAGCGAATTGCTCACCGCCTGGCTGCAAAATCTGCGCGCCGGCAGTGAAATTCACACCATGCTTCCCCAGCCTGCTCCCGGGGACCAGGCGCAATGACCGCGGCCGGCGCCAAACCGCGTCGGCGCAGGCTTTGGCTCTATCTGCTGGTTTCCAGTCTTTCCTTCCTTCTTCTATTGGCCGGCGCCGGCTGGTACATCACAACTGACTCCTTTCAGGCCATGGTCCGCCGCCGCCTGGTGGCAGAGCTGGAGCGCATTACCGGCGGCCGCGTCGAACTGGGAAGCTTCCATACCACCCCGTTGCGCTTTCGTGTAGAGGTGCGGAACCTGACCATTCATGGCCGCGAGGCCGCCGGCCAGGTGCCTTATGCCCACGCCGATCGCGTATTTGCGCAGGTGAAGATCATCTCTGTTCTGGGCTTCGAGTTCGGCTTCAGCTCCCTGACCCTTGAGCGCCCGGTCGTCCACATCATCGTCTATCCCGACGGCACAACCAATCAGCCTACGCCCCGCATGACAAGAAATTCCGCCAACCCGATGCAACGCCTGTTTGCGCTCTCCATCCGCCGTCTGGAAGTGCGCCACGGAGAACTGATCTGGAATGACCAGGTCACGCCCCTCGATTTCAGCGCCAACGACGTCTCGGCGGACATGAACTACTCGCTTTTTCACCGCCGCTACGAAACCGACCTTCTTCTGGGCAGGATCGTCACCCGGGTGAAGGAGTATCGTCCTGTCGCCTGGATGGCAGAGGCGCACTTTGCGCTGGGCTCAAACGATATTGAGCTGCGGTCGCTGCGCGCCAGATCGGGCCATTCACACCTCGAGGCCAGCGGCCGGATTGACAACTTTCGCCAGCCCCACTTTGCCGGCACCTACCACGGTGTGTTCGATCTGCTCGAAGCGGCGGGAATTCTGCGCCAACCCCAACTGCGCAAGGGGGGGTTGGAAGTTTCCGGCCATGGCACCTGGTCGGTCGAGCATTTTGCTTGCGCTGGGAGGCTGGCGCTCAAAGACTTCGAGTGGCGCGATAAATCTCTCACCCTGGCCAATGCTTCCGGCTATTCAGACTTCTCCCTCGATAATCAGCGCTTTGCTCTGTCGCATCTTCAGGCGCAACTTCTCGGGGGAAGCGTGAGCGGTGATGCCGAGATGGCCAACTGGCTGGCCCCCGCTCCGAAAAAGCCGCGAGCGAACAGTGGGGAGGAACAGAAGGGAAGCGCAACCCTGCGCCTGAAAAATATTTCCGTCGCCGACCTGGCCGCCACTTTCTCCACGCCGTCATTGCCCTTGCAGCGAATGAATCCTGCCGGAGCCACCACCGGATTGCTCGACCTCAAGTGGCGTGGATCGCTGTCACGCGCCGAGGTCGCGGCCGCGCTGGAGGTGAATCCCCCCGCTCATGCAGCTGCGTCCCAGCTTCCGCTGGCGGCTCACCTCAAAGCCACTTATTACGTTTCCTCCGGAGAGATCGAAGTAGCCGAGCTCAACGCTTCCACCCGCGCCACCCAACTCCATGCCGCCGGACGCCTCGGCGTTTCTGGAGCACTGCATCTCTCCGTCACTAACTCGGACCTGAGCGAATGGCAACCGATCCTGGCGGCGTTCGGGCGGCCGGAGCACATTCCCGTGCTGCTGCACGGACACGCCAGCTTCAGCGGAACCGCCAGCGGCAAGATTCCTGATCTAGCGCTCGCCGGCAATCTGCAGATGCAGGACTTCGCTTACCTGGCGCCGGCCACGGCCCGTACGCCCCCACAGTCAGTTCATTGGGACAGCCTGACCGCGGGAATTCAACTTTCCCAGCGCCTGCTTGCCGTGCACAACGCCACTCTGCGGCACGGCAACACCGACATCAACTTCAGCCTGAGCGCGCAGCTCAGCCGGGGCCGTCTCACAGATCAGAGCCCGCTCAGCACCCAAGTTGCGATGCACAATGCCGACCTGGGTGAAGTTTTGGGCCTGGCGGGATACAACTACCCGCTCCGCGGGACGGTCAACCTATCACTAAGCGCTTCCGGCACCCGCAACCAGCTTGCGGGAAGCGGACATCTCCAGCTCACGAGCGGCAGTTTCTACGGAGAAGCGGTGCAAAGCCTGGCCTGCGATGTTCGCTTTGGCGGCGGCGAGGCGCAGTGCAGCAATCTTCAGCTGGCCTATGGCGCGGCGCGGGTAAGCGGAACTGCGGCCTACAATCCTTTCACTCAGGGCTTTCGCTTCAACCTGAAGGGCACGAATTTCGACCTCGCCACTGTGCCCGGAGTGCGCTCCAGCCGCTTCGGCGTCAGTGGAGGTATGGATTTCACCGCGCAAGGCTCGGGCACTCCGGCAGAACCCTCGATTAATGCTACCGTACATCTGCGGGGCTTGAACCTCGATCACTCTCCCGTCGGCGATTTCACTCTGCAAGCCACCACCCGCGGCGCTGAGCTTCAGCTCGTCGGCCGTTCGCAGTTCCAAAATTCCGCGCTCAACCTCGATGGCACCGTCCAGCTGCGCGCCAACTGGCGTGGCGTGATCAACGCACAATTTGAGCATCTGGCCGGCGACCGGCTGCTGCAGCTCTATGTCCGCAACCCGCTCATCGGCCATACTCTCGCCAGCGGCAATTTGCGAATCGAAGGACCGCTGCGCCATCCCGGTGAGTTGACCGTGGCAGGTTCTCTCACTGATCTGCAAGTGGGCGTCGAGACCGTTCGTATGCGCAACGACGGCCCGGTGCGCTTCGCCGCTTCGCCGCAGCTCTTCTGGGTTCAGCCTTTCCACCTGGTGGGCGACGGCACCGATCTCTTTGGGCATGGCACGGTGAGAATGAACGGCGAGCGCCCCCTCGATCTCTCGCTGCAAGGCCGGCTGAATCTGAAGCTGATCGAGACCTTCGATCCCGACTTCACTTCTTCGGGCACAGTGGCCGTGGATATGACGGTCACCGGTACGGTCGCCAAGCCCGTCACGCAGGGACGCTTCCAGGTGACCGACGGCGCCATCGCTTACATTGACTTGCCCAGCGCCCTGAGCGGCATCAACGGCACCATGTTATTCAGCCAGAATCATGTGCAAATCGAAAATCTCACCGCCCACACCGGCGGGGGAGACGTGAGTTTCACGGGCAGCGCCACCTGGCTGAACCGGCAGTTGAGTTTCGACCTCAATCTGCGGGCTCGCGATGTGCGCCTGCGCTACCCGCCGGGGGTGAGTTCCACCGCGGACGCCAACCTGCGATTCGCCGGCAATTCCAGCGCTTCAGCGCTGACCGGAGACGTGACCATCACCAAGCTGGCCGTGATGCCGGGCTTTGACTTCGGCGCCTACCTGGCCACCAGCTCACGCACCGTCACGTTGCCGCAAACCAATCCGCTGCTCAACCGCATTCGCCTCGACGTCCACATCGTGACCACTCCCGAGCTGCAGATGCAGACCGCGGTGGCCCGGCTCTCCGGCGACGCCGACCTGCGCCTGCGGGGCACCGCCGCCAAACCCGTGGTCCTCGGCCGCGCCGATGTGCTCGAAGGCGAGGTCTATTTCAACGGCACGAAATATGAGTTGCAGCGCGGCGAGGTTTCGTTCACCAACCCGGTAACCACCACTCCACTGCTCGACCTGCAGGCCACGACTCAGGTTCGAGACTACGACGTTACCCTCGATCTCAACGGCCCGCCCGATAAACTCAAGGTCACCTACCGCTCCGAGCCGCCTCTGCCCGAGGCTGATATCATCACCCTGCTTGCGCTCGGGCAGACCACGCAGGAATCCGCCCAGCTCCAGCAGACCGGACAGAACGCCTTCACCCAGGAAGCTTCCAGCGCCATCATCAGCGAAGCGCTCAACGCCACCGTCAGCAATCGGGTGCAGCGGCTGTTTGGCGTGAGCCGCATCAAGATCAACCCCCAAGGCATCAGCACTGAGACCAATCCCGCGCGCGGCCCCCAGGTTACCATTGAGCAGCAGGTGGGCAACCAGGTCACGCTCAGCTACAGCACCAGCGTTTCGCAGGCTTCGCAGCAGATCATTCAGGCGGAGTATGACATTACCCATAACGTCTCGCTCATCGGCCTGCGCGACCAGAACGGCGTGGTCAGCTTCGATGTGAGAATCCGGCAAAGAAAGAAGTGATGATCAGAGCGCAAAGTGCGAAGCATACCCGGGGACACAAGGGTCCACTTTTTTGCAAGCGCAAAAACCATTGGGAGGGATTTTCTTCGTGATACTTCGCGCCCTTCGCGGCGAAAAAGATTTTAAGATGTGAGAATCCGGCAGGGAGAGGATGGGAAAAGTCTCCTTCGTGTGCCTTCGCGCCCTTCGCGGTGAAAAGATTTTAGGCTGGCGCTCGAATTGCAATCCTGGCTTCCGCGATATCCTTAACCCCGAACATGCCTGCTGAACTCGAGACCCGCCGCTTCGCCGCCGAGCGCCGCGCCATGGTGGAAGTTCAACTGCGGCCCCGCGGACTGCGCGATGAGCGCGTGCTCGAAGCCATGGCGCGCGTGCCGCGCCATGCTTTTGTCGAACCTTCGCTCTGGCCGCAGGCCTACGAGGACCATCCTCTGCCCATTGCAGAGGGTCAGACCGTCTCTCAGCCTTACATCGTTGCGCTTATCCTGGAGGCCATGGCGCTCGATTCCTCGAGCGTGGTCCTGGAGGTTGGCACCGGCTCTGGCTACATGACGGCTCTATTGGCGGAGCTGGCGCACTGGACCTATTCTCTCGAACGGCATGAAGCTCTCGCCCGCCAGGCCGAGGCGGTATTGCAACAGCTGGGCTACAACAATGTGAGCATCATGGTGCGCGATGGCAGCGAAGGCTTGCCCGGGCACGCGCCCTTTGATGCCATTGCCGTCTCCGCGGCTGCGCCCAGTATTCCGCGCCCGCTTTTTGAGCAGCTGCGCGAAGGTGGAAGGCTGGTGGTTCCGGTGGGGCCGCCACAGGCCCAGGAATTGCAGCTGGTGCGCAAGCACCAGGGCCAGCCCATCATGATGTCGCTGGGAGCTTGCGCCTTCGTGCCCCTGATCGGCAGCCGGGGTTATGTTTCCGGCTGAGCGCTTCTCACGAAGCCGCCCGCATGGCCGTGGCGCCTTTGCTGCTGTAACGCAAGAGGGCGGCGATGTTCCCTACGCCATCGAGCTCGGCGTTGTCCTTCACGTAGAGAATTTCGATGTCGTGGCATATGGCAAAGGGAATTACCGCTTCGCACACATCTTCGAGTTCGCGGGTCTGTGCTCCGCATACCGCACATTGCGGGGCGAGGTGCGAATCCAGATGCCCGCAGACCGGGCACTCGACCGCCCGCGCGCTGTAGCTTTCGCCGATCAGCAGAGTCTGCAGTTCGCCGCGTTCGAGCGATTGCAGCACCCGGCGTAATCCTGTGACCCCGCGCCCATGTCCGCGCGCCTGGGCTATCGCCTCTTCCGCCAGCTTTTGCCGCCGGGCCTCGAGGCTTTCCTGAAAAATGCGCGCGGCCTGTTCGCGAATGAAGCCGTTCGAGGCGGTGTGCACGTCTGCCGCAAAATGCCCCAGCAGCCTTTGCCGTACGTATGGGTGCAGCTGCGCCTCCAGTTCGGGCCAGATGGGTTCGTGGCATGCCATGATCAGCTTCTCCCATACTCCCGTCTCCGCTTGTTCTTTCAGGCGTTCCGCCACGTGCTTGAAGTGGTGCAGGGCTTCATCGGCGACCCGGCGTTCGGCGTGGCCGGCGTCGTAACCGGCGTAGCCATCGCCGCGCCCGCGCCGCGGCAGCGAGCCAAACAGGTCTTCGCGCTCAGTCAGTTCATCCAGACGCAGCTCGAACAGGCGGGCGCGCCGGCGGTCCACTAGCGCCACACCCAGCCGAGGCTGCGCGCCCAGCAGCTCAGCCAGCGGCCGCAGGTAAAAGCGATTTCCCACCACCAGCTTCGAGGCCGCCAGCTGCGCCGGCAGATCGAACTCCCGCCAGTAGCCCTGGCGATCGTAAGCGAAAACTGCTTTCGCCTGGGCCCGGCTTCCGGGTAAACCTTCCGCGATCTGCAAAATGCGCTCTAGCGCGTGGCTGGCGCACCCATTCGGTTTGTGTTTACTCTTCGCCTTGAGCTCGCGCACCGCCTGCCGTACCAGATCCTTGGCCAGGATGCTTTCCTCCCGGTGAGACTTGTTATGTGGCGTCTGCGGCTGAAAGTAGAAGCTGAGCGCGCACTCGTCTCCTTTATCGGAGTGAAATTGCGCCAGTTCGCGAAGCTCATCTCGCGTCATCATAGGCCTGTCTCCTGCTTGGGCTGGGGTCAATGAACGCCGGTGCTATGCCTTGCCGGCTCGGGTGCACTCTCCACGGCGTGTCTGGCAAGCGGCGGAAAACGCCGAAGATGCTGGCGGGCGGCCGCAATCGAGGCATGGATCTCCTCCGCCGGACGATCGGTGATGGCGGCCACCTCCTCCAGCGAGAAACCCTCCAGCGTGTGCAACATGAAGGCTTCGCGGTCCGCGCGCCCGGCGCCGCCCAACGCCAGGTACACCAGCCGCAGCATTTCGTCCGAGTAAGCAATATCCTCGGGCGTGGAGGCTCGCCGGTCGGCAATCACCGTCTCTTCCGTGAAGCTCTCGTCCGGTTGGTGGAACTGCAATTGCGGCTCATCACTGGCCCGCACATTGGGGCGCCGCACCGATTCCTCCAGGTGGATTTCAGGTTCTGCTTCTTCGCCGCGCGCCGCAAAATCATCCATGGCATGCAGCGCCAGCCGGTACAGCCAGGGTTCGACCGCCAGCCTTACCGGCTTTTGCGCGCCATCGCCCAGGGCCTGCACCACCGCCTCGTCCACCACTTCCTCCTGTGCAATGGAGCCGGGCGCAACTTGCCCTGCCGCTTCGCGGAAAAAAAGCTCTCGTTCTACGAAGCGCTCCAGCCGCCGAAGGTTGGCGTTGACGTACAGGCGAATGTCCTCCGCCGAAGCCGAAGCCGGCCGCACCGCCGCCAGCGTCTGCTCAAAGGGAACCTGCCGTTGGGCGCGGCCATTGCGGGAGCGCCGCCGCGTCCATTTGTGCGAGCTGCGCAGCAGTTCTTTATGTTTCGTCAGTTGCTGCAAGAGATCATCGAACGAGGCTTTCAGCGCGCCCGCCGCCGTCGGCGCCGATCTCTGCGCCGCCATCTGCCCTGAGGGCAGCCGCAGGTTGAGCGAGACGATAAACCCTTTGCGCGGACCATTTTCTTCACAACTGCCCTTCAGATGTATGAGTTCAGGCCGGAATACCTGCAACCGCTTCTTCAGTTTTTCCGTGAAATGATGGATCTCTTTCTCAACGTCGGGAGTTTTTCGGATTTTGTAGCTGATGTGGACATTCATGTCGGCCTCGGAAACGGGAGCGGATCCCGTGAAGCTTTCTCTCTGCTACAACTCGATTCTACACCCGCAGAAAAACCGCGGCGCGAATTCCGGAGAAGCAATTCTCACGTTGGAAACAGGTGCCTGCTCTCGAAATCATTCAGGACGCGCAGTACCACGAAAACCTTAGCGCTCATGACGCTTCCTGAGCCTTCATGTTCTTTGTGGTTTGCGCTTTTTGTGGCGGCGAACCGCCCGGCCCCGCTATCAGGGGAGGACTGCATTTCTGCGTATTTGGGGCCGGGAGGTTGCCTCGTCGTTGTCTCGTTTCTACTAAATTCCCCCGGGGCCCGCTATGGCGCAGGTCACAAGCTTCTCCTGTGGAAAACTAGCTGCCGATTTCACGCCGTGGCCGCCTTGGCCGCCTCCAGCGAGCGCAGCCTTTCCTGCAGCTGTTTTTCCCGGTCCAGGGCTCGCTCCAGTGCCGACTTGCTGGTATCGAGCGCCGATTGCAAATCCAGAATTCGCTTGCCCATGCGCACCCGCGCCCGCAACTCTTCCGGCTGGAAAGGTTTAGTCACGTAATCGTCTGCCCCGGAGCGTAAACCTGCAATAATGTCGGCCGCGCTGTTCTTGGCGGTCAGCAGGATCATGTAGGTCCCGGCGGTTTCGGTATGGGAGCGCGCCTCCCGGCAAATTTGCGGCCCGGTCATTCCCGGCATCACCCAATCCAGGATGGCCAGAATCGGCTCCGCGTTCTGTTGCAGCACATTCCAGGCCTCATTGCCGTTCTGTGCCAGCGAAACCTCAAACTCTGTCTTCAACACCTGCTGCAACAGCCGGCTGAAGAAATCATCGTCTTCGGCGATCAGCACTTTCACCGGAACCGTCCCCCAACAGTTGCCATTACAAGTGGAAGCGAACCAATCCCTTTGAACCTTTACAGAGAAAACATCGCCGGGAGGCGGAAGAACTTTAATGCCGTCGGCTGAAATTCCCCGTGGCGGTTACCATTAGAATTCGTTGAAGATTTTTGGGAATTTTTGCCTTTGCCAAATACCTGCGAGGCGTACTTCTGTGCACTTTTTGGCCGATAACGCTGTTAGAATCAGAATACTGCTCTACGGATTAGCCATGCGCTGTTTCATGAGACGTATTCCAGCCCTGTTCCTGGCCGCAAGCCTTGCCTTCTTGCTGGCTGCGCCCGCGCAAGCGGAAGATGAAGGCGTGGCCATCATTCGCCGCATCTCGGTGTTGCAAAGCCGCGGCGATTTTGAGTTGGAGATCGCCGGCACCGAGGCGGTCGCGCCCCAAACCCGCGTGCTTACCGACCCTGACCGCCTGGTGGTGGATTTCCTCGGCGCCGTGCCCAGCCGCGAGCTGCATGGCATGCCTATTGCCCGTGGCGCTGTGCAGAGCGTTCGGGTCGGCTTGTTCGTCAACCATCCCCCGGTCACGCGCGTGGTGCTGAATTTGTCGTCTCCGCAGCGCTATGAGGTTTTTCCCTCGGGCCGTAACGTAATTGTGAAGATTCTTGCGGCGGATGCAGCCGTGGCTTCGTCGGCTTCTTCGAGTCCGGCGCTGCGGCCGGTCTCAACTTCGGCTTCCATATCGCAACCGCCGCCGAGTATGCCGCCGGGGCCGCCTCCGCCGCCTGCGTCGCGGCTGGAAGTGAAATTTCATAGCGGCATTTTGCAGATTGTCGCCGAACGCACCACCCTGGCGGCGGTGCTGGCGGAAATTCACCGCCGCACCGGTGCCGAGATCACTGTCCCCCCCGGCGCCGGCGGCGAACAGATCTTTGCCGATCTCGGCCCCGCGCCCGCCCGCGAAGTCCTGGCCTCGCTGCTCGATGGCTCGCCCTTTAACTTCATTGTGGTGGGCTCGGCGCGCGATCCCAACCTTTTGCGCAGCGTAGTTCTCACTCCGCGCACGCCGGGCGGCGCCAGCGCGCCCTCCCCGGCCAGCGTCCAGACCACCCCCGAGCCCACAGCAGTGGATATCTCTCCGCCCGAGCCGCCCGCGGCCGAAGAACCTCCGCCTTCTTCCGATCAGCAGCCCTCGGAAGAGACCAGCCCTGAAACCGTCCCCGAATCCATGTCCCCGCCCCCGCCACAGTAGAGGATGTTCATTCGGGCGGCTGAAGCCGCTCGTTTCCAAGCTGGCTCGCGGGGTTCGAGGAGAACGCGTGCGATGAAAGAACGCCGCGCCTATCGCGAGAGCATAGTCGTAATGGCTCTGCCGCTCAGCTCCGTGGAAGCGCCGGGACTTCAACCCGGCGGCACAGGCGAATCAAAAGAATGCGGCTTCAGCCGCTGAGGGAACTCCCATTTTGGGAACTCAATCGCCCGCAGCTCTCAGTTCAGGCGAAGATTTCCGGGTCCACGTCGGCGAAGAACGTCTTGTGCAGGCGCTGGATCACCGCCGGCACGGCATCCTCATCAATCACGAAGGTCAGGTTAATCTCCGAAGCGCCCTGCGAGATCATGCGGATCTTCACGTCATTCAGATCGCTGAACACGCGCGCCGCCACTCCCGGCGTCTCGCGCAGGTTTTCGCCCACCAGGCAGACAATCGCCTTGCGCCCTTCATACTTCACGTCGGCCAGCTTGGCCAGATCGGCGGCCAGCGCCGGAATGGATTCGTTCGAATCCACGGTCAGCGATACGCTGACTTCAGAGGTCGAGACCACATCCACCGGAATGCGGTGCCGGTCGAAAGCCTCGAAGATGGTGCGCAGAAAGCCGTGCGCCAGCAGCATGCGGGGGGCAGCAACATCCACAATGGTGATACGTTTTTTCGCGGCAATGGCCTTGAAATAATTGCGGCAGTGGGGAGCGCGCGCGGAAATGCGTGTGCCTTCGCAAGTCGGGTTGCGCGAGTTCAGAATGTAAACCGGAATGTTTTTCTGCACGGCTGGCAAGACGGTCGCCGGGTGCAGCACCTTCGCGCCAAAATATGCCAGCTCGGCGGCTTCATCGAAGCTGATGACCTTGATACGCTTGGCATCCGGACAAAGATTGGGGTCGGTGGTCATCATGCCATCCACATCGGTCCAGATTTCGATGCTCTCGGCGCTCAGGCCGGCGCCCACAATCGCCGCAGAAAAGTCTGAGCCGCCACGGCCGATGGTGGTGGTCACGCCGGCCTTGGTGGCGCCGATGAACCCGCCCATCACCGGCACTTGGCCGCACTCAACCAGGGGCTGCACCTTCTGCCGCAGGCGTTCGTTGGTCTCGGGAAAAAGCGGCGCGGCCTTGGTATGAGCGCTATCGGTAACGATGCATTCGCGCGAATCCACCCGCACCGCCGGCATTCCCTGGGCGGCAAAGGCGGCCGCCACAATCTTGCTCGAAAGGGTTTCCCCGTAGGCGGCCACGTGATCGGTGGTGCGGGGCGTCAGTTCCCCCACGGCAGTGATGCCGCGCAGCAGCTCATCCAGCGCCTCAAACTCTGTCGCCAGCTCGCCGTGGAAGTCGGTGAACACCGCCTTGCCCACCAGGTCGCTGGCGGTGTCATAATGGCGCTCCTGCAGCGAGCGGCAGAGCCGCAACGCCGTCTTGCGATCGCCATTGCCGGCGGCGCGGGCCATAGCCAGCAACTGGTCGGTCACTTTGGCCATGGCGCTGACCACCACTACCGGCTTCTGAGCGAGTCGCTCCTTCACGATTCGGCCCGCGCGCTCGATCGCCTTGGCGTCCTGCACCGAGGTGCCGCCGAATTTCATTACGATCATTGCGCGAAGGTCCTTGGCGTGGGAAAAAGGAGGCCCTCAGCCCGGTGCGCTGGCGGGCACACAAGCCCGGTCTGCGAACAGTCTTGCATAAAGGTTATTCGCGGATTCTACAACATTGACAGCCTTCTCCCAGAAAGCGCTGCCGCAGCTCTGCACAGAATCCAAAATATGCCGATAAAGTATTAGCAAGGTTTCTGAGGAGTGCCTATGCCCGAGCTTCGCCAGAACTTCTTCACCAAAGAATGGGTCATTATTGCCACCGAACGGGCCAAACGGCCGGAAGAACTTGCCTCCCGCCAAGCCCCGCGCCGTCCCGCCGAATTTGTGGAAAACTGCCCCTTCTGCCCCGGCAACGAAAGTAAAACCCCGCCAGAGATTTTCCGTATTCCGCCCGAGGGCAACGGCTCCTGGCAGGTGCGCGTGGTTCCAAACAAATTTGCCGCCTTGTCGCGCGAGCTTCAGCCGGTGCGCACCATTCAGCGCTCGCGCCGCAGTCTGGCCGGCTTCGGGGTGCATGACGTGATCGTCGAGACCACCAACCACGCGCACACCACGGCGCTCATGCCGGAGACCTACGTGGCCAATGTCCTTCGCGCTTACAAGGCACGCTATGACGCTCTAAGCCTCGATTCGCGCATTGCCCAAATCACCATCTTCAAGAACCACGGCGCCGATGCCGGCACCAGCCTGGAGCACCCGCACTCCCAATTGGTCGCCTCGCCGGTTATCTCTCATCAGGTGCGGGAGCGGCTGGAGGAAGCCCTTCGCCATTACGATGAGTACGGCGAATGCATGTTCTGCCAGATGATCGAAGAAGAGCTGGGAGAACAGTCGCGCATCGTCATCCGCAGCGACCATTTTGTGGCGATGGAGCCCTTTGCTTCCCCCACCCCGTTTGCCACTTACATCTTTCCGCGGCGGCATATGGCCGGCTTTTCCGATATCGGGGGCAATGAGATTTCGGACCTGGCGCGAGTTCTGCGCACCGTGATGGCCAAGCTGTACCACGGCTTGCATGACCCCGACTTCAACTACACGATTCGCAGCGCGCCCATCGAGGCGCTTGGGGTCAAATATTTCCACTGGTACGTGAGCGTGATTCCGCGCCTCACGCGGGTGGCGGGCTTTGAACTGGGCTCGGGAATGTTCATCAATACGGTGCTGCCGGAGGCGGCCGCCGAATTCCTGCGCGGGGTCACAATTGAGCAGGCCGCCAGCGCCGGCTGACGCCACCGCCCGCCATCACTCTCGCGGAGTGATTTCACTGAGGGAATACTCGGTCAGCGGCCCAAAGCGCTTCTTTTCCGCATACAGCCGCCAGCGCTGCCATACGATGCGCAGGCTGGCCATCACCGGAATCGAAAGATAAACTCCCAGCACGCCGGCGATTTCCCCGCCCGCCAGCACGCCGAAAATCGCCGCCAGAGGATGCAGTTCCGTGCTTTTCCCCAGAATGCGCGGGGAAATCACATAGTCTTGCACCAGTCGCCAGCCGCCCAGAAAGCCCAGCAGCAGCAACCAGTTGGGATAACTCAACAGCAGCGACACCCCGACGATCAGCACCGCCGCCACCAGCGGGCCGACTACGGGAATAAATTCCAGCATGCCGCCGGCCGACCCCAGCACCAGTGGGTAGGGCACCTTCATCAGGCTCAGGCCCGTGATATAGACCAGAGTGGAAAGTGCCGCCAAAGTGAGCTGCGCGCGAATAAAGTGCGCCAGCATCTGGTTGAGATCACCGAGCACGCCTTCCAGAAATTCCCGCTGCGGCCGGGCGTGGGCAAAAGAGAGGGCTACCTGGCTGAAGTTGCGCCCGTCGCGGAGAAAGAAGACCGCCAGAATGGGGATCAGCACCAGCAGCCAAACCCGCTGCGCCACTTCGGCCACGCGGATGCCGGCACGTTGCGCCAGTTCCGCAAGTTCCTGCCGGTGGTTTACCAGAATGGATTTGAGCTGCTGGCGGGTATGAATGCTCCAGCCGTGTTCGGCGCCGATCTGTTCGGCAATTTGCCCCGAGCCCACCTTTTCGATCACTCCGGGCAGCGCCTCGCTCAAGCGCTGGCTCTGGTGCACAATCTTGGGGCCCACAAACACGAAAAACAACGCCAGCAACCCGGCCAGAAGCAGATAGATCACGGCGATGGCGCGGCCGCGGCCGCGAGTCCACTTCTCTGCCCAGGAGACCGCCGGATCAACCAGATAGGCGAAAAGAATGGCAAACAGGAAGGCGATCAGAGTGTGCCGCGCCACATAGAGAAAGCCCAGAGCCAGCGCAAAAACCAGCACCGTGAACAGCACCCGCGTGGCACGCAGATCCATAGGCAACCCAACGCTTCGTTTTCACAGGGCCCGAAATCTATTTCGTCCCAGCACCTGGGCTGCCAAACGCCGCTGAATCTTCGCGCAACCCGGACTTTAGTCTCGGACGATCTCGGTGTTCCCGGCCACGATCCGAACCAACTTGAATTGATCGTCCAGCCACAACCCCCAGTCGTCGGCATCGCTTTTCAACTCAAAGTGGTTGAGCTCACGCTGCACCCCGCGGATCGCAACCGGCTCGCGCGCTTCAAATTGCATGTTTACCAGCAGGGAAGAGCGCGAGTGAGGATTAAGAGCACCAAACTGGGTGGGATGGTTGGCGGGGCATTGCAGCACCCCCTTCTCCTGGCGGCAGGCAATGGCTAAATATTTCCAGGCCAGCAGCTCCCGGTCCACAAAAAAGTAGTCGTCGAGCACGCTGGTCGAGGCCGGCAAGAGGAAAGGCTGCTCCTGCTGCTTGGCTCCCGGGTTGTCGGTGCTGCGCTCGATCAGAAATGTGTCGTTCGGCACCACCACGGCATGGGCCTGGCCGGGGCTGCTCTCTTTCCATTCGTACTTGACCAGGTCGCCGTTGGCCCCCAGCTGCAGCTCCGAAGATTGTGCCGCCTCGGCCATGCCGGGCTCAGATTTAAAGCTCGATTTGATCAGGCTGCCGGTGGGATCCTGCTGAATCGAAAAGGTCTCCGTGGCCACCCGCCGCCCATTCACAAACACGCCAAACGAGCCTTCATCCACCATCTGCCCGGCGGGGTCCTTCGTCTTGGTGTCGCTCTTGCCCGGCCAGGCCAAGCCCGGCGCAACCAGCACCAGCCACAGGCCCCAGGCCAATAGCGTTCTAACCTTCACTAATCTCTCCCTTTCGAAAAACCGGTTTGGTGAGGCTGAGGATCGCCCGCGCCGAGAACCGGGGAATTTACAACCCCTGCGCGATCTCGGCCGCAACCGCCTCGATGGTCTTTCCGCTGGTCTCAATGCGCGCAGCCGCTTTCCCGTAGTGCGGCCGCCTGTCCTGGTAAAGCCGGCTAAACTGGTCGGCGTCCTTGCCCAAGGGGCGCTCCACTGCCTCCTGCTGGCAGCGCCGGAAAAGCTCCTCTACCGGTGCATCCAGAAAAACCAGGTGGGCCTTCGCCTGTTCCAGCAGAGCGGCGTTGCCCGGCTGGACCATCGTTCCACCACCCAGCGCGACCACCCGCGGCCCCGATCCAAGCTCGGCAACCAGTTCGGCCAATGCCTTATGTTCGGCCTGCCGGAAGGCCGCCTCGCCGGACTCGCGAAAAATCTCTTCGATGCTGCGCTTTTCCCCAGTCACGATTCGCTGGTCGAGGTCCTCGAAGGGCCAGCCCAGCCGCCGCGCCAGCGCCTGCCCCACACTGCTCTTGCCTGCGCCCATGAAGCCCACCAGGAACACCGAGCGCAAGCTGCCCTCTGGCTTCCGCGTGGACGTGGCTGCCTCCGCCTGCTGGGCCGGATGGAGTCCTCGTGCCGGCTCTTGCATCCGCCGTGAGCCAATCCAGCCAGATTGTCTAGCGTTTCTTGAGGTGGATTTTACCACTGATGGAGAACAACTTAACCGAGGAAGCGGCCTTGCCTATCGTACCCTCGAAGGCACTCTTTGCCTTCACCGGGAACGAGCTGTGCCGCGGCTGCAGCGAGAAGTCATTATCCACCTCGCCGTGCTCGGAACGCGCGACCACGTCCATCGAGGCGTAGCTGGGCGCCACCGCCTCAATGTCGCCGGTGTGGCTGGTCAGGCTGTAATCGCCCGCCGCGCCAAACAGGCCGTCATAGCTGATCTTGCCGCTGTTGGAGTTAACCTGCACCGAAGGCCCATTCACCGCGGTCAAGGTTACATCCCCGCTCACCGAAGTTACTTCCACGTGGCCATCCTCAATGTTGGTCAGGGTGACGGGGCCGCTCAGAGTTCTTACCCGGACGTGGCCGCCGGTAACCTGGCGCACCGTCACATTGGCTACCGTGCCTTCTACCGCAACATCGCCGCGCAAACCCTCCACGTTCAGCGGGCCGGTGGCCGATTGCACGCTGACTGTGGCGCCGGCAGGGACTTCCAATTCGTAGTCCACCCGCCCGGTTTCCTGGGTGGCGCCGGGAAGCAGATGAGAGACGAAATCCACCCGGCTGCCCGCCTGGATGTGATCCGGTTCTACTTTGTCGGAGTAAAGGACCGCGGTAACGAGCACGTCGCTGTTGCTGCCCGGCTTGACTGAAACTGCGCCGTATTGATTGACCACCGAGATGTTGGCCCTGCGGCCGACATGGAAGCGGAACTCCTTGCGGGTTTCCGCCACCGCCAGGCTGGCTCCGGCCAGCACCACCACCACCGCGAGTCTTACCGCACGCTGCCTGTTTTGCATGTCTTCTCTCTCCGCAAACCAGAAACGCCACCGACGGTTTCCCGACTTCGCCCGGCACTATGGCAGGGAACGATCCAATGCCATCTGATAAACCATGGTTTTCTGCTCGTAGGCATTCACCAAATACCGCTGCACTTCCTCGTCATTGGGATTGTCCTGAGCGGAGGCCTCGGCGTCCCGGATGTACTCGTTGATGTTCTGCAGATCTGCGGCGTACATGGCGCGCAACGCGGGCGACCGGGCCCCCACGGCCTGGAGCAGTTGCAGATCATCGGCCGGCATCTCCACCGCGGGATGCGTTCGCGAAGACACGGTCACCACCGGGGCGGCGGGCGCGGAAGCGGACAGAGTTTGCTGCGCCACGACCGAAGGCCCTTGCACGGGCATTTCGCGGTACTTCACGATGCCGAAGGCAAACATCAGCGCCGCGGCGGTGGGCAGAAGCCATAGCGGGCTCCAGCGCCACCGGTTGCGCGGCTCTGCCACCGGATGGGGCTCGTGAATCAGCCCCTCCTGCCGCAGCGCCACTTCAATGGAATTCCATACCCGCGGGCTGGGCTCTTCGCTCGCCCGCAGAAACCTGGCCTGTTGGGAAATGGCCTCCAGATCGGAAGCCAGTTCGGCGCATGCCCGGCACGTCCTTAAGTGCGATTGCAGCGCGGCGGTGCCGGCGCCTTCCAGCATCTCTGGCAGAAGACGCTCAAATTCTGCGCAGTTCATACATCTCTCTCCCCGGTATCGCTCTCGGTCCTGCTCCGGCTACGGCTTGGCGGCCTTTTCGGCTCTGCTCGTTCGCAGGAGCTCGCGCAGTTTCATGCGCGCTTTGTGTAACTGTGACTTGCTGTTGCCGATCGAACATCCCACCAGCTCGGCGATTTCATTGTGCTCGAAACCCTCCACATCGTGCAGCACAAAAATCTTGCGGTAGCCGGGCGGCAGCGCCTCCACCGCCCGCTGCAGCTGCAACCGGTCTAGCGAACTGGCCAGCAGCGGATCGGGCGCTCCCAGCTCTTTTCTCGGCGTTTCCTCTTCGCTCTCCAGTGTATCTTCCAGCGGCACCACCGGCAGGCCCTTCTTGCGCAGCTGCATCAGCACCACGTTGACCGCCATGCGGTGCAGCCAGGTGGAAAACGCAGATTCCCCGCGGAAGGTGCCAATCTTGCGAAACAGCTGAAGGAAGGCTTCTTGCGTAAGGTCTTCGGCCGCAGCTGTGTTGGCCGTCATGCGCAGGCATAAAGAATACACACGCCGTTTGTGGAGATTGTACAAGTACTCAAAGGCTGCTCCGTCTCCCTGCTTGGCGCGTTCGATCGCCTCGCCTTCGGAGAACCGGTCAGCCCGCGTACTTCGCGCGTCCGTCAAAGTCGCCTTTTCCGGCCGCATTAAGTCAGATGCGGCACAAATAGCTTTGCGTTGTACTGCTTGCGGCGGGCCGGGGTAAAGCCGTCCGGCCTAAAATGCTCATTTTCCAACCCCGGGGTTCGAACCCTGGGCGCCGGGCGGTGACCTTAGTGCCTTTCTCGCAGACTACCCGCCACCCCAGACGCCGGTCAATCGGCTTTCTGGTTCCCGCCAGGGCATGAGGGCGCCGCAGCCTCCCGTCCCGTGCTTCTGATGGATTCCTTACAAATCCAACAGGATGCGGAGAAAAGCAGACTTACCGCGTCCGGCAGCCGCTCCCTTCCTTAAGCCGGCGCGGAAGCCGTGGTAATTGTCTCTAACCCGTGACCATGTGGGCCAGTTTCTCTTTGACGCAACAGAAGGGCAAAAAGCACGCCCAGGAAGCCCAAAACCGAGAACATCCACATTCCCAGCCGGTAGCCGGCGGGGTTCTGGGCGCTGGCATGGCTGTAATCGTTGGCCCAGCCGATCAGCAGGTTCAAGCCGGCCATCCCGATGTTCTGGATCATGGTCATCAGCCCGTAAGCGGTTCCCAGCCGCGATTGCTCCACGATGTAGGCCACGGACGGCCATATCACCGCGGGGACCAGCGAGAAAGCCACTCCCATCATGGCCATGGGCACATAAAGGCTGATCTGGGTATAGGCCATCATGAGATAGACGGGGATGAGCAGCATCGAGCCAAGCATCATGAGCAGGGCGCGGTGGCCAAGCTTATCCACGAACAGACCGAAGATCGGGGTTCCGAACATGGTGAAGGCGGTCAGAATGCTGATCAGGAAGCCCCCCAGCTCGCGGCTGGTGCCATGCGCCTGAATGAAGAACTTGATGGCGAAGGTCTCGAAGGGAAAGATGGCGGCGTAAAACACGATGCACAGCGCCACGATGTACCAGTACGAAAGCCCGAAACGATAGATGTCGCGGAAGACCACTTTATCGGTCGAGCCCTGCTGCCCCAGCGAGAAGTGCCTTTCCGCGTAGCGCTCCATCACACCGTAGGCAATGGGCGCAAGGACGCAAAGCGTGGCGAAGCCTACGGCGATGAAAAGGGGGTTGCGCCAGTTGGTGTACGCCGCCTTGGCCCAGGTGGGCGAGTTTTGCGCCAGCCAGGTGCCGAAGCGGGCGAGCATTAGGTTGATGCCGTAAGCGAAGCTCAACTCCTTGCCGCGAAACCACTTCGCCGCCGCTGTGATCACCGCGACGATGAGCGATTCCGCCCCCAGGCCGAAGATCAGCCGCCCCGTCGCCATGACGGCGAGCCGCGGCGAGAGCGGCGTGACTGCCGCTCCAATCAGGCAGATGGTGCCGAAGATCAGAATGGCTTTGCGGGTGCCGATGCGGTCCACGATATAGCCGCCCAGCAGCACCATGATGATATTGGGCATGCTGTAAATGGCCTGCAGCCAACCGATGTTGGCGTCCGAAAAGCCCAGTTGTTTCGAGAGCAGATCGGCGATGGGCGCAATGCAGTCGTAAACGTAATAGTTGCCGAACATCGCCAGGCTGAGGACTACCAGCACCACCCAGCGATATAGGCGGGAAGGCTCCGGGCGCGAGGTTTCAGGCATTCCGACCTTTCAACAAGCAGCGAACGCACACCCGCAAATCAAGAAGATATCAGATCGGTAACTCCCTGAGGTTGCAAGCGCTTGCATACGGTATCTTCCCGATGCCAGAAGAACACTAGCCACGGTCACTTTCCCGGCCGGTCGCGCCATTGCAGAATACTAGCTCCGAAAAACGCCACAAACATAGCGGGGATACCTATGCGACTCAAGATTGTCTTTGCCGTGCTCATTTTGACTTCACTGGCCTATGCCAAGAAGCCCAAGCACTACGACAGTGGAACCCTGGTGCGCATGGATTCGGTGCAGTGCGGCCTGGATGAGAATAGCGGCAAGAGCTTTGCCGGAGAAGTTCTGGGCACCGACTCTGGCCACAAGAAAACCCAGGAAGTGCTTTGTCAGGAATACATCCTCCAGACCGACCACATGATGTATCACATCCGCCCCAAGGACCAAAAGCATCCCGAACTGCTGCCGGTGGGAGATCACGCGCAGTTTCGCATGGACAAGGACAAAATGGTGCTGCGCGTGGAAGACCTCGACGATAAAGACCGCGATTACACCGTGGTTTCGATTACGCCGCGCGATAGCAGCAAGCCGCCCGATACCACGGCTTCCAAGTAAGCCATCGAGACGGCCAGAATTCATGCGCACAACCGGGCAGGTTTTCGAATCTGCCCTGGCGTGGCACCCGTCCACGAAGTCCGAAGGTACTCCTACAGGGTCTTCCTTCCCAACCGCTGACTCCCTGCGGGCATCTTAGCTTCCGCTCGCCCGGCTTTCGCCTTGGTGCGCCAAGGCCTGCCTGATCGAGAAGGAGACGAACTTATTATGAAACATACATTTGTGTTGGGCCTGTTGCTGTTGGCCTTGCTTGCCCCCTCATGCGTGATGGCACAGGCCTATGATCACGGCGAGGTAGGCGCTTTTGCCGACTACTTTCGCCTAGGGGTCACCAATCCCGAGATCAATTTCGTAGGGCTGGGAGGCCGCGCCAGCTTCAATGTCGCTTCTCACGTCGCGATCGAAGCGGAAATGAGCTACGACTTCGAGCGCAACTTCACCAGCACCTTTTCCAATGGGGCGAGCACCGAATTCGTCACTACCCGGCTGCGCCCGCTGACCGGCCTTTTCGGGCCGAGATTTCAATCGGGAGCTTCTTCGCCCGTGCGGTTCTTCATTACCCCGAAGGTCGGGTTCATCAACTTCACCGTGACCAACCAGAACGCTTCCTCGGGCTTCCAGAGCGCGCTGGGCGCAGTGACCGCGGGAAACACCCGGCTGGCGCTGTATCCCGGAGGCGGCATCGAGGGTTTCTGGGGATTCTTCGGCTTCCGTCTGGATGTAGGCGACGAGATCTACTTCGACAATGGCGCCAGAAACAATCTGCGGGCCACCTTTGGGCCTGTCATCCGCTTCTAGCGGAGGGGCAGTTCGAGGGGGTGAAAGTCCGCGGCCGCCGCAAGGGAAAGGCCGCGGACTTTCTGTATCTACTGCACGGTCAAGCTGACCGAGGCGGTGTGGGTGAGGGCGCCGCTGTTCGCGCTTCCCGTGACTACGATGGTGTAATTGTTCGGCGGCGTGCCCGGGTCGGCAGACTTCAGACCGCCATTGCTGCTGCCGCTGCAGGAAGGCAGCAGGAACAAGGCGGTGACCGCCATTAGGGCGAGGAAGAAGCTGGCCAGCCGCTTCTTGCGCTTCCCAATTCCGGCGCCCACCAGCGCCAGCCCCGCGATCGGCAGCAGAACGGCGTAAAGCGCGCCCCAGCGCGGCGCGGGCGGAATTCCGCGTAGCGCCAGAGGTCCAGTAGTGCTGACGGTCAGGGTAGAGGTGCCTTGCCCGCCGGTTACCGTTGCCGTGCTGAATGCGCATTGCGGGGGAGGGGCGGCGGCGGGTGTAATGCTGGTACAGGAAAGCTCAACATCGGAGCTGAAGCCTCCGGCTGGGCTGATGGTGAGGGTGGAAGTGGCCGAGCCGCCCGCCGAAACCGACGCCGGCGAGAGGGGCGTCGCCGCAATCGTGAAATCAGGCGCGGTTTGCAGCGTGAGGTTAAGGCTCACGGAGTGATCGTCGCTGCCCGAGGTTCCTTCAACGGTCACGTTTACGGCCCCGGCCGCAGCCGAGGAAGTGGTATTGACCGTCAGAGTGGAATGGCCCGAGCCGCCGGTGATTTTTGCCGGGCTAAAAGAGCAGCTCACGCCCGTGGGCATGCCGCTGCCGCAACTCAATGAGACGTCTCCCGCGAAGCCATTCGCCGGAGCGACTGTCACGCTGGAGGTTGAGGAGCTGCCCGCGGCAATGGAGGCAGGGGCAAGCGCGCTCGCCGTAAGCTGAAAGTTTTCCACTTTCAAGCTGACCGTGGCGGCGTGAGTGGCCGCTCCCGCGCTTCCGGAGACGGTGATGGTGTAGTTGCCGGCTTTGGCCGCGGATGTGGTGCTGAAGGTCAGGGTCGAGTTGAAGCCGTCTCCGGCGGGCGTGCCCGAGGGAGGGCTGAAGCCGCAGCTCGCGCCGGCCGGCAGTCCCGAGCAGGAGAGCGTTACCGCGGAGCTGAATGGGCTGTTGAGGGAATTGACCGCAAGTGCAACCTGGGCCGATGACCCGGCCAGGAGCGAGACGCTGCCATCCCCGGCCGAGATGGAGAAATCGGCTGCGGCCGCGCCCACCTTGGCGACGAATGCATCGGTCACGCCGCCGCCATTGCTTGCTTGCAGGGGAGAAGCGGTGGGGAAGCCGCTGGTGCTGTTGGTGTTGCCGGCCACATAAGCGCTGCCTGCTGAGTCCACCGCAACCCCGCCCAGGGCGGATTGCGCCACCGACCCCTGAAAACTGTTTTCGTTGCCTTTGCCCCCGAGATAGCTCGAGTACACCAACCCTCCAGTGTTGCTCAGCTCAGTGATGAAGGCATCGGCCCCGCCGCCGTTGGCCGCCTGGAAGGCCGACATGGTGGGAAAGCCGGCGGTCGAAAACGTGCGGCCGGTGACGTAGGCATCGCCCAGAGGATCGAGCGCGATGGCGGTAGCCTCGTCGTTGGACGTTCCTCCTAGATAGGTTGAGAAGATGAGTCCGCTGCCCTGGGCATTCAGTTTGGCAACGAAAGCATCAGGCGCGCCGGCGTTGGCCTTCTGGGCCGGGGCAGCGGTGGGGAAATCGCCCGAGGTGGTAAGGCCGGCCACATAGGTCTCGCCCGCGGCGTCCACGGCGATGGCGTTGGCGTCATCGGTACCGCTGCCGCCGAGATAAGTCGAATAGAGCAGGACTGAGCCGCCGGCTTTGATCTCAGCCACGAAGGCATCATCGAGGCCGCCGTTGCAGGCGCCGTCGGTGCCGCAACGGGTCTGGAAAGCGCCGGAGGTATGGGGAAAATCGGAGGAGAGCGTAACCCCGGTGGCGTAGATATTGTTTGAGGCGTCAAGGGCAATGCCCGTAACCAGGTCGGCAGCGCTGCCGCCGAGATAGGTGGAATAGATCAGGGCGGTGGCGGCGGGGTTCAGCTCGGCGACAAAGCCATCATCGAAACCGGCGTTGTTGGCTTGGATAGTGCTGTCGGAAGCGCCGGGGAAATCGTTGGAGAAAGTTTCGCCGCCAACATAGGCGTCGCCGTTGCTATCCACCGCAATGCTGTTGCCGGAGTCGGCGTCGCTGCCGCCAAGATAAGTCGCATAAGTGATGTTCCCGCTGGAGTTGAGCTTGAGGGCAAAGGCGTCAAGCGCGCCCTGCCGCGAAGCCCCCAGCACGCCCGCCGTGACGGGAAAGTCGGGGGAACTGGTGGTGCCTGCGATATAAGCATTGCCGCTACCATCTACGGCAATTGAATTTCCGGTCTCATCGCCGCTGCCGCCGATGAGCGTGGTGTAGTTCAAGGCGGAACCGTCGGCCTCGATCTGGCTGACGAAGACGTCTAGATTGGCTTTGGCGGAAACCGTTGCCGAAGCGCCGGGGAAGTTGGGCGAAGCGGTATCGCCGGTGACGTAGGCATGCCCCGAACTATCCACCGCGATGGCCGTGGCATCATCCTGGGCTGAGCCCCCGAGTAAAGTCGAGTAGCTCAGCACCGGATCAATCACCAGCTCGCGGCCGTGGTCATAGCGGCCGAAAGCGAGCGTCACCTGATGGTGGCGGTGCAGCACGAAGCGCGCTTCCACCAGATGGCGCACTCCCTCCTGTTCCTGATACGCGGCCGGCTTGTGCAGGCGCAGCTGCCCGGCCGCGGAGGCCAGGACCAGATCACCGCTGGGGTTTGTCGTAAGCTGGCGGGCGCCCCAGAAACGCAGGCGGATGGGTGAGGTGGCGGCCCCGGGCGCGACTACAAAATCAAACTCCAGCTGGCGCCGCCCGCCGTGGAAAAGCATGTCCACTCCGGGATAGACCTGCAGATAGCGCACCGAGGCGTAGTGCGGCACACTGCGCTGCCAGTGCTGCGGGTCCTTGCCCAGAAAATAGTTCGACACGCCGGGCAACGGCTCACCGGGAAGCGTATGCGGGTGGGCGGCGGCTCCATCCAGGCACATGCGCACCAGGGCCAGCTCCGCGGAATCGCGGGAGCTGCGGCGGCGGAGATTTTCGGCATGGCGTTCCTGCTTTGGGGCTGGCGCCGGCGCCGCCAGCGAAAATATCGCCTCTCGCGCCGTGAGGAAGACGCTGTACCCCGGTCCGTGCGCAAGATACTTTACCCGCCGGTCGGTTTGGCCCTGATTCGCTTCAAAGGCCAGGGGTAGGGCGCCATAAGCCGCGATCAGGCGCTTGGCGGGAGGCGCGACCGGCTTCCCGGCGGTGGGCAATTGGCCTTCGCCCCCGGGCCGGCCAACCAAAGCCTGCAGCCGGTGGGCCACCGGAGTGAACTGCGCCGCCTCCGGAAGTTTGCCCCGAAGATGCAGCCATGCTCCCAGGGCCAGCAGCAGCACGCCGGCCACCGGCACGTAGTTTAGCCAGGAACCCACCCGCGGGCCGGGTCTCCGCACACTCATAACACTCCTCCAGAGGTCAAAGTCAGGCGCACGCCTGCCGCGCGGGCAAGAGCTGCCGCCGGAAATATGTCGCATCACGACATATCGCGCATCATGCGGCCCGCCTATCTCGGAGTATCTTCTGGAGTCTTGAGGAGCGGCAATGGTTCAGCCTGCGCACTTAGGTAGGAAGCACTCCATCCTGGGAACGTTCCTGATCAGGCACCCGGAGCTTGCTTCCGCTGCCGGCGCCGGGCGTGAGATGATACCTGCCGCTCATGCCGCCCAGGCTTGCAGACCGCCGGGAAATCGCCGTCCTGAAGCAGGTCAGCCGCCGCCTGCTGCCTTTTCTTTTTCTGCTTTATATCGTTGCCTACCTCGACCGCATCAACGTCGGCTTCGCCTTTCTGCAGATGCGCACCCAGCTGGGCTTTACCGACGAGGTCTATGGCTTGGGCGCGGGGCTGTTCTTTGCCGGCTATTTTCTCTTTCAGCTGCCCAGCAATCTGATTCTGATCCGGGTGGGGGCGCGGCGCTGGATTGCGGGTCTGATGGTGGTATGGGGGCTGGTCTCGGCCTCGATGATCTTCGTACGCACGCCGCATGGCTTTTACCTTTTGCGCTTTCTATTGGGAGCGGCGGAGGCGGGCTTTTTCCCCGGCATGGTGCTTTATCTGAAGAGCTGGTTCCCGGCGAAGGCGCGGGCGCGCGCCATGGCCTGGTTCATGACCGCCGGGCCGATCTCGGGGGTGGTCGGCGGGCCGGTTTCCGGCGCCTTGCTGGGAATGCGGCACATCGGCCTGCAGGGCTGGCAGTGGCTGTTCATCATGGAGGGCGCGCCGGCCATTATGCTGGGGGGCGTGGTTCTCCTTTACCTGACGGAAAGGCCGAGCCTCGCTGCCTGGCTTGAGGCCGGCGACCGCGCCTGGCTGGTGGAAGTGCTGGAGAGCGAGAGCCGGCATAATGCCGCCCAGGGACGCGCCCGGTTTTCCGCCGGCTTTCGCAGCGGCACCATCTGGCTGCTGGTGCTGGTGTACTTTGGCCTGAACATGTGCGCCTACGGCATGATGCTGTGGCTGCCGAGCGTCATTCAGAGCCTTGCCGGATTCAGCAACTTCGAGATCGGAGTGCTGACGGCGATTCCGAACCTGGCCGCCGCAATCATGATGGTGCTGGTGGGAAGGCACTCCGACCGCAGCGGCGAGCGCCGCTGGCACATCGCGCTTTCCGCGTTCGGCGGGGCGTTTGGGTTAGTCTTGACGGCTTACACGCATTCTCCCATTCCGGTTTTAGTAGGAACCAGCCTGGCGATTGGAGGAGCTTTCTGCATGGATGGTCCTTTCTGGGCGCTGCCCACCAGCCTGCTGAGCGGCGCCGCGGCCGCGGCGGGAGTGGCGGTGATCAATTCTCTGGGAAACCTGGGTGGCTTCTTTGGACCGGCGACGCTAGGCTGGGTGCGCAGCCATACCGGGGGGTTCCGGGGTGGACTGCTGGTGATCGCCGCGGCCTTATCGGTTTCGGGCTGCATCGCCTTACTGGTGCGGACGCACGGTGCCGGGAGAGAGTAATAAGTCATTCTATTTCTGTAAGTTGTAGGGCTAATATCTAGCCGTGCTCAGACTGAGCCTCAACCACCGCCGGCCTTTGGGCCCAGGGCTCGCTGTGCCCACCCACCCGCTTTCCGTGGGCCGCATCTGGCTTCGCATGTGCGCGGCTTGCCTCGATTGCTACAATAGTGTGCTTCCACCCGGCTCGGGTGACCCTCGGCCCGCAAGTCTAGCGGCAGAAAGAACTTGGAACCAGCGAAAGCCAATTTCGAACACGCCCCGCGGGTTTATTGGCGCGTGGAAGGGACGCTGCTGGAGCTGACCACGGTCCGCTCCATCGCTTTCTTCACCAGCAATGCGCACACCTTCGCGGAGCGCTCGGTGCGGAGGGGCCTGGTCCTGCTGATGGCCCTGTTGCGGCCCTTCTTATATTCGATCAACCGTGAATTTGCCACGCGGGTGGTGCATTCGGTGCTGCGGGGAGTAACTCGCGACCGCCTCGATCTTCTGGGGGAAGAATACTTCAAGTACAAGTTGCAGCCTCGCCTGAAGCCCGAGGGGGTGCGCGCGGTGCAAGCCCTGGTGGCTTGCGGCGCCAATGTGGTTCTGGTCAGCCACGGACTGGAAAACGTGATGCGGCCTTTGGCCCATCACCTGGGAGTGAAGTGGCTGCTCTGCAACCGGCTGGAGTTCCGCGACGGCGTGGCCACGGGCCGGTTGCTCGACCCTGTGGTGCGGCCGCGGGGGCTGTGGGTGCGGATTACGGGCGAAGGGCGCGATGGCCGGCGCGATCTGGCGCGCCTGGCGCGCGAGCTCGGCCTGTGGAGCACCGAGCCATTGCGTGCGGCAGTGATTCCCGCCAGGCGGCAGATTCCCGTTCCGGAACGACCGATCGTTAACTTCAATGGAAACGGCAAGCACGAACCGCTCAGCGTGCGCAAAGCGCTGGCGGGAAAGCAGGTGCTCCTGATCGGCGTGACCGGATTCATTGGCAAGGTCTGGCTGGCCAATACGCTGCTGGATTTGCCTGAGATCGGCAAGATTTATCTGCTGATCCGGCGGCAGAAATCGAACCCGGCGGGCAAGCGCTTCGAGAAGCTGGTGGGGGAGTCTCCGGTCTTCGATCCGCTGTTTGAGCGCTATCGCGCCGGGCTGGCGCAGTTTTTGAACGAACGGGTCGAGGTGATTGAGGGCGACGTGACCCAGCCGGCTTTGGGCCTGGAGGCAGCCGTGGCGGAACGGCTGCGCCCGCAGCTCGACCTGGTGATCAACAGCTCGGGCCTCACGGATTTTAATCCTGACCTGCGCGATGCCCTGGCCACCAACGTGGACGCCGCGGTGAAGGTGCTGGAATTCGTGCGGCAATGCGACCATGCCGGGCTGCTGCACCTTTCCACCTGCTATGTTGCGGGCGCCCGCGATGGGCGGGTCGGCGAGAGACTGAGGCTGAACTACACTCCCGCCGCCGACCCTGGCTTCGATGCCGAGCACGAGTGGCGCGAACTGCATGCTTTCATTCAAAGGGCCGAACAGAAGGCGGAAAGCGCGGAGGTCAGCAGCGAGCTGCGGCAGCAGGCGGTGGGAAAGGAACACGCCGCCCGGGACCTGCGAGGCGCGGCGCTCGAGCACCAGATTCGCAAGAACCGAATCCGCTGGCTGCGCAATTATCTGACCGAGGCCGGGAGCCAGCGCGCCCAGGAGCTGGGCTGGCCCAATACTTACACTCTCACCAAGAGCCTGGCGGAATCGCTGATTCACAAGTACGGGGCCGGTTTACCCATCGCCGTGGTGCGCCCGGCCATTGTGGAGACCTCGCTGCAGCAGCCATTTCAAGGCTGGAATGAAGGCATCAATACCTCGGCTTCGCTCTCCTACCTGCTGGGCACCAGCTTCCGCCAGCTTCCTTCCAACGAGCGCAAGCGGCTGGATATCATTCCCGTGGATTCGGTCTGCCGGGGGATGACGCTGATCGCGGCGGCGATTGTCGAGCGCCGCCATGATCCCCTCTATCAGCTGGCCACCTCGGTCACCAATCCCTGCGATATGGGCCGCTGCATCGAGTTGACTTCACTCGCGCACCGCCGCCATTACCGCGCCCAGGAGGGCCTGGAATACTGGCTTCGCTTGCGCCTGGATGCCATCCCCGTCTCCAAGCAGCGCTACAACCGCATGTCGGCGCCGGCGCAGAAGGCGATCATCAAGTCCATTCAGCGCATCATGTCGCCCTTGCCGTTGCGCAAGCCGCCGCTGGCCCGCGCCGAGCGCAATCTGGAAAGAGTGGAGAAGCTGGTGCAGCTTTTCGAGCCCTTCATTCTTCTTAATGAGCACGACTTCGTGGCTGATAACGTGGAGAGGCTTTCCCTGAGTCTGGTAGAAGATGAAAGGGCCAGCTTCGGCTACGACACGCGCTCGATAGACTGGTGGGAATACTGGATCAACATCCACATTCCCGCGCTGCGCAAGTGGACCTACCCGCTGATCGAAGGCAGGCCGCTCGAGGCGCGTCCGTTGCGCAAACTGCACCTGGAGGAGCCCCAAGCCAACGGCGAAACCGTCCACACGGGCACAAACGGAGCAACGTGGCGATATTCCTGACCGGGGCGACCGGCTACATCGGCGCGCATGTCGCCGCCAATCTGCTGCAAGGCCATGACGCGGGATTGAACCTGCTGGTGCGGGCGCGCGACCCGCACGAGGCCGAGGTCCGGCTGTGGCGGGCGCTGCAGCTGCACATGGAATTCCCGCGGTTTTACGAGTATCTGCAGACCCGCATCCGCATCTTCCGCGGCGATCTCACCGGCCAGCAATTTGGCCTCAGCCGCGATGATTATGACCGCCTGGTTCACACCACCGATTCGGTGGTGCACTGCGCCGCCTCGCTCAACCGCAAGTCAGAGAAGAGCTGCCTGAACGTGAACCTGCGCGGGACGCTGGAAGTCATTCAGTTGGCGCAGCGATCGAATTATTACCACGGGGTGCGCCGCTTCAGCCATGTGAGCACGGTGGCGGTTGCCGGCATGAGGCACAACGAAGTGGTGACCGAAGATGCCTCGATTGACTGGGACCGCTCGGACTACGACCCTTACGCCCGCACCAAGAAATTCTGCGAGCACATGATCCGGCAGCTTTTGCCGGATGTCTCCAAAACGATCTTCCGGCCGAGCATCGTGCTGGGCGACAGCCGCTATCCACAGACCACGCAGTTCGACATGGTGAGGTCGTTCGTATTTCTCGCCGGCCTGCCGGTGCTGCCCTTCCGCTCCAGCGATAAGATTGATATTGTCAACGTGGATTTCGTGGCCGACGCGGTCGCTACTCTGCATCAGAAGGCGCAGCCGCAGCATGATACCTATCATCTTTCCTCGGGGCGGGAGTCGCAGACTTTTCGCGAGCTGACCAGTGCGCTGGCGGGAGCACAGAACAAGCGCGGCCCGCTGTTCCTGCCGTTTCTCGAGCGCCCGTTTGCCGGGCTGGTGAATACGTTTTCGAACTCGCGCAGCGCGCTGGGGCGCAATGCCGCGCTGATGAAAGTATTCATGCCTTACCTGGTCTGGAACACGGTGTTTGATAACAACCGTGTGACCAGCGAACTGGGCCGCAAGCCGGCGCCGTTTTCCCAGTACAGTTATCCCTTGCTCAAGTTCAGTCGCGAGGGCAATTTCGCCTACCGCTATCAGGAGTGGCCGGCCCAGGCCGGAGGGTCGGCGGCATGATGGATTTTATTCTCGAGGCCTGGGTCAGCAGCAGCATTGAAGCCGCCAAGCTGCGCTGGATGCTGGGCAAGGGCCAGGGCTGGCAGCCGGGCGAAAAGTTGAAGCTGCTCTTCGCCGGCTATAACGGTACCCGCAACATGGGCTCGGATGTGCGCGTGGAAGAGATGCTGCGGCAGATTCGGCACATTCTGGGCCCGGAGAAAACTGCCTTCAGCGTAATGACCCATATGCCCGAGCTTTCCCAGGGATATTTCGAAGGCACGGCGCAGGTGCATCTGCCCGATATTTTCCCGCCTTTTCTTTCCGAAGAAGTGCCGAAGCACCATGGGGTGGTGGCCTGCGAAGGCTCGGCCTTCAAGAGCAAATTCGCCAATGCGCTCACGACCATGATGATCGGCGCGCTGGGCCTGGCGGCGGCCGAGAACAAGCTCTCGGTCGGCTATGGCTCCGAAGCCGGGCACATGGACCCCATGATCCGCAAGATGTGCGCCCGCTTCTGCCAGAATTCTCTGGTTATCACCCGCAACGAAGAATCGCGCGGAATTCTGCGCGAGCTGGGAGTTCCGACCGAACTTGGAACAGATACCGCCTGGACCTTCGAGCCGCTGCCTTGCGAGTACGGCCACGGTATTCTGAAGAAAGTCGGCTGGGATGGCCGCACGCCGGTGCTGGTGGTTTGCCCGATCAATCCCTTTGAATGGCCGGTGAAGGCTTCGGTGGCGAAGCTGGCTTTGCGTACCGTCGCCGGCATGTACAAAGACAGCCACTACCGCTCGGTGTATTTTCATAATTCGGGTCCCGCCGCCGACCGCGCGCTGGCGCACTATCTGACTTCGATCGGCAATGCCGTCGAGGCCTTCCGCAAGCGGCGCAAGGTGTTCGTCATTCTGGTGGCCACCGAACGCCTGGATGCCCGCCCGGCGCGGCGCATCTCTGAGCAGTTGGGCGGCGTGCCGGTGCTGACCTCGGCCGAATACACCATGTACGAGCTGGTGAGCATTCTGCGCGCCTGCCACATGATGGCCTCGTCGCGTTACCACGGCATTGTGACCTCCATGCCGGGCCTGGTGCCCTCGGCCGGCATCACCATGGATGAGCGCATTCGCAACCTGATGCGCGAGCGCGGCCATCAGGACCTGCTGATGACCGTGGATGATCCTGACCTGGAGTCCAAGTTGCTGGCCGCGCTGGAGAAGCTGGCCTCGGAGGGCGAGCGCATTGCCGATGGCATCGGGCGCACGGTAGTGCGCAATTTGAAGGTCATGGCCCGCATGGGCGTCTATTTTGAGGAGGAGGTGCGGCGGCGCTATCCGGAATTTGAAACACGAAAAGGCGAGTGGAGCTGGGAGTCCTATTTACCGCCGCTGAGCATCGGTCTGCGAAGCCTGCTGGAAGCTTTCAGCTGACCCGCCGGGGAGAAACCAATTGATCTGCCGTATTTGGAGGGGTTGGACCACGCCTGAGAATTCCGAGGCTTACGACCACTATCTGAAGGCGGAGCTTTTCCCGCAGGTGGAACGCGAGCTTTCCAGCCGAGGCTTTCGCGGATTTCACCTGCTCCGCCGGGCGGGCACGGCGGAAACGGAATTCGTAACAATGTTGTGGTTTGATTCTCTGGCGGCGGTACAATCCTTCGCCGGAGCGGACTACGAGGTCCCGGTAATTTCGCAGAAGGCTCATTCGCTGCTCTCCCGTTTTGCTGAACGGGCCGAGCACTTCGAGCTGAGCAGCTCCGATTGCCAGGGGTTCCGCTAAGCGTTCCAAGCTTCAGGGGAAGAAAAATCTGCGATGAGTTTCCTGGAAGACATTTTCGCGCAGCTTCAGGCGGCCAAGGAGATGCCTTTGCTGCAACGGCGCGGAGACCGCAGCACAGTCCGCGTAACCGGAAAAGAACTGCTGCAACTGGTGGGCAAGGCGCGCACTTTTCTTGCCGCTCAGGGCTTGAAGAAGGGCGACCGCTGCGTGCTGCTGGCCGGCAACAGTATTCGCTGGGTAGCCATGGATCTGGCCATGATGGCCGAGGGCCTGATTGTGGTGCCGCTCTACGCCCGGCAGGCGCCGGGCGAGCTGGTGGCCATGATGAAAGATTGCTCGCCGGCTCTGCTCTGCTGCGGCGAGCCGGAACTGGCGCAGGCCATCGCGCAGAATTGGCCGGAGGCGCCGCCGCGCCACATTTTTGAAGAGATATTTGAAACCCGCTCGGCGGTAATCACAAAACCTCCGCTTGCCGAGACTGACCCCGTGACCATCATTTACACCTCGGGCACTTCCGGCGAGGCCAAAGGCGTAGTGCTGACCGCGGGCAACGTGGGCTACATGCTGGGTTGCACCAGCGGCCGTTTGTCAGTGCTCATGGGCAAGCATGAGGCCCAGGACCGGGTGTTTCACTATCTGCCCTTTTGCTTTGCCGGCTCGTGGATCATGCTGCTGACCTGCCTGCTGCGCCGCAGCCGCCTGATCCTGAACACTGATCTCAACAAGCTGGCCGGCGAAATGCGGTCTTCCGAGGCCGATTATTTTTTAAATGTGCCGGCCTTGCTCGAGCGCATGCGCCGCGCCGTGGATGAGCAGCTCTGGCAGACCGGCGGCCTGCCGCGCACCATCTACAGCCGCGCCAAGGGCGCGTGGATGCGCCGCCAGGAGAAAAAATCACAATGGGGCGACCGGTTCTGGCTCACCCTGGCGCGCACCATCATTTTTCCTGCCATCCGCAAGAAGATGATTGGCCCCAAGCTCAAGGCTCTGATCTGCGGCTCGGCGCCGCTGAACATGGAAACTCAGCTTTATTTCATGATGCTGGGCATTCCCGTGCTGCAGGTCTATGGTCTGACCGAGACCACGGCCATCTGCACCATGGATGATCCTGGGCACGTCGAACCCGGCCGCGTAGGCCCGGCCATCGCCGGCCTGGAGATGAAGCTCGCCGAAAACGGTGAGATCGTGGTGCGCGGGCCGAACATTTTTGCGGGATACTGGAACCGTCCGCAGGAAACGGCCAAAGTGCTGCGCGAGGGCTGGTTCCACACCGGCGACCAGGGCGAGGCCGACGGGGCAGGGAGCTGGCGCATTATTGGGCGCATCAAGAACCTGATTATTCTGGGTTCTGGACACAACGTCGCTCCCGAGCCGATTGAAGACAAAGTGCTCGAGCGCCTGCCGGGCGCGCAGCAGGTGATGGTGGTGGGCAACGGCCGGGGTTACCTCTCCGCCCTGATCACCGGAGATGTAAAAGAAGAAAGGGCCCAGGAGGCGATGCAGGCCGTGAACGCCGGCCTGCCCCATTACAAGCAAATTCGCGCCTTCTACATTTCGCCCGAAGCTTTTAGCATTGAGAACGGCCTGCTGACCGCCAACGGCAAGCTCAAGCGTGACGCCATCGCAGCCAGGTTTAAGGCGGAAATTGACGAGATATACCTGATGCAGCAGGCGGTATAGCTGCTACCAGCCATGAACAGCCATCATGCACAATCTCTCTCCTGGCAGCTCCAGGAAGGCGTCATCGAGCTGGCCCTGCACCGTGAGCCATGCAATGAACTGGGTTCTGCCGCTCTGGCGGATTGGGAAGCTTTCGCCGCCGCCCTGGGCGGCCTGTGCCAGCGCGCCCACGCACTGATCATTTACAGCCAGAGCAGGCCGGGCTTCTGCGCCGGCGCCGACCTGCGCGAGCTCTACGAACGCTCGCAGGGCATGGAGAAGCGAGCGGCAGTGGCCGGGGTGCGCGATTTTCTTGAGCGCATCCATCTTGTGCTCAACGCCATTGACGCCGCGCCTTTGACCACGATCGCCGCGGTGCACGGCGTCTGCTTCGGAGGAGGCTTCGAGTTGGCCCTGGTTTGCGACCTGATCATTGCCGATAAAATGGCGCGCTTCTGCTTTCCTGAGCTGCGCCTCGGCCTGATTCCCGGCTTTGGCGGAATTCCGCGCCTGCAGCGCGATCTGGGCAACGCGGTGGTGCGCGATCTGTTGCTTACCGGCCGCAGCGTCAACGCCTCCAAGGCGCAGCAGGTCGGCCTGGTCAGCCAGGTGGTGGCCGAAGGCGAGGCGCTGCGGGTGGCGCGGGCAACGGCGGCGCAGATCGGGAAATTCGACCGCCATACTTCCGCCGCGGCCAAGGAGTTCATCAAGCCGATTCCCTACGAGCAACTGCGCCGCGAAATTGATATCTTTTGCGATCTGTTCACCCGGCCGGCGGTAGAAGCTGGGTTGAGGAAATTCGTAGAAAGCACGAATGCCCTGCCCTATTTGCCCTGAGATGTCAGGCTGACTGGACGTAATTGCGCCACCTGTGACAACCTTTACCTCATGCAGACTGCCGATCAGACACTCGACGAGATCTTGAACCTGGCCGCCGCGCATTTTAAAGTGCCGCGCGAAAAGCTTACTCCCGACGACGATTTCTTCAAGACCCTCGGCATTGACAGCCTGCAGGCGCTTGACCTGCTCACCCGCCTGGAGCATCACTTCCGTGTGGAGCTGCCCGACTACGAACTGCAAGGCGTCTCGGACTTCCGCACGCTGGCGGCCCGCATTCAGGCAAGAATTTAGCCGGCGGCGCCGAAACGGCTGGTGTTTTTCCTCAACCCAGGCTGACCGCGCTCAGACCCAGTCCCCGGATTTCAGTTCCCAGCCCTCAATTCCCGCCGGGTAGTGAATTAATTAACAACCACCGCTCCGCGTTTCCCCCTCTCTGTGTTGAAATAATCCTGCATGCTCGATCTTGACCAATACTCCTGCCTGGGGGCGGCGCTGCGCGACGCGCTCGAGCGCTGGCCCAATGAGCTTTGCCTGATCGAGGCTGACCGCGAAAAAGAGAAAGTCCGGCTCACCTACTCCGACTTCAAAGAGATGGCCCTGCCCCTGGCGCGCGCCTTTGAGGATTCCGGTTTCAAGCCCGGCGACCGCGCCGCCATCATCATGACCAATCAGTCGAAGTGGCTGATCTCCGCTTATGGCGTTTTCTATTGCGGGGGAGTGCTGGTGCCGCTCGATTACAAGCTGACCGCGGCCGAGCACTTGCAATTGCTGGCGCACTCGCGCTCAAAATATCTGATCGTCGAATATTATCTGTGGCGCGCCATCACGCAGTTGCCCGAGTTCAAAGACCGAAATCTTCAGACGGTACTGGTCACTGAAGCTCCGCCGGGGGCGGAGTTGTGCGGGGCTTACCGCTGGGAAGACTTTCGCCGAAAGGGCGATCCTGATTTCGTTTCCCGGCAGCGGCAGGATGCCGCCTGCATCGTCTATTCCTCCGGCACCGGCGGGCGGCCCAAAGGCTGCGTGCTCACCCATGAAAATTATCTTGAACAATGCAAGTCGCTCACCGCCTGGTATCCTTTTTGGCCCGGCGTGCGTTATCTGAGCATCCTGCCCACCAACCACGCCATTGATTTCATGGTCGGGTTCATTGGTCCCTTCGTGTGCGGCGCTTGCGTGGTGCATTTGCGGACCCTGCGCCCGGAGTTCGTGCGCGACGCCTTCGTGCGTTACAAGATCACCTACATGAGCCTGGTGCCCATGGTGCTCAAGAACCTGGAGCGCGGGCTTAAGGCCAAGTTCGACGATCTCTCGGTGATTCAGCACTTCTTTCTGAACGGCATGATCGGCCTGAATCGCCTCATGACCCGCCAGCAGCCGGATGTGCTGCTCAGCCGGCGGCTGCTTTCGCAAGTGCACCGCGCCTTCGGCGGAGAACTGCGCGCCCTGTTTACCGGCGGCGCCTTCATGGAGCCCTCCACGCTCCAGTTTTTCTACGATCTGGGAATTCCGGTGGCGAACGGCTATGGCCTGACCGAAGCCGGCACGGCGCTGACCTTAAATGATTTCAAACCCTTTCGCGCGGATACCGTCGGCAAAGCTCTGCCCGGTGTAGAGCTGCGAATTCTGAACCCGGATGCCGAAGGCATCGGCGAAGTGGCGGTCAAGAGCAAGACCGTCATGTCGCACTACCTCGATGATCCCGAGCTTACGGCCGAAACCATTGTGGATGGCTGGCTGCTCACCGGCGATCTGGGCCGCTTCGATGGCAGCGCCCATCTTCAGCTCTTCGGGCGCAAGAAGAACATGATCGTGACCGCGGGCGGCAAGAATATTTACCCCGAGGATATCGAAAACGCCTTCGACGGTTTGCCGGTGAAGGAATATTGCATCTTTGCCGCCAACTATGTCTGGCCGGAAAAGAGTTTAGGCCCGGAGAGCCTGGCTCTGGTGCTGCGCCTGGAGCAGGATCAGGAGTTCACCGAGGTGCTGAAGGAAGACATCGCCGGCCGTAACCGGCGCCTTCCCGATTTCAGGCGTGTTGGCGGATACCTGATCTGGGAGCGGGACTTCCCCCGCACTGCTTCGATGAAGATCAAGCGCACGGCGCTGGCGGAAGAAATTCGCAAGAGCGCGAAGCGCGAGGCGCTCATCTCTCTATAGATTCCTATGAAAGACGCCCTGTGAATGACGCGTACCTGGCCGTGGTAAACCCGGCCGCGGGCGGCGGGCGGGGCCGCAATCTGGCAGGGCCGGCGCTGGAGCGCCTGCGGGCAGGCGGAATCAGAGTGGAGGTGGCCGAAACCACGGCTTCCGGCCAGGGCTCGGCGCTGGCGCGCGATGCCTATGCGCGCGGGTATCGCCGCTTCCTCGCCGTGGGCGGCGACGGTACTTCCTACGAAATCGTGAACGGGCTTTTTCCCCAGGCGCAAAACGGCGAGCGGCCGGCGCTGGCGTTTCTTCCTCTCGGGACCGGCAATTCTTTTTTGCGCGAGTTCACTGACCGCGGCGCTGACTATGCTCTGGAAGCTATCCTCGCCGGGCGCTCGCGCCCCTGCGACGTACTGCGTCTCACCCACAAGCAAGGCATGCTCTACTACATCAACCTGCTCAGCGTTGGTTTCACTGCCGACGTCGCCACTTTGCGCGCGCGGCGCTTCAGCGGGTGGGGAGAGCTGGGCTATCAATCGTCCATCTTCATCTCGCTGGCGCGTTTCCGGCGGCGGCCCTTTCCCCTGCAAGTAGATGGAGAAGCCCGCATTGACCGCCGTCCATGCCTTTTTCTGACTTTCAACAACAGCAAATTCACCGGCGGCACCATGCTGATTGCTCCCCAGGCCGAGGTGAACGATGGCCTGATCGAGTATGTTCGCTGGGGGCCGATCGGCCGCCTCGGACTGCTGCGTAATCTGCCAACCCTGTATGACGGCACTCACATCCATCATCCCCTGGCGGAGCGGCGGGCGGTCAAGCGGGTGGATTTCCATCTCGACCACCCGGCCGACGTCATGGTCGATGGCGAGGTGCTGACGCTCCACTGCCAGACGCTCGAGGTTCTGCATTCCGCCCTGGATGTTGTGGTGTAGCAGAGATTATGGCCGACGAGAGCACAACTCAGGAAACGCCGGGCAGACCGGCGCAAACACTGCGCAAGGCCGGGCTCTACCTGCTGATCATTGCCGCATTCGCCGGAGCTTACTTGCTCGGCAAGCGCCGCCGCAACCACACGCTCGATGCTTTTGCCCAATGTCTGGCCACGAAGCAGGTCAAAATGTACGGCGCCTTCTGGTGCCCCCATTGCAAAGATCAGAAGGATCTCTTCGGCGCCTCGTTCGAATACGTGCCTTATGTCGAGTGCGGCATCAAGGGCTCGCGGGAAGAATCGCCGGCCTGCCTGCAGATCGGAATCAAGCGCTTTCCCACCTGGGATTTCCATGGCCAGCGCCACGAGGGCGTTCTTCCGCTCGACCTCCTGAGCGCGAAGACGGGGTGCAGCCTGCAATGACCGTCGGACGAAAACTTCTGCTGGCCATCTCCCTGCTCTCCATCGCAGGCGCAATCGTCGCTTCCGTCTCGCTCTATCATCATTACGGCAGAGAGACGTCTTCTTACTGCGACTTCGGCCAAAGTTTCAACTGCGACATCGTGAACCGCAGCATATATTCGGAGATTGCCGGAATTCCTGTCGCCCTGGTCGGCCTGGTTGGGTATCTCGCGCTCTTAGGGCTGGCCACGATCTATCGTACCCAGCCGGAAACACCAAAGCTGCTGCTCGCGGCCTCGTTGGGCGGCCTGGGCTTCGCTCTCTATCTCACTTACGTCGAGGCCTTCATCCTGGACGCCTGGTGCATTCTGTGTCTTTCGTCTCTGGCTGCGATTTCCGGAATTGCCGTACTCTCCGCCGTGCTCTTTGTGCGCGCCCGGCGCGCGCGAACTGGCTGAGAAGCTGAAGATCAGTCGTTCGGCAGGAACTTTGGCCGCGCCGGCGGCACGTAACCCTGGGGCACGCCTTTTCGAATGAAAGGCAGATCATCGGGATCGCGAACTACCACTTGCCCGTTCGCTTCCAAGGCATAGGTCTGGCCGAGCGGATCCACCGGAAGGCTTCGCAGAAAGCCTGCCTGCTCCATGGCCTGAAAGCTGGCCGGCAAGCGCCCGCTCTTCTCGCGATACAAGTTCACCAGAGCTTCCAAAGCCGTCACGTCCTGGTCCACTTGCAGGGCGCGCAGGTGGGCAACGGCATTGGCCCGGATGGATGGGTCGCGCGCGGTCTGGTAGGTGGTAAGCCACATCAGGCGTGCGGTCTGAATTTCGCCGGCGTGCTCCGCCATCTGTGCCGCCAGGACCTTCAGAAAGGGATGCGCGTTGGGCACCCGCGAGCCTTGTAGAAAGGCCGCTGCCGCCTTCGAATACTCCTGAAGGTTCATGTAATAGATGAAGCCTAGATCGTAATACAGGCGCCAATCATTGGGGTTGTTCCGGATGCCGAACTCGACCAGTTGAATGGCGCGCTCCGGCTGTCCCGCGCCGTTGGGAGGCGGCGGCGCCAGGAAGTTCGAGCCGAACTCGTACGCCACCGAGAGGTGCGGATCAAGCTGGGTAGTAATGTCGAGCAGGGGCGCCAGCAGTTCATAGTGCCGTGCTCCCTCGTGATGCTTGCCGCCGAAGTATTGCACGGCGCGCGTCCAGTAGATATCGGCCAGCAGTCCGTTGTAGCCCAGACTGAGCCGCTTCAACAGTTTGGGCGACGAGATGTAAAGCACTTCCTGGATGGTCGCCGCCGACCGCATACCATCAATCTGTCGCAGAAGAATTATTGATGCGAGCAGGCAGGCGATCAGCGTGGAACCGGCCACGGCGGCGACTCGCTGCGAGGCGCTCATTTCAAATTCCGCCGCTCAAAAATGAGCACCGCCCCGCACAGCGCCAGCGCGGAGTAGGTGAGAGCGTAGGCCGTGTTGTAGAGAATCAGCCGCCCGGAAACCGCCTGCTGGTGCGCCACCGAACTGATCACATTCAAAGCTGAGAGATTGGGCACCAGGTAAGCCGCGGCCAGGGCCAGCCAGCGGCCGGGGCCATGCGCCATGGCCGCGAAGCCGCGCAGGTCTTCGGAGAAGCTGCCGATCACGAACAGCGAAAAGGCGAACACCGCCGCCATCAGCGGAGAAGAGAAGGATGAAAACAGAAGCGCAATCGCAGTGATGATCAGAAATTCCAGAACGATGAAATACAGCGCCACCAGCACCCAGCCATCCGAGGCCTGGAAGTGGTGCGCCACGTAGAGCAGCGCGGCAAAGACGCCTACGGCCATGAAAAACGTGTTGACCGCCAGCGTTCCGGCCAGGCCGAAGAACTTGCCGACGATGAACTCCCAGCGCCGCACCGGCCGCGAGAGCACGGTGTAGAGCGTGCGCTTGTCTATTTCCTTCGAAACCAGCCCGATGCCGATAAAAATCGCGATCACAGTGCCGAACAGCGAGACCGCGGTCAAACCCAGGTTCACCACCACCAGCCGCTCGATGTCTATGGAAATCTGCCCCACCAGGACCGCCGCCCCCGACATCAGCAGCGCGAATGCGATCAGGTTGTAGAGCACCCGGTCGCGCACCGCCTCGCGGAAGGTGTTGGCGGCGATCAGCCCGATGCGGGTATTCATGCTGTCACTCCCGCGCTGGCCTCGGCCGGCTGCAACTGGGCCACGAAATAATCCTCCAGCGAAGCCCGCACCGGGGTCAGTGAAATCAGCCGCAGATGCTCGCGCCGCAGCGCCTCCAGGGCCGCATCCTGCGATCTTTCCGGCAGAACCGCGCGCACCGTCTCACCCGTGACGTGGCAGTCGGCGCCCATCGCCTTGAGCGAGGCCGGCACCACCGCGCCGCTCCACACCAGCTCGATCTTTCCTTCCACATTGGCGGTCAGGTTCGCCACCGCACCCACGCCACGCAACTGGCCGAGGTGAATGATGGCCACCCGGTCGCACAAGGCTTCCGCATCCGACAGGATATGGGTCGAGAAAAACACCGTCTTGCCTTCGCGCTGCAGTTCCTGCATCAGATCGCGCACCTCGCGCCGTCCCATGGGATCCAGGCCCGACATCGGCTCATCCAGAAAAATCACCTTGGGGCCGTGCAAAACGGCCTGCGCAATCCCCACCCGCTGCAACATGCCTTTCGAAAACTTTCTCAGCTGCGTGCCGGCAGCATCGCGCAGGCCCACGCGATCCAGCATCTGGCTGATCTTGCCCGAAAGGCCCTTGCTCTCTACCCCCGAGAGCCGCGCGTAATACTCCAGCAACTCGCGCGCCGTCAGGTAGTCGTAAAAGTATGGCTGCTCAGGAAGAAAACCGATCTGGGCCTTGACCCTGGGATCGTGAAAATCCATCCCCAGGATGCGGGCCGATCCCGCCGAGGGGAATGCCAGGCCCATCAGCAGCTTGAGGGTGGTCGTCTTGCCGGCTCCGTTTGGGCCGAGAAAGCCGAAGATCTCCCCTTCTTCGACCTGCAGGTGCAGCGGCTTCAGCGCGCATTTGGATTTCTTGCGCCAAAACCCCACCTGATAAGTCTTTTGCAAACCGAGAATCTCTACGGCGGCCATGGGAAATCGCGGTAATTCCTTGATTTTGTTGTTATTCGATTATATGCAAATGGCTTTAAGCTCGGCAGGATGAGCCCGACACAGCGGGGTTACGAAGGTAAAAGACGTGCCAACTCGAGCAATGATTCGTGGAGCCCGGATGCGCGGCAGACGCCATCCGCCCTCGAATGCTTCCATAGCTCTCGCAAGAGCCGGCAGATTTGGTTGAGATTGCCCGCTTACTGGATGGGGGTGAAACTCGAGCAGGTGGTGAGATCGGTCACCGGCGGATCTCCCGTTCCCTGCTGTGCCCGGAGCACGCCGTCGTTGGTGGCGCAAAAGTCGCGCACTCCCGACTGGTTGAATGACACAGGCGAGGCGCCCACCACAAAGGCCGTATTGACTCCGCCCGAAGGCAGAACCGCGGTCACCTGAAAGTCGTAGCCGGCCTTCACGCCGCTGGCGAGCATCGTGTCAATCAGGCAGGCGGTGGTCGAAGTAGGCTGGCAGTTATCGGCTGGACCACCCAGATTCGTCAACGAGGTCGCGTACCCCACGTCGGGATAAGCCGCGTAGTAGCTGACCTGCGCCCGGGTGATGACCCGCACCGAAGAAGCGGCTGAGGCCTCGTTGGCCGAGATTTTTGCCCGGATCATGTTCGGAATGGCGATCGCCGCGATAATCAAAATAATGGCGACCACGATCAGAAGTTCGATCAGAGAGAATCCCGATCTCGCGCGGTTTCCCCGATTGGCTCGAGTTGTGCGCACCTTCAGCCCCATTTCTGACCCGAAATTCAGGTGCACTTTGTTGGCCAACGACGGCGGCTGGTTCCAGTCTGGTCAACGGGCTGGGCGCTATCATCAGAATCAATGGCTTAGGCTCATATCAAGAGGCGCTGCTTACCTTCGTGCCTGCGTTAGAGATACTTTCCCGCTATGGGTTGACATTTTTTGTCAGCCAGCGAGACGCACCGTCTCATTTTGCGCGCCGCCTGCTACAGATGCGCCCTGACCTCAGCCAGCGCCTTCTGCGCATTCGAGTCTGCCGGGTTGAGGCGAAGTTCGGCGGCAAATTGCTCCCCGGCTTCCTTCCAGTCGCCAAGCTGCTCCTCCGCCATGCCCCAGGCATAGTGAACGCCTGGAAGCTCGGGAGATGCCGCCGCGGCCCGGCGCAGCGCCTCGATGGCTTCGGCATAGTGGCCCAGTTTCATGCGGGTGATGCCAAGGTAATGCAGCACATCGCCGCGCGCGGGATCGAGCTGCGCCGCCCGCGCATAATATTTCTCAGCCGTCGCATAATCTCGCAGCGCAAACGAGGCCGCCGCGGCCGAGCCCCATGCCCGCGCCGAGCCTGGATGGCGCTCCGCCGCCTCCCGCGAAAGGCCCAGCGCTCGTTCGTATTCCCGCGTCTTGATCAGTTCAGCGGCGAAATTGAGCGCCGCCGTCTCGTTGTTCGGGGCCACGCTGACCGCCCGCTGGAATAGAGCGTAGTTGCTTGCCCAGAAGAGTTGCTGCCGGTGCGTTTGCGCCGCGAAGAGGAGCACCACAACGGCCGCCGCCACGGTGGCCACAGCCTTGCTCGTGCGCCCCAGCTTCCAGGCGGCAGCCAACAGAGCACCGGCCGCGAGCGCGAAAGCTACCGAGGGCAGATACAGGTAGCGATCATGAAAAGCCTGGTCCGGCGGCGCAAGACAGAACACAAGCATGGCCGGCGCCAGGGTGAGCAAAAACCAGGCCAGCAGAAAGCCCGCCAGTCGGGACCTACGAATGAACCAGGTGGATGCGAGCCCGATTCCCGCCAGGACCGCTGCAGGCGCGAGAAAAAGCAACTGGCTCATCCGGCTCACTTGCACCGGATCATAAAGCGCACTGAGATGAGCCGGCCAGAACAGTTCCCGCAGATAAAAGCACAGCAGCCAGGGCCAGGTCAGCAAAGACCGCACCAGCGGATACGGCCGGCTGACTGCGGCAACTCCGTGCAATACCAGGCTGCGCGCCGCCAGATAGACGCCGAGAACCACCCAGTAGGGCAGCAGTTTCCTCAGCAGCGAACTCAGCTTCGGCTCGGGTTCGCCGGCCGCGCCCCGCCCTACGGTGAACTCGTAGGCCAGAAACACGAAGGGCAGAACCGCCACCGTCTCTTTCACCAGCAGACCGGCGCAGAACAACCCCACCGAACTGATGCGCCACGCATTTCCATGGCCCGCCTGAACCTGCCGCAGATAGCAAGCCAGCGCGCCAAGAAAAAACGCCGCGCTCAAGGGTTCGGTCACGCCAGAAACCCAGGCCACTGCCTCCACATGCACGGGATGAGCCGCAAACACCAGGGCTGCAGCCAATGCGGCCGCGCGGCTCTTCGTCGAATCACGGCCCAGCACATAGACCAGCCCGGCCGCCAGCACGTGCAGCAGCACCGTGGTGAAGTGCCAGCCGGCCGGCTCATGAGCGAAGGCGATGTTATTCAGGCGTAGCCACAGCAGAAACAGCGGACGATAAAAATTGGCCGCGACCCCGGGCGCGTGACTCCAAACCTGCTGCGTAAAGTAAACCGGCAAAAAGCGCCAGGAGTCCAGGTGCGGATTGTTGACGATCTGAAAAATGTCGTCATACACAAACGGAAAGCGCAGGCTGGGCGCGTAAAGAAAATAAGCCGCCGCCAGAATCGCCCACAGGGCAAGCCGTGCCGCGGCTGCCATGCCGGCAACCGGGGGCACTACGGTGCGGCCTTGCTCATCAACGGGCATAGGAGGTTCGGGCTGAGATTTCAGCCGGCAAAAACAAGAGGAGCAACGGCTTCCCGTTGCTCCTCAGAAGGCTTGTACCCTCCCCCAGGTACTCGCCCAACTTCACAAGCGGTTACTGCAGCGGGCTGTAAGTCGAACCCGTGCAAGTGGAGGCGGTGCTGGTCGGCGGAGTCGCGCTCGAGGGGCTGAGGAAGCGGATCACGCCATCCTCAACCGAGCAGAAGTCGCGCACGCCGGTCTGGTTGAATACGGCCGGCCCGCCGCCCACCACGTATGAGTTGGCATCGCCCGAAGAACCAGCCGCCATGGCGAAGTAATAGCCGCTCTTGGGGCTGCTGGAAGCAGTGGCCTGCGCCACCGAGTAGTCAATCAGGCAAGCGTTGGTCGAAGTCGGCGCACTGCAGCTTCCCGAAGCCGAAGGCCCAAGAACCGGCAACTGGGTGGCGTAACCCACTGTCGGATAGGCCGACTGATAGCTGACTTCGGCTGTGTTGATGGTACGAATGGAGCTGACCGCAGACGACTCATTGGCCGCAATGCGCGCCCGTAACAGGTTAGGAATCGCGATCGCAGCGATGATCAGAATGATAGCCACTACGATCAGCAACTCAATCAGTGAAAAGCCTTTCTGTTTCCGCATTTCGTTTACCCTCATCTCCCTGTGGTCTCGTTGGACCGAATTGCTGATGATTTCGCATTTTACGCGCCACTCGCCGCCATTACCAAGGGCACCTTGGGCCGTGGGCATTCTTGGGTTTATTTCCAACGCGTCAGCTCTCGATAGTCACTCTGAATGGGTGGTTCCATACACGGCGGTGGGGCCGAGGGTGACAGATTTTGTCTTTCGATGACAGGATATGTCAATTTGCGGCCAGGGCTCAGGAGACAAAATCGGGCAAAAAACAATGAGGAGCAACGGTTTCCCGTTGCTCCTCAGAAGGCTTGTACCCTCCCCCAGGTACTCGCCCAACTTCACAATCAGCTACTGCAGCGGGTTGTAAGTCGAGCCCGTGCAGGTCGAAGAGGTGCTGGTCGGCGGAGTCGCGCTCGAGGGGCTAAGGAAGCGGATCACGCCATCCTCAACCGAGCAGAAGTCGCGCACGCCGGTCTGGTTGAACACCGCCGGCCCGCCGCCCACGACGTAAGAGTTGGCATCGCCCGAAGAACCCGCGGCCATAGCGAAGTAATAGCCGCTCTTGGGGCTGCTGGAAGCAGTGGCCTGCGCCACCGAATAATCAATCAGGCAAGCGTTGGTCGAAGTCGGCGCACTGCAGCTTCCCGCCGCCGCCGGCCCCAGGACCGACAACTTGGTGGCATAACCCACCGTCGGGTAAGCCGACTGATAGCTGACTTCGGCAGTGTTGATGGTACGAATGGAGCTGACCGCAGACGACTCATTGGCCGCAATGCGCGCCCGTAGCAAGTTCGGAATTGCGATCGCCGCGATGATCAGAATGATCGCGACCACGATCAGCAACTCGATCAATGAAAAACCCTTCTGTTTCCGCATCCTCGTTTTCCCCTTTTGCAGTCCTTTACCGACCGACTGTCTGGCAAACTTTATGCACTTGTTGTGCCATTGCCCCGGCCGCGGACCAAACTCGCCTATCTGGCCTGTTTACAATGCCGCCCCGGCCTCTGCCTTGCTGGCCAGCCGGTTTTCGCCCGCTCCGGCAGGCGGTTACAGGGTTTTCCTTGTCAAGTTTTGTCAAAGCGACGCCAAAGCGTGTCACTTTGTTACAGCTCGATGAGACGCCGGGGCGGGGTCGAGCCAGCCAGGCCCAAAAGTGCTGACCGTTTTCCCGCAAATGACCTCGCGCTCCCGCCTGCGGCCTGACTGGCTTACAATGGCTGGCCCCCATGCCAGATTCTCCTGCAACGATCGAGATTCACCCGCAAATCGCGCAGGCGTGGTCTCTGCCCGCCGAGTTTTATATCGGCCGGCACATCGCCGCCGAGGAAAAGGCGAAGATCTTCGCCCGCACCTGGCAGGTGGTCGGCCATCACGATCAGATCGGCAATTCCGGAGATTTCTTTACCTGCGAACTGGCCGGCGAGCCGCTGCTGCTGGTGCGCGATGCGAAGGGCGAACTACGCGCTTTTTACAACGTTTGCCGCCATCGTGCCGGCCCCCCTGCCGAGGGTTGCGGCTCACGCAAGCTTTTCCGCTGCGGCTATCACGGCTGGACCTATGGTCTGGACGGCCAGCTCATCAGCGCCCCGGAGTTCGAGGATGTGCAGGAATTCGACCGCCAGCATTTCGCGCTCGCGCCCGTGCGGGCGCAAGAGTGGTTCAACCTGATTTTCGTCAATCTCGACGCTCAGGCCGAGCCGCTCGAGAAAAGCCTGGGCCTGCTGCCGGCGCAGGCGGAACGGTTTGCATTTCGCGAAATGAAGCTCTTCGAGCGCCGCATTTACGAAATGAACTGCAACTGGAAAACCTACGTGGATAACTACCTCGAGGGCTACCACCTGCCCAGCGTGCATCCCGGGCTGAACCGCGAGTTAGATTACAACGCCTACACGGTCGAAGCTTACGCGCGCCACGTGCGCCAGTTCAGCCCTATACGCGGGGCGCAACCCGGTGACGAAACCTCCCGCCGCTACCCGGAAGCGCGCGCAGACCTGACCACCGACTATTTCTGGATCTTCCCCAACTGGATGCTGAACTGCTATCCCGACAACGTATCGCTGAATATCGTTCTGCCGCTCGACACCGAGCGCTCGCAGGCGATCTTCGAGTGGTATCTGCCGGAGAAGGATCTTGGGAGCGCGGCGGCAAAGGCGTCAGTTGAGTTCAGCGACCAGATTCAGCGCGAAGACGTCGCCATCTGTGAAACCGTGCAGAAGAATCTGCACTCGCGCAGCTATCAGCGCGGCCGCTATAGCGTGAAGCAGGAGCGCGGCGTGCACGCGTTTCACAGGATGTATGCCGAAGTGATGAACGGGTAGGCCCGCTTACAGGGATTTATCTCCGCCCGCCCGCTCCTACCCCACCTGCACCACCATGCACGTAATGTCGTCATGCTGCGGGGTTGTGCCCACGAAGCCATCCACGTTGATCATCAGGCGGCGCAGCAGTTCCTCTGGCGTGGCGGCCGCTCCCGAGTGCAGCACGTCAAGCATGCGCGCCTCGCCGTACTCTTCTCCGCGGTCGTTCAGCGCCTCCACCAGTCCATCGGTGAAAATCAAAAGCCAGTCGCCGGGCGCGAGCGTCAATTCTCCTGATTCATAATGCGCCTCGGCTTGAATGCCCAGCGGCAAGCCTCCGCTGGTCAGGCGCTCGACCGCTCCTGAGGCCCGCCGCAGCGCCGGGGCATTGTGCCCGGCGTTGATGTAGGCCAGGCGGCGGGCGGCGGGGTCAAACTCGGCCAGAAAGGCGGTGGTAAAACGCAGCCCTCCCTGGCTGTTGCTGCACGCGTAGCGGTTCATGCCCGCCAGCAATTCGCTCAGCGAGCAACCGGTTGAGGAAAGGGTCCGCAGGCTGGCTTGCAGAGTGGCCATGAGCAGCGCGGCCGGAATGCTCTTGCCGGCCACGTCAGCCACGGTGAGCAGGAAGTGCGGCTCGGCGGAAGCGTCGCCCGGCCGCGGGAATACATCGTAATAATCGCCGGCCACGGTGTTGGCCGGGCGGGTGGCAAAGGCCAGCGCCAACCCCGGTACCTGCGGCGGGGTGGCCGGCAGCAGCCATTTCTGGATGTCGCGGGCAATCTCCAGGTCGCGCTTCATCACCACCCGGTCGGCCACTTCGAGCAGCAAAAGAATGAAAAGCAGCACTCCGCCCCAGAAGCGCAAATCAAACTGGATGACCTCCACATGGCCGCCCTTCTCGAACTGCACCCCGCTGCCGGGAAGCACCAGCAGCAGGACGCCGAGCAGCAGCAGCACGCGCCGCGCCGGGGTGAGCTTTTCGAGGATCGCCCAGGAAAGCTCCTGTACCGTGTGCCAGAAATTGTGGCGGCGACCCTCGCGCGGGGCGCGGGCGTCGAAGTCGCGCTGGTAAAGGCGGTAGCTGGCGCGGGCGTCGGTGTGGAACTGCTTCCAGAGCTGGCTGATCTCCAGGCCCTCAGTCACCCGCAGCCAAAACTTATCCAGGCTGACGAAAATTCCGGGCCGGCCGGCCGCTTGCTGTCCGGATTGGGGTGCCGAGGCCATCGCGCCCAATTATAGTCAGGCGCGCCGGTGTGTGTGGAGGCGGGGCTTCGCCCCGCCTCGCCGATCGCAGCTCGCCAGCAGATCAGAACAACTCCATCTGGCTTTGCGCTGCCAAGGCCGGGTAGGGCGCGGCCGCGCGCTTTTCTTGCCGCTCACCCATGCGGTACTTCTCACGCAGGCTGCGCATGAGCTGCGAAATCCTCTTGCCATAAGCCTCGGGCAGAAAGGCGCGGTTCTGGTAGCGCAGGCGGTAGCTGCGGGCGAGGTGTGGGAACTGTTCTTCCAGAAATGGCATGAACACGGCCGCCGAGCACGGCTTAAGAAACAGCGGGTTGGCAAAAATGTACTCCGCGCCCGCCTCGGCGGCAGCGCGGACCACCGCTTCCAGATCGCGCGGCGCATCCGTGATCCCCGGCAGGACCGGCGCGCAACTTACCCCGGTACGAATACCCTCCAGCGCCAGGCGGCGGACCGCCTCCAGCCGCAAGTCTGGCCGCGGCGCCCGGGGTTCGAGCACTCGAGCCAGCTCGGGGTTGACCGTCGTGACCGTCAAAGTTACTGAGAGCTTGTTGCTGCGCGAAACCTGCCGCAGCAGGTCGAGATCGCGCAAGACCAGATTTGACTTGGTAATCAGCCCCAGTTCTAACCCATCATGCCGCGCGAACTCTTCCAGTATTCCGCGCGTGATCTGGTAGCGGCGCTCGGCGGGCTGGTAGGGATCGGTGGCGGTTCCGATAGCAATCTCTTCCCCCGGCTTTACCTGCCGCAGCTCCTGCCGCAGCAGATCGGCGGCATGCTGCTTGACGTAAATCTTCTGCTCGAAGTCTTCGCCGTTGCGCATCTCCATGAATTCATGGGTATAGCGTGCGTAGCAGTATTTGCAGGCAAATTCGCAGCCGCGGTAAGGATTGATGGTCCAGGCAAAGGGCATGCGGGCCACCGTGCAGCGGTTGAGCAGCGAGCGCACGGGCAGGGTAAAGTATTCGACTTCATGGCCTTGGCGCAGGGAAGTACCGTGCGCCGCCATGCGGGCAATGCCGATCAGTCTGGGGACAGCGGGCTCGGAAAGAAGGGGCAGGGAAGCCATAAATATTCGCCTTTTGTTCGCCACTAAAGAATACCGCAAGAGCGAATCAAAATCAAGATCGCTTTCTTCGGCGGGGGTCTGCTTGAAGAGCTATCACCACAAAGGGCGCGAAGGCGCACAAAGAAAAACGCCTTCGTGAGCCTTCGTGGTTTCAATCGCTCTGCCAGGCGGCCACGAAACTGACCAAAATACCTTCCGGCCGGATGCCAGGCCGAAAAACGCCCCGCCGGCCTCTGGGGGGTAGCTGGACCCCTGCCGGGCGATTTCTTTCGAAATTGGACCCTGTGCGAAAGTCGCACAAACGGATTAGGAAGGCATGCCGGTGGCCGGAGGCGCCGATTTTCCGGCGGAAGAAGTCCCAAATTGGGAAAAAGCGCGCGCTTGCCAAGCCTCAGCCGTGAAATCCGCCTTAGGAGCCTAGACGCAGCAATACGCAATGGCCGCCAGGGCTGCGGCTGAGGGAAGCAGGTAGCTGGTCTGCGGCTTGGATTGCTTCAGCCAGTGCCAAGTGAGGCCCAGCATGACCATGGATAAGACCATCACTGCAATCCAGGTTAAAGTGGCGGGCCCGGAGAGGGTGGGGCCGATCAGCTGCCGCAGGCCCAGATTCCACACCGAGCCGTACAGAATCGAAACATGGATGAAGTAAATGGTCAGCGATTCCTGCGCCAGCGAAGATACCGCCGCGCCGGGAAGCGGAACCCATTGCGTCACCAGGCTGACCGCGGTCAGCAGCAGGCTAACGCAGCCCACGCGAAGGAAGAACAGGCTGGGGCTGGTGGTCCAGAAATCCACCTGGGTGTAGAGGTGGTCGGGCAGGCGCGCCATGCCTGCCAGAATAAGAAGCCCCGCGCCCACGGGCAGCAGCCAGCGCAGGCTGCTTGCGCCCGAGCGCCACAGGTGCACGCCGTATCCCATGGCCGCGCCCAGCAGAATGTAAGCCGACCAGGGAAACAGCGGGAACAAGGAGCCGGTGCGGAAGTTGAGATAAGAGGCTAAAGAAAGGGGCATGACGTGGCGCCACTCGATGACGCCCGCGAGCGGCGAGGCCAGAACCACGAAGACGCAAAGCCCGAGCGCCGCCTGGGCGAAACGCTTCGGCGTCTTGCACAGCAGTAACAGAAGCTGCAGAAAGATCAGGGTGCCGCCGATGCACTGCAGCACATCCACCTGAAACCAGCTTTGCCAGCCGGCGGAATCGAGGCCCGCCAGGTTGCGGAAGGAGCTGACCGGCAAATGCATGGCGTAACCCAGCAGCACGAAGATTCCGAAGCGCCGCACCCGCTTGAAAAACTTGGGGGAAAAGGTGAGGTAAGAATCCCAATACTTGAGTGAAGCCAGGGTGAACGACATGCCGGCCAGCAGAAGGAATGTAGGCGCGGTCAGGCCGCGCAGGAACAGCCATCCGTTGTAGAAGAAGCCCTGGCGCAGCTGGGGAGCAAGCAGCACATCAATGGTGTGCCCCTGCACCATGAACAGGGTGGCCAGGACGCGGGTGACATCCACTTCGATGACCCGCGAGCGGGTAGATGCTAACGCCAGATTGGTCCTCCCAGCCCCACGCGGCATTTTACACTGCCCCGCGCCTGGAGATAGCAGCCGAAGGGACAGGGATTGGTTCTGCGAAGCCGGCATGGATGAAAAGAGTTAGATGCTTGCTACTTCGCCCGGGGATGGGTCTGGTCGTACACCTGTAAGACGTGCTTCATGGAAAGCTGGGTGTAGCGCTGGGTGGTGGAGAGGCGCTCGTGGCCGAGCATTTCCTGGATGGCGCGCAGGTCGGCGCCTTCCTCCAGCAGGTGGGTGCCGAAGGCGTGGCGCAAGGTGTGGGGATGAAGCTCGGGCGACAAGCCCTGGGCGACGGCGATTTTCTTGATGATGCGGCCGACGCTGCGGGTGGTGAGGCGGCCGCCGCGCTGATTGATGAGCAGGGCGGGGGTGCTTTTGCGAGTTTCAGCCAGAAGACGCTGGCGCGCCGGCAGATAGGCCGCGAGCGCAGCGCGGGCCGATTCGCCAAAGGGCACGTAGCGCTCTTTCTTGCCCTTGCCGCGGATCAGGATGGCGGCTGCGCTGATGCGAATGTCATCGAGATTGATGCCGACCAGCTCCGAATTGCGGATGCCGCAGCCGTAGAGCAGTTCGAGCATGAGCTTGTCGCGTTCAGGAAAAGAGGCAACCTGGGGCATGGGGTCATCGAGGATGCTATTCATCTCTTCGATGGTGGGCACGCGGGGCAGTTTCTTGGGCAACCTGGGCGTGGAGACCAGCGCGGCCGGGTTCTGCTCAAGCACGCCTTCCTGCGCCAGCCAGCGATAGAGCGACCGCACCGCGGCCAGCGCGCGCGCCACCGAAGTCTTGCTCAGGCCTTTTTGGTAGAGATGAGAAAGGAATCCGCGGATGGTCACATGGTCAATGGCCGGCCAATCGCGCGCGCCGACATAGGCGGAAAACTCCGCCAGATCGCCGCGGTAAGCCTTGATGGTATGCAGCGAGGCGTTGCGCTGGCGCAGGGAGCGGAGGAAGTTGGCGATGGCCCGGGCGGCAGCGGTCCGCGAGGGGTTTGGGGTTTTGGTTGTGTTTCCGGCGGCTTGCGATTCGGCCATGGCTACCTCGCCTTCGCCCTGGGATGATGCTTCTCATACACGCTCTTGAGCCGGTCGAGGGCAAGATGGGTGTACACCTGGGTGGTGGAAATATCGGCGTGGCCGAGAATGGTCTGTACCGTGCGCAGGTCGGCGCCGTTTTCCACCATGTGGGTGGCGCAACTGTGGCGCAGCATGTGCGGACTGGCATGGCGTCCGGCATTCGCCGAAGCCGCCCCCACCATCTGCCAGATGCGTTGCCGGGTGAGCTTCTTTCCGCCAACTCCCAAGAACAAGAGCGGAAGGCTCTTGCCTTTTGTCAGCGCCGGGCGGGCATTCTTCAGATATTCGCCGAGGGCCTCTTGCGCCGAGCGGCCGAGGGGAACGATGCGCTCCTTGTCTCCTTTGCCGCGCACCAGCACATAGCCGAGATCGAGTTTCAGGTCTTCCAGTTTGGCATTGACGATTTCTGAGACGCGCAGCGCTCCGGCGTAGAACATCTCCAGCATGGCGCGATCACGAAGGGCGAGGGCTTCTGCGGTCTTGCGCGGCGAAGCCGACTTCGGGCCGCGCAGCACCGCCTCAATTTCATCGCGCGCCAGCGACTTGGGCAGGACCTTCCACTGCCTGGGAGAATCAATGTTCAGGGTAGGGTCGTGCGCAATGACCTTATCGAGCAGCAAATACTTGTAAAGATGGCGCAGGGCGGAGAGCTTGCGCCCGACCGAGCGGCCATCCACCGAGTGGGCGAACAGCTCCTGAATGAAGTCGCGCACATCGTCTCGGCGGGCGGTGACCAGGGTGCGGCGTTTGCCTAGAAATCCGGCGAACTGAACGATGTCGGTGGTGTAGGCGGCGATGGTGAGCGGGGCGAGGCCCTTCTCGATTTTCAGGTAGTCGAGAAAGCGGGAGAGAAGCTGAGGATTGGGCTGGGTGGACACGCCTTGAGTATGCGCGTGACCGGAGATTCCAGGAAGTTGAAAACCGCATGGCGAACCACGGAGAACACAGCCGAAACCGAGATTCTTGTTGTCGGTATTCCTCCGTCTCCCTGGGGTCAAGTCCTTTCCGCCGCAACCTCGCGCAAGATTTCCACCGCGGAGAGCGCTCCTTCCGGCGTTTCTTCATGTTTGAAGTAAGCGAAGACGTCGCGGCCTTCGCGCAAGTGCTCGCCGATCCGCTTCACCATGGCGCGGCGCTCCTCGGGCGTATAGCTCGGCTTGCGATAGCGGTAATAGCAGAAACCGGCGGTGACCTGGTCGGGCGTGGTGCGCTCTTCGGTTTCGGCGATGCACAGGGCGCGTTGGTGCTTTTTCAGCAGGGTGAAGATTTCGCCGCTGAACCAGGAATCGTGGCGGAACTCAAAGGCCGCGGGCAGGGCGCGCGGAAGTGTGGTCAGAAATTCTTCGAGCAGGGCAGCGTCGGCCTTGAGATTGGGCGGCAACTGAAACAGCACCGGCCCCAGCTTGCCGGCGGCGGCCAGGGGCTCAAGGGTGGAGAGAAAACGGGGAACGAAGTCCTGCGTGTTTTTCAGCCGCTTGATGTGCGTGATCACCTGGTGGGCTTTGACGCCGAAGCGGAAGCCGGCGGGGGTTTCGGCGATCCACTTCTGGATGGTGGTTTCCTTGACCAGCTGGCGGAAGGTGAAATTGACCTCGACGGTGTTGAGCCGGGTGGCGTAATGCTGCAGGAATTTTGTCTGGGCGAGCTTGGCGGGATAGAAATCCGGCTTCCAGCTCGGATACGCCCATCCCGATGTGCCGGCATAAAGTTGCGCCATAGAAGGATCTTTGACCCCATGAACTCGGCGGCCCCGCGGCTTTCTTAGTGGTTAAGAACCCTTGATCTTGCCGGCGCCAAAGCCCTTAATCGCAGAGTTCGCAGAGAGAAAGCCGCAGAGATCGTCGAGAAAATGGAAGAGGAATTATATCGTCTTGCGTTTACGCCCGTTCGCGGCCTTACGCGGCGAGGCTTTCGACCTGGGCTTGCCGCGCTGCCTGCCATCTTCCGCCTGCGCCGCGATTTCCAGGCCTGCTTCTCTCTCTTCGGCGTGGCCGGTTGCCGCAAGCTTGGGCAGCTTCTGCTTGAGCGCGAGCACGGGCGCGAACAAATCGCCCATCTTCTCCACCCGCTGCAAAACCTGCTCCGATTCGAAGACCAGCAGCCTGGCGTCTTTCTTGCTCAGCGCGCGCTCCACTTCTTCCCATTTGAGCGGAGTCGAAACCGTGGGCCGCTCGCGCGCCCGCAGCGAATAAACCCCAATCGTGGTCTTGTGCTGATCGTTCTGGCTCCAATCCACCAGCACCTTGCCCTGGCGCAGCGATTTTTTCATATCCGAGACCACCAGTTCGGGATGCTCCTGCTCCAGCAATCGCGCCAGGGCATGGGCCAGGGGCTTGGTGCTGTCGTAGGTGACGGCAGTGTTCAGGGGAACGTAAATCTGCAATCCCTTGGAGCCGGAGGTTTTGGGAAAGCTTTTCAGCCCGAAGTGCTCGAAAATCTCCCGCAGCCAGAGGCCGACCTGGCAGCACTGCACGATGTTGGCCGGAGGGCCGGGGTCGAGATCGAAGGCCAGCACGGTAGGGTTCGAGATGTTCTTCGCCAGCGAGAGCGAAGGATGCAGCTCCAGCGCCGCCAGATTGGCCACCCAGACCAGTGTGGGCAGGTCGCCGGCGAGAATGTAGTTCACATTGCGGCGGTTGCCCTCGCTCCAGATGGGCGCGGTCTTTACCCAATCCGGGCGGTGGGTGGTGGCGTTTTTTTCGAAGAAAGGCTGGCCCTCCACTCCATCGGGGTAGCGTTTGAGGGTGAGCGGGCGCCCGGCGAGGTGCGGGACCATCACCGGCGCAATGCGGGCGTAGTAATCAATCACCTGGCCCTTGGTGAAGCCCGCTGCGGGATAGAGGACCTTGTCTAAATTCGACAGCTTCAGGTGCCGCCCCTGTATTTCAACCACTGTGGATTCGCTCGCCATGCTCAACCCCTGGTGGATTGCCAGCATACTCGGACGCGAGGCGTTGGAAAAGGGATGCAATTGCCTAAGCTCGCGAGGAGCGGTCAACCGCCGCGCGGAGCGTCCCGAAGGGCCTTTCCCGTTTGCCAAGCTCCCTTTGCTCCACGTAACATCAAAGCCTGCCTGCATGCCTTTTGCGCCGATCCCGCGTCTAACCCTGTTCGGAGGCCGAATGAAATCCCCCGCCACAAGAATGAAATTCTTTGCCGTAAAGTCGCTGGCCTTGCTCCTGCTGCTTTCCGCGCTGGCGGCGGCGCAAGACCTGGCGTCGTTTGAGAAGCGGGTCACGGTGAAGAAGCTGGCCAACGGACTGACCGTAATCCTCTGCGAGCGGCCGGAGGCGCCGGTGTTTTCCTTCTACACCAATGTGGACGCCGGCTCGGCCCAGGACCCGCAGGGCGAGACCGGGCTGGCGCACATGTTCGAGCACATGGCTTTCAAGGGCACGGATCAGATCGGAACCACGAACTATCCGGCGGAGAAAGTTGCCCTGGCCAAGGTCGAGACCGCTTATGCCGCCTACATTCACGAACGCGATAAGCCGTTCGGGCGCGATGACAAGAGGGTGGAAGCACTGCGGCAGGCCTGGCAGGACGACATCAAGGCGGCGCAAAAGTACGTGATCCCCGAGCAGTTCACCGAAATTCTGGAGCGCAACGGCGGCGAGGACATCAACGCCTCCACCAATGACGACGAGACCAATTATTTCTACTCGCTTCCCGCGAATCGCCTGGAACTGTGGGCCTACCTGGAGTCCGAACGTTTTCTGCACCCGGTGATGCGCGAGTTCTACAAAGAACGCGACGTGGTGACCGAAGAGCGCCGCATGCGCACCGACAGCAATCCCATCGGGAGGCTGATTGAGCAATTCATCACTGCGGCTTTTCAGGCCAGCGAGTATCACCGGCCCACGGTGGGCTGGATGTCTGACCTCAACACTTTTTCCGCCACCGACGCCATCCACTTCTTCCATCGTTATTACATTCCGTCGAACATGGTGATTGCGGTGGTGGGAGACGTAAAGCCGGAGCAGGCGGAGCCGCTGATTGAGAAGTACTTCGGGCGCATTCCCTCCGGGCCGAAGCCGGATGAACGCATCACCACCGAGCCGGCGCAAAACTCCGAGCGCCGCGTGGTGCTCTACGAGAACGCGCAGCCACTGTATCTGGAGGGCTACCACCGCCCCAGTTTTCACAGCCCCGATGATGCGGTTTACGATGCGATTGCCGATCTGATGTCTGACGGCCGGACTTCGCGCCTTTACCGCGCCCTGGTGCGCGACAAGAAGATCGCCTCGTACTCGGCCGGGTTCACCGGCTTTCCGGGCACCAAGTACCCGCATCTGTTCGCGTTCTACGCTTTCATGCTGCCCAGCCATAAACCAGAGGAGGCCGAGGCGGCGATCCACGAAGAGCTGGAGCGGTTGAAGTCCCAGGACATCAGTGATGACGAGCTGAAGATGATCAAGACCCGGGCCAAGGCCAGCCTGATCCGCGGACTGGATGACAACCAGGGCCTGGCCTTTCATCTGGGCCTGTACCAGGCGCGCTATGGCGACTGGCGCGAGCTGTTCCGCCAGGTGGACCGCATAGACAAGGTGAGCAAGGCGGACATTCGGCGGGTTGCCCAGGAGACTTTCATTCCCACCAACCGGATTGTGGGAATCATAGAGACGGCCGCGCCGGCAGCGGCCAACAAGGGAGGCCAACAATGAAGCGCCCCTCGCTGGTTCGTGCCGGGCTGGTGGCGGTGCTGGCCGGCGTTCTTGCTCCGGTTGTTGCCGTGGCGCAAGCCACCAGCTGGAAACAGGTCCCCATTCCTCCCCTGCCGGCGTTCCACCCGCAGGAGCCGAAGCGCATTGTGCTGCCCAACGGCATGATCATCTTTTTGCAGGAAGATCACGAGCTGCCGCTGATTGATGCCGTGGCGCGCATTCGCGGCGGCTCGCGCTCCGAGCCCGCCGAAAAAGCCGGCCTTCTCGATATTTACGGCGAGGTCTGGCGCACGGGCGGCAGCAAGACGGAGACCGGCGACCAACTGGACGACTACCTGGAGCTCCGCGCCGCGAAAGTGGAAACCGATGACAACGAAGACTCGACTGTCATCTCGATGTCGTGCCTGAAGGGCGATTTCGAGGATGTGTTCAAGGTCTTCACCGATCTGTTGCGCAATCCTGAATTCCGCCAAGACAAGATTGATCTGGCCAAGGGCGAGATGGATGACGCCATCTCCCGCCGTAACGACCAGGCCAGCCAGATTGCGGTGCGCGAATCCATCAAGCTGGCCTATGGCGCGAATAATCCTTATGCGCGCCAGGCCGAGTATGCCACCGTGGCCGCGGTCACGCGCCAGGACCTGCTGGAGTGGCACGCCGCTCACGTTCACCCCAATGACATCATCGTGGGGGTGGACGGTGATTTTGATTCGACTGAGATGGAAGCCAGACTGCGGGCAGCGTTTGGCGATTGGGAAAAGGGCCCTTACGTAAAGACCCCGCAGATCAAGTTCACCCCAGCCCCGCACGGCTATTACCTGGTAAACAAGAGCGACGTGAACCAGAGCAACATCCGCATGGTGGAGTTGGGCACGGAGCGCAACAGCACCGACTACTATCCCATTGAAGTTTTCAATGAGGCTTTCGGCGGGAGTTCCTCGTCGCGCCTGTTCGAGAACATTCGCACGGCGAAGGGCCTGGGGTATTCCGTAGGCGGCGGCATCGGGACCGACTTCGATCACCCGGGAATTCTGCGGCTTGCCATGGGCACCAAAAGCGGCACCACGGTGGAAGCCATCCAGGCACTCTACCAGCAGATTGACGAGCTCAAGACCAAACCCCTGACTGAGGCCGAGATCAAGCGGGCCAAGGACTCGATCCTGAATTCCTTTGTCTTCAACTTCGACTCGCCCGATAAAGTGCTGCGCGAGCGCATGGCCTATGAGTTTTACGGCTATCCGGCTGACTTTCTGGAGCAATACCGCGCGGGAATTGAGAAGGTCACTCCGGCCGAAGTGAAAGACGTTGCCGCCAAGTATCTACACAAGGACCAGCTGGCGGTGCTGGTGGTGGGCAACAGCGCCCAGTTTGACAAGCCACTGTCTTCGCTCGGGCCGGTGACGGATATAGATATCGCTATTCCTCCGCCTCCGGGAGCGGCCAAAGAAGAGTCAAATGCTCCGACCGCCTCGAATGCGGAGGGCAAGGCTCTTATCGCCAAAGTCGTAGAAGGCATGGGTGGCGACGCCAGGCTGCAATCTATTAAGGCGTTGGAGTTGGAGATCAACTCCACCCAAAAAACTCCGCAGGGCGACTTGCCCATGAGCATGACGACCACGCTGGTGTTTCCCGACCGCATTCACGTTGCCGCCAAAGGCCCCATGGGAGAATTCACTATGGCGGCCTCACCCCAGGCGGCGTTTGTTTCGGCTGCGGGCATGGGGGTGCAGGACCTGCCGCCCTCGCGCGCGAAAGAAACTCTGGCACAGGTGAAGCGCGATCTGGTTTATATCGGCCAGCACGCCGAGGACCCGGCATACGTGTTCGCGGCTGCGGGCGAGGAGAAAATTGGCGACGTGCAGGCCAAGATCCTCGACGTAAGCGGCGAGGGCATTCACATGCGCTGCTACGTTGACCCGCAAAGCGGCCATGTACTGCGCGAAGACTACCAGACGACGGGGCGCTCCGGGCCGGTTGAGAGCGAGACTGATTTTTCCGACTGGAAGACCGCCGATGGCCTGACGCTCTCTTACCTGCACAAGAACAAACAGAACGGAGAGGAATCGGGCACGGTGCAATACACCGCGGTTCACATCAACCCCACGCTCGATCCGAAAATGTTCGAGAAGCCGGCGGCCGAGGCCAAGCAGTAGCCGCAACCGGTAAACTGGGACCGCTCGCCATTCTTAGGGTGTATCTTTCCCCGCCCGCGCGATTTTCTCTGCGTGTTAATGTAGCCGCGTAGCCGCACCCCCATGAATCACGTCGTCCTGATAGATCCGGTCACGTTGCTCATCCGCCTCGCAATTCTGGCGCTGCTGGCGGCGGGAATGCTCGCCGGTTGCTATCTGTTCGTTCATGGCTTCGCTTTGTTGCAGCGCAAGCGGCTGATTCTCAATACGCCGCGCTCGACAGTGCGCGGCGCGGCCATCGGCCTGGTGGAGGTCAGCGGCCAGGCGGCCGCGCCATACACGCTCATCTCGCCGCTTTCCCAGGCCGATTGCGTTTACTACCGCGCTTTGGCCTGGCAGGCTTCGGGCGAGCAGAAGCGCTGGCGCAAAGTCGCCGACGAAAAGCTGTACGCCCCTTTCTTTATTGAAGACGAAACCGGGCTGCTGCTGGTGGACCTGCGCGCCGTCCAGGTGGAAGTGCCGCCCGCATTCGCAGAGGACCTATTGCCCGGCGACGGGCTCGAGTATATGCGGCACTTTCTGAACCGCCACGGCGTTTCGGAGGAGTTTCCGGTCAAGCTGGAAGAGCGCTGCATCTGCCCGGGGGATAAATTATTTGTGCTGGGAACTTTGCAGGAGAACCCCAAAGAGGGTGCAGAGCTTACGAGCTGGCGCCAGGCCGAGCCGGCGCCCGTGAGCGAAGAGGCAGCCGATCTGCAACGGCAGGGCGCCATCGAAGCGCTGCATCTTTCGGCGGAAGAGCTGGCCAATCGCCGCCCTCCGCGGCGCGACCCCGGCAGCTTCGATCTGCACCCGCCTGCCGTTCTGGGCAAGGGGCCGCATGATCCTTTCATCATTTCCAGCCGCAGCCAGCGCGAAGTGGCGCTAGACCTGGCGCGGCAGTCGGTCCTCTACATTTGGAGCGGGCCGGTTCTGGCACTGGTATGTTTGTGGATTTTTATCTCCCGCCTGGCCTGAGCTTGAGCGTTTCACCCTCCGCTTGCAATTACCTCGGTAATTTGGAGGCTTTCCGGCTTACGCCTCACCATAGACCATCCGCAAGTGTCGCACCCCCAGGTGAAGGTAGCCGGCAGTTTTTCCGATGGGGGAAACGTGCGCAAAGCCAATCCTGAGTTGTGGCTGCTGTTGTTTCTGGTGGTGATCGCCGCCCTGCTGAATTTTCTGGTGGCCTCGCAGCCCATGGCGCTGATGTTTTACTTCCTGCCGACGCTCTATTCCGCCTATCGCTTCGGCCGCCGCCATGCCACTCTGACCGCCTGCATGAGCGTGGTGCTGGTGGTGGTGCTGATGAAGCTGAATCCTGCCATGTTCAGCAAGCAGACTAACCTGCCCTTCGACGGCCGCTGGTTCGACCTGACGGTGTGGGGCGGCATTCTGGTGGTGGCGAGCTACGCCATGGGCACGCTCTACGAGCGCAATGAAAAGAACCTGCGCGAATTGCGCGATGGCTACGACGGCATGCTGGTTATCCTGCAGCAATTCCTGACCAACCAGAAATACAGCGAGGCCCACTCTTACCGCGCGGCGATGTATGCCACGCAGATCGCTGAGGCGCTCGGGCTCGATGCCGGCAGCACCGAGGACGTCCGCACCGCGGCCTTACTGCGGAACGTCAACGAGCTGGGCATCAGCAACGAGATTCTCTACAAGGCGGCCAATCTTTCCCAGGAAGATTTGGAAAAAGGTCTCAGCCAGAAGGGAAAAAGCGCCAAGGATGCGCACAGCATGGGAGGAACACTGCGAAGGGCAATCCCCATTCTGGCGGAAGAGCAACGGCTGGTGAAGGGCGGCAACGTCAATGCCGATGCGCCCATTGAAGTGCAGGTGCTGGCCATGGCCGAGAATTACGAGAATCTGGTGAATGACTCGCACCGCAAGCTTTCTCCTGCCCAGGCGCAGGAGATCATCGTCAAGAGCTCGGGCAAGAAATACGACTCCATGATCGTGGATGCCTTCGTGAAGGCCTTCGGGCAGAAGACGGAAGGCGCTGGAGCGTAGCCCCTGAGGCAGGCTTACCGTTGCTGCCGCAACTCTTCCCACATTTTCACCACGCGCGCTTTCACCTCGGCGGTCAGTTTCGCATAGGCCTCTTCCGAAGCCTGTGACTCTGGCGGCGGGCTGATCGCTTCGCCGAACGCGATCTTCAGCGGCACGAACTTCTGGAAGGCCTGGCCGCGCGGCCAGGCGTCGTGAAAGCCCTCAATCGCCACCGGAACCACCGGCGCCTGCAGGTGGATGGAGAGAATGGCAGCGCCCTTTTTAAAGATTCGCGGGGTACCGTCAATGCTGCGCTCGCCCTCGGGATAGAGAATCAAAATGCGGCCATGGCGCAGGCCGAAGGCGCCGGCGCGCATCGCCGAGACAAGATTGGCGTCCGGGTCCACCACCACCACGCGCAACCAGCGCGCCAGCCGCCGCATGAAGCCCGAGCCGAAAATTTCGCTGGTACCCACCGCAAACGAATTGCGAAACACCGCCCAGGGGAGAACACTTCCCAGAATTGCAGGGTCCAGATAGCTCTGATGGTTCGAGGAGATGATGTACGGCCCCTGCGCGGGAAGGTTTTCAATTCCCGTGACCTGCAAGTGAAAGCGGTCATCGGCGAAAATCCGCAGCAGGCGGCTGAAGCCGAACCAGAGCATTTCAGCCACCGGGCGCGGGCGCACTAACTCAAGCACCTCGGGGTCTTTCGTTTCCGCTTCGAACAACGTTTTCCACCCCGCGAGCTGCGCCCGGGCCGAAGGAGACTTGCCGGCGGCCGCGCTTTGCCGCACCGCCTCAACCAGATCGCGCACGGTGTAGATTTCCGCCAGGCGCGATTCTTCTACATCGCCGCCCAACTCCTGCTCGAGTGCAACCAGCAATTCCACCCGTTGCATGGAATCGAGGCCGAGATCGAGCTCCAGATTGTCGCCGGGGCGAATCAGCTGCGGGCGAGTTCGAGAGGCTTCGCGAATAATGCCGAGAGCGTGCTGAACCTGCGGCTGATGAAGCCAGGCTGAGTCTTCCGCGCTCAGGGGCCTCGCGCCCGGCAATTCGGCGTCGGCTTTCGCCTTGCCCTGCGCCTCGCGTACGCGCTTCTCGATTTCAAAGCGCTTCAGCTTGCGGGTAGTCGTCCGTGGCAGAGCATCTTGCCAAATTTCGTAGCTGCCGATTCGCTTGGTTGAAGCCAGGTGCGCGGAAAGCCCCTCGACATCGAACCGGATCACTTCTTTCGCATTGACGATCTTGCGTTCCTTAAGGACGTCGAAATCAGGAACTACGACCGCGTGCAATCTCTCGGATGAGGGATCGCCGGGCCGGCCCTCCAGCCCCATCACTGCGATTTCCTTGATGTAGGGCGATTTCAGGTAGTGCGCTTCGATCTCTTCGGGATAAACATTTTTTCCATTGCTGAGGATGATGACTTCTTTCTGCCGCCCGGTGATGAACAGATTGCCGCGTCCATCGAAGTAGCCGAGATCGCCGGTGTAGAGCCAGCCGTCTTTTAGGGCGGCGGTGGTGGCATCCGGGCGGTTCCAGTAACCCTTCATCACGATGGCGCCGCGAATCAGAATTTCGCCAACGGCTGGGCCGGTTTCCTGCGGCTGCGGATTGGCGATCTTCGCCTCCACGCCCTTAAGCGCCTTGCCTACCGAGCCGATCACATTGTCATCCGGCGGTGTGGCGAAGGCGGCGGCCGAGGTTTCCGTCAGCCCGTAGGCCTGAAGTACATCAATGCCCAGGGCATAGAAATCGCGCGCGATCTGCGGATCGAAGCGCGAGCCGCCGGTGACCAGATAGCGCATGCGCTCGCCGAAGGTGGCATGAACTTTGCCGAAGAATGTGCGCCCGGCGTTCAAGCCCAGCTTGCGCAGCAGGGAATTGAGCCGCATCAGCAAGCGCAGGGCCTTTTCGGCAAGAGCCCCGCGCTTAGCCGCTTCTTTGAAGATGCGCTCATGAATCAGATAGAAAAATTGCGGCACCACGGCGAATGCGGTGATTTGCCGCTCGCGCAACGCGCGCAGAAGCTCGGTGGTGTTGAGGGTTTCGAGGTGGACCACGCGGGCGCCCTTGACCAGCGGCAGCAAAAGGTTGGCCATCTGCGAGAGCACGTGAAACAGGGGCAGGACGCCAAGTACGGCATCCTGGGGCCCGATATCGGCCCAACTGAAGACTGCTTCCACCTCGCCCAGCAGGTTGGCATGGGTGAGCATGACGCCCTTCGGGTCGGCGGTCGTGCCCGAGGTATAAAGCAGCGAAGCCATGCTGTCGGCGGGGGATTCTATTGGCCGAAAGCCGCCCGCCCCGGCGGCAAAAATGTTATCCAGCGCGGCGAAGTGCGCGGGTTGCGGATCTCCGCCGGCGTCGTCGTTCGTATCGGTAAGAACAATGCGAAGATCAAGCCCAGTTGCCGCTTCTGTGCCCAGGCTCAGATTTCTGTGGTCGCAGAAAAGAAGCGTCGCGCCGCTGTCGCGCAGCAGTTTGCCAATCTGATCGGCGTGCAGGGCGGTATCGAGCGGCACCGCCGCGCAGCCCGCGGCGATGGTTCCCAGGTAGGCAATCACCCAGCGGGGGTGGTTGGCCGCCAGAATCGCACAACGGGCCCCGGGCTGGAAGCCTGAATCCGCGAGCCACCGGCCGACCGACTCCGCCATGCGCCGCACTTCCGCATAGGTATAGCTTTCGAGGCCGCTGCTGCGTTGGATTTCGAGCGCCACATTGCCGGGCCAGCGCTGCGCACACTCGCGAAAACGGTCATAGAAGGTGGGCATCGGGTCGCGGAGAATATACCTGAAAAAAGCCGAGCATGGCGCGGGCGCCCTCGCCCGCGCAGGCGGCTTGCGTTCCATCTGGGAAGAAATGGTGACTGCCAGGGATGACGCCGAGCGTTACCCAGGCCTGGTGCAGCCTGGTCCGCTCATGCATCTAATATGCTAGGCTTCTAGAGAGTACTTTGGGGTTTTTCTACCTATCGAAGGGATTCAACTTTGTTCCAGGCAATTGAAACCGGCTTCGCCAAGGTCTTTGGCACCAGGAACGAGCGCGAAATCAAGCGCATGATGCCGTGCGTGCAGGCCATCGCGGCGCTCGAGCCCGAGGTGCAAAAGCTTTCTGACGACGAGCTGCGCGCCAAGACCGAAGACTTCCGCCGCAAGATTGAGGAACGACTCGCCAGGTTTGCTGCCGAGCCTGAGGCCGACCCGGACCGCCAGAAGCAGATTGAGAAAGAGCGCGACGAAGCGTTGAAAGAGGTTCTCGATGAGATTTTGATCGAGGCGTTTGCCGTAGTCCGCGAGGCCGGCCGGCGGGTGCTCAACATGCGCCATTTCGATGTGCAGATGATCGGCGGCATGGTGCTGCACCAGGGGCGCATCGCCGAGATGAAGACCGGCGAAGGCAAGACTCTGGTCGCCACTCTTCCGGTTTATCTCAACGCGCTCAGCGGGCGCGGGGTGCATGTGGTCACGGTCAACGACTACCTGGCCAAGCGCGACTCGGAATGGATGGGCAAGCTCTACCGCTTCCTCGGCCTGACCGTCGGCGTCATCGTTCACGATCTGGACGACGCCGAACGCAAAGAGGCCTACGCCGCCGACGTCACCTATGGCACCAACAACGAGTTCGGCTTCGACTACCTGCGCGACAATATGAAGTTCGACCTCAAGGACTGCGTGCAGCGCCGCCACAACTTCGCCATTGTGGACGAGGTGGACTCCATCCTGATTGACGAAGCGCGCACGCCGCTCATCATCTCTGGCGCCAGCGAAGAATCCACCGACAAGTACGCCCGCGTGAACCGCATTATCCCCAAGCTGGAAAAGGGCGAGGAGATTGAAGGCCCTCCGGGCGAACCTGCCACCCTGACCGGCGACTTCGTCGTGGATGAGAAGCACAAGAACATCACGGTCACCGACGAGGGCTGGGAGAAGGTCGAGCAGATGCTGGGCATCGGCAACATCGCCGATCCTGAGAACTGGGACCTGAAGCATCACGTGGAAGTGGCGGTCAAGGCGCACGCGCTCTACCACCGCGACGTGGAGTACGTGGTGAAAGAGGGCGAAGTCATCATTGTGGATGAGTTCACCGGCCGCCTGATGCCCGGACGCCGCTGGTCTGATGGCCTGCACCAGGCGGTCGAAGCCAAAGAGGGGGTGAAGATCGAGCGCGAAAATCAGACCCTGGCGACGATCACCTTCCAGAATTATTTCCGCATGTACAGGAAGCTGGCGGGCATGACCGGTACGGCGGACACCGAGGCGGCTGAATTCGGCAAGATCTACAACCTCGATGTGATGGTCATTCCCACCAACAAGCCGCTGCTGCGCCTGGAAAACCCCGACGTGGTGTACCGCACGGAAAAAGAGAAGTACTACGCCGCCGCCGATGAAATTCAGAAGCTGAATGCAACCGGGCAGCCGGTGCTGGTGGGCACCACGTCCATTGAAAAATCGGAGAGGCTTTCCGATCTGCTCAAGAAAAAAGGCGTGAAGCATTACGTGCTGAACGCCAAGCAGCACGAGCGCGAGGCAGAAATCGTGGCCCAGGCCGGGCGCAAGGGCATGGTCACCATCGCCACTAACATGGCGGGCCGGGGCACCGACATTCTGCTGGGCGGCAATCCGGAGTTCATGGCCAAGCGCGAGTGCCTGAAAAAGGGCTTGGCCCAGCCGCTGCGCGCCGCCCAGGGCAAGATCCAGACCGACGTGGACGATAGCAATATGACCGTCTGGTACTACGAAGGCAAGGAATACGTCGTCCCGACCGACCGCTGGATCGAGATCTTCAACAAATACAAACAGGAAACCGACGGCGAGCACGACGATGTCATTGCCGCCGGCGGCCTGCACATCTTCGGCACCGAGCGCCATGAGGCCCGCCGTATTGACAATCAGCTGCGCGGCCGCGCCGGCCGCCAGGGTGATCCTGGCTCTTCACGCTTCTATCTCTCGCTCGAAGATGACCTGATGCGCATCTTCGCCAAGGAGTGGGTGTCAAAGCTGCTGCAGCGCCTGGGCATGGAAGAGGGCATCCCCATCGAGTCTCGCCTCATCAGCCGCCGCATCGAAAAAGCGCAGGAGGCGGTGGAGGCGCAGCACTTCGAGGCCCGCAAGCATCTGCTCGAATACGACGATGTAATGAACAAGCAGCGCGAGGCCGTGTATGGCCTGCGCCACCAGCTGCTTGAGGGCGTGGACCAGAAAGAGCTGATCCTCGAAGACTACGTCGCCGGCATACTCAGCGATCTGATGGATGAGCACTGTGCCGTGAAAGTCCATCCTGAGGATTGGGACATCAAGGCGCTCAAAGACGCCATCTTCACCCGCTTCGGGGTGGATATTCTGGCCGAGGGCATCAAGCCCGAAAACCTGAACCGCCAGGAACTGGGCGACGCCATCTTCGAGAAGCTGAAAGAGCGCTATGACGCCAAGGAAAAGTTGATCGGTCCCGACGCCATGCGCTACCACGAGCGCATGATCATGCTCAGCGTGCTCGACGCGCAGTGGAAAGACCACCTCCTCAATATGGACCACCTGAAGGAGGGCATCGGCCTGCGCGGCTACGGCCAGCATGATCCCCTGGTCGAGTACAAGCGCGAATCCTTCGACATGTTCGAAGCCATGATGCAGCGCTTTCAAGAAGAGACCGTCCGCTATCTCTACCTCATGCAGATTCTGGAACGCCCGCCGGAGACCGGGGCCTTCGGTGCTCAGGGCGGCGGGCCGGAAGGTCAGGGCCCGGAAGCCGGCGTCTCGGCGATGAGATCGGGCGGTGGAACCGACGGCAACGGCCGCCGTCCGCCGCGCGCCGTCGCCACTTCTGTAGATGATCTTGAAGAGGCCTTCCAGCGCCGCAAGCGCCGCGAGCTCGAATCGGCGCGCATGGCCGGCGCGGGCGAGCGCCAGGCGGTGCAACAGGTGGTGCGGAGCGCAGCCAAGGTTGGCCGCAATGATCTTTGCCCCTGCGGCTCGGGTAAGAAGTATAAGAAGTGCTGCGGCGCCAAAGGCTAATCTGCAGCATCTCTTTGCGGAGAACGGCGCAATTCCAACAGGCTTGCGCGTAGGCTTCGCGAGAGTTCCCTGTGACCCCGATCACGGCAACGGCCTGTCTAACGTGCTATCTAAAAGACAGGTGGCAGTCACTCGCCTGCCCAAGGAGGACGCCATGATTGCTCTTCGGCTGGTCCGCCTGATCGAAGCTCACTCCGAGCAGCTCTCTTCCAGTTTGCTGAAAAAATTACAGGCCTCTCCTCGCACCCAGGGGCTGCGCCAGGTACCGGCAGGAGAGTTGCATGATCGCACGCATGAGGTCTATCGCAACCTCAGTGACTGGCTCCTGCACATGAAAGAGCGCGATATCGAGCGCTGCTATTTTGATCTGGGGATGCGCCGCGCCCTGCAGGGGGTGCCCTTGACCGATCTGTGCTGGGTGCTGGTGCTGACCAAAGAACATCTCTGGCATTTTCTCGAGGAGCAGGGGTTCCTGAGATCCTCTATGGAGATTCTGGGTGAATTGGAATTGCTGCGCCTGCTTGATCAGTTCTTCGATCATGCTATTTGTTTTGCCGCGATGGGATATCAGCACGCGACCATGGCCGCAGCGGCATAAGACCGATTCAGGAGAAGGACGCGCCCGCGGCCGGTTGGGGAGCCACCGACGCCATCGCTTCGATCACGGAATCGGCAAACTCTGAGGTCCCCGCCTGACCGCCTATATCGCGGGTCAGCTTTTCGCGGTGGCGATAGACTGCCTCGAGTGCCGCGCCGATTTTGCGCTCGGCTTCGTGCTCGCCCAGGTGCCGCAGCATCAGCAGCGCCGAGCGAATCACCGCTGTGGGATTAGCAATGTTCCTGCCTGCAATGTCAGGCGCCGAGCCGTGCACCGCCTCGAAGATGGCGCAGTGTTCGCCGATATTGGCTCCCGGCACAAATCCCAGCCCGCCTACAAAAGCCGCGCAGAGGTCCGAGATAATATCCCCATACAGGTTCTCCATCACCAAAATGTCGTACTGGTAGGGATTCATGACCAGCTGCATGCAAGTATTGTCCACGATGTGCTCGCCGTACGTAATCTCGGGATAATCCTTGGCTACGTTACGCGCGCAGCGCAGAAACAGGCCGTCCGAAAGCTTCATGATGTTGGCCTTGTGGATAGCATGAACCTTTTTGCGCTGGTTTTTGCGCGCATACTCGAAGGCAAATCGCGCGATTCGAGTCGAGGCTTTCTCAGTAATGATTTTCAGGCTCTCGACCACCCCGGGCACCACTTCGTGCTCCAGGCCGGAATAAAGGCTCTCCGTATTCTCGCGCACGATGATCAGGTCTACATCGGGATAGCGCGTCGGGATATGCGGCAGATTGTGAATCGGGCGGAAGTTGGCGTAGAGATCGAACTTTTTGCGCAGAGCCACGTTGATGGAAGCGAAGCCGCCGCCCACCGGCGTGGTCACCGGACCTTTGAGGGCGACGTGGGTGCGCTCCACCGACTCAATCAGTTCTTTGGGAATGTATTCGCGGTATTTTTCGTAGGCTTCGGCCCCGGCCTGAAACGTCTCCCATTGAAACTTCACTCCGCTGGCTTCGAGAATGCGCACCGCGGCGCGCGTGACCTCGGGGCCAATGCCATCACCGGGGATCAGGGTTACCTTGTGGGGCATAGGGCTGTTTATCCGGGCTTGACGTGTGGTGAGGGGTTTCTGACCCGTCCGGTCGAGCGAAGCTCCGCAGCACGGTCACGCTAGGCTCGGCCCGGCGGGGCATAGCCCCGCCTCCACACCAGCCGTGTTCAATTCTTCGTGACCGCCTTGCTGTGAGCATCCGGCGCATCTTTGGCTTTCACCAGGTCCTTCAACTCTTCCATGAACTCCTTCACGTCCTTGAAATCCAGGTATACCGAGGCAAAGCGGACGTAGGCCACCTTGTCATACCGGCGCAAACGGTTCATGATCAATTCCCCGATTTCGCTGGTCTTGCGCTCCCGCTCCGGCGATTCGATCACGAAGCCCTCGGCCTCATTGACGATCTGCTCCAGGCGGCTGATCGGCACCGGCCGCTTCTCGCAGGCGCGCAGCAGGCCGTTCAGAACCTTCTGCCGGTCAAATTTCTCGCGCCGGCCGTCTTTTTTCACCACCATGTAAGGAATTTCGTCAATGCGCTCATAGGTGGTAAAGCGCTTGGCGCACTTCAAGCACTCGCGGCGGCGGCGGATGGAGTCGGCCTCCTTGCTCTCCCGCGAGTCCACCACCTTGTCATTGGCGAAGCCACAAAAAGGGCACTTCATGGGCTTGATATCGGTAGAACTGCCATTGTAGCAGGCGCATACGAGCTATATGCAGGAGGACCGGCCTGGGAAGGGCCAGCCATGAAGGCTACAGAGGGTGGATTCCTTCGCGTTGGTTCGGGCCCTTAATGGTTTATTGATTTTCGCGTCTCATGGCGAAGGCGAGAGCGCCTCGGCCTCTTCCTCGTGCTGGCTCGCCGCTGAGAGCTTGCGCAGCGAGAGCCGCTCGCGATGCGCCAACGCCAGGCCGACTGGAACGATGGCGAGAAAAGTGACAATCCAGAGCATGATGCCGCAACTGGCCGCCAATTCATGAGGGGCGTCGAAGACGTATTCCAGCATGGCAATCGTCGCCAGCTGCGAGCCTCCGCCCACGCCGGGCAGTTGGATCATTGAGCCCACCATGCTCGACCCCATCAGCAGCAGGACCTGAGTCTGAGGAATTTCCAGCGAAGGGCTTTCATAGGAATGCGTGACTTCCTTGTAGGAGACGGCGATCATGCACCACATCAGCACCGAGACCAGGCTAAGCTGAAAAAACGCCATTGGCCCCTGAATGGTATTCAGCCCTGCATGGAATTCACGAACGCGCAAGGCAATGCGATGCCCCAGATTCGCGGCCAGGTGGGAAAAGCGGCGTTCCACCCAGCGGGCAATCGCCTCTCCGCTGCGGCTTACGGCCAAAGCGAGCAGCACCAGTCCCAGCGCCAGCGCGGCGAAGACCAGGGCCACCTCGCGAAAGCTGCCGTAATAGGAAAGCCGCTTGGGCGCGGTGGCCACAAAAGCTGCCAGCACCAGCAGGAAGGTAAAGGCTCCAACATCGAAGATGCGTTCCACCGTCCAGACTGCGAGCTGAGAGGAAAACGGCAGATCGTAGCGCCGGGCGATCAGGTAAGGGCGAATCAGTTCTCCGGGGCGGCCCAGCAGGGCGAGGCCGGTAAAGCCCACAATGGTCGGCGAGACCAGCCGCCAGGAGGAAGCCTTCGGCCTGACCGGCTGCAGAAAGATTTTCCAGCGGATGGCGCGCATTCCGTACGCCAGATAAATCAAGGCAATGGCGTGAAAGATATGCCACTTGTTCACGTGGCCAGTCTGGCTCCAGAAGGTGGCCCAGTCGAAACCGCGCCAGGTGCGAAACTGGAAGTACACCAGTATCGCCAGCACGATGGCCAGAGCGGCATAAAGCAGGATTCGTTTTCTATCCATCTAGCGTGGCACGCCTGAGCGGAAAACGCGGGACGCCCGCTCTCAAGGTAAATGACTGGAGAAGGAGGGTCAACGCGCCTGCCTGCCCAGGTCTTACTTCGGTTCGTTCGTGGCTAATCGCGGGCAGCAGGTTTGGCTTGAGCCACAGAGGAGATAGAAGACGCGGAGTTGGCTCGTTCCACCGAAAGGGAAGCGGGCGATTTGGCAGGAGCCCGATGCGGGCTCTTAGCTGCATTCAGTGCTGCCCGGCGCTCGGCGAGCTTCTTGCGGTTGAAATCGCGAATAATTTTCGCCACGTAGGCCTGGGTCTCGTAATACGGAGGCACACCCCGGTAGTGAGCTACCCGCTGCGGGCCGGCGTTATAGGCGGCCAGCGCCTTCACCAGGTCGAAGTTATAGAGTTCGAGCAGGGTGCGCAGATAGCGGGTGCCGCCCTCGACATTGGCCTTGGGATCGAAGGCGTTGCTCACGCCCAGTTGCGAGGCGGTCTGCGGCATAAGCTGCATCAGCCCCTGCGCGCCTTTGGGCGAAACTGCCCGGGGATCGAAATTGCTCTCGGCGTGAATCACGCTGTTCACCAGATCTGGATCAAGGTGCTGGTGGCCGCTGGCGGAGAGCACCATGTCCTTCATGGAAACAGAATTCTGAGCCACGGCAGAGCTTTCCTGCGGCGCCGGGGCAAAGACCGGGGTCAGGTCTTTTTCAAAATGGTCAATGTCGGCCGTGGGAACGTCCACGTAGCTTTTGCCGTCTGCCGTAACGTAGAGCCGGGTGATTGCGCCCATCGCCTCACGCCGCTGGTGGCGGATGGAGAATCCATTGCGCAGCACCGCCAGGTCGGAGGCGAAAGCCGGCAAAGCGGCGAGCAAGGCCAGTCCCAGCGCGAGTTTTGCGCGAATCAGCATGGGCCAAAGTCCGAAACCCCGCCAGCATAGCCCGAGCCGCTATGGCTGGGCAAGGTTCCGCCGGTACATCTTGCAGCGCGGCCTCAGACTGTTACCCTGGCGGGGCCCAGCACCTGCTCAATCGCCGCCGCCACGCCGTTCTGATCGTTGGCCAGAGTGACCGCCCAGCCGTTGCCGCGCAGCTCTTCCGATGCATTGCCCATGACAAAGGGCAGTCCGGCGAAGGCGAGCATCTCGACATCGTTGTAGTTGTCGCCGATGGCCATCACCTCTTCGCGCGCAATGCCGCGATGCTTGGCCCAGCGTTCGAGAGCGTGCCCCTTGGAGCAGCCGTGATTGAGCACGTCAATCATGAGCAGGTCGCGCACCGGATATTCCGTGCGCAGCACTGTGATCTCGCGCTCGAGGCCGCATGCCCCCAGGGTCTGAAGCGCCTGCCGCATGCGCGGGAGGGTTCCGCAGAACATGGCCTGCACCGGGTCGCGAACCAGCGAATTCTCAATCGGAATCACGAAGTCAATGAACTGAAGATTTTTCTCCAGCCAGCGCTGAATGCTCTCATTCAGCTCGCCCATGTGCTCCAGAACCAGCGCGCCTTTTTCTTCGCTGTCAAAAGTGATCACCATGTTGCCGCGAAACTCGCGCATGGCGGAGCACAGCTTGAGGCAGGTTGCGGCGGGAAGCAGGTCGCGGTGAAAGCGCTCGCCGCGGAGCGAACGGGTCATGGCGCCGTTGGAGCTGATGAGCCAGAGATCGAAGCCGAGCTGCTCTGCGATAGGCAGCGCGAAAGTATGGCGCCGCCCGGTGACCAGAATGACCTCGACGCCTTCGGCATGGGCGCGCCGCATGGCGGCCAGGTCAGCCTCAGAAATGCGGAACTGGGGGTTGAGCAGAGTGCCGTCAATATCCACGGCCAGCAGGCGGATGCAAGGCTTCACCACCAGAAATTGTAGCATTCCCGATATCCGCAGGCGCTTCGCGACCATATGCTATATTGCAGAAACATAATGGGTTGGCTTCTTTTCCATGCTTTTCCGTGGTGGGGGCTGCTGCTGCAGGTGGCGGCCATCATCCATTTCATCCGCCGCCGCCCGGATTTTTACTGGCTGTTCATTATCCTGTTTTTCGGCTGGCTGGGGGCGCTGGCGTATATCGGAATCGAAATGGTTCCCGACGCCGGCCTGCTGCGGCAGTCCTTCAAAGTTTTTCCCCGGCGCAAGCGCATTCGCGAGCTGGAGGCCGCAGTGCGCGATAACCCTTCGGCGGGAAACTATGAGGAATTGGGCGACCTTTATCTGGAAGAGAGCAAGTATGCCAAGGCCCGCCGCTGCTATGACCGCGCCATCTCGACCCGCACCGATTCGGCTGACCCCTTCTACCGCAGGGCCATCGCCGAAATTCAGATGGCCGACTTCGCCGCGGCGTTGCCGGATTTGGAGAGGGTCGTGCGCGAGGACCCGAAATACGATCTTCACCGCGCGGCCGGATTGCTGGCCCACGTCTATGCCAACACCGGACATGCGGACAAAGCGGAGGCGCTTTTTCCCGAAGTAGTTCGCATCTCCACCCTTTCTGAGACGTATTACAACTACGCGAATTTTCTGGCTTCGCAACATCGCGAGAAAGAAGCCCGGCAATGGGCGGAGCGCATTCTGGCCAAGAGGCCGAATATGCCGGGATACCTGCGCCGCCGCGAACGGCCATGGTTCCGCCGCGCCTATGCGCTTTTGAGCCGCCTGCCCTCGGCGTAGAGACGTAGCTTGCTACGTCTCGGCTTGCTGTGTCTCGGCTTGCTGTGTCACGCGAGAATGGGAGACGTTGCAAGCAACGTCTCTACAGCGGACGAAGTGCTAAACTCCCAGCGTGGCCCGACTCACTCATTTTGAGTGCACCAAATGTGGTGCAATCATCAGCGCCGGCCAGCCGCGGACTGTTTGCCCGCAGGATGGCGGCGTGCTTTTCGCCCGCTACGATCTCAAATCCCTAAAGCAGGACTTTAAGCCCTCCTCGCTTGCCGGTCGTATGGCAACCATGTGGCGCTACGCCGACGTTCTGCCCCAGGCCTCGCCCGTCACCCTGGGCGAAGGTTTCACCCCGCTGCTCGCCAGCCGCACCGTGCCCGGGCTTTTTATCAAGGAAGAAGGCGTAAATCCTACGGGATCGTTTAAGGCGCGAGGGCTTGCGGCGGCCGTAACCATGGCCCGCGCCTTCGGCTTAACCAAACTGGCCATTCCGACCGCAGGCAACGCCGGCAGCGCGCTCGCTGCCTACGCCTCGGCGGGCGGTCTGGAAGCGCACGTCTTTATGCCCATGGATGTTCCCGAGGCCAACAAGGTGGAATGCGAATCCTTCGGGGCCCGCGTCACCCTGGTGGATGGGCTGATCGGCGACTGCGCCCGCATGGTGGCCGAGCGTGCGGAGCGCGAGGGCTGGTTCGATGTTTCCACCCTGAAAGAGCCCTTTCGCGTCGAGGGCAAGAAAACTATGGGCTACGAGGTGGCCGAGCAACTGGGCTGGAAGCTGCCGCAGAGCATTATTTATCCCTGCGGCGGCGGCGTGGGCCTGATCGGCATGTGGAAGGCCTTCGACGAAATGGAAGAGCTGGGTTGGATTGGCCCGGAGCGCCCGCGCATGATCGCTGCCCAGGCAAGCGGTTGCGCTCCTATTGTGAAAGCATTTCATGAGGGCAAGGCCACGGCCGAGCCGTGGCCCGATGCTTCTACAGTTGCAGCCGGTCTGCGCGTGCCCAGGCCGTATGGCGACTACCTGATCCTCGACATTTTGAAGAAAAGCCGCGGGGTAGCGGTGGCCGTCGGCGACGAGGAGATTATGGAGGCTCTCACTCACTGGGCCCGCGTGGAAGGCCTGTTTGCCTCGCCCGAAGGGGCGGCGGCGCTGGCCGCCTATCGCAAGCTGCGCGGACGCGGTTTCTTCGCCGCCGGCGAAATGGTCGTGCTGTTCAACACCGGCTCGGGGTTGAAGTATCTAGACGTGATCACCGACTGGGGTAAGCGCGACAAGTTGCCCGGCGTCCGCCACATGGGCGGAATCATCGGGCCGTACTAAGCGAGCGCTCGCATCCGTGTGTTATTCCCGCACGGAAGCTGCGAGAATGGCTCTGTGTACAGAAGCTGGTCCGGTCGCGAGAACAAATGACGGCGCAATGGCAAAGCCAGCCACCGAAGCGAAAAGCTGACGGCTGAAAGCTGATAGCTGAAAGCTCTCACCGGCGATGACCCATCGGCTCTACTATCACGATTCCTTCCTCTACGACTTCGAGGCGCAAGTCATCCGGCTTGAAACCGGCCCCCGTCCGGCGGTTGAGCTCGATCAGACCGCGTTCTATCCCACCAGCGGGGGGCAGGTCTTCGATAGCGGCTGGATCGTGCTGCCTTCGGGCGAAAGACTGCGAATTACCGAGGTTGCGGAAGATGAGAGCAGCGGCTCGATTCTGCATTTCCTCGAGAATCCCGCCGCTCTCGAGAGCGGAAGCCGGGTGCGCGGGCTGATTGACGCCGGCCGCCGCCGCGATCACATGCAGCAGCACTCCGGCCAGCACGTGCTCTCCGCTGCTTTTCTCCGTCTCTTCGAGATGCCGACCGTTTCCTTTCACATGGGCGCCGATTCCTGCTCGATTGATCTGGAGACAAAGGCCTTGAGCCCGCAGCAAGTCGCCGAGGCCGAGCGGCTGGCCAATGAAGTTGTGCTCGAGGACCGCCCGGTCAGCATCCGCTTCGTTAGCCAGGAAGAGGCGCACACGCTGGGACTGAGAAAGATTCCTCCGGTCGAACGCGACCAGTTGCGGCTGATTGATATTCGCGACTTCGACCTGACCGCCTGCGGCGGAACCCACGTCAGCGGCACCGGGCAGATTGGGAGCATCCTGCTGCGCAAGACAGAGAAAGTGCGCCAGGGCTGGCGCGTGGAATTTGTCTGCGGCCTGCGCGCCGTGGCCACAGCCCGGCGCGATTACGCCGCTCTGAGCGAGGCCGCCGCGCTTTTCTCCAGCCACATATGGGATGTGCCCGGGCAAATCCGCAAATCGCAGGAAGAAGCACGGGCCTCGCGCAAGGCCCGAGAAGCGATTCTCGAAGAGTTGGCCGATCTGTATGCCAGCCGCATGGTCTCCGAGACTCCAGAATCGAACGGACGCCAGGTTGTCGTCCGCGTATTCCCCGATCGCGATCTCGCCTTCATCAAGCTGCTGGGGCAGCGCCTTTGCCGGCAAAGCGCGCCGGTGGTCGCCTTGCTGGGCACCAACACTCCGCCGGCAGCGCTGGTCTTTGCTCAGTCCCCCGGCCAGCCCTTTGACATGAACGCCCTCATCCGCGAGGCCCTGGCCAAACTGGGCGGCCGCGGCGGCGGCAGCAAGGATATGGCTCAGGGCGGCCCGCAAGATATACAGGCCATAGACCGCAGGCTTGCAGAGTTAGCTTCCCGCCTGCGGGCATGAGGCCGCGCATCGGCTCTTGCATCGTGCTACATTTCCTTCAGCGTAGCTCATGGAACAGCGCCTCATTCTCGTTAATCTGCTGATCAAGCTGGGTATCGCCGCTTCGGCGGCCAGCATTCTGGGCCGCTCGGTCGAATTCAAATCACTGCTGTTTCACGAGGAGCGCACTCTCAAGCAGAAGATTTATCTCGTGCTGTGGATTGGCGTTCCCATGGCGCTGGGAGTTTGGATCCGGTTCAGCGCCAAGAGCTTTTTCGCCGGCGACCTGACGCTCGAAACCACGGTGCTGCTCGGCATCATCGCCGGCCGTTTTGCCGGCATGGCCGGGGGTGCGCTGATTGCTTTTCCGGCCCTGCTGCATGGCGAGTGGGCTACGCTCCCCTTTGCCCTGCTGTGCGGGTTCCTCTCCGGCCAACTGCGGGAGATGGCTCCTTCTCACGAAGATATCTGGTCCTTCTCGCCTTTTATTGATCTCAGCATTTACCGCTGGATACGCCGCAATCTGCCCAAGCCGCGCTTCGACTGGCAGATCATGTTTTTCGGCACCATCTTTGCCTTGCGCTTCCTGCACACGGAACTCGCGCACGTGCGCCCGCGAATCACCTTCAGCCTGGAAAGCCCCAACCTCTGGGTGGAAGCCCTGATTTATGCCACTTCGGTCATGGTGATCGGCACCGAGCTGAAAATCTGGAACAGCGTGCGCATTCAGATCAAGCTCGAAGAGCAGGAGCGCATGCTGCTGCAGGCGCGCATGGAGGCGTTGCAGAACCAGATCAATCCCCACTTTCTGTTCAACACGCTGAATTCGGTCTCCTCGCTGGTGCGCTTCGATCCAGATACCGCGCGCGAAATGATCATCAAGCTGGCCAACATCCTGCGCCGCCTGCTGAGCAGCGCCGAGGCCTTCGTGGCGTTGCGCGAAGAAGTGGAGTTCATTGACAACTACCTGGATATCGAAGTGGTGCGCTTCGGCCGCGACAAGCTGCAGGTGGTGAAGGAACTCGACCCGGCCTCGCTGGAAGTGATGGTGCCCAGCATGCTCCTGCAGCCGCTGGTGGAAAACTCCATCAAGCACGGCCTCTCCTCCAAGATCGATGGCGGCAGCATCTACCTGCGCAGCCGGCTCACCGATTCGCAACTGGTCATCGAAGTGGAGGATAACGGCGTGGGCATGGGCTCGGCCAATCTTCTGGAGCGCCCCACCGGCCTGGGCGGCACCGGCATCGGCATGGCCAACGTCGCCGAACGCCTGAAAGTGCTCTACGGCGAAACCGCGCGCATGACCATTGACAGCCGGGAAGGGAAGGGAACCCTGGTGCGCCTGCGCCTGCCCGCCCTGCAGATGGAAGGCGCCATTCCGGCCGGGCTCTACGAAGAGCGCTCCAGCACGCGGCGATAGAAATTTTCGTATTCCGGAATAATTTTGCTGGCGCAAAAGCGTGAGCGCGCCGCCGCCCGGCAGACCTTGCCCATCTCGCGCAAGCGAGTCTCGTTGCCCAACAAGTCCAGGGCGTAGCGGGCCATGGTATCCACATCGCCCACATCGGCGAGAAATCCCGTCTTTCCGTGCTCCACCACTTCCGGTATGCCGCCCGCGCGGGTGGCGATGGGCACCACTTCGCAAGCCATGGCCTCGAGCGCGGCCAAGCCGAAGGACTCCAGTTCGCTGGGCAGCAGAAGAATGTCGGCGAGGGCCAGCTTCTCATGAATCTGGTCCTGCTTGCCCAGGAACAGCACGTCGTCATGGATGCCTTTCTGCACCGCCAGCCATTCCGCGGGCGAGCGGTCAGGGCCATCGCCCATCAGCAGAAGTTTGCAGGGAACCTGCTTGCGCACCCGGTCGAAAATCTCAATCGTATCGGTGACCCGCTTCACCGGGCGAAAATTCGAAATGTGCGCCAGAATACGCTCGCCCTTGGGCGCGTATTCCTTGCGCAGTTCGGCGGCATCCACCGGCCGCAGGTACATATCGCAGTTCACGAAGTTGTAGATCACCTGAATGTTGTTCTTGATATCGAATTCGCGCAGGGTGCGGTCGCGCAGGTACTGCGAAACCGCGGTCACACCGTCGCTTTGCTCGATGGAAAACCGGGTAATGGGAAGATACGAGCGGTCGAGGCCCACCAGGGTGATATCGGTGCCGTGCAGGGTGGTAACGAAGGGCAGCCTGCGCCCGCGAGGCTTGGCCGCGAGCATTTGCCGCGCCAGCAGCGCGCTCACCGAGTGCGGAATAGCGTAGTGCACGTGCAGCAGGTCGAGATCGTAGAGCTCTGAGACCTCAGCCATGCGCGTCGCCAGCGCCAGATCGTAGGGCGGATAGTCAAACAGCGGGTAACGGGAAACTTCCACCTCGTGATAGTGAATATTGGGCTGGGGTGCGTTCAGGCGGATGGGCTGGGCGTAAGAAATGAAGTGAATTTCGTGGCCGCGCTGGGCCAGCTCCAGGCCCAGCTCAGTGGCAACTACACCGCTGCCGCCGTAGGTCGGGTAACAGGTGATTCCGATTTTCATGCAGTCCCCGGGCCGGGCGGCCCATTCCATTCGATGGCCGCGGCCATGCCGGGATTCACATTTTACCCGGCTTATATCCCTGGAACCGGGCTTGGGAAGGGCAATTCAGGAGCTGCTGCCGGCCGCGGCCTGAAACATCTCCAGGTAACGCTGCAGACGCTCCTGGCCGGTTTCGTCGAGGCCTGTGAATTCGATGCCCATGCCCACGCCGGGGTCGCTGGCGCGGATGACGCCGTTGGTGACAACCTTTTCCTGATTGAGCCAGAAGGTAACGCTCAGGTGCGTGCCCAGAGGCAGCGGAGTCAGCGACTCGACATAACATCCCCGGCCGCTTATGTCTGAGGCGGAAGTCTGCATGTGCGCCCCGCCGCCGCGCTCATCCCGCAGCTCGAGCGGAAAGCGCACCTTAAAGCGCGGATACTGGCGTTTGTTCGAGCCGCTGGGGGCGGCGCGTCCAGGCACCTTCGGGGCCGCGGCGGCCTCCGCCGGCCAGGGACACTGCTGCCCGGGCATGAGCTGCACCTCGGCCAGAATGCGCTGCGGCAGTCCGGCATCCTTCACTCTCAGCACGCGGAAGCGCGCCTTCTTGTCCTCGTGCTGAACCCCGATCACTTCTTCCGTCTTCAGCGCATGCTCAATGCCGGAAAGCAGCGCGCTCTCACTGGTCAGGTTGCGCGCCATCACGTTTTGAAAAAAAGGACGGCCCTCCGCATTCATGCCCCAAATGCGCACCAGAAGCTGCGGCCCGCCCTGCGATTCTGCCTGCGTCTCCATGGAATGAAACGGTCCGGTGTTCCCTCCGTGGCTCGCACAATCATAACCTGCCTGTGCCGCCCCGCGGTTATGAACTAGATGCACCTAAAGTAACCACGGCTGCTTAGGCCAGCTCGCGGTAGGAGATGAGTTCGATGCCGTTGCGGGCAAAAAGATGGCGGGTCTCGGCCGCAGTCAGGATCGCCAGCTCCCGCTCCCGCGACTGCCGCAGCCGGGTGCGCACCTTCTGCAGCTGGGCGTCGTAGTAGCCGGGGTGGCAGACGAATTCCCAGGTCCCCTCCGGGATATGGTCCACAATCCAGGCAAACAGGCGCTGGCCCAGAGAGCCGGTGGCGGCGATCCCGAAGGTGCCGCTGGGGGTGGAAAGTCCGGCGGCCGCCACACGCTCGCGAAACGCCTGCGCCCACACGCTGGTCGCGCCCGAGGCCAGTTCACGCCTTCCCAGTCCCGGCCAGCGGGCGAACTGCTTCAGGCGGAAGGGCGCAAAGGGATTGCGGACGGCATGCACGCCGCAGGCCTGCGCCGCCCGCAGCAGCGGCTGGAGCACAAAGGGCAGAACGTGCAGGTGCTTGTGAGTATCCACGTGCGTGACGGTCAGCCCGGCCGATTGCAGCTTGCGGATCTGCGCCGCCGCCTCGGCTTCGATCTCGCTTGCGTCCAGTTGGCCGCGCAGCGCTCGATAGGCAAAACCGCTCCAGCCGTCATAGAAGTGCGCGCCTTCCGCATCGCAGCGTTCGATCAGGCTTGGCACCTTGAAGGCGGGCAGCGCCGGCGACCCATCGGCCAGTACGACGTGGCAGCCCACGCTCAGGCGCGGCGCGGCCAGGCTGAGCCGTACTGCATCTTCAAACTCCGCGCTTTCCGCCATCAGCGTGGTAGAGGTCACGGCGCCTTTTTCATGCGCCGTAGCGATAGCGCGGTTCACACCTGTGGTTAAGCCGAAATCATCGGCGTTGACGATGAGGCGGCGCACCGCGTCAGTCTAACAAGAGGCGCAAGCAAAAGTGGCAAGTGCATAGCATTTCACATGCTGATCGCAGGAAGGCAGGGCACGAGTGTACTCGTGCCGATACGGTTGGAAATTCATGGGCGCTTTAGCGCCTTGGGTTTCAAGGCAGGTACATTGGTGCGGAACAGTTGCGCCTCGACGGCGCCAGCTTGTGGTGCGGTCTTGGTGGCGCGGCTGAAGCCGTGCCCACACCTCGCTCCATGGCGGAAGCGCAACGCCCTGCCTGGGTTATACTCAAAACGAAGTTGCCTTTCCCCGTGGCTGTGTCAGCGGGCGTGGGGCGGTTAGCTCAGCTGGTTAGAGCGCGTGCCTTACAAGCACGAGGTCGCAGGTTCGAGCCCTGCACTGCCCACCATCCCAGTTTTTCATCCCACCAAGGCGGGCTCTTTGAGCTCTTGGGCGAGAGTTTCGCCTTTCCCCCGGCGGCGGCGAAACTTCGACTGCAGCTTGTCGAGATAGACGTAATAAACCGGCGTGATGTAGAGGGTCACGATCTGCGAAAAGAGCAGGCCACCGACCACCGCCAGCCCCAGCCCGCGGCGCGAGTCCGCGCCGGCCCCGAAGCCGATGGCAATGGGCAGTGTGCCCATTAACGCGGCCATCGTGGTCATCATGATGGGGCGGAAGCGCACCAATGCGCCCTGATAAATGGATTCCTCCGGCGACTTGCCTTCGTTGCGCTCCGCTTCCAGCGCAAAGTCAATCATCATGATCGCGTTCTTCTTCACGATGCCGATCAGCATGATGATGCCTACGAAAGAGTAAAGGTTCAGCTCCTGGTGGAAGAGGATGAGCGTAAGCAGCGCTCCCACGCCGGCCGAGGGCAAGCCGGAAAGAATGGTCAGAGGATGAATGAAGCTCTCATACAGAATTCCCAGGATGATGTAAATCACCAGCACCGCCGCCAGCAGAAGCAGACCCATGCCGGTGAAAGAATTCTGGAAGGCCTGCGCCGTGCCCTGGAACACGCCCTGAATATCGCCGGGCAAAACTGTGTTGGCTTCGTGCTCCACCAACTTGGTGGCGTCGCCCAGAGCCGTTCCCGGCTTGAGGTTGAAGCTGACGGTCACCGCCGGCAGCTGGCCCAGGTGGTTCACGGTCAGCGGACCCACTGAAGGCACCAGCCTGGCCACGGTACTCAACGGAATGAGCTTGCCCGTGGTCGAGCGCACGTACAGCATGGAGAGCCGGTCGGGCCGGTTCTGGTACTCCGGCAACAACTCTACAATGACGTAATACTCATTGGTGGGAGAGTAGATGGTACTGATCTGCCGCGTTCCGTAGGCCGAGTACAACGCGTCGGAAATCTGGTTGGGCGTCAGGCCGAGCGCGTACGCCTTGTCGTGGTCCACCTGAACTGTGAGCTGCGGATTCTGCACCTGCAAGTCGCTGGTCACATCCTGCAGTTGGGGCAGGGCGCGCAGCGCGCTCTCCAGCTTGGGGGCGTTTTCGTACAGCTCGGTCGTATCCGGCGACTGCAGCGCATACTGATATTGCGACTTGGTCAGCGTCCCTCCGATGCGGATGGTCGGCGGAATCTGCATGAACACGTTCAGCCCGGGAATCTGCGAGACTTTGGGCCGCAGCTCCTGGATCACCTGCATCGCCGTCATGTGGTTGACGCGGTCTTTCTTATCTTTCAGCCGGAAGAACATCCGCCCCTGGTTAATGGGGCTGCCCAGGGACGACATGATGTTCATCACGTTGGGGTCATGCTGCAGCACCGAGGCCACCTGCTGCTGCAACGCCATCATGTCTTGAAAGGCGATGCCCTGCCGCGCCTCGGTGAAGGCAAACACCAGGCCCTGGTCTTCGTCGGGTATGAAGCCGGTCTTCGAAATCGTATAGAGATAAAACGTCAGCCCGATGATGATGAATGACACCATCAGGGTGGCAAACTTGTGCCGCAGCACGACTCTCAGACTGCGGTCATAGCCGCGCAGCCAGGCCGCGAACGCGCGCTCGCTCAGGTTGAACAGCCGCCCGTGGCTGGCGGCTTCGTGGTGGCGCAGGAAGCGGCTGCACAGCATGGGGGTCAGGGTGAGCGAAACGAAGCCGGAAACCAGGATGGCCGCCCCGATGGTCACCGCGAACTCGTGCAGCAGCCGCCCGATAATGCCGCCCATGAACAGCAGCGGAATAAAAACCGCGGCCAGCGACAGCGTCATGGAAAGAATGGTGAAGCCGATTTGTCCGGCGCCGTCCATGGCCGCCTGCATCGGCGTTTTGCCCATCTCCATGTGGCGGACGATATTTTCCAGCATCACAATGGCGTCATCCACCACGAATCCCACCGAGAGCGTCAGCGCCATCAGAGACAGATTGTCCACGCTGTAGCCCAGCAGATACATCACCGAAAACGTTCCGATGATGGACATGGGCAGCGCCAGCGACGGAATAATCGTGGCCGAGAGGTTTCTCAAAAAGATGAAGATCACCATGATGACCAGGGCGATGGTCAGCAGCAAGGTGAACTTCACGTCATCCACCGAGGAGCGGATGGAAACCGACCGGTCGTAGAGCGTATCCACCTGCACCGCCGCCGGAATGTGATCTTCGAGCCGGGGCAGCAGCTTCTTGATGTTATCCACCACCGCGACCGTATTGGTCCCCGGCTGCTTCTGAATGGCCAGCACGATGGCGCGCACTCCGTTGAACCAGCTGGCCGTCTTGTCATTCTGCACGCTGTCAATCACCCGGCCAAGCTCATCCAGCCGCACTGGATTGCCGTTGCGGTAGGCCACGATCATCGGCCCGAACTGCTGCGCATTCATGCGCTGGCCGTTGGCGAGAATGGTGAAAGTGTTGTTCTGCCCGTACAAGGTGCCGGTGGGAAGGTTCGTGTTGCCGGATTCAAGCGCCGAATCCACTTCGTCAATTCCAATTTGCCGGGCCGCCAGCGCCGTGGGGTCAAGCTGTACCCGCGTGGCGTACTTCTGCGAGCCGTACACCTGCACTTGGGCCACGCCGTTGACCATCGAAATATTCTGCGCAATCGTGGTCTCGGCCGCCTCGTCCACGTCGGAAAGGCGCAGTGTGGGCGAGCTTAAAGCGAGGTAAAGAATAGGCGAATCAGCCGGGTTCACCTTCTGGAACGTGGGCGGCGTCGGCATCTCCGGCGGCAGCTGTCCTCCGGCGGCTGTAATGGCTGATTGCACATCCAGTGCCGCCCCGTCCAGGCTGCGGCTCAGGTTGAATTGAATGGTGATGTTGGTTGACCCCAGCGAATTGCTCGAGGTCATCGAATCAATGCCGGCGATGGTTGAGAACTGCTTCTCCAGCGGCGTTGCCACCGAAGAGGCCATCGTCTCCGGGCTGGCCCCGGGCAGGGAAGCGCTGACCAGAATCGTGGGGAAATCCACGTTGGGCAGGTCGCTCACCGGCAGCAGCTGGTAGGCGAACATGCCAAAAATAAGGATGGCGGCCATGACCAGCGTGGTCATGATGGGACGCTTAATGAAGAGCTCGGAAACGCTCACAAGCCGCCTCCGCTCGAAGTCGGGGCTCCGGCCTCATCCTGCGAGCCCGAAATCGTGCTCTGCACCAGCACCTTTCCTTTAGGCGCCACCCGCAAATGCCCATTGACTACCACCCGCTCGCCTGCCTTCAATCCGCTCGAAACCAGGGTCAGGTCGTGGTACGTGCCGGAGGTTTCCACCGGGCGCGACTCCGCGATATCCTTTGGCGTTACCACGTAAACATACTGCCCCTGCTGGCCAGTCTGGATCGCTTTGGTCTGCACCACGATCGCGTTCTTCTGCACCGAAAGTTGCAGCACCGCATCCACGAACTCACCCGGCCACAAGCGCCGGTCGCGGTTGGCGAAGGCGCCCTTCAGCTTCACCATGCCCGTAGTCATATCCACGCCGTTATCAATAAAAGAAAGGTTGCCTTGCGCCGCATGGGCGGAGTCGCCCTTCGGGTACGCGAGCACCGTCAGCTTGCGGGCAGGAAAGTATTGCCGGATCTCGCTCAGCGCCGTCTCCGGCACCGAGAAAGTCACGTAAATCGGGCTGACCTGGTTGAGTTGAACCAGGTAGGGCGTGTCGTTGGCCTTTACCAGGTTGCCCAGGTTGATCATCAACGCGCCCGTGCGCGCGTCAATCGGCGCCGTGATGTCGGTGTATTGCAGTTGCACCCGCGCCGCTTCGACCGCGGCTTTGTCGGCTTCCACCGCAGAGGCGTCGGCCTTGGCCTGGGTCCGTAGTTGGTCCGCCTGCTCGTGCGAAACAATGCCTTCCTTTTCCAGATTGTTGTAGCGCTCGGCCTGCTGGCGCGAGTTTTCCGCCTGCGCCTGATCGTGCTTCAATTGGCCGACGGCTCGATCCAGGTCGGCCTGAAAGGGACGCTTATCCAGTTGAAACAGCAGCTGGCCCTGGCGGACGTCCTGCCCTTCTTTGAAAAAAATCTTCTCGATCTGCCCATTCACCTGCGAGCGGATCTGCACCGTCTGGTAGGCTTCGACATTGCCGATGGCATTGATCTGGATGGGAATATCGCGCTGCTGCACCACCGCAACCACCACCGGCGCCGGCGGCCGCTCCGCGGCAGAGACTCCCTGACTCTTGCCGCTGTCGCAGGCAAGTGAAAACACCAGCCCACACAGGAGAATGGGCGCGAAAATCCAGGGCGAACGGAATGGGAAGCTCTTCATAACCTTGGCACTTGGCAGGAAACCGGGTGGGATGCTTCGCGCAGGCGGCGGCATCCGCACCCGGTGATGCACTGCAAATTATAGTCGCAGCGAAACTTAGCACGCAACGGCTCATAAAGAGGCGCTGGCAACCCCTGGCTCGCCAAAACACTCATGAGCAAAGCCCGGCCGCGAGAGACTCTGCAGAGGAAATCCTCCAACCCCGGAGACAGCAAGAGGAAGCGCGCCGCTGACGACCCATTCATGCCGCCTTTTCCGCACTCACAATCCCTGCTTCTTCCCAGCCCACGGTGCCCTCCGTGGTTTACTCCTGTTGGCCCGGAAGTCAGCATGGTTTCAGAAGTAATTCTTTCCGCCGCCGCCGATCCTCTCTTCGCTCCCGCTGAAGGGCAGACACTCCGGTCCGCCCTGTTGGCAGTGGCTTTGCCGGCCCGAGACCCTCAATGGAATTCGACGCAGCCCCGGGGCGGCGGTTATCAGCCAAGCCGAACTCCGCAACTGTCGCCGAAATCGGCTCAGCGTGCCCCGCTGCGGCAGAGAAGCCCGCTACAGCCCCCTCCGCGTCATCCGTTTTTGCTGTGTTAAGATTGATTTCGCCGGAGCACATCGAATCTGCGCAGCTCAAACTCACGCGGCGCAGACGGCGCTCCCAATCCAAGGGGACGTAGTTCAGTTGGTTAGAACGCTGCCCTGTCACGGCAGAGGTCGCGGGTTCGAGCCCCGTCGTCCCCGCCATCATTCTAAAGAGCTTAGAGTGATGGGTGACCCCAAAAAGACAGAGGTCTTGGGTTTGATATGGGTGCAATAAGCACCCTACCCTACCTTTTCCGGGTGTATTGCATCCTGCTTTTCACCCAGATTCGGCACCATCATCCTTACAACCTTGCTTTGTGCGGCCCGCTTGTTTGAGGTCGTCGCCTGCGTGTAGACCTCCAGCGTGATCCTGCTGTTGGCGTGCCGCAAAAGCTCCTGGACCGTCTTCACATCTTCTCCGTTCGCCTTCAGTAGCGTGCCGAAGGTATGGCGGAAGGTGTGCCAGCCGATTCGTTTGTGAATGCCGTTCGCTTTCGCAACGGGCCGGATATGCCGCTTCATCAGGTTGTCTGGCCAATACGGTTGCTTACCCCGCATGGCCTCGCTGGCAAAGACATAATCGTCAATCAGTGGATAGGCACTCTGGCGACGCCAGCGAAGCAAATCGTCCGCCATATAGCTATCGAGCGGAACCGGCTTGGCTGATGCCTCCGTCTTGCACTCGCCCACCACTTGATGCCAGATGGAACGGGTCACGTTGAGTTCGAGATTGTCGAAGTCTACATCCCGCCACCGCAGGGCCAGGAGTTCGCTGACGCGAAGCCCGGTTCCAGCGTCGAGCAAGATAAGGGTCCGTTCCTGAACACCAAGCTTGCTGAGCAGGAGTTGAATTTCGGCAAGTTCGAGAACGTCAGGGATGCGCTCTCGTTTCGCGCTCTGCCGAACGAGCTTGATCGGATTCTTGTCCGACCATTCGTATCGCATCGCGTGTGTGAAAAGCGCGCTCATGAGGTTCCGTATCTTGGCTCGTGTGCCCTTTGCCCGCTTGATCCCGTCCAGCCACTCTTCGACTGCTACGGGCTTCACCTGGTCGAGCGTGTGATCTCCCCAGCGAGGAAGAATCCAGTTCTCCAGATTGCATTCATAGGCAGATCTCGTCGAGAACGCTTTTCTCCCGTTACGCTCACCGGCCAGTTCCTTCAACCTGTAATGCGCAACGAGCATTGCAATCGTGCTCGGTCCGGCTCCTGCCTGCGGGGTTTCTTGATTGGCGTCGATGCGCAACGCTTGAGCTGCCTTGAGGGCTGATGTCTCATTCGCGAGAGTATCTACTGTGCCGACGATTGCCTTACGATACCTGCTTTTGCCGTCGGTTCCAGCTTCATACCATCGAAAAACCCAAACATCAGGCCCGCTCCGCCGCTTTTCGCGTTGCACGCTTCCTTGTTGATACCGTGTTCGCCTTGACATGACTTTCTCCTGTCTCAGGCGCACCGGATGGCTAATACAAGGCTAACGCTGCGCCGGGCAGAGGTCGAGAACTTTATCGTGTGGATTAACCAGCCAACTGACGCTGAATCCACTCCTCGATTACCGAAGCGCGAAAGCGCCATAGCTTTCCGACGTGAACGCCCCGCACCACACCTTTGCGGGCGAGTTTTTGCAGCGTTTTCGGATGGCAATTCATGATTGACGCCGCCTCATCGCTGTCCAATAACCGCTCGGGCATCAACGTATTCGCAGAGGCCGGGGGCTTCTTTGGTGCCGTGGTCTGATGATCGTCGTGTGCAAATTCAGAAGGCATTTGAACCTCACATCATTGAAGGATTGTGCAGCTCAGAACGCTTCCACTACGGTCGTTCCTCAGTGATGAACGTTCGTGATCCAAGACTGCTCGGGGATTCCTTCGTAGTCCAATACTTCCTACCAATACTGCCCAAAGTTTCACTTATAGAGCGCAGCAGACGAGGCACCAAAAGGTGCCTAGTTACTTTTCAGGGTGCTTATGCACCCACGAGTTCCTAATTGACTCACGTGGTACGCGGGAGAACGATTAGTTATCCACAGCCCCCCATGTGGACTGTGGATCGATGTCCTGCCAAACGGAGTACCAGGCCATGTCAGATTCCGTGGAGTTTCGTCATCTTGAATATCTGCTTGCCATCTACGAAGGGAAGAACTTCACGAAGGCGGCGCAGCGGGTATACCGCTCACAACCCGCAGTGAGTCAGCAGGTGCGGGCTCTCGAAGAAGACATCGAGTTTCCAATATTTGTTCGCGGTGGACGAAATGGTGTCTCCCCTACCGCTCCTGGCGAACTGATTCTCAACTGGGCGCGCAAGGTGTTAGGGGAGCGTCGCGAAATCTTCGCGATAGCGCGAGCCATATACAAACGCCAAGTGCCCACCCTACGGCTCGGGTTCTCTCCCTTCGTGAACCCTCTTCTCTTGCAGGCTCTTCGCATAACCTATGAACAACTTTTCCCCTCCTGCGAGATCCAAGTATCCAGCGGAGACACTGCGCATACATTGCAACGGCTAGAGCACAACGGACTCGACTGTGCTGTTTTGCCACTCCCCGTTAACCGTGACCTCTGGGTGGTCCTGCAAGTAGCCCAATCGCCACTAGTCGTTTGTATGCGGACTGATGATCCGCTTGCTTCAAAGACGCAGATCGATTTGCAAGAAGCCGCACCTCGAATCACGATTTTCCGCGATCCAGAATTGCATCCAGCCGCTCACCTCCGCTTGTCGGAGATGTTTGCCGAGGTCGGGATTCCATTGCATGTCGCGAACGTGGCGGCTACGCCGTCCGACATGCAATGGATGGTGAAAGAGCGTTATGGGCTTGCTCTCATTGACCAGCTTTCTGTCTTGCAATCGGGCCTCGTGA